>NZ_CP072378.1:1358793-2038190 GCF_018128245.1 Leptotrichia sp. oral taxon 221
TATAAATTGAAATCGCCGTTGCAATCGAAACTCCATCAAACGTCGATGTCCCTCTCCCAACTTCATCCAAAATAATCAAACTTTTTTCAGTCGCATTATTTAAAATGTTAGAAACCTCGCTCATTTCAACCATAAATGTACTTTGTCCTGACAAAATATCATCTGAAGCACCTATTCTCGTCAAATATTTATCCACTATCGACAATTTAGCCTCTTTTGCTGGAACATATGAACCAACCTGTGCCATAATTGATATTAAAGCCACTTGCTTCATGTAGGTTGATTTTCCAGACATATTCGGACCTGTCAATACTACAAATCGCTCTTTCTCTTTTAATTTCGTACTATTCGCTATAAAGTCAGACCTTCCAATCAATTTTTCTACAACAGGATGTCTCCCTTCCACAATTTCCAGAATATCACTATTTTCCAACATTTCCGGTTTTACATAATCATTTTCAATAGCTATTGTCGCAAATGAGACAATTACATCTAAATACGCCAATTTTTCAGCTAAATTAGTCAAAATATTTCTTTCATCCTTAACTTGCGCACTAATCTCTTTAAATAAATAATACTCCAAATCAGAAATTTTTGCCTTAGAATTTATTATCGTATCCTCATATTTTTTCAATTCTGGAGTTATGAATCTTTCAGCATTTGCAAGAGTTTGTTTTCTTGTGTAAGTCTCTGGCACTAAATCTAAATTAGATTTTGTAACTTCTATAAAATATCCGAAAACCTTGTTATACTTGATTTTCATATTTTTAATTCCCGTAGCTTCTTTTTCCCTTTGCTCAATTTTTAGCAAAAAGTCCTTTCCAGAATTCATTATTTGATGAATTTCATCTAATTCCTGATTGTATCCCCTTTTTATCATGCCACCTTCTCTTACTGTAAAAGGTGCATCCTCATCAATGCTCTCATCAATCAAGACATATACATCATACAATTTTTTCACATTAATCTCTTCAAAAAAATTAGTTTCTTTTAAAATATTCATGATTTCAATCGAAGATTTTAAAGTATTTTTCAATGCTAGCAAATCTTTCCCATTTTCATTTCCAAAAATTATTTTTCCTAGCAATCTTTCTAAATCATATACATTATCTAATTTTTCTTTCAAATCTTCTCGAATTAAAATATTATCAATAAAATATTGAACATCTTTTTGTCTTTTTTCTATCTCTTTCACATTTAACAACGGATTATTTATATATCTTTTCAAAAGCCGTGTCCCCATAGAAGTCTTACATCTATCTAAAACCCACAAAAGCGACCCATAAACCGTCTTTTCTCTCTGATTTTTTGTCAATTCCAAATTTTTTCTCGTAATCGAATTTATTTCCGCATAATTAGAAGTATTTAAAAACTCGATTTTTTCAACAGTCAATTCATTTTCAAGTTGCATAGTTTGTGCATAATCTAACGCCATAGCTGCTGCTCCAATAACAGCCTTTTTATCTTTTATTCCATAACTTTCCAAAGAGATTACACCAAAATAATCCATTAAGAATTTATTACCATCACGTGTTTTCCCGACTATACTTACACTAGCTTGATTTTTCTGAACGTAATCGTCTATTTGCTCTCTCACATCTTCATAAAATGAATCTAACAGCAAAATCTCTTTAGGCTCTATCTTATTCAATTCATTAAATAATTTTGAATAATCTTTTTCCTTCTCAATTTCTGTTACCTTAAATTCTCCAGTCGTAATATCAATGTACGCAATCCCTATTTTTCCATCAGCTTCTCTTATACTAAGCAAATAGTTATTACTTTTAGAGTCCAACGAATCCACATCAACAACCGTCCCAGGTGTAACAACCTTCACAACTTCCCTTTTCACAATGCCTTTAGCCGATTTTGGGTCCTCTACTTGCTCACAAATCGCTACTTTATAGCCTTTTGAAACCAATTTCGTTATATATGAACTCGCCGAGTGATACGGAACTCCTGCCAAAGGAACATTTGCATCCTTTTCCTTATTTCTAGATGTCAAAGTAAGTCCTAACTCTTTTGAAGCCTTCACTGCATCTTCAAAAAACATTTCATAGAAATCACCTAATCTAAAAAATAATATCGAATCTTCATAATCTTTTTTTATCTCATTATACTGCTTCATCAATGGTGTACTTGCCATTTTTTTACCTCTGTTTCATTATTAATATTTTACAGATTAGTATAGCATAATTTAACGGTTTTTTCAATTTTATAAAGCGTTTCGCTAACAAATATTACAGAAAAAGACTACCTAAGTAGCCTCTTCCCCTAAATTTATTCATTTTTATATCGCTGTTACATTAAATGAAATTGATTCTAACACTCTTAATAACGCACTTGTTGTGTCCAATGATGTTAAACAAGCAATTCCTTGCTCACTTGCAGCTCTTCTAATTTTAAATCCGTCATTTGTCGCACTTTTTTTCTTAGCCGCTGTATTTATAACCATATCTACATAACCTTTGTAAATAACATCTAACACGCTATATCCATAATGAGTTTCATCAATTTTACCAACAACTTCAACTCTACTCAAACCATGTTCTTTGAAAAATTCCGCCGTTCCTTCTGTCGCAAGAATGCTGTATCCCAACTCATAGAATCTTTTAGCCAATTTAAACGCCTCTTCTTTAGCCGCTCCACTTATTGTAAACAACACACTTCCTTGATCCTTAACTTTAATTCCAGCCGAAATTAATCCTTTATACAATGATTTTTCTAAAGTACTGTCACTTCCCATTACTTCCCCAGTTGATTTCATTTCAGGTCCTAATGTCGTATCTACATCTTTCAATTTTTGGAAACTGAACACTGGAACTTTTGTATGAATTGTATCTCCAGAAGGAATTAATCCTGTTTTATATCCTTTACTTACCAATGTTTCTCCCAAAATTCCTTTCATAGCCAAATTTGCCATTGGAACTTTTGTGATTTTACTTAAGAATGGAACTGTTCTCGAACTTCTTGGGTTAACTTCAAGTACAAATACTTCACCTTTACTAATTACATACTGAATATTCAACAATCCAATAATATTCAATCCTTTAGCCAATCTAACTGTATACTCAACTAATGTGTCAATTTGTTCTTGTGTCAAACTTTGTGGAGGATAAACTGCTATTGAATCTCCAGAGTGAACCCCAGCTCTTTCAATATGCTCCATAATTCCAGGAATTACAACTGTTTCCCCATCACAAATCGCATCCACTTCTATTTCTTTACCAACCAAGTATCTATCTGTCAACACTGGATGATCAGGCGATACTTTTACTGCATTTTCCATATAATGTCTTAATTCTTCTTCTCTATACACGATTTCCATCGCACGACCACCTAAAACATAAGAAGGTCTAACCAATACTGGATATCCAATTTCAGCAGCATTTTTTACAGCTGTTTCTGTATCAAATGCAGTTTTTCCTAATGGTTGAGGAATATTCAATTTATGAAGCAACTCTTCAAATTTATCTCTATTTTCAGCATTATCAATTTCTTCTAACGCTGTTCCAAGTATTTTAACACCATGTTTAGCTAATTTTTCTGCCAAGTTAATCGCTGTTTGTCCACCAAATTGAACTACAACTCCTTCTGGTTTTTCCAATTCAATTATCGCCATAACATCTTCTTCAGTTAGTGGTTCAAAATAAAGTTTGTCAGAAATTGAGAAATCTGTCGATACAGTTTCTGGATTATTATTTATAATAATTGCCTCATATCCAAATTCTTTAATCGCTTTTACCGCATGAACTGTCGCATAGTCGAATTCCACTCCTTGCCCAATTCTAATCGGTCCTGAACCTAATACAACAATTTTTTTCTTATCAGTTCTAACTGACTCATTTTCTTGCTCATAAGAAGAATAAAAATAAGGTGTTTCAGATTTAAATTCTGCCGCACAAGTATCGACCATTTTAAATACTGGTTTAATATTGTTTTCATGTCTTAACTTATAAATTTCTTCTTCAGTCGTATTCCATCTATGAGCAATTACTTTATCAGAGAATCCATATTTTTTAGCATAAAGCAACACATCTACATTTCCAACATTGTTTTTCAATTCTTTTTCAATATCTATAATATTTTGCATTTTATCCAAGAAGAACATATCGATTTTCGTAACTTCATGAATGTTTCCAGGTGTTACTCCTCTTCTCAAAGCCTCACCAATAAAGAACAATCTTTCATCTCCAGCCTTCTTAATTCTTCTCATAATATAATCCAATTTAAATTCCTCACCATTTGGTAATCCTAAATGATGAACACCATATTCCAATGAACGAATAGCCTTCAATAAACTTTCTTCATACGTTCTACCCATTGCCATTACTTCCCCAGTTGCTTTCATCTGAGTTCCCAAATGTCTATCTGCTTTTTCAAATTTATCAAATGGGAATCTAGGAATTTTACTTACAACATAATCTAATGAAGGTTCAAAACATGCATAAGAATTTTTCGTTACAGGATTTATAATTTCATCTAATGTTAATCCTACTGCAATTTTAGCTGCAATTTTAGCTATTGGATATCCTGTCGCCTTTGAGGCCAATGCCGAAGAACGAGAAACTCTTGGATTTACTTCAATAATATAATATTTAAATGAATTTGGATCCAAAGCTAATTGAACATTACATCCACCTTCAATTTTCAATGCTCTAATTATTCTCAATGAAACATCTCTCAACAAATGATACTCTCTATCAGTCAATGTTTGCGAAGGTGCAACTACAATCGAATCTCCAGTATGAATCCCAACTGGATCAATATTTTCCATATTACATACTACAATCGCAGTATCATTACTATCACGCATTACTTCATACTCAATTTCTTTATACCCAGCAATTGATTTTTCCAATAAACATTGAGTTACTGGCGAATAGTGAAGTCCGTTAGTTACAATTTCATCTAATTCTTTTGGATTATGACAAATTCCTCCTCCAGTTCCTCCCATCGTAAACGCAGGTCTTACAATTACTGGATAACCTATTTTTGCTACAAAATCTTTCGCTTCTTGTAAATTATGAATTATTTCTGATTCAGGAACTGGTTCTCCCAATTCATTCATTAAATCTCTAAACAATTCTCTATCTTCTGCTTGTTTTATAGAATCTAGTTTTGTCCCTAATAACTCAACTCCACATTCTTTTAAAACACCTGATTCATGCAACTCAACCGCTAAATTCAATCCTACTTGACCTCCCAATGTTGGAAGCAAAGCATCTGGTCTTTCTTTTCTAATTATTTTTGAAACAAATTCCAAAGTCAACGGTTCAATGTACACTTTATCGGCTATTTCTTTATCTGTCATTATCGTTGCAGGATTTGAATTTACTAAAATTACTTTGTATCCTTCTTCTCTAAGTGATAGACACGCTTGCGTTCCAGCATAATCAAATTCTGCCGCTTGTCCTATAATTATTGGTCCCGATCCTATTACTAAAATAGTTTCTATATCTTTTCGTTTTGGCATTTTTATCTCTCCTTAATTTATTTTTCTAAATTTATTACGTTTTTGTTTATGATTTCGCATATTTTAATTAATAAATGCTTTTTTTCGTACTATTTTTTTTCATATTTTCTATAAATTCATCAAATAAATAATTTGGATCATGTGGTCCTGGTGAAGCTTCTGGGTGATATTGCACTGAAAATACTGGATATTTCTTATGTCTTACCCCTTCACAAGTTTTATCATTTACCGCAATGTGCGTCAATTCCAATTCTGTATCCTTCAAAGAATCTATATCAACTGCATAACCATGATTTTGTGCAGTAATATCCACTTTTCCTGTCAATAAGTTCAATACTGGTTGATTCGCTCCACGATGTCCAAATGGCAATTTATATGTCTTAGCACCACACGCCAATGAAATCAATTGGTGTCCCATACAAATTCCAAAAATTGGTACTTTTCCAATAAGTTCTCTTATTATTGCAATAGTTTCTGGCACATCTATTGGATCTCCAGGTCCATTACTAAGCATTATTCCATCTGGTTTTTGTCTCAATATTTCTTTTGCTGGAGTATCATGTGGCATTACAACAACATCACAATCTCTCGAATTTAATTCTCTTAAAATTCCTGATTTCATTCCTAAATCTAATAATACAACTCTCATTCCTCTACCTGAAGAAAGAAAAGCTTTTTTTGTTGAAACCTGCTCGATTTGATTAGTCGGTAAAGAATTGTTTTTTAAATAGTCAACAACTTCTTGAGGATCTTTATCTGCGCTAACGATAATCCCTTTAATTGTTCCATGCTCTCTAATTTTTTTTGTCAAACTACGTGTATCAACACCTGAAATTCCTGGTATATTTAAGTCTTTCAAAATCTCATCTAATGTAAATTCATTTCTGAAATTAGAAGGTTTTTTACATATTTCACGAGTTATAATACCTTTTATGCTAGGATTAATAGTTTCATAATCATCTCTATTTATCCCATAATTCCCTATTAATGGATATGTAAATGTAATAATCTGTCCATTATATGAAGGATCTGAAATTGTTTCTTGATAACCAGTCATCGCAGTATTAAAAACTACTTCACCAGCCATTTCTACATCTGCTCCAAACCCGTATCCTTTGTATACACTACCATCTTCTAAAACTAACTGTTTATCCAATGAGTACATAATAATTTACCTCCTCTATTTTTGTAATGCATTTTTATCTAAAATTTAAAAATTTTATCTCATTTTTATATCCAATTTTACCAAAAATATTGTTATTTCCGAAAAAATTGTAAAATTTTTTTACTAAAAAATATTTCTATTCTTTAGTAATTTTTTTTTTTTATCATTCTCTTAAATCTTCTAATTATACCCTTTTTAAAAAATTTTTTCAAGTCCAAATCTCAAAAAACACATTAATTTTTTATTAAATATAAATTTTACAAAAAAAACTGTTTCATAAAAATCACATCATTCGTTCTAAAATCAATTTTCATCAATCTGAAAATTCTTTCTAATAAATGATATCAAATTCATAAAACAGTTATCTTAAATACCAGAATTTTCTAATATTCAATTCATACTCTATATCAATATTTCATATCAAGAAAATCCCATTTCTATTATGCTTCTGTAACAATATTTATCAATTCTTCTATAGTTTTTTCTCCAACAGACGCCTTTTCTCCATTGATGTAAACTACTGGTACACCTTGAATATTTTTTTCAGAAACTTCTTGCGTATAAACTCCTCCATCAATCAATGAAGTTGTAATATTGCTATTTCCCATAGAAATAACATTCAATGCTTGAATTACTTCTGGACATTTCGTACATGAAAGTGAAACATAAGTTTCAATATTCAACGGTTTGTTTATTGCTTGAACTCTAGCTAATTGATCACCTTCTAATTTTTTACCCATTCCAGCCAATCCTAAAATCGCCAAAATAAAGCTATTAAACTCATGTCCTCCAGGAATTCCATTAAAGTTAATCCCTGATTTTTCTCCATCTTTCAATAAAGTAAATGAAATTGGTCTTGTAATATTATACGATTTTTCTAATTCAATATCTTCTCCAAAAGTTTTTTTAGTGTAATTTACTTTTGATGAAATTCCATCTACTTCTTGTAAAAAACTATCTAATTCTTTCGATTTATCACTTTCATCCAAAAAAGCTACCATTTCAATATTCCCATTTATATTATTAAAATACCCTTTTAACTGTTCTACAATATTTGAATCTAATAATGCCATCTCAATCATCCTTTCTACAATTCTTTCTAAATTTATTATATCATATTTTTTCCTAGCTTCCTATTTATCTTTTTCATTTTCAAAATTTATTCTCAAACTATATATGTGTTTATTTTATTATCATATCTTGCTATTTCAAAATTTTGAATTAAACAAGCCTGTTCTATCAATTCAAAACAGGCCCTCTTTTTATACATAACTTTAATTTTTTAATTTATTATATTTTACCTACTAAATCTAATCCTGGTTTTAATGTAGCTTCTCCTTCTTTCCATTTAGCTGGACAAACTAATCCTGGATTATCGTGTACGAATTTAGCAGCTTTTGCTCTTCTTACTAATTCTGAAGCATCTCTTCCAATTCCACCATCGTTTACTTCATATGCAACGATTTTCCCTTCAGGATTTACAATAAATGTTCCTCTGAAAGCCATTCCTGATTCTTCATCCAACACATCAAAGATTCTTGCTACTTCTTTTTTAGGATCTCCAATCATTCCATAAGTTACTTTGCTAATTGCTTCTGAATGATCGTGCCATGCTTTATGAGTAAAGTGAGTATCAGTACTTACTGAATAAACATCAAATCCTAAATCTTTCAATTCTTTATGATGATCTTCTAAATCTTCCAACTCTGTAGGACAAACAAACGTAAAGTCTGCTGGATAAAACATGAAAATATTCCATTTTCCTAAAAAATCTTTTTCAAATGAAACTTCTTTAAATTCTTCATTTTGATACATTTGTACCGTAAAGTCTTCTACTTTTTTTCCAATTAATGACATAATTGAATACCTCCTATTTATTTTCTATCATTCTATATATTTAAACTTTTTTCTAATTTGAAATAATTACAATTATTTCTCCATTACATTATATAAAATTTTAAAACTTTTGTCAAACACTTTTTTCTATTTAAACTTAAAAATTTCTCTCAAAAATTTTTTCTCTCGTTATTAATTCATCTCAAATTCAATGTACACCGTTTTTGAGATATCTAATTTTCTTGGATTAACTACAATTCTTTTTTCTGAAACTTTATCCAACAATTCTTTTTCAGATTTTTCTAATATTTTCGAGTCAGTTAAAACATTTCCGTAATAATTGTAGTTATAATCTGAATACGGTCTAATTACACCTTGTGATTTATCAGTTATTGTTACAGGATTTTTTAAGTTTAAATCTGTTTTCCCTAAAATAACTTGTGCTTTTTTCAAGGCTTCTTTGTAAGCATTTTCATACAATTCATCTTCTAATTTTTGTTTATTATCAATATCGTATTCAATGTATCCATTTGTCCCGATTCCCAATATTTGTGCTACACTTATAATATTTCCTATATTTTTCATATCTCTAGTTTCTACTTCGATTGTGTGAGTTACCGTATTAATCTCTTTTTTTACACTTTCTCGTTTTTCCAAACTAACTTCATCATTAGTAAACCCTACTATCTTAATTTTACCACCTAATCCTTTTGAACCTAATTTTTGTTGTAATCCATTAAATTTATCCAAAGCCTTTTGATACGCTGCTTTAGCCGATTTATCTCTCATTTCTATTTCAAAAATATTCACACCTTGTGCATTTCTTTTTACTTCATAAATCTTTTCATTCGCTAAAACTGACAAGAAATCTTTTAATGAATTCAACGTAACATTATCCGCTTCAACTGATAAAACTGTTTTAAATTCTTTTTCACCTTTATTTATAACCTCTGTATCCCAATCATACGATTTATCTGTAGAATATGATGTTGAATTTATTTTATCATATCTAGCTCCCGATTTACTCAATAAACTTTTAAATTTCTCCAATTTTTGTGCATTCTCTTTACTCGCTTTATCCAAATTTTTATCTTCTGTTTGAATCGTCAACTGGACTTTTGCTGAATTTGGCATAATTTCTTTTTTAGCAATTCCTCTAACTTGAATTCTTTTCCCTGAAACAATGTCTGAAAAACTTAAAAAACAAGTCATCATACACATCAATAATATTATTCTTTTCATTTCTATTTTGAAGTAATCCATAACTTTTAACTTATGAAATTCTTCTCTCCTTTCATTTATTTCTCATCTTAATTTAATAACTATAAAGTTCCAACTTCCATATATTTCTCTAGATTTTATGACCTTTAAATAACAATCCTATTTTCAAAATACAACTTCAACAAATATTTTTTATAACTTTTTAAGAACTTTAATTCAAAAAATCTATTTTCCAATCATTTCGTACATTACCGATATATTTTGCGTTAATTTTAAAGGTTTTGGAGTATAATCTACTTTTGCTTCCATTTTTGGACTTGAAACAACCGCTATTTCAAAATTCATTTCTTTTGCAATACTTTTTGATGCAGGTGCTGCTGCAACTGTCCAATTTTCATCCATTCTATCAATCATTTTTTGCTGAAAATCTACATCCTCACTCACAACAATTACATCTCCAACCTTTAAATTACTAGATTTTAAAATACTCGCAGCTTTCTGTTTTGCTTGATTATACGCTTCATTATACATTTCTGATTCAATTTCCGCTCTATTTGACAAATCAAATTTAATCGAACCTACAATATTCAAGTCATTTTTATCAGCCAAAGCAATTATTGTATTCAAATCCTTCAAATTTTTAGTAACAACATTTAATTTATGCGTAACTTCATATTCTTCTTCCTTTTTCAAGTCACCACCGTAATTCTCTCGAATTTCATATCCTCCAAAAGAAACACTCGCTCCAGTCGAACCCATTTTTTGCAATTTATTATTCACAAAATTTATTTTCGCAAAAAGTTTATTCAATGTCCCGCTCAAAGTTTTATCATTTTCCCTCAATTTCACTTCATAGACATCTCCATTCGATTTTCCTATATTCACAACTTGATTATCGCTACTATCATCTTCGTCATCAACAAACTCACCATCAATATCCTCATCATCATTATAATTCTCTATCTTTTTCGTAATACTTTTAAGTTTCTCCCCTTCGTTTATCTCTATCAATTCTCCAATTTTATCATAAGCCACATTTTTAACCAATATTTTCATTTCAGCAGTATACGAAGTTGGATTTGACTTTGCTAAATTGTTACTTCCATTCCCATTCACTTTAATTTTCCTATCAGAAATCGACTCAGTCTCAATGCTATCTATTCCTATGTTTTCTGCCTTCAATGTCGATTTAAATCCTTGCAATTTCTGATTAACTTTTTCTGTCGCCTTAGTCAAACTTTTATCTCTCCCAGTAATCTCAAAATGTAAAGTCGCCATATTTGGTAAAATTTCCTTTTCAACATTACCAGTAACACTAATTTTCTTAACCGGCTCTCCTATTACAAACGAATTTAATGCTAAAAACGCACTAAATATCACTAATAATCGTTTCATTTTCCCTCCTTGTAATTTTTCACTACTATTTTTGAAGTATTTCATACATTACTGACACATCTTGTGTTAATTTTAAAGGTTTCGGAGTGTAATCTACTGTTCCTCTTCTTTTTCTAGCACTAGCAAAATCAGCTGAATACGAATATTCTTCTTTTGTTCCTGCAACTAAACCAAGAGCATTGCCACTTTCTACAGTCCAATCCTTATCAATCCTGTCAATCATCTTCTGTTGAAAATCCACATCTTCGCTCACAACAATCGGTTCTCCTAATCTCATTGAACTCGATTTTAAAATACTTGTAGCCTTTTGTTTTGCCTGGTCATACGCTTCTTTATACATTTTTGATTCAATCTCACCCTTATTCGACAAATCAAATTTAATCGAACCATCAATATTCAATCCGTTATCATCAGCCAATGCAATTATTGTATTCAATTTTTTTAAATCCTTCACTTTCAAAGTCAAATTATGAGTCACAGAAAACATATCAACCCATTTTTCTTCATAAGCACCAAAATTTTCATTTATTTTGTAACTTCCAAAAACTATATTATTCCCTGTATTTATCGACTGTAATTTGTCTTTTGTCACATTCATTTTCTCAAATAATTTATTCAACGCACCATCAATAGTTTTATCTTTTTCCTTCAAATTTATAACAAAAAGATTCTCTTTAAAATCTTTCTTAATACCATTCAAATCTCCACTTGAATTAACGTCCATCAAATTTGCCAACCTATTAAAATCAATATCTCTCACAAAAATTGACATTTCAGCAGTATAAGAAGTTGGTGTTCTTTCTTCTTTCTTATTTTGAAGAAAATTTTTTCTATCCCCCTCAATCTCATCCTCTCTCTCTTTAATTTTCTCATCATAAAAAGAAACCGTCTTTATATCATCCGCTTGAATTTTCTGCTTTCTCAACGCATTCTTAAATCTCTCAAGTTTCTGGTTCACATCATTTGTCGCCAAATTCAAATCCCTATTCTTTGACTCTATTCTAAAATTCAAAACTGCTGTATCTGGCATTATTTCCCGTTCTGAATTACCTGTAACACTTATTTTTCTAATCACATTTTCACTCGCAGAAAATGTATTTAAACTAGAAAGTATGCACAGTGCTATTAGTACTTTTTTCATATTTACCTCCTATTTTTGTTTATTTATTACTTCTATTATTTTTACCTTTCATATTCTACCACACAAAAATGAAACATCCATTAGAACTCCACTTATTTTCTCAATCCTAGCTCTAAAATCCCCTCTTCATAGTTTATTATTACTTCGTCGCATAATCGAGCAATTAACATAAATTCATCGGCATTTTCGCCTTCTCCCATCAATCCCCAATACTGATCATATTCTTCATCTTTATGAATCGTCAATGCTTTTTTCAATTCAAAAATTTCATTTTCAGATAATTCTACATATCCAAATGTGTAAATTGCATAGTTGTTATTATTTTCCTCATCAATATCTATTTTTATTTGAAAATTTTTAGCTCCTTTTAATAGATAATAACTTGTTACTTCATTCACTATTTTTGAAATAATTTTTATTTTTTTATTTTTTATTCTAGTTTTTATCATTTTTTTAATCTCTCCCTAAATCTATCGTTTTTTATTCTCATCAAAAAATATTTGCAAAATTGGTACACATACGGTAGCTAAAATTCCAGCAGAAAATCCTGTATTGTATAAATTCAATCCACCGTGAGTAACGCCTACATTCAGTGTAACACAATAATTTAAAAATCCAACTAAGATTCCTATTATAAAACCGAATTTCCCGCTAATTGGTGCCAATGTTGTTGAAAAAAACATTATTATCGCATAATTTGTCAATGGAATTGACTGTCCAAAAAAATAATATGCAATCATCACTCCAAACATCACAGGAAGCACATTTTTCAAATGTTTTCCGAAACCTCCAAAACCTACTACAGTCAATAATCCGCATAAAATCGGTCCATTTACTGGAAAAAAGAAAAATATTATTGCAGTACACATTAAACCTAGTATTCCTATATTTACAAAAACTAGTGATACCCCTTCTGTAACTGTAAAATCCGTAATTAATCTTCCCGAATGAGAAAAAATTTTTCTATATCCGTCAAATGAATAATTATTTCTTTTAAAACCATAAAAAATATAGAATAAAAATACAATTATCAAAACTAACATTACTTCATAATTTTGCGTTTCTAAATAATTTCCTCTAGATTCCATATTTATTCCTAAATTTTTCATTATTGAATAAAATACTACTGCTACCAAACCTGCTGATAATCCTGTATTATACAAACTATATCCACCATGAAATTGAACTGCTCTTGTCGATATTGGTGGCACAATAAATCCTAGAATCACTCCAAGAATAAACGCTAATATTATTCCAATCAGAGTATAGTTGAATAGCTTTGCAACACTACTAACCATTGGTGCTAAGCAAGTTGAAAACATGCAAATTATTACTATTGACTTAAAACTCTGTCTATTGTAAAGTGCATACAAATATGCTCCAACATAAAATGGAATTATATTAATCAAATTTTTCCCAATCAAAGAAAATCCCAACATTAAAAATATTCCTGAAATAACTAATCCATTTATTTTCATATCTAATTTGTATAAAAGTACGATATTTATTAGTGTAATTATTGACGCATTTATCAAAGAGGTATATGTTCCCGCTATTTTAAAATTATCAGTAAGCAAGACACCATCAGATAATGTAATTATTTTCATACCTGCTAAAAAATCTAAAAATGATATCTTCATCATAGAATAAATTATTAAAAGTAATGGTAAAACTGAAATTATTAAATATTCTTGCTTTTTTTGCTTTATCATACTTTTCTCCTTTTTTCTTCGATAATTTAATATTCTCTATAAATTATACCATATTTATTTTCCCATGACATGACAAAACGAAAATCTCATAAAATTTTATATTTATTTTTATCACTATTTATGTTATCATATACTATATATACTTAAAAAATAGTTGAGGTGCAAAATGGCAAAAAAATTTAATTTAAATTTTATACGAATTATTATTATTTTAGTCTGCCTAGGTATATTGGCGACTTATGGTAAGGATGTGTTTATTCGACATTTTTTTAATGAAAGGCTCACAGTTATTCCAGATGTTATGAACCTTAATGAAAAAGATGCTGTTAGATACTTGAAAAAAGCAGGACTTCATGTAAAAGTTATTCATTCAAAGACTGAAAAAGTACCGCTTAATACAGTTTTTATTCAAGATCCTGCTCCCCAAAAAGAAGTAAAAGTTCATAGAACTGTTAGAATTTGGGTAAATAATGGACAAACTCAGAAAGTGCCTAATATTGTTGGATTGGAACTATTAGAGGCTCGTTCTATGTTGCGTGAAAAAAATATTCAAATTGAAACAATTGATTACTACCCTTCTAATCAGAAGTACAATACGATTTTAGGGGTTTATCCTAAGCCGGGAACTGTTTTAGAAATGAATCAAAAAATTTCAATTTTAGTTTCATCACAAAAAGTTTTGGATCCATCTGTAGTGCCTAATTTAATTGGATTAGACTTGAATGATGCAAAAGTATTATTGAATCAAATTGGATTACAAGTTGGTAATATTTCTAGAACACAAGATACAACATTACCTGTAAATACAATTATTTCTACATCGCCTGAAGCAGGAACTCGTATTCAAAAAGGTCAAAAAATTAATATTGTTATAAATGCTGGCGTGCAAAGAAGACGACAAACACCTTCTGTTGAAGATATTGTTAATAAAACTAAAAAACAAGTTAATGAAAAAGAAATTGAAAATGTTATAAACAATACTATTGATCAAATTGATCAAGTTAAGACTAACAAAGATTCAAATAGTAACAATAGTGGTAATAATAACAATAATCAATCATCTGATACAAACGATACAAACAAAAAATCAAGAACTGTCCCAGAAATTCATCCGTCAAATAAATCGGAAAACACTGGAAACGATGACGATGGAGGAGAATAAAAATTAAAAATAAATATTGAAGAAAGGAGATGTTATTTAAAATATTTTGATAACATCTCCAAAATATAGAAATATTTTGTATTTTGGAGATTTGAAATCATTATTTTAATTAGCAAAATAAAGTTATAAAAGGAAAAGTTATTAGAAAAATTAAAGGATTTTACTATATTTTAGAAGAACATGCAAAACATTTAGAAGAGGAGAGTCTACATGAGTGTAAACTTCGTGGATCATTAAAAGTGAAAAACAATAAATTAAATTGTATTATTGGAGATATTGTAGAATTTGATGAAAACGAAAAAGTAATTACTGCAATTTATGATAGAAAAAATTTTTTACATAGACCATTACTTTCAAATATTGATTATATTGGTATTCTATTCGCAATAAAATCTCCAAATTTTGATTTTACTAATTTTCAAAAAATGCTTTTGAGGGCAAATGAGCAAGATATTTCCGTAATTTTGATAATTTCTAAAATTGATTTAGTTTCACAAGAAGAATTATCTAATTTTCTAAAAAATTTAAATAATATTTTTAAAGATAATCATTTTCCAATATTTCCAATTTCAATAAAAGAAAATATTGGATTAAAAGATTTTGAAAATTATATTCATGGAAAATCTATCACAATCTCTGGGCCTAGTGGTTCTGGAAAATCTTCTCTAATTAATAACTTACTTGGCGAAGAAATTTTAGAAACAAATGAAGTTAGTAACAAAACTTCTCGTGGACGTCACACAACTACTGAAAGTAGATTTTTCAAAATTGATGAAAGTACGTTTATTATTGATACGCCTGGATTTTCAACAATAGAATTTCCAAAATTAAAAAATAAAAAGGATTTAGAAAAAATATTTCCTGATTTTCTGAAATTCTCGCATGATTGTAAATTTAGAGATTGTATTCACGTAAATGAACCTAATTGTGCAATCAAAGAAAATGTAGAAAATGGAAACATTTCAAAAGTTCGTTATGACTTTTATTTATATTCATTAAATAATATTTTTAACAATTAAAATTTTTCAAGTTATATGTTATAATTTGTTATATTCAAATTCAATAAAGAGGTGATTAATATGTCAAAAAAAATAATAGTTGCTCCATCATTACTTGCAGCAGATTTTAGTAAACTTAGAGAAGAAATCCAAGAAGTTGAAAGCCATGGCGCTGAATACTTACATTTAGATGTTATGGATGGAAATTTTGTTCCAAATATTAGTTTTGGAGCTCCTGTCATTTCATCAATAAGAAAACATAGTAATTTAGTGTTTGATGTTCACTTGATGGTTGAAAATCCTGATAGATTTATAAAAGATATTGCTGATGCAGGTGCAGATGTTATAACTGTTCACGCAGAAGCAACAAAACATTTAAACAGAACTATTCAATTAATTAAATCATATGGGAAAAAAGTTGGAGTGGCTCTAAATCCTTCTACACCACTTGATTTTATAAAATATGATTTGAAGGACATTGATATGGTTTTAATAATGACTGTTAATCCTGGATTTGGTGGACAAGCCTTTATTGAAGGAATGTTACAAAAAATAAAAGATTTACGTTCTATCGACCCAAATATCGACATCCAAGTGGATGGTGGAATAAATGATAAAACAAGTAAACTCGTTAAAGAAGCTGGAGCAAATATTTTAGTTGCTGGCTCTTACTTGTTTAAGGGAGATTACAAACAGAAAATTGAATCGTTAAGATAATTAAATAAATAGGGAGATTTTGAAGATGTATGAAAAAATTGAATCGTTATTAGACGATTTTTATAAAACGTATTATAAAATAGAAGAAATTAATTTGAACCAAGTTATAAAGTGTCTTACAACTACTGAATTACATGTGATTGAAGCTATTGGAGAAGATAGCTTAACTATGAATGAATTATCTGAAAAATTAGGCATTACAATGGGAACTGCATCTGTAGCTGTAAATAAATTAACGGATAAAAATTTCGTAGAAAGAAGACGTTCTGAAGATGATAGAAGAAAAGTTTTTGTTGAACTTTCAAAGAAAGGACTTATGGCTTTTAAGTATCATGGAAATTTTCATTCAACTATTCTTGAAAAAATTACGAGCGAAATTCCTAAAGAAAATTTAGAAATTTTCACAGAAGTGTTTGAAGAAATACTTACTAATTTGAATAAGGTAAAAGCTGATATTCAACCTGAATCTATTTTAAAATTTGAAATTGGAGATACTGTTCAAGTATCATCTATCAAAGGAAGCACTGCCGTTCGTAAATATTTAAACGAAAAAGGTGTTTTGATAAAATCATTAATAAAAATTGTTGATATTAACAAACACATCGCTATTTTATTAGTTGATGGGGATGAAAAAATCTTGAGTGTTGAAGATGCTGTAAATATTATGGTTAGGAAAAACACTATTTAGCCTTTATTACTACGAAAATAAATTTCAGAAAATATTTCTCAAATGGATAAATTTCTTTTTTAAGTGATTTATCCATTTTGATTATTATTAATTATTACTAAAAAGAAAGGATTTATAAAATTATGTTATACTTAGATGGAATCGGTCTTTCATTTCTCATAAAAGAAGTAAAAGACAAAATTCTTAATTACAAACTTACAAAAATTTTCCAATATGATCGTTCTTCACTTTCACTATTTTTTGGAAAAAATAATTTATTATTTCAAGTAAAAGATAATTCAACTATTTTTTATTTGAAAAATGAAAAAGATATGAACACTGATTTTCAGTCAAACTTTTTACTTTCACTAAAAAAATATTTGCAAAATTCTATTTTAACTAATATTCATCAAGAAGGATTTGACCGTATTATTTATTTTGATTTTGAGAAATTAAATTTATTTGGAGATGTCGAAAAATATACTTTAATTTTTGAGATTATGGGAAGAGCTAGTAATATTTTTCTAACTTCGCATGAAAAAATATTATCTGCCTTACATTTTTCCACTTTAGACGAAGGAAATCGAATTATAATGACTGGTGCGAAATATACTCTTCCTTTTGAGGATAAAAAAATCTCTCCACTTTATCTTGAGGAAGAAAACTTTCCTTTTGAGCAAACAGATTTTATAAATAAAGTTGAAGGGATTGGAAAGGCTTTTGCAACTGAATGTTCTAACAATTTTAAAAAATTTAAAGAATATTTGTCAAGCTACAAACCAACTCTTTATGAGATTAATCATCGAAACAAAACTGCAAAAATCATCACATACAACCATTTTTCTGAATTTTCAGAAAAAGAAATTTCTAAAAAGGAATTTGAAACATTAAATGAAGGATTAAATGAATATTTTAAATTGACCATTACATCAAGTTTGATCGACGATAAAAAGAAACATTTGCTAAAATATGTCGATTCTCAAATTAAAAAACATAAGAAAATTTTAAATAATATTTCAACTGACTTGAAAAAAAATCAAAATTTTGAAAAATATAAAAATATTGGAGATATTTTAGCAGCAAATATGCATTTGTTAAAACAAGGAATGGATAAAGTTAATGTTTTTGATTTTTACAATAATCAAGAAATCACAATCCAGCTAGATTCACTACTTTCTCCAAAAGATAACTTAAACAACTATTATAACCGTTATAACAAGGGAAAAAGGACTCTTGTAGCTCTTGAAGCTCGTTATCAGGATATTTTGAATGAGATTCATTATTTCGAGGAAGTTAAGTTGTTTGTAGAAAAAGAAACTGATTTTGTTGGAATTGATGAAGTTGAAAATGAATTAAAAATTTCTAATCCAAGAAAAAATAAAATAAAATTGAATAAAATGAAAAAAAGAGATTTACTTTCTTTTGAGCATAATGGTTTTAAAATTTTTGTTGGTCGTAATCATAAAGAAAATGAGGAAATTTCATTTAGTAAAGGGCATCCTACTGATATTTGGATGCACGTGAGAGATATTCCAGGAAGCCACGTTTTAATTATTCGTGATAATAATCCTATTGATGAAGACACATTAATGTATGCTGCTAGAATTGCTGGAGAATACTCTAAAGCAAATAAAGGTGATAAAATCACTGTCGATTATTGCGAAAGAAAATTTGTGAAAAAAATTAAAAATGCTAAACCAGGAAATGTAATTTATAATAACTTTAGGACACTTAGTTTTACACTTTAATTTTGTTAACATTTTAAAATAAAAAACTGGATTTAATAATGATAAACGAAGAATTACTTTCTTTTTTAAAAAATTATTACTAATATTCATTAAATTCTCAAGAAAAAAAACTATTATTTATTGACAAATACTTAAAACTATTGTAAAATTATTATGGATTAAATATTTTAAGGAGGCTTTATAATGGCAAGTAAAACAGTTACTATGACTAACCCAACAGGATTACACACTAGACCAGGTGGGATCTTCGTTGCAAAAGCAAAAGAATTTGAAAGTTCAGTAGAAGTAGAAAATGATGGAAAAAAAGTTAATGGAAAATCATTATTAAAATTATTATCAATTGGAATCAAAAATGGTTCTGAAGTTACAATTCATGCTGAAGGTCCAGACGCTGATCAAGCAGTTGAAGTATTGGGTGAATTAATGGCAACTATTAGAGACGAACAATAATTCGCTTCTTAAAAATTTATAAAAAACTTTTCAAAATTTATAATTTTGAGAAGTTTTTTTTATTCAATAAAAAAAGAGACACCTAGAAAATATATTACCTGTATAAATTCTAAATTATCTCTTTCTAATAAATTCTATTCAAAAAACTTTAATCTTTTAATAAATCTGATTCTAATAATTATTTACCACTTCTTTTTTCAATAACCGCTTTTATCCAACCAGTAAACAACGGATGAGGTCTATTTGGTCTACTCTTAAATTCAGGGTGATATTGACACGCAACAAAATAAGGATGATCTTTAATTTCTATTGTTTCAACATATTTTCCATTTGGAGAAACTCCTACAATATCCATTCCTGCTTTTTCAAATTCTTCTCTATAACTATTATTAAACTCATATCTATGTCTATGTCTTTCAGAAATTTCAGTTTTTCCATAAACCTTAGCCGCAACGCTTCCTTCTTTTAAAATGCATGGATAAGAACCTAATCTCATAGTTCCTCCCATATCCTCAATTCCTTCTTGTTCTTCCATTAAGCTAATAATCGGATATTTAGTATCTTTATCAAATTCTGTTGATGTTGCTTCTGGGTAATTTAACACATTTCTAGCAAATTCCACGCAAGCCATTTGCATTCCTAAACATATTCCAAAGAAAGGAATTTTATTTTCTCTAGCATATCTAATCGCTTCTATTTTACCATCAATCCCTCTATCTCCAAAACCTCCTGGAACCAAGATTCCATCATAATTAGCAAGTTTTTCAACATCAAAATCTCCAGCTTTCAAATAGTCAATTTCCACTTTAGTATCCAAATTAAATCCTGCATGTTCTATTGATTCAGTAATACTAATGTAAGCATCTTTTAACTCAACATATTTTCCTACAACAGCCACTTTCACCAATTTTTTAGGATTTTTAAATTTATCAACCATTTTGCTCCAAGTTGCTAACGATGGTTTTTGATTATCCAATTTAAAATGTTTACAAATTACATCAGCTAATCCTAATCTTTCCATTGTTAATGGGATTTCATAAAGATTTTCAGCATCTGTTGATTCGATAACAGCTTCTTCATCGATATCACAGAAAATTGAGATTTTTTTCTTAATACTTTGATCTACAGGATGTTCACTTCTAACAACGATAATATCAGGTGAAATTCCTAATCCTTGCAATGTTTTAACGCTATGTTGAGTAGGTTTTGTTTTCAATTCTCCCGCCGCTTTCAAATAAGGTAACAATGTCACGTGAATATACGCTATATTTTCTCTCCCAACTTCTCTTTTCCATTGTCTAATAGCTTCAATAAACGGATCACTTTCGATATCCCCTATTGTTCCACCAATTTCAGTAATTACAAAATCAGCTCCTGCTTTTTCTCCAGCCAATTTAATATTACTTTTTATTTCATCAGTTACATGAGGAACTGTTTGAACTGTACCTCCTAAAAATTCTCCTTTTCTCTCTTTTGCAATAATTCTTGACATTATTCTTCCAGATGTTAAATTACTATATTGAGTAAGATTTTCATTTATAAATCTCTCATAATGTCCTAAATCTAAATCAGTTTCTGCTCCATCTTCTGTAACAAAAACTTCTCCATGCTGATAAGGACTCATTGTACCAGGATCTACATTCAAATAAGGGTCAAATTTTTGTATTGTCACCTTATACCCTCTTTCTTTTAATAATCTTCCTAATGATGACGCAACAATCCCTTTCCCTAGAGAAGACACCACTCCTCCCGTAACAAAAATATACTTTGTAGTATCAACTTTACTCATTTTTTCCTCCTAATTATTTACTTTAAACCTTTATACTTATATATATTTAATTTCTCACTATTTTCTAGCATAATTATAGAATTTTTTTATTATTTTTCATTTTAAAATTACATAATTTATCATTAATCACGATTTTATTACTAAAATGAAATTATATTCTTAAATCAAAATATCATTACTATATCTTTAATATAATAATACAATAAAAAAAGACGAAAAAAAAAATTTTCATCTTATTTTTTACATTTTTTATAATCTAACTAAATATAATTAGATTCATATGTACTTGTACAGATAATTTAATAAAATTATTAAATTAATTAAGTTTTTATTACTTGAGAAAAGAAATATAAAATATACTTCTTTCCCCAAGACAAATTTAATTATAAGATCTTACTGTAAAGGTACTATCTAGCTTTTCCAGCTTTGTATGCTCCGTTTGAACCGAATACATTTGTGATTTTATCTTTGTAGTAATCTCTGATGTAGTTTTTAGCAGGCCCTAAATATTTTCTTGGGTCAAATTCTGTAGGTTTTTTAGCGAATACTTCTCTAACTCCTGCAGTGAATGCTAATCTTCCATCAGTATCTACGTTAATTTTAGCTACTGCTGATTTAGAAGCTTTTCTTAATTCTTCATCAGGTATACCAATTGCATCAGCTAATTCTCCACCATATTCTTTAATCATTTTTACGAATTGTTGAGGTACTGCTGAAGAACCGTGTAATACGATTGGGAATCCAGGGATTCTTTTTTCGATTTCAGCTAAGATGTCTAATCTTAATTTAGGATCTTCACCTGGTTTAAATTTGTGAGCTCCGTGAGAAGTTCCAATTGCGATTGCTAATGAATCAACACCAGTTTTAGATACGAAATCTTCAACTTCTTCAGGTTGAGTGTAAATGTGTTCAGCTGCTTCTACATCATCTTCGATTCCAGCTAAAACTCCTAATTCAGCTTCAACTGTTACATCGTGTTGGTGAGCAAAATCAGCAACTTTTTTAGCTTCTGCAACATTTTCGTCGTATGGGTGGTGAGAACCATCATACATTACTGAAGAGAATCCGTATTCGATACAGTCTTTAGCTTCTTCAAAGTTTGGACCATGATCCAAGTGTAATGCTACTGGAATGTCAGATCCTGCTGCTTCTACATAAGCTGTAGCTGCTTTTGCAATCCAAGGTAACATTTCTTTACCAATATAGCTTCTAGCTCCTGTAGAAACTTGTAAAATTACTGGAGAACCAGTTTCAACTGCTGCTTCAATAATTCCTTGTAATTGTTCCATATTGTTAAAGTTAAATGCTGGAACTGCGTACCCTTCTTTGTTTGCTTTAGCAAACATTTCTTTAGTGTTTACTAATCCTAAGTCTTTGTAATGATATTTCATTATCGTTCCTCCTATAATTATTTTGTTACTCAAAACTCTGTTTAATATATATTAACAGATTTTTTCTCAAAAATCAATAGTTTTTATTTTATTTGACTCTCTTTTATCAATTTTTCTATAGAATCTCCTCTAAGTACATTTTTATCAGTGAATCCTGGTATTCCAAAAACTCTTCCTCTATTAGAAACTTGCCAAATCACCCATCTATCATATTCTTCTAAATTCGGTATAAATTTTATATCTCTAATCCACAACTTATTATTTGGAAATTCTCCTTTTATGTACGCTTCATATGTATAATATGTCACATAAAAAATTACTCTCTTTTTATATTGTTTCTCCAACTTGTCAGTCATATCCTTTAACTCTTTTAAAACTTGTTCTTTTGGATATTTTGTTGGTATTTCTAAATCTATAATTGGAGGTAATGTTCTTTCAGAGTAAGGAACTTTACTTATATAAAAATCTGCTTGAGCAGTTCCACTACTAAGCATTGAGAAAAAGTGATATGCTCCTACTGTAAACCCATTTAATCGAGCATTATTCCAATTATACGAAAAATCTGAATCTAAAAAATTTTGTCCCTCCGTCGCCTTCATAATAATGAATTTATATTTATTACCATCAACTTTTGTCCAATTTACTCTTTCTTGATGGTGAGATATATCAAGTCCTTGTACTTTGAATCCAAGCATTTTTGCTAGAATATCATTATGATATACATATCCACTTAGTTCTAAACAAGTAACAATTCCTCCAAAAATTATTGTAAATAACAAAATTTTTAAAAATTTTAATAAAGTTTTTATCATAATTATCTCCTACTTCTAAAAATGCCTCAGGAAACCTTTAAAATTAACTTTTATTTAATTACCGTCATTCCACCCATATAAGGTACTAAAACTTCAGGAATTACAATACTTCCATCATCTTGTTGGTAATTTTCCATAATTGCCAATAAAGTTCTTCCTACTGCAAGTCCTGAACCATTTAATGTGTGTACAAAATGACTTTTTTTCGTTTCTTTATCACGATATTTAATCATAGCTCTTCTTGCTTGGAAATCTTCTGTATTTGAGCAAGATGAAATTTCTCTATATTTATTTTGGCTAGGCACCCAAACTTCCAAATCATAAGTTTTAGCAGCACTAAATCCTATATCTCCACTACAAAGTGAAATCACTCTGTATGGTAAATTCAATTTTTGTAAGATTTTTTCTGCACTGTTTACCATTGATTCAAGTTCATCATAAGAAGTTTCAGGTTTTACAATTTTTACCATTTCAACTTTATTAAATTGATGTTGACGAATTAGTCCTTTTAAATCACGTCCACCTGAACCAGCTTCTTTTCTAAAACAAGCCGTATATCCGCAATAATGTTTAGGCAATTCTTCTTCGTCTAAAATTTCTCCATTGTGTAAATTTGTAAGTGTTACTTCTGCTGTTGGGATTAAATACATTTCTTCCCCTTCGATTTTATAAGCATCTTCAGCAAATTTAGGAAGTTGTCCAGTTCCAACCATCATTTCTTTTTTTACAAGCTGTGGTGTGAAAATTTCTTCAAAATCCTCTTCTTGAGTGTGAACATCAATCATAAAAGCAATTAACGCTCTTTCTAATCTAGCAGCTGCATTTTTATAAACTGTAAATCTTGAACCACCTAATTTTGCACCTCTTTCAAAATCTAAAATTCCAAGATTAACTCCCAATTCATCATGAGATTTTGGCTCAAAATCAAATTCTCTTGGAGTTCCCCATTTTCTAATTTCAACATTGTCGTCTTCATCTTTCCCAATCGGAGTTGATTCATGTAATTTGTTAGGAATAGTATAAGTTAACACTTTTTGTTTCTCTTCAATTTCAGCTACTTTTTGGTCTAACTCTTTTATTTTTGCACTAACTTCTTGCATTCTATTTAATAATTCTGTTGCATCTTTTCCTTCTTGTTTATATTTTCCAATTAAAGAACTTGATTCGTTTCTCTCTTTTTTCAATACTTCTACTTCTTGTAAAATATTTCTTCTTTCTTCATCTAATTTAATTAAAGAATCCAAATCAAAATCACTATTTCTATTTTTTAAATATTCTCTAACTTTGTCAACATTTTCTCTTATATATCTTAATTCTAACATCGTTTTCCCTTCCTTAATTTATTTTTATTTATTAATAATTTATTTCTTAATCAATTACACTCTCTATTCAAAGAATATATCATCGTTGCTATTATACCATATGATAATCATTTATTCCAAATTTTTTACACAATAAAAATTTCTATCTAGATTTTTTTCTAGCTTTTTAAATATTTTCAAATAACAATTTTTCTGAAATTGATAAATTTTCTTTCTCTTCATCTAAAATTTCAAATTGAAATTCTTTTTTTGATTTTATATCATATTTTCCCGAAATTTTATCAAAATATTTATTATAAATTTGTTTATAAAGTGCATTAACATTGTTTTTTTCAAAATATTCTTTCGTATTGCTATCATCAAAATTAATAAATTTTGAATCAGATTTTACAAAATAATTTATAACATTTTTCAAGATTTGTTCTACAAATTCATATTTTTCAGAATATTTTTTGTATTTTTTATCAATTTCTTCGAGCATTTTTTCTGCAAAAAAAGTTTTTATTAATTTATTTTCATCTGCCGAAATTAATGAAAAATTATACATTATTTCAAATAATTTTTCACTATTTTTATAAAATAATTCATTTCCTAATTTTACAGAATGTACAGAATCTTTATTTAAAATCGCTCTAAAAAAACTTTCTGACAATTTATTTTCTTCAACTTTTGACAATCTATTTATTTTTTTATCTTTCGCCTTAAAAACGTCTAAAAGTTCACTTTTTATAGCTTCTTCAATTCTAGTTTTTTCAATATTTTCATTTTTAAAATAAGTATAAGCTAATTCCAATATGTACGATGGCTTTTTAAAATTTATTTTAAAATCCTCATCAATTGAAAAATATTTTCTCTTTTCAAATTGATTCTTGTATTCAATAATAAATTCTGAAAAACTCTCTATGCCTTGAAATATCGAACTTTTTTCTATTCTTTCTTTATTTTTTTCCAAATTTTCCCTCCTAACTAATGCTAAATAATATTAAATTTCATTTTCAAAACTAACAAATTTGGTATTTCTCTATTAACTTTCACAATATCTTTTTCTGTCGTCAACAAATAATCGTATTTCTTGGCTTCTTTTGATAAATTTTCAATTTCACTTTCAGTATACGCATGATGGTCATCGAAGGTTACTTGTTTTATCGAAGCAGGTTTCAATTTTTCTATAGTATTGTAAAAAACATTCGGATTAGCAATTGATGAAAAAATCAATACTTTTTTATCTTTTATTTCATTAAGACTATACTTTCTCTCTAAATTATCATAAAAATAATCTCCTTCAAAAGTTGCAACAAAAATTTTTTTACCATACTTTTTAATTCTTGACTTGATTTTTTCTATATTTTCTGGATTGACATAATTACTTTTTGTAATAATTATTTCATCAGCTCTTTTTAGCTCGTTTACCGATTCTCTCAATCTTCCTTTTGGCAAATAATTATCACCACCAAACGGATTTGTCGCATCAATTAATACGATATTTTTATCCTTCAATAATTTTCTATGTTGAAAGCCATCATCCATAATTACAACTTCCACACCACATTTTTCCTTCAAATATTTTGCACCCTCATAACGATTACTGCAAACAACTACTGGAACTGGCAAACTTAACGAATGTAAAAATGCTTCATCACCTGATTCTAAAGCACTTGCAAGTATTCCACTTTCATCTCTCACTAAAAGCAAATCATTCTCTCTTTTACCTTTATACCCTCTACTCAAAATACCAACTTTCTTGCCTTCTGCCAAATATTTCTTACAAAAATACTGTACTGCAGGTGTTTTCCCTGAACCTCCCACAACAATATTTCCAATACAAATGACTTCCACACCATCAACTTTTTTTGATTTCAAAATATTCCAATCATAAAGTTTATTTCGCACAAAAACAATAAATCCATATATTAAAGACAATATTTTCATTTAATTTTCACTCTGACTTTCTTCTACTAAACTTTTATAAACTGTTTCCAATCTCCTAAATCTATTTTTTATTCCCGATTTAGAAATTTCCATTAAATCTGCTAATTCTTGCAACGATAAATCTCCATTTTCCAATCGCAAATATGCAGTTTCCTTCAACACATCTGTCAAATTCTCTAATCCTAATTTTTCCTCAATAAAATTAATCATTTTTATTTGTTTTTCTGAAGCTGATAATTTTTTCGTTTCATTAGCAATTTCCCAGTTTATATTTCGATTAATTCTATTACGAATCTCTTTATTCACAATCACTTCTTCAAACTCAAAAAAAGAAGTAACTCCTCCAATCAAAAATATTATATCCAAAATATCTTCAGAATTTCTCAAATAAACCAAACTTTTATTTTTTTTATCTGTCTGAAAAACCCTCTTTTTCATATTTTTAAATAAATAATATAGATATGTAGCTGAATCTTCCGTATCTACAAAAAAATCCAGCGCATACCCTTTTTCAGGTGATTTTACATAACCACAACTCAAAAAGAAACCTCTTATTATTCCTGCAAGTTGTTCTTCTGTTTTCTTCTCAAAAAAGTTTTTTAATGACAGCATTTTATTCAATAAATGCTTATACTCTTTCTCAGAATTTTTAGTTACTAAAGAAATAACTTCATAAATTTTATGTGTCCCTAATTTTTTATCAACTTGATATTTTATTTGTATATCCATTTTTGTCACATCTCTCAAATTAGAGTAAACTCTTTTTGCTAACGAAACATTTTCTGTGCTAAAATGAATTCCCTTCTTTTTAAAAGACTTTTTTGCACTAAAAATCCCAAATAATTCTGCATATTTTTCTTCTTTACTAGTAATTTCTTTATTAAAAATTTCTCTTTTGAGAACAGCTGAATAAGACAATGCTGTTTCCCTCCTAACTGTTTTTTCTAATAATTTACAGTTCTTGAAGAACCTGATTTAGTGTAATAAGTCCATGTTCCTGTTCTTTTTCTATTTATTAAATTTCCAGAAAATCCAAGCGATCCATCAGTATAATAACCTTTTATAGAACCACTGCTTCCTTGTAAATTCCCTTCATAGAAAACTCTACCATTTGAGTAATAAACAGTTACTTTCCCATTTACTTCACCATCTACATAATTTATTTCTGATTTTTTATTTCCATTTGAGTACCATTCTGTAAATAGCCCATTTTTCTTACCATCTACATAATTTTCTCTTTTTTCTATTGAACCATTTTGGAAATAATAAGTCCATGTTCCTGTTGCTTTTCCATCTAAATAATCTCCAACAATCTCTTGCATTCCTGTATTTCCATAATATGAAACATATCTACCATTCAAATTATCGTTTTTGTATTGATATTTTTTCCAAACTCTTCCATTTTCAGAATAAACAGTCCATTCTACTTCTTTTTTACCGTTTACATATCTACCTGTTGTATAAAGATTTCCATTTGCATAATATTCTTCATACACTCCATCAAGAACTCCTTGATTTAATGTAACGTTTAAACGTCTTCCTCCTTGATCCATTATTCTGTAATTTCCACTTCCTGTTATTTGGTAAGTTTGTCCATCAATTCTTTTAAAATCATTGTTATCAATCACCGTAGTTTGTGTCAAATTTATTTTCCCAAAACTTACTCCATAATTTGCAAATACATCTTTCCCATATGATACTGCTGACATAAAAATCATACTCGATATTAAAAATATTTTTCTTCTTATTTTCATCATTTCTTTCCTTTCAAAATTTCATCTTATGTTATATTATAGCAAATTTTTACGATTTTTTTAATTATTTTTTTCTTTTTAATGAAGTAAAATACTTTTTTTATCAAAATATTTTAAAATCAAACATTTACAAAATATATGAATTCTTACTTTTTTTATATCTTTAAAAAAAATGCTTGATTTTTTACATTATTTTGTAGTATAAAGTACTTGTGAATAAAAAAAATTTAAAAACAAAGGAGATAAAATTATGTCATTAGAAACATTAAATCCATTTGAAATCGCTCAAAAACAAATAAAATCTGCTTGCGATAAATTAAACACAGATCCAGCTGTGTACGAAATTTTAAAAAATCCTATGAAAGTGTTGGAAGTATCATTCCCTGTAAAATTAGATGATGGGACAATTAAAACATTTACAGGATACAGATCTCAACATAATAATGCGGTAGGTCCATTTAAAGGTGGTTTGAGATTTCATCCAGCAGTTACAAAAGATGAAGTTAAGGCCCTATCAACTTGGATGACTTTCAAATGTTCAGTTGCAGGAATTCCATACGGTGGTGGAAAAGGTGGTATGGCAATCGATCCTAAAAAATATTCAAAAGGTGAATTAGAAAGAATTTCTAGAGGTTTTGCTGAAGCAATTTCACCATTAATTGGAGAAAAAGTTGATATTCCAGCTCCAGATGTTAACACTAATGGGCAAATCATGTCTTGGATGGTTGACAGTTATGAAAAAATTGTTGGACATTCAGCAAAAGGAGTATTTACTGGAAAACCTTTAGAATTTGGAGGTTCTTTAGCTAGAACTGAAGCTACTGGATATGGAGTTCACTTAGCTGCTAAAAAAGCATTAGATAAATTAAATATTGATGTTAAAGGAGCTACTTATGCAGTTCAAGGATTTGGAAATGTTGGTTATTACACTGCTTATTACGCTTACAAAGACGGTGCAAAAATTGTAGCTTTCTCAAATACAGATGTTGCAATTTATAACGAAAATGGTATCGATATGGAAGCTGTTATTAAAGATTATGAGGAAAACGGACGTATCGTTGAAAACAAAGGTTACGGAAAAGATTTTACAAATGAGGAATTATTGGAACTTGAAGTAGATGTATTAGCACCATGTGCTTTGGAAAATCAAATAACTTCAGAAAATGCTGACAGAATCAAAGCAAAAGTTATTACAGAAGGAGCAAACGGTCCAACAACACCTGAAGCTGACGAAATTTTATACAAAAAAGGAATTGTTGTAATTCCTGATATCTTGGCAAATGCTGGTGGAGTTGTAGTTTCTTACTTTGAATGGGTTCAAAACTTACAAGGTTACTACTGGTCATTTGACGAAGTTCAAGAAAAAGAAGATACAGTTTTATCAAATGCTTTTGAAGATGTTTGGTCAATTGCTGATGAATTTAAAGTAGATTTAAGAAATGCTGCATACATGTCAAGTATTAGAAGAATCGAAAAAGCTATGAAATTCAGAGGTTGGTATTAATTTTTAGTTATGGTATAATATTTTCAAAATATATTTTATAAAATATTTCATTTTGTAAAATAAAATTCTCATTTTGAAAGGATGATATTTCATGAAAAAAATGTTTGTTGTGATTTCGACTTACTTAAAATCTTTAGAAGAAATTAATGAAAAAAGAGGGGATCATTTAGCATTTATTAATAATTACGTTTTAGCTGGTAAATTTATTATGTTAGGACGTAAAAATCCTGTGGATGGAGCAGTTATCATCGCCCACAACGTTACAAGAGAGGAATTAGAAGATATCTTCAAAAACGACCCTTATTTTGTAAATGGTTTGGCTAAATATGATATCACTGAATTTTCACCTGCCTCATACGCAATTGGAATTGAAGAAGCAATCGAAAAATTATAATTATAAATCATAAAAAAATCGCACCTGCAATTTATTTTAATCGTAGGTGCAATTTTTATTAAGCTAGGCTTAATACTATGACAAACAATCTAAGAACATTTTTGTAAAGAAATTTTTTGTAAATCAATACAAATATTTCCATTTTTAATTATAATTTTCAATATTTTAGTAAATTGCTCTGAATCCTAATCCACCTCTAATATTTTCTCCTTTAGTGTCGTATCCAGCATTTATTGTTACTCCAAATCTAGTATTATCTATACCAATATTCAAGTCAAACTTAGCATTTCCTCTTCTATCGTCTTTTTCGCCTCTTATTCCAAACCAGTCAGCATTTGTATATCTCACTCTAGCCTTATTCTTACCATTTGCCACTCTTCCTAATTCATTTTCATAAGCAGCTGCCAATCCAATAGATAATTGCGTTCTAACTGCCATTGGTTGAACATACTTAAATTCTACTCCAACTTCTGGTTTAACTGAGAAGTAATCATTTCCATCTACTTCTAATCTAATTTCACCAGTGTCTTCTTTAATACTGCTAAATCTTCCATATTCCATCTTCAAAGCTCCATATGGTCTCAAATGCGTTCTTTCAGATAATCTAATATCATAGCCTAAATCTGTTTTCAACGCAACTCCATATGAATTGAAATCGCCTTTAGCATTAAATATATCATCTACAACTAAGAATCTACGTTTCATTTCATTTCTACCAATAAATGCATCTGCACCAATAGTCCATCTCAATGAACCGTTATAATCTGTATATGGCGAAACTGTCTTAAATATTCCAGCTTTCAACATAGTTTGATTTTCTCTAGATTTACCAATATCTTTAAATCTAAATCTATTATTAACTATTCCAGCATACCAACCTTTAGAACGTCCTAACTTAATGGCTTCATCTTCATGAACATAAGCCACTCCATAAGCATTACTTGTATAGTCAATGATTCCTGCTGTATCTGTATTGTATTCATTTCTCATACCAAATACTTTAATCTTATTATTTTGTTTAGAAGGATTTCTCCATTCGTTACGCATATATTTAAATTCTTTGTCTAACAAGTTTCCAGTTTCGTTGATTCTTTGTTGTAAATTTCCATATTGGTGTCCCATCATTTCGTCTGTCGCTTGATAGAATAAAACTTCTTCATTATTACCAATATTATTCAATTTACTGAATAATTCTCGTTCTCTTTCACCTCTATCACCGTACCATTCTGCTCCGTATCTTTGTTCCAATCCATCTAAGAAGTTGTATGTGTCTGTACTATTTACAGGGGTTGTTTCTTTTCCTGCCCAATCTGTATATGGAACTTTAACCATATAAATACTTGTCATTGTTCCGTCACTTGGATTCAATGTTGGTGTTGCTAACCAGTTTAAACCTCCAGAATAAATATTCCATTTTGTAACTCCACTTGTCTTAATTACATCATTATAAGGAGCTAACATTCTAGGATCTTTAATCAAAATTGATTTACTATTTGTCATTTGAGTAGCTTCTGTACCAATAATTAAATCAGCTTCTGTAGTTAAATTTCCTAATCCTGTTATTGAATTTGTATAATCTTTTCCAGAAGTGTTTACATACAAACCAATGCTTGATGCTGAAACTTCTATCGGATTTTGTGCAAATGTATTTATAACTACTGGTGTTTGTAAAATTCCATTTATTGTAACAGTTGCTGTTTGAGCTCTTGCTGGTGCATTTATTGCAGCACTACCCATTGATTTTCCTGTCGGAGGCGTTGTAAATTTAAATATTGTCTTAGAACGATCGTTACTTCCATTTACAGTAATAGTACCGTAGTTAGCTATTGTTCCTCCCTTTAAGTAAACTCCAACTCCATTTGCTCCATTGATATTAATAACTCCTGTATTATTAAGCGTAGAATTTCTTCCTAAGTAAACTCCTACTACATTCGAATGTGTTCCAGAACTTGTTATTGTTCCTGTGTTAATAGCTGTTGCTCCTTCATCTGCGTAAATACCTGTTGTATTATCAGCATTCAATACAATATTATTATTATTTGTAGCTGTACTTCCTGCTCCACTTGCATACATTCCTATACTATTTTTTCCATTTACAATAATTGTTCCATTATTTATTACATTTCCTGTGTCAGTTGTACCGTATCCAGCACCCATACCAATTGAGAATAAATCATTTACAGTATCTGAAGCTCCTACTTTTATTGTTCCTGTATTTGTGGCTGTTCCACCTTTAACACTGTAAACTGCAACACTTCCTATTCCTGATAAATCAATATCTCCATTATTCGTTACGATTCCTGCTGAATAAATTCCATAGTTTTCTTGTCTACTAGAAGAAATATTTGTATTATTTGTTACAGTTCCTGCTGTATCATTTGAATAAATATAGACATCTTTATTTCCAAGTCCAACATTTGAAATATTTGAAGCTATCGTATTTCCACTTCCTACATTTACAAATCCAAATGAATTATCCCCAAAGTTAAAGTTTGTTCCATTATTTGTAATAACTTGTGAATTTCCAACTGTATAAACTCCAACTGCTTCATCTGTTCCTGTCGTAATAGTTCCACCTGTCAAATTAACATTGCCATTTTGTGAATAAATACCAACTGCTGCATCTCCAACATTCAAATCTCCAGAATTATTTACTCCATAACCATAAATTCCAATCGTATTCTTTCCTGAATTGATTGTTCCTGTATTTTCAAGAGTTACAGCATTGTGATCTGTGTAAAGTCCAACATTAGGACTACTAATTGTTGCAGAATCTCCCAATGTTATTGTTCCACTATTTTTAGCTGTATATCCTGGTGTTCCAGTCGCATAAATTCCTGTATTTTTATCACCTAATAAATTAATTGTTCCTGTATTTTCTACAACAACTCCCGCACCAAGTGTCGCATCTGGTTTATAAGAAATTGCAACTGAGTCATTTCCAGAAGTTTCTATAATTCCAGAATTTTTTATACCTTGGCTAGTAGATCCTTCTGAATACAATCCTGTTGAATTAGAACCAATTGTAATTTTACCTCTATTTTCTACTATTGAATCATCAAGTCCATAAATCGCAGTTGATTTATCACCCATTGTTATTTCACCATTCGATTTATTATACAACTCTGCATATTTTCCATAAATTCCTGTAGATTCTGTACCACTTAAATTAATTTTACCTTCATTTGATAATATAACATCACTTCTAGGATATATTCTATTATTTTCTTGAGCCATTGCAACTTGTTTATTAGCAGTTCCTGTTATTGTCTTCGTATTAGCATTTGTTATTGATGAATTTGAAATTTCAAGTTGATTATACGCATCTGTACTATTATCCAAGTTTACATCTTGATTAATTGTTAATTGACTTCGATACAACATAAATGTCTTGTAATTAGTACTCGTAGGAGTAAAATGAACACCTGTTGCAGTCGAAACAGTGTCTCCTGTAGTATCAGATAAATTCATTCCAACACCTTGTGCGATAAATAATCTAGAATCAGCTTCCATGTCTAATGTCAAATGCCCTAAAGTCGAAGTTGTTCCATCTCCAAAATTATTTTTTGCCCAGTTTCCAATTTCAGTCGCTCCAAAAGGACTACTTCCAGTTCCTACATAATAAAATGCTGTTCCTCTCAAATTAGGATTAGCTCCACCTTCAATTTTAGCTGTCATTGTTCCATCTATATAAACTTTACCTGTACCATTATCCCCAAGATAGAATAATAATGATTTTTGACCTGTTGTAGCATCGCCTACACCTTTTAATCTAATAGTACCTTTATCTGCATCATAGTTTACCGCACCTTCATCAGCTTTTACCGTATGTTTTCCGACTTCTAAAATTGCATTTTCTCCTGCGTATAATCCGATTGATTCAGGTTCTTTTACATTAACGTCTACTTCAACATTATGAGTTCCATCACTTACAAGTTTCGAATTTTTACTTACAACAATACCATAAGAACCTTGTTTGATTGTGTTAGTACCACTTGTATATTGATATACATCAGAAGGATTTGCCCCATTATTTACTGTTACTTTACCATCATTTTTTACAGTTACTTCTGCTTTACCATTATTATTATCTCCAATAGTCATTCCAGAAACTCCATTTCCAGTAACTGTAACATTTCCACCGTAATCCAATGTTGCCGTAGCTGGAGTTGCTGTAGATGCTGAACCATTAATTAATATTCCTGTAGAACTATCTCCTGACACTGTTATTGCACTATTTGCTCCTAATACACCTGTTGGATTATAAGTAGTTCCATTTAATGTATAACTATTTAAAAATACTCCAATATTTTTTGAAACTCCACTTCCTGTTAATGTTATTGTTCCTTCATTAGTAAGTTTTCCACCTAAAGTTGACATACCAATTGAATTTTTAATATCTGTGTCAGTTAATATTTTACCTTTATTCGTAGCTGTAGAAACTCTCGCTAATTGTCCAATTGCGTAAGTTCCTTTCAAAGTAATTTCACCAGCTGTATCATTTATGACTTCTGCATTTGAACCAACTGTTGCAGTTCCTCCATGTCCAGTTCCATAATCAGCTCTCATTGCAATATTCATAGGTTGATCAGTTGCTGCTTCTGCTATTGTTGAATCTATTTTTATTTTACCTTTATTTGTCATGTCAGAATCTATGTTAACGAACATTCCTATTGAATTTTGTACTCCTGAAAGTTTAATTAATCCAGTAGTTGTTTCATTAACTGCTTTTCCTCTAGCCATACTTACATTATTTGTAACACTTTCATCTTCCATTAATGCCATTGCTGCTGAATTGTCAGCTTTGTCTGAACCATTCGGATTTACTCTAAGCTCTATTTCTCCCATATTTTTCATTTCAGCACTGGAATCTGATCTAGATGCTAATTTCATACCATAACTTTCTGCTCCACTCAATTGGATTTTCCCACTTGCTGTATTCAACATTTTAACATAAGTTAATGCAGTGTCGTAACCATTAGCTTGTTGTGGACGATAAACATACATCCCTATTGATTTTCCCCCTCTAAAATCAATGATTCCGTTATTTTCTAATTTTTGATCTTCCCATTTCGCCCAACGAGTTCCAGCTAATGCTCCAGCACTTGTTCCATATGAATTCCATCCACTTCTACTATTTTCTTCAACTTGTGCTATACCAACTTTATATCCGACATAACCATCTGAACTTCTTTTAACTTGATACGGAGTATCATTAGGTCCGTATATTAATTTGTAATTTTGACCAGTATCATAAGGCATTTGTTGTATATAAGCATCATCTTTTTCATTTATATCTGTTATTGTACCACTATTTTTAAGTGTTGCTCCATTTTCTTGAGAAACCATTGCTAACGTTAAAATTCCTCCAAGACTCACAGTTTTTCCATTAGGAATTTCATAAGTAGCAGTACCAGTATGATTATCTATTTCCCAAAATCTAGAACCTCCTATAAAAAAATACTGATGATTTCTATCTGTTCCTTCAGAATTTTCAATTGCATTAGCAAATTCTTTTGTACCATTTCCAAAATTATATGAATTAAAATAATATGTATTTCCACTAGCCAGAGATGGTAATGTTTGTGTATTTGTTTCCTTATACATTTTAAAAGCATAAGATTTTTCAGCTAAATTGTTGTATTTCCATGTATAATGAAGTATAACATCAATATTTTGATTACTTTGATTGTCTGTTGAAGCCAAGAAACCTGCTTTTGTATTTTGTCTAACAACTCCAGATGAATTACATCCTTCATTACAATCCGCACCCAAAACTATCGCAAATGTAGGCGGATTAGGTGTATATGGATCCTTTGGAATACTAATAACCGGCTTAGGAGGCGTAAATTTAATTGCTTCAGGCACTTCTGGTGTAATTGCAGTTTTACTTGCTATTACAATTGCTGATTTGTTAATATTTCTCGGATGAATTGATGCATTTACATCAAAAGCTACTATTGGTTCTCTTACCGGTTCTGTACTAGCTATTCCGTATTTTTTTATTAATTCTCTTCTATTACTCGATGCTGATTTTGAATCAAATGAATTTGATAATGTTGAATATTTTTTACTATCCAATGATATATTTCTTTCATAAGGATCTTCACTTCTCTTAAATATTCCTTCATATGGATATTTTTCCTCTTTATCCCCACGACCTTTATATCGACCTTGCCAATCGTTATAAAATCCATTAGCTGCATATTGCCAAGAACTCCATGGAGATTTAACTACATGATCTCCTTGCTCCATTAATTTAATCAATTCTAAGTTGTAATCTTTTATTAATTTATCATTTTCTGTTCTTGCTTTTTTAAATTCACGATGAATATCGCTTATTGATGTGTTTATTTCTTGCCTTTGATTTTTAATCGCAACCGTAGTCGGTGCTCCAGCTATTTCAGAAAATGCAAGTATTCCAGTTAACAAAAATGCGAGTAGTGCTTGTTCTGTATATCGGAAATCTTTACATCTTTTTGCAAAAGCCTTCAAATCTTTTGACAATTGTTTTAAATTATTTGACATTTTTATCACCTCATATTCCTCATTCGGAATAAAAATCACTAATAATTTAATAGATATGCCTTAAAACCATAAAATGTAAACCCTTCTTTAAATTTAATTTAAAATCAAGGTTTAAACCACTAAACAATTTTTATTTAATTTTTTGATTGAATCCTTCCTATAATTATGAAAATTTTGTTTATAATCGAAAAGCTTTGATTCTTATATTTCTTCGATATGCTTTTATCTCCTCTCCTTATCTCAATCCTAGTATACTATGAAAAATGAAAAAAAACAATAATTTTTACCAAAAATATTTATGCCTTTTTTCATTCCTTTTAAAATTTTTCTCTACTTTATCTCAAAAATAATACTTATATTAATAAAAAAAGGTCAATCTCCATTTTTCACAGAAACTAACCTATGCTAACTTATTAATAAAAATTAAGATAGTTTATCTAGCACTTCTTCTTTCAACTTTCTAAAAGCTCTTCCTCTATGGCTAACACTCACTCTCTCATCCATTGTTGCCATTCCAAAAGATTTCCCAAGTTCTTTCGAATAAAATATCGGATTATATCCAAATCCATTATTTCCTTGTCTTTCAAAAAGAATTTCTCCTTCTACTTCTCCTCTAAAAGACTGATATTCCCCATTGGGATACGCAATTGTCACAACCGAAACAAAATGAGCTTTTCTATCTTCTTTCTTAACATCCTTCAAATCTTCCAATAATTTATCCATATTACTCTCATCAGTCGCATTTTCTCCTGAATATCTAGCAGAATAAACCCCAGGAGCACCATTCAAATAATCTACACACAATCCAGAATCATCTGAAACTGTCACAATCCCAGTATATTTCGCAATCTCAAGAGCCTTCTTCGCAGAATTTTTCTCAAAAGTATCTCCATCTTCCACAACATCAGGTATTTCAATATTATCCAAAATTGTCACAACTTCAATATCCATGTTTTCTGTCAACTTTTTAAAATCCTCAATTTTCCCCTTATTTTTAGTTGCAAGAAATATTTTCATGATTTTCTCCCTCCATATTTCTAATTTCTTATTTTTAATAAAATATATTTTTACAGATTTAATATTATTTATATCTCACTAACTTTATATTGTAACAGTCACAAAAGTTTTATTTATATTTTTCAAAATTTTCTTTTATTATATTATTTACATAACTATGAATATTCTTTTTGTCTTCCCTCGACAACTCATCCAAATTAATCGGCATATCCACAACCATTTTCACATTCTTATTAGGCGTAACCTTCAAGCTAGATTTTTTTTGAATATCATAAGTTCCAATTAAAGTTACAGGCAATATTCTCGCATTAGAATCCAACGCCAATTTAAAACTCCCCTTTTTAAATTCTCCAACTTTTCCATCTTCACTTCTTGTCCCCTCAGGAAAAATCACGAATGAATGTCCATTTGCAATTTTTTTCTCTGCCTCTTTCATATCTTTCATTCCTTGACGTGGATTTTTTCTATCCAAAAAGATACAATCTTGACACTTCATCCAATACCCAATTAATGGCCATTTTCTCATTTCTTTTTTTGCAATAAATGAAAAATCAATTGGTAAATATGCAGATAAAACAGGAATATCCGTATTACTTTGATGATTCGAAATCAAAACAATAGCTTCTCTCGTATCTCTAATTTTCTCAACTTCCTTTTTTACTGCTTCACTTTTATAAATCACGTTAACTTTACTCGCAGCTCCCCATAAAATATGTCTCCCCCAAATTTTATTAGTTTTTGTTACAAATCTATATCTTTTTTCAGGATCTCTATGAAACCACAAGTACGGATATCTAGAAAACAGTCCGAAAATAAATGTCCCACAAAGTATAATATGATAAAATATCGTTCTCATTTTCCTACCTTCTTTCTTATTTTATTCTTCAAAACCACTTTCCTTAAATTCCTTTAGTTTTGAAAAAATTTTTTCTATCTCAAATCCTTGTCTTGCAAGACTTTGAATCACTTTTTGTTCCTCTTTTAACCTTTTCATTTTCCCTTCCAAACTTGTATCCTTTTCCTCATCATCAACCAAAAGTTTTTTTCTATGCTTCAGTATCGCCTTTTCCAATTTTCTATCTTCAATATTTTTTTCCATTTCCTCTTCGATTATATTATAGGCTTTATCAATCGTCTCTCTGTTTATACCTTTTTGAAATAAATTATATGAAATTCTATTTTTTCCATATTTTCTATTATTAATATAGCTTATGGTATAATCTAGATCGTTAATGTATCCAAGTTCTTCCAATTTTTGTACAGCTTTTTGAACCATTTTTGCATTAAAATATTTTTCATTTAATTTTGTCTGAAGTTCTTTCTTTGTCCTATCCTTCAAAGAAATTATAAATATCCCTTTTTCAAGAGAAGCCTCATATGAAACGTCATCATAGAGGCTTTCAATATCATCATTCACTTTCAAATTATACTTCTGCCTTATTAACGGACTTACATCCATTATTTCCTCATTATCCAAATACAATTTATTTCTTTGAATTTTTTTAATTATCTTCATTTACTTCTTCTGATTGCACTTCTTCTTGTGTTTCTGATACTTCTACTTTAACTTCTTCTTCAAGAACATCTGATTTTGGTCTTATCGCTTCAAGAACTTCTTTTTCCAATCTTCCATACAATTCTTTATTCTCTTGCAACATTTTTTCAACGTTTACTCTACCTTGTCCAAGTCTTTCATCTCCATAACTGAACCAAGCTCCACTTTTAGCCGCAATTCCTAAATCTATCGCCGCATCCAAAACTTCTCCAATACGAGAAATTCCAGTTCCATACATTATATTAAATCTAGCTTCTTTAAATGGCGGTGCAACTTTATTCTTCGTTACTTTAACTAAAACTTCACTTCCAATTACTTCATCAGATTGTTTTACAGAACCTACTCTTTTAACTTCCATTCTTACTGTAGAGAAGAATTTCAACGCTCTACCACCTGATGTTGTAGTTTGAACACCTGGAACAAATGAGAATCCGCCGATTTTTTCTCTAATTTGGTTTATGAAAATCATTACAGTATTTGATTTTGAAATACTTCCAGTCAATTTTCTCAACGCTTTTGACATCAATCTAGCTTGTAATCCCATTTGCTGATCTCCCATTTCTCCTTCAATTTCAGCTTTTGGAACCAAAGCCGCTACTGAATCGACAACAATTACATCCATAGCTCCACTTCTAACTAGCATATCCGCAATCTCTAAAGCCTGTTCCCCTGTATCTGGTTGTGAAATCAACAATTCATCAATATTCACTCCCAAAGCCTTCGCATAAACTGGATCCAATGCATGTTCCGCATCAATAAATCCTACAATTCCACCTTCTTTTTGTGCCTCTGCGATAATATGTAACGCCAAAGTCGTTTTCCCTGATGATTCAGCCCCATAAATTTCAATAATTCTACCTCTTGGAACTCCACCAATTCCCAAAGCTATATCCAAATTCAAACTTCCTGTCGAAATAGCTCTAATATTCATTTTTTGGTTTTCCCCAAGTTTCATTATCGAACCTTCACCATATTCTTTTTGTATCTGCTTCAACGCCAAATCTAAAACTTTACTTTTATCTGACATATCTTTTTCATCTGCTTTTTTTCTAGCCATAACCTCTCTCCTTTTCTAATTTTATTTCAATTCTCTTTATTACAAAATTTTTAAATCTTCAAATTCTCAAATTTCTTAAAAATTTCCCCTCAATTTATTCCCTCTCTCCTTTCGTAATTTTTCATATCTGTAAAAATCAAATTTCTCTTTAAAATTCATACTTTTTAATTCTTATAAATTGTAACATCACGTACAATTCCTCTCAATTTTTCAATATCAATTTATAAAAAAATAATTTATTCCTACAAATATTTCTCCTATATTATACCAAAAATTCTCAAAAATAAAAAGATATGAATTTATTAATTACCATTTTATATAATAAAATAAATTCACATCTTTATTTATAATATTTAAATATTAGTCCTATTTATAACTATTTCATAGCTTCTACTTGTTTCAAGATTTGGTCTGCTCCTTGTACTTTAGCTGCAACTGCTTCTTTTAATAATTTAACTGCTTCAGCTTTTTTACCCATTTGAGCATATAATTGTCCTAACATTGCTTTAGCTTGGTTATCTTTATTTTCAGTAATAGCTTTTTGTAAGTATTTTTCAGCTAATTGAGGACTTCCTAATCCTGCATAGAAAATTCCTAATTCTTTATTTACTGTTGTAGGCGCTTTTGCTTTCAATTTATTGTAGATTGAAGTAGCATTTGCTGTATCATTTTTTGATTCATAAATTGCTAACAATAAGATATTTGCATCATTGCTCTTAGGATCTGCCGCTGCTGCTTTTTTCAAGTAGTCTTCAGCTTTTGTTAAGTTATTTGTTTGTAAGTAATGTGAACCTAACATTCCTAAAATTTGTGCATTTTTTCCACTTGTAATTGTATTCATTTCAGTTAAATATTTTTCCGCATCTGCGTTATTTTTTTCAGCTAATGCTATTTGTGCAAGAAGGTATCCTGCTGGTAATTTAGCTTCTTTTGATGCACTGCTATATGAATCTTTTAAATATTTTTTAGCATTTGGAAGATTATTTTTTCCTAAATAATATTGACCAACATTATAATTTATATATGCTTTGTAATCTACATTTGAAGATGACATTGCTTTATTATATCTTGCTTGACCTTTTGATTGCATTCCATTTTCAAAATAGAAGATAATTAAACTTGAAGCTAAATCTCCATCTGCTCCTTGAGTTTTTTCATCTGCCCAAGAAATATAATTTTCTGCTCCTTTAATATTTTTTTCTTGAAGACTGATTAAGTATAATAATCTTGCAGCTTCTACAGTATCTTCTGTAACAGTTTTTCCATCATTCCAAGCTGATAATAAATATTTTTTAGCTGTAGGTATATTATTTTTCCCTAAGTAATATGCTCCTAATTGGAAATTAGCTTTTGTTACATAAGTTGCATCTCCTGAGTTTACTACTTTTTCTAATACTTTTACTGCTTGTTCAACTTTATTACCTTTTGCTAAATTTTCTGCATTTTGATAATCACTTTTTGCATCTGCAAAAGATAACGCACTTGCTCCTAATAATGCTCCCACTAGTAATAATTTTTTCATTTTTCCTCCTAAACTAATATTCTCTTTTATAATAAAATACTTCATAATCTTTTTTACTTAATAAATTAAGTAAACTAAATCACAAATATTTATATAATATCGAAAATATTTCTCCTCTTATTTTTTTAATTTTTATTATTTTTTAACGAATTGAGTTATTCTATCACAAAAACCTTAGAAATAACTTTCTAAAACTGCACTAAAACCTTTGTGAATTCCTTAAAGGTAGTAAAAATCAACTATTTAAACTCTCTATTATTTTCTCAATTCTTCAACTAATTCTGTTTTAGATGCTGTTTTATCATCTACATTTTTAATAATTTTAGCTGGTGTTCCCGCTACAACTACATTTTCTGGTACATTTTCAGTAACAACCGCTCCTGCTGCCACAACTGAACCTTTCCCAACTCTAACTCCCTCTAAAACAACTGCATTTGCTCCGATAACAACGTTGTCTTCAACTACTACAGGATCTGCTGAAGGTGGCTCAATAACTCCTGCTAACACTGCTCCAGCTCCAATATGACAGTTTTTACCAACTTTAGCTCTTCCACCAAGAACAACGTTCATATCAATCATTGTCCCTTCACCAATTTCAGCACCAATATTGATAACAGCTCCCATCATGATAACTGCTCTATCTCCGATTGAAACTTTATCTCTGATATAAACTCCTGGCTCAATTCTTGCATTAATATTTTTAATATCAAGCATAGGAACTCCTGAATTTCTTCTATCATTTTTTAAATAGTAATTTGTTAAGTTATTATCTTTTATAACTTTTTCAACATTTTGCCAATCTCCAAATACTATTTTCAATCCATCTTTTCCTATAACTTTACAAGAATGAGTCTCTTTTATTTCTTCATCTGTATACAATTCAACTGGTGTAGTTTTTTCAGCATTTGCTATAAATTGTATAATCTCTTTTGATCTTTCTAATTCTGTCATTTTCATCTCCTATTTTTAGTATTCAATAATCTATTTATTTATCCCTAAAACATCTTTCATTTCATAACTTCCAGCTGGTTTACCTTTTAAATAAAGAATAGCTTTTACAGCTCCGTCTGAAAACATTTTTCTTGACAAAGCTTCATGTTTTATTTCTATAATTTCGTCATTTTTTGCGTAAATCACAGTATGTTCACCTACAATATTTCCACCTCTTATAGAATGAACTCCAATTTCTTTAGGTTGTCTTTTACTTTCTCCTTCTCTTCCGTAAACGACTCTATAATCTCCATCTAAATTCTTTTCTACCACTTCTAACAACGTATTTGCTGTTCCACTTGGTGCATCAATTTTTCTATTATGATGCTTTTCAACTATTTCAATATCGAAATCACTCAATAATTTTGTTGCATAAGCTACTATTTCATTTAAAACAGTTACTCCTAGTGAGGTATTTGTCGCTTTAATCAATGGTATTTTTTTTGATGCATCTTCTATTTTTTTCAACTGTTCTGGTGTATGTCCTGTTGTTGCTATAACTACAGGTACATTTTTTGAAACAGCCGCTTCTAGAACATCATCAATTAAAGTAAAATGTGAAAAATCAATAATCGCATCATAATCTACATTTTCTCCACTTAATTTTTTGAAATCTCCATTTCCTAATGGATCAACAAATCCAACAAACTCATTATTTGAACTTATAATTGAATCTTTCACGTATTGTGCCATAACTCCAGCACCATAAACAACTATTTTCATTATTACCTCTCTAAATTTATGTACTAAAACTTCTGCTACATAGGTTTTATTAATATTTATCTAAATTTTAATTTCCTATTTTATTTTTCATAAAAATTATTACGAACTTCTTACACCTGTCATTAATAATCTATCTGGTTTTGTTCTAACTTTATCAGTTTCTATTTCTAAAATACTTTCTGAAGCTCCTATTTTTCTTAATCTTCTTAATACTTCAATAGTAAATTCTTCATAATCTGATTCCGATAATTTTTTACCAAATTTATCCATTTGTTCAGATAATTCATAGAATTCTTTATTTTCATCACTTAATGTAGGTGTATTTATGTATTTAATTACTTGATTTGTATTTTTATCCTCTTTCACTGTTCCCCACAACAAATCAAAGTTATTTGATAATTTATCAGATGGTGCAATTACTTTTTCTGAATGTGCAACTTCTGCAAAATTTCCATAAGCATCTTCATACCCTATAAATACTTCATAATCTTTACTTGTGTCAACATCAAGTATATAATGTGAACCTACTCTTTCATGTCTTACAATTTTTCTATATTCATGTCCATCCTTAAATAATTTTATAATAATATTATCTATAACATGATTATTTTCTGCCAATCTATTAAATGTTTCTTCTCTTATTTCCCAATATACATACAATGTAGTTGGATTTTTAGGCATAAGCACTGCTTCATCTACAAAATAAGCACTTGGCAAGAATGCTTTATCGAAATAAATATCTTCTTTATTTGATACTCCAACATGCTCAGATCCTCTAACAAATTTAGATTTATTTATTTCAGTTTCAACTAATCTTTTTTCAATTTCTTCAGTATTTATATCTCTATATTTAAAACTTAAAGCTCTAAATTTTCTTATTCTTCTATTTAAAATTCTTATTAATTTTTTGTTTGGATAGTTTCTATAATAAGAAGCTCTTGGAGATTTTCTTACTTTGATTCCTTTTGCTTTTTCTTCTGATTTTGATTCTTTTGATTTTTCTTTCATTGATTTTTCCTCTTTTTTCAAATCTTTAACAAAAACTTTTTTATCTTCTTCAGTACTCACTTTTTTTGTTACATTTTCTGTTTTTTTCTTTGACAATTTTTTAATTTTACTCATTTAAAAGCCTCCAATTTTAATTTTTTATATGTCTTTTCATACTCTATACTTTAAAGTATATCATAAATATTTACAAAGTCAAATTTTTATGTAAAACTTATTTTTTTATATAAAAATAATTTATATAAAATTAAATCTCTGCAAATATAACTGCAAGAAGAATTATATTTTAAGTTTTTTCTAATTGGAATTTTTTTGTACTAAAGACTGCTCTAATTACTTTCCAAACATTTTTTCAAATATTTATTTAACCTATTAAGTATGGAGCTAAAATAGAAATAGCTCCATCCATTAATAAGTATCCAAATTACATAAATAATATGGATTTTTATTTTCTCAATAAATTACTTTGAATTTTTTTCTTAGTTCCTAAAATATCTTGTTCTTCATGTATTTTATTTCGTTTTGAAGCTTCGATTGCAGCTTTTTTAGCCATTCTAATAGCATCTGCTTTTTCTGCTTCAAGAACTTCTTCACCAAGGACAACTACTTTATCCTGTCTAACTTCTAAAAAACCTCCGTTTAAAAAATACGATGTTTCTTTATTATCTTTTTCACGGACTAACATTTCACCAGAACCAATTGGAGAAATAAAATTAATATGTTTAGCCAATATTCCTATATCTCCTGTTTCAGTTCTAATTCTCAAAAATGTTACTGGTTTCTCAAAAACTAATCCTTCTGGTGTAACTACTTTTGCAATAAATTCTGTTGCCATAATTATCTCCTTTACTCAGCCATTAACTCTCTTGCTTTTGCAACAGCTTCTTCAATCGTTCCAACGTATAAGAAAGCTTGTTCTGGTAAATCATCATGCAATCCATCAAGGATTTCTTTAAATCCTCTAATTGTATCTCTTAAAGGAACATATTTACCTTTCATACCAGTAAATTGTTCAGCTACAGCGAATGGTTGTGAGAAGAATCTTTGAATTTTTCTTGCTCTATTAACAACTAATTTATCTTCTTCATCTAATTCATCCATACCTAGAATTGCAATTATATCTTGTAATTCTTTGTATCTTTGTAATACTTTTTGAGTATTTCTTGCAACTTGATAATGTTCATTTCCAACAATTTCAGGTTCCAAGATTCTTGATGTTGAATCAAGTGGATCAACTGCTGGATAAATTCCAAGTGATGCAATTTGTCTTGATAATACTGTTGTCGCATCCAAATGTGCGAATGTTGTTGCTGGTGCAGGGTCAGTCAAGTCATCGGCTGGTACATATACTGCTTGAACTGATGTAATTGATCCAGTATTTGTTGATGTAATTCTTTCTTGTAAAGCACCCATTTCTGTTGCCAAATTAGGTTGATATCCAACTGCTGATGGAACCCTTCCTAATAATGCTGATACTTCCGCTCCAGCTTGTGTAAATCTAAAGATATTATCAATAAATAACAACACATTTTGTCCTTCTTTGTCTCTGAAGTATTCTGCCATTGTCAAAGCTGTTAATCCAACTCTAAGTCTTGCACCAGGTGGTTCATTCATTTGTCCATACACTAATGCTGTTTTGTTAATAACTCCACTTTCAGTCATTTCGTTATAAAGATCTCTACCTTCTCTCGTTCTTTCTCCAACTCCCGCAAATACCGAAAGTCCTCCATGACCTTTTGCAATATTATTAATTAATTCTTGAATTAATACGGTTTTACCTACTCCAGCTCCACCAAATAATCCAATTTTTCCACCTTTTAAGTAAGGTGCTAATAAATCCACTACTTTAATTCCTGTTTCCAAGATTTCTGTATCTGTTCCTTGTTCATCGAATGATGGTGCTTCTCTATGAATTGGATTTCTAGTAACATCTGCTCCTAAAGCTTCACCTTCATCAACTGTTTCTCCTAATACGTTAAATATTCTTCCTAATGTCGGTCTTCCTACTGGTACTTGAATTGGTTTACCAGTATCTACTACATCTAGTCCTCTTTTCAAACCATCTGTCCCTGACATCGCAACTGCTCTTACAATTCCGTTTCCATTATGAGAATGAACTTCTGCTACTAATTTTGTTCCATCTTCATTAGCTAACTCTAAGGCATTATAAATATCAGGTAACTCGTTTTCAAATTTTACATCTATAACTGGTCCGATAACTTGAACTAGTTTTCCTATATTAGCCACTATTTAACCTCCTTTACAATTATGTTCTTATTTTAATGCTTGAGAACCACTTACAATTTCAGTCAATTCTTGCGTAATCATTGTTTGTCTTTCTCTATTATAATCTACTGTTAATCTTTTAACCATATCTGCTGCATTATCATTGGCTTGTTTCATAGCTGACATTCTTGCTGAATGTTCACTCGCTGAATTTTCCAATAATGATTGATAAAGTTTAATATTCAAAACTTTTGGAATAAAAGCTGTTAATACTTGATCTTCCGAAGGTTCAAATACATATTCTTTTGTTGGAAGATTTTCTTTTTTCTCAATTGGAAGCAATTTTTCAATTTGAATGTTATATTCTATTGCCGAAACAAATTTAGAATAAATCAAATATACTTCATCATAAAAATCATTTAAGTAAAATTGAGTAATATCTTCACTTATTTTCTTCCCTTTTTCAAACATTGTTTCAGGAATTAATTGAACATACTCACTGTCTACTTGAATTTCTCTATTTTTACAGTAATCTTTTGCTTTTTTCCCAATTGTTACTACCGAAACTTCTTTTCCTTCTTTTTTAAATCTCTTTATCATTTCATCTAATTTTCTCAATGTAACAGAGTTAAAACTTCCACAAAGACCTCTGTCAGAAGTCATTACAACTATTCCGACTTTTTTTACTTCTCTTTTTCCATCAAAAATAACAAATCTATTTCCTTTTAAACTTGCTACTAGATTATCGAAAGCTAAGTCTATTGCTTCTGCATATTTTCTTGATTTCAGTGTAAGAACCTGAAACTTTTTAAATTTTGTAGATGATACAATATTCATTGCATTAGTGATTTGACTTGTATTTTTTATACTGTCAATTCTCTCTTTTATTTCCTTCATGTTTGCACCCATTTGCTTCACCTACTAACTAAGAATGTATTCTTTTTTATATTGTTTGATAAACTCATCTATTTCTTGTCTCAAATCATCTGTTAATTGTTTTTTATCTAATATTTTTCCTAAAATATCACTATTATTTCTCATACTTTCAATTAACGATTTTTCAAAATTTCTAACTTTTTCAACTGGAATATCATCAAAGAAACCATTTGTTACGCTATAAAACGAAATAACTTGTTCTTCAACTGCATAAGGTGTGTATTGTGCTTGTTTTAGCACTTCCATAATTCTGGCACCTCTATTTAATTGATCTCTAGTTGCTTTATCAAGGTCTGATCCAAATTGTGTAAATGCCAACAATTCATTATATTGAGCTAATTCCAATTTTACTTTTGAAGCAACCTGTTTCATTGCTTTTATTTGAGCGTTTCCTCCAACCCTTGATACAGAAACCCCTGCATTAATTGCTGGTCTGAATCCTGAATTAAATAAGTCTGTTTCCAAGAATATTTGTCCATCTGTAATTGAAATTACATTTGTTGGAATGTATGCCGAAATATCTCCAGCTTTTGTTTCAATAATTGGTAAGGCTGTTATTGAACCTCCACCTAATTTATCACTTAATTTTGCTGCTCTTTCAAGTAATCTTGAATGTAAGTAGAATACATCCCCAGGGAATGCTTCCCTTCCAGGTGGTCTTTTCAATAATAGAGACATTTCTCTATAAGCAACGGCGTGTTTCGATAAATCATCATAAACTATCAAAACATTTTTCCCTTGATCCATAAAATATTCTCCCATAGCCACTCCTGAATAAGGTGCTAGATATTGTAATGGAGCTGATTCTGATGCTGTTGCAGCAACTATTATTGTATATTCTAATGCTCCTGTTTCTTCTAATTTTTTGTATATTTGAGCAACTGTTGATCTTTTTTGTCCGATTGCTACATATACACATAATGTTCCTGTTCCTTTTTGATTAATTATAGCATCAATTGCAATTGCTGTTTTACCAGTTTGTCTATCTCCTATAATTAATTCCCTTTGACCTTTACCAATTGGGAACATTCCATCTATTGATTTAATTCCAGTTTGTAATGGTTCACTAACTGGTTTTCTTGCGATAATTCCTGATGCTTGTCTTTCGATAGGCATATATTTATCAGCTTTTATATCACCTTTTCCATCTATAGGAGATCCTAAGGCGTCAACTACTCTTCCTAATAATTCATTTCCAGCTGGGACTTCAGCTACTTTTCCAGTACCTCTAACTGTACTTCCTTCTTTTATCCCTCTACTTTCACCAAAAATTACTGCTCCTATATTATTTTCCTCTAAATTCAATGCCATTCCTACTACACCATTTTCAAATGTTAATAATTCTCCTGACATCGCATTACTTAATCCGTAAATCCTTGCTATTCCATCTCCAACTTCCAACACCGTTCCAACGTTAGAAACATCCAGAGTCGATTTATAGCTTTCAATTTCTTCACGAATAATTTTGCTCACTTCTTCTGGTTTTATTCTCAAGAAAAAGCACCTCCTATTCTAGAATATTCTTTTCATATCTTCAATTTGATGCTTGATAGAGCCATTTATTACATCGTTTCCAACTTTTATAATTCCTCCACCAATTATGCTTTCATCAATTTCAAGATTCAGAACTATTTTTTTACCATATTTCTTCTCTAATTTTTTTATTAATTTTTCTTTTTGTGCTTCAGATAATTCTTTTGTAAATATAGCTACAACTGGTAATTTACTTTCTTCTTTATACAAAAAACTAACATAATTATCTCTTATCAATGAAATATAGTTCATTCTATCTTTACTAACTAAATAATTAATTATATTAAATGATTCTGGATTTATAAAACTAAATGCCTTTTTTAAAAATTTTTCTTTTTCTTCAGTTGTTACAATTGGATTACTCAAAAAATTTCTAAAATTTTCATCTTCATTATATTTTTCAGTCAATAAATTCAAAATTTCTCTAATTTCATCTTGTTTATTGTTTTCTTTTGCAATCTCATAAATTGCTGTAGCATATCTTTGAGCTATCATATTATTATCCACATTAATCACCTACTTGCTCAATAAAATTATCTATTATCGTATCCTGTTTATCTTTGACATTTTCTTTAATTATTTTTTCAGCAAGTTCGGCTGCCATGTGACCAACTTCTTTTTGAAGCGCAAATTTAGCATTAAGTCTCATTTTCTCAATATCGGCTTCTGCTTTCATCATCATTCTATCTCTATTTTCCATAGCTGTAGATACAATTTGATCTTTTCTTTCATCAGCTTGTCTTTCAGCTTTAATAAGAATATCATTTGCTCTTCTTTTTGATTCTTTTTTCAATTTAGTAATCGCTGTTTTTTGTTCTTCTAATTTTGCTTTTTCATTTTCAACGATTTCCATTTCAGATAATGCCATTTTTTTTCTATCTTCAAGCACTTTCCCAATTTTCTTAGCAAACGCCCTCCAAAAGATATAAACTAATACTAAAAAATTAATAATTTGAATAGCCATCGTAAAATCTATATTTACTAATTTTGCTCCCTCGTTCATTATTTCCACTCCTTGATTTTTTTAGTATTATCCTTTTAAGAAGATTAACAAGAATGCTATTACTAACGCATAAATTGCTGATGATTCTGTAATTGCTAACCCTGTAATCAATGTTTGCATAATATCTTGTTTTGCTTCTGGTTGTCTAGAAATAGCTTCTACTGCGTATCCAGTTGCAATCCCTTGTCCTAATCCTGCTCCAATTCCTCCTATTGCTGCAATTCCTGCTCCTAATAATGCTGCTGCTTGTACTAAGTTTCCCATTTTTTTCCTCCTAAAATTTCTAATTTTTTTAAATTTTAAACTTTGCTTTTTAAAGAATTTTTTATTCTTCTCCTTCGTTCTCTTCTCCTAATGCTTCACCTATATAAACTGATGACAATATAGTAAATACAAAAGCTTGTACTATACCTATAAATCCATCCAAATATAATTGTAATAATATCGGCCAACCAACTGAAAAAGAAAAACTTCCTTGAAGTAAATTTCTAGTCGCTGACTGTATTAAATTACGACCAACTAAACTATATAAAAGTCCACCAATTACAAGTCCAGCCAACATATTTCCAAATAATCTCATTGATGTGTTAAGTACTTTCGATATTATCTCAACTACATTTATTGGAAACATAAACCACATAGGCTCGAATAAACTTTTTAAGTATGCTACAAATCCGCCTCTTTTTATTGACAATCTCAAGAATAAAAAGATTACTACTAATGATAACCCTATAGCTGTATTTGGATCAGCTGTCGGAGTCCTAAAGAAATGACCTACATGATATACTCCATTTTCTTTTGTGATCATTAGAATAAACGGAAATAAAAACAAACTTAAATTTGAAAATAGTATAAAAGCGAACAAAGCCGAGAAAAAAGGTACAAATTTTTTCTTCTTTTCTCCAAATGTTGTCAAAAATGTATTTTCAATAAATTTATAATATTCTTCTAAAATTACTTGTAACTTACTTGGATTTGTTACACTGATGTTTTTAGTTCCAAGTTTCAAAATAATGATTAACAATATCATTATTGCCCAAGTATTTAAAACAGTTTGGCTTAATTGAAAATTGATTTTACCAAAAACAAAATGAAAATAATGTGGTGCTTCAACTACTGCACTTGGCATTACGAATTTGATCGGCAAGAAAGTCGACATCAAAGCCAAGATAATATTAACAACCAGCATCATCGCAAACAAAAATATTATAAACTTAGTCATTTTTTGTTTCATCTTCTATCTCCTTTCTCTCTAATATAAAAGCAATTGAAAAATTCTTTTTACAAATTCTTCACTTTCTATTATACTCCTATTATCGTTTTTTTGCAAACATTAAAATCATTTGATTTATAAAAATTGAAAATTTAAAATTTAATGCTCCTAAGCCAGTAAATACAAGATTTTGAATGAGATAATCAGAGAAATATTTTTTACTCACATATCCTACTAAAAAAAATCCAATTCCCAATATTATCAATCTTTTAAGAAATTCTAAATTCCCTCTCAATTTTGGTCGTGATTTTAAATAAAAAATCTTTTGAACGCCATTTATTAGTAAAAGAATATTTATTGTAGAAATTAATGAACCTACAAAATATGCGAAATATAATTCTACTCGATTAAAAATTATTCCTATTAACAGAATTACTATTGCTAAAATTATTGAAATTTTATATATTTTTTTTATTTCTTTTGGTATATTTTCTAGCATATTCACCTCTTTTTCGTATAATTCTCATTTTCCTATTTAATATTATTAATTTCTTTTATTAACGACCAATAACCCGAAAAAGCTCCTATTATCAAAAATATAATCAAAACTATCGGCTGCTGATGTTTAAACACATATTTTTCCAACAATAAATATACTCCTAACATCAACAAAATCGGCATTGACAACGTATAAATCATATTTGTCGCAATCGAAAAATATTTCATTAATACGTTATTTCTTTTTCGCTTTAATATCTCATCTTTATTGTGTCTTCCCAACTTTTTTTCTATCTCATAAATTTTTTGTTTTCTTTTTTCATCTTCAGTTTCATTTTTTTCCACTTTTTCTTCTGTTTTTTCACTCATTTCTATTCATCCCTCAAATTCATATTCACTAAATTTCTATTTTTTCTTAAATATAAAAAATATTCTACTTTCTCCAAATTCAGGATTACTAGCCGTATCCATCACTTCAAATCCATTTTTTTGTGCAGTTTCAATTATCCAAGCAAAATCATAAATAAATTTATATTGCAAATCATTGTATTTTCTGAATAAATTATCATCTTTTGTTTGTCTTATAAATAAATCTATTTCCACAAGATGTTTTTTCGCACTTAACTGTTCGTGGCGCCAAATACTTGTATATTCCTCTTCCTCATCTAAAAAAATATCATTTTCAAATATTTCCTCAAATATCCCTTCACCAACAGCATCAAAAATTAGTAATCCATCTTTTTTTAAATTTTTCTCACTTTTTTGAATAAATTTTATAAATTCCTTTTCACCTTTTAAATAATTTACAGTATCAAAGTTACAGATTATGTAGTCTGTCTCATTTTCACTCTCATAATTAATAATATTCTCTTTTATCAATTTGTAGTTCTGATTTTTTAAATTTTTCCCTTGCAACTTTTTATCAGCAACTTCCAACATTTTTTCTGATAAATCAATTCCAGTTACTGAAAAGTCATCCTTCAAAAATCTATAAATAAATTCTCCTGTTCCACAACCTAAATCAATGACTTCTCCCTTTTTTTTCATAAAATTTCTCAAAAACTTATACCATCCGTTATAATCAACGTGTTTCATAAAAATGTCATACACTTCAGCAAATTCCTTATGCTCCATATTCTCAACCTTTCTTCTACTTTAAATTTTTATTTTTAGTACATTATATCACAAAATTTTATCAAAACATATCTAACAAATGATAAATTTATAAAATAAAAAGAACAACCTTTTAGATCGTCCTTTTTAAAAAATTATCCTAAAACTTCTTCAACTTTTTTAGATAATTCTTCTACATATTTATCAACTGTTTCTTGTTTTTCAGCTTCAACCATTACTCTAATCAATGATTCTGTACCAGAAGCTCTCACTAAAATTCTACCTTTTCCATTAATTTCTTTCTCTTTTTCTTTTATGAAGTCAATTAATTCTTTGTTAGTTTCCCAAGTAGCTTTTTTCTCTTTAGAAACTATTATATTTCTAGAGTCTTGTGGCCATAATTTAATATCTTTTACTAATTCATTTAAAGTTTTTCCACTTTCTAAAAGTGCTGCAACTAATTGAATTGAAGATAAAACTCCATCTCCAGTTGTGTTATAATCCAACATTAAAATGTGTCCAGATTGTTCTCCACCAATATTCAATCCATACTCTTTCATCTTTTCTAGAACATATCTATCTCCAACATTAGCTCTTATCAAACCAATTCCTTGTTCATCTAAATATTTTTCAAATCCCATGTTACTTAAAACAGTTGTCACAACTTTATTGTCATTTAACAATCCACGTTTTTTGAAATATCCAGCAATTATAGCGATTACTAAATCTCCATTAATAACATTTCCTTCATGGTCAACAGCTATCAATCTATCAGCATCTCCATCAAACGCCAATCCTAAATCAGCCTTGTAAACTTTTACAACTTCTTGTAATAATTCTGGATGAGTTGAACCACAATTTACATTAATATTTTTCCCATTTGGAATATTATTTATAACAATAATCTCAGCACCTAATTTTTGATAAATTTTTGAAGCAACTCTGTAAGCTGCACCATTTGCTGCATCAATAACGATTTTTAAACCTTTGAAGTTTGTTTTTACTGTCGAAGCTAAGAAATCTAAATAAATTCTCATATCATCTTCAACATATTTGAATCTACCTAAATCATCTCCACTTACTTGATGTTCCAATAATTTTTCTCTATTTTCCATCAATGATTCTAATTCTTCTTCAACTTTATCTGGTAATTTGTACCCATTTGAGCTAAAAATTTTAATTCCATTATCTTTTACTGGATTGTGAGAAGCTGAAATCATAATTCCTGCATCTGCTTTTAATTTTCTTGTCAAATAGCACACACCAGGTGTTGGCAATACTCCTACAAAATCAATATGTACTCCCATCGAATTCAATCCTGCAGACAAAGCTGATCTTATCATATATCCTGATATTCTAGTATCTGTTCCTAAAATAATTCTTGGTTTCCCTGCTTTTTTTCTATGTTTTTTTAAATAATATCCAAGAGCTAGCCCCAAATTTGTAACTAAATCGATAGTTAAATCTTTATTGGCTTCTCCTCTCATTCCGTCTGTTCCGAAATATTTTCTAGCCATTTTTCCTCCTAAAATTTTATACCATTTTTAATAAATATCACAAATATTTATTTTCTAAATTTTTCTATTACTTTTATAAAATGTTGTTTTTGCGGTTTTTGTGGTTTTTCTTCTTTCACTTCTTCCACTTTTTTCCCTTCTAAAGGCAATACAATAATAATTTCTGTCCCTTTTCCAACTTTAGATTCTACCTCTATTTTACCATCATGAATTTCAACAATCCGTTTAACAATTGCAAGACCCAATCCAGTTCCACCAGTAGCCTTAGTTCTAGAAAGATCAACCCGATAAAATCTATCAAATACTCTTTTTGCATCTTCTTCAGAAATTCCAACACCTTCATCTCTCACCGAAATTCTTCCAATTCCATCTTTTAACTCAGATTTTATATACACATTTGTACCTTTTTCAGAATATTTCACTGCATTTTCAATCAAGGCCCTTATCGCCTGTTGTAATAATGTTTCATCTCCTTGAATGCTAAAATCTTCACCTTTTTCTAGATGAAATTGATGCGTTGTCATAGAAATAACAGTATCTGAATAAATTTGAGTAACCATCTCATTTATATCAATTTTAACGAAATTTGTATTAATTTTCGTAATTTCACCTTTTGCCAAAAATAATAATTTTTGAACAAGATTTCTCATATTATCTGTCTCATTTATAATCGAATCAATTGATTCCTCAAAAATTTCTTCATTCGTCAATCGTCGCTTTTTAATTATTTCAGCATAACCTTTTATTATTGCTAACGGCGTTCTCAACTCATGAGACGCATCTGACACAAATTTTGTCTGATTCTCAAATGAAAATTCAAGCCTATCTAACATTTCATTTATAATCAACGTCAAGTTTTGCAACTCATCTTCTCTTTTAGGAACTTCAATTCTCTCTTTCAAATCTTCACTATTAATTTTTTTCGCAATTTTTACAATATTTTTTATTGGTTTAGTTATTGCCTTACTCAATATTTTTGAAATAATTATTGTTATAAGTACTCCAATCATTGAGAAAATAAGCACTAAATATTCCAATCTTTTATAAATTTTATCTTCTTGCGTAATATTTTTTAAAGTATACACATTAAACGTAAATCCTCTAATCTGTTTACTTACTTTAAATGTAAAATATTTATTTTTCTTACCAAAATCAAGAACTTTCCCTTTTTCGTTTTCACTTTCAATATTTGCCTTTTGCAAAACTTCCAATATTCTTTCATTTGACAACGTTGCCTCATCAGTATCCGTTGAATTAACAGTATTTATTGGCACTTTATCAGAAACATCATTTGAAATCTCAAAAACATACAGATAATTATCCTCACCTGGATTAAAAGGCTTTGTATGATAAATTTTTTGTCCACCTTCTCCAATCGTTGGATTAAAATCTATTGACAAACTTTTCGTCTGTTTTGCAATTAATTCAACTCTTTCAAAATAACTTTCTATCTCTTCTATTTTCTTTGCGGCTGATTCCTTACGCAACTTTTCACTTTGCACCTTTAGACTATAAACTAATGTCACATTAGAAAGTAAAATCAATATGAAAAATAGAAGAGCGTAATTCATAGAAATACGGTCTTCTAATTTTATTTTTCCCATAGTAAATCTCCTATTTAAAGATAAATCCTATTCCTCTTACTGTTTGAATAAATTTTCTTTGATAAGGTTTGTCTACTTTGTCTCTTAAATATTTAATGTATAAGTCTAAAATGTTATCATTTCCGATATAATCAAATCCCCATACTTCTTCTAATATTTTATCTCTTGATAAAACAATACCTTTATTTAATACTAAGAAATCCAATAATTCAAATTCTCTTTTTGATAATGAAATTAAAGTATCTCCTCTTGTTACTTCATATGTAGAATAATTAATTCTTAAATCTTCATATTCAAAGATTCCTTTGTGGTCTACTGTTTTCTTAGTTCTTCTCAATAAAGCTTTTATTCTAGCTAACAATTCTTCATTTGAGAATGGTTTAGTCATGTAATCGTCTGCTCCATAATCAAATCCTACAATTTTATCACTAATTTCATCTTTTGCTGTTAACATGATAATAGGTACTTGTGAAGTTTCTCTTATTCTTTTACAAACTTCCATTCCGCTCATTTTTGGTAACATAACGTCTAATAAAATTAAATCGTATGAACCGTATTTTGCCATATTTAATCCTTCTTTTCCGTCATAAGCAAAAAATACATCAAATCCTTCAAATTTTAATTCAATCTCTAATAATCTAGAAATTTTAGGATCATCTTCGATTACTAATATTTTTTCTCTCATTTTTACCACCTTTTCTTTATAATTTTATTAATTTTTCAGTTCCTAAAATATTATTTCTTTAAATAATAAATTAAATTCCAGTATATTATACTCTAAAATTATTAAATTTACAAGCAATTAGTAATATAACACCTGTTATAGAATTTTAATTTAACCTAAATCTGATGTATCCATATCGCTATCAGAAACTCCTAAAGGTAATTTCATTCTTATCAAATCCATTGGTCCCATTTCAACATCAGTTTCGATAATCGCTATTGTATTTGGATTTACTTCATCTTGGAATTCGTCATTTTTAGTATTTAAGAAATTCGCTACTTTGAATGGAATAGGATCTCCTTCAGGTCTAATCAATTCAAATGTATCTGTCGCAAACGCTTTATTTCTAATTTGAATTTTATATTTATTTGTATCCACTTTATCCAACACATTTGCAATCAATCTATATGTTTGGCTATATGACAATCCTGTTTCATAGTTTTGATCCTTTTCAGAAGTTGGTCCTAAATAGAATCCGTTAGAATATTGTCTATGACTTATTGTTTTCAATTCTTCAAGCCAATTTGGATTATATTTATAATTTCCTGAATAATATGAGTCTAATGCTCTTTTATATTGTTTTACTACTGTTGAATTATAGTAAATACTCTTCATTCTTCCTTCAATTTTTAGTGAATTTACTCCAGCTTCTATAATTTGATCAATAAATTCTATCGAACACAAGTCTTTTGCATTGAAAATAAATGTTTCTCCATGTTCTTCCACTATATCATGCGCACCTTTATCTTCATGTCCTTCAGCAATTACTTTATAATTCCATCTACAATCTTGTGCACAAATTCCTCTATTTGAATCACGATTTGTAAAATAGTTACTCAACAAGCATCTTCCTGAATAAGCCATACACATCGCACCATGAATAAATACTTCAATTTCTACATCAGGTACTTTTTCTCTAATTGTTTTTATTTCTTTTAAAGACATTTCTCTAGCTAAAATAACTCTTTTGGCTCCCATATCTTTCCATGTTTTAACACTCATCCAGTTAGTATTATTAGCTTGTGTACTAACGTGAATTGGTAAATTTGGTGCATGTTCTCTTACTAATTGGAACACTCCTAAATCAGCTACTATCGCTGCATCTGCTCCATATTCAGCTAACATTTTTATAAATCTTGGTAAATAATCAATTTCTGTATTATGAGCAAAAATATTTAATGTTACATATATTTTTTTCCCTAAACTATGAACATAATCTATTGCTTCTTTTAATTCTTTATTTTTAAAGTTAGAAGACATTCCTCTTAAATTAAATGAGCTTCCTCCTACGAAACAAGCATCTGCTCCAAAATGGATTGCTGTCTTCAATTTTTCCATATTACCTGCTGGTGCAAGTAATTCTACTCTTTTTTGCATTAATCCTCCTATTTTGTATATCTTCTCTGTTATAGTATAATCACAATTTATAATCACTACTGGTTTAATATTATAACAAATTTTTCTGCTTTTGTCATTTTTATTATTCTTTGTTTTCCATATTAACAAATTGTTGATACTGTGGTCTAAATCCTAATTTTATTGTTCCCGTCGGACCACTTCTATGTTTTCCTATAATTAATTCTACTACTTCAAAATCATCGCCTTCTTTAGCTTTATTTACAGCAGAAGAAACATCAGTTCTATATTCATTTGGAATATCTAAATCATTTTTACTTTCATCTTTATTATAATAGTTATCTCTATACAAAAACATAACCATATCCGCATCTTGCTCAATCGCTCCAGATTCCCTCAAATCCGACAATATCGGACGCTTATCATTTCTTTGCTCAACACTTCTTGATAATTGAGATAACGTAACTACTGGTATATTAAGCTCCTTAGCAATAATTTTTAACGATCTTGAAATTTCAGAGATTTCTTGCTCTCTACTTTTTCTAGAACCTATCATTGGACTTATTAATTGAAGATAATCAATTAGCATAAAATCTAATCTTCCTTCAGCTTTTAACCTTCTAGCAGTCGCCTTTATTTCCAAAATATTTACACTTGAAGAATCTGAAATATAAATATTCATTTCATTAAGACGTCCCATACCGTCACCCATTCTTGAATATTCTTCACTTGTCAAATTTCCTTCTTTTATTGCTTTTAACTTTACTTTAGACTCTATTGCAAGTAATCTGTCAAATAATTGCTCATTTCCCATTTCTAAACTGTAAATCAATACGTGCTTTTCATTTCTAGCTACATTTAGTGCTAAATTCAATGCAAAAGCTGTTTTTCCCATCGCTGGTCTTGCAGCTAAAATCAATAAATCCGAACCATGAAATCCACTCGTCAATTCATCATAATGGTTGTATCCTGAAGTCATCCCAATAATTCCATCTTTATTTTTAGATTTCAAATCAAATTCTTTAAATTTTTGAACACCTAATTGCGATAATTTAACTATTTCTTTTTTTTCTTTTTTTTCTGCCACTTCAAAAATCATGCTTTCAGCTTTATCTAGCAAAGCATCGACATCTTCATATCCTTCATAAGCCAATCTCTGAATTTCTTCACTTTTTCTTATCAAACTTCTTTGAACAGATTTTTCTTTTATAGCTTTAGCGTAACTTACTGCATTTGCTGCAGTTGGAACTACTTCTGTTAAATCATAAATAATTTCTTCGCTACCGATATCTTCCATCAATTTCTTTTTCTCTAAACTATTTATCAAAAGAAGCGTATCAATAATACCCCCTCTTTCATAAATATTTATCATTTCCTGAAAAATTAATCGATAATTAACCTTATAAAAATCTTCTGGACTGATTATTTGAACAACTTCTCCAATCGCATCAGGATTTATCAATATCGATCCCAACAACGCTTCCTCAGCTTTTATATTTCTTGGAAATACCTTTCCTAAAGACTCTTCTTCAAATTGTTCCCTATTTTTTCCCTTATGATTTGTACTTTCTCTAGGACTACTCAAAACTTGTAGTCCCGTATTTTCTTCCTCTTTTTCCTCAAAATTTGAATCCTCAATTATCTCAGACATTTACTATTCTTTCCCTTCAACTTTAACTTTTAAAATTGCTTTTACTTCAGTATGTAATTTAATTTCAACTTCATGAGTTCCTAATTCTTTAACTTTAGAATCTGTTGACACTTTCTTTTTATCAATTTCAATTCCTAATTGTTCTTTAACCGCTTGCGCTATTTCTTTTCCACCAATTGATCCAAATACTTTATTATTCGCACCTGCTTTAACTTTCAAAACAATTTCTTTTTTTGCAAGTAATTCTTTCAATTCATTTGCATTTTGTACATCTCTGTCATGATTTTTTTGAGCTTTAGCTTTTTGTGCTTCCAATTTTTTTATATTTTCTGGAGTTGCCAACACTGCTTTATTTTTATTTAATAAAAAATTATTTGCATACCCATCTTTTACTTCTACTATTTCATCTTTTTTTCCTACACCTTTTATAGTTTCTTTTAAAATTACTTTTACTTTCATATTATTTCTCCTCGCTGTTTTTAATTTTTCATTCTGTTTTTACTTTATCTTTCCTCTATAACCTCTCCATCAAAAAATTTTAATACTTTTGAACAAAATTCATCATTCTTATCAAAAAATTCTTCTGCACTAAATGCTTGTATTTCTACATCTGTTCCACAAACTTCATTTACTACTTCTTCTATCCTTTTCTTGTTTTTAGGTTCCATTACAATTTGTTTTTGGAATTTATTTTTGATTGGAAATTTTATCATGACAATATTTTTTTCCATATGATCAGGAATTGTTCCATTTAATAATGCATTAAGCATCATATTTTTAGATCCACTTCCCAGCGCTTTCCTTATCTCATTCCAACTATTTTTAAATAATGAAATATCATATTTGACAAGATTTTGTTTTTCGATTTTTTCTGTATCATTCGTTTTACTTGTTCCATTAATTTTGCTATTATTATGACTAGCAAAATTATTAATTTCTTTTTCTGTATCCAACGAATTTTTGGAAATATCTCGCATTACTTTTCGATAAATTTCTTGTTTAATATTTGATAAATCTTCTTTATTTATGCTATTTCTTTTATCTATTTCCAGTTGACTTATCGTTTCTTTTTTGTAACTCTCTCTCTTTTTGTACAGTTCATTTATCAGAACATAACCTAATAACCGCTTATCCTCTTCATATTTAAACTCATTCAATGTAAAGAAAATCGCACTAATCACCTCTAAAACAAAATTAACATCGAGATTTGAATCTTTCTTAAATTGTTCCTTCAAATAGTAAGAAAAATCTTTCAAAAAAGTTTCCATCACAATTCCATCTTCCCAAATTCTGTCGATGAAATCTATCAATTTTTCCTTGTCAGCTTTTTGAATCAATTCCAAAAATTCGCTTAAAACAATTTCTGGCACGACTCCCAACGCACTTTGCGTCTTTTCAAGCGTAATTTCTTCGCCACTAAAATTAGAGATAACCTGCTCAAAAATCGAAAAACTGTCTCTCGCACTTCCCTCTGATTTTTTATATATTAATTCCAAACTTTCATCTGTTATGCTAATATTTTCCTTTTCAGCCACATTTTTCAAAAGTTTCATAATATCATTCTTATCAATCGGCAAAAAATCATATCTTTGGCAACGAGAAACAACCGTATCAGGAATTTTATCAATCTCTGTTGTAGCTAATATAAATATTACATGTGACGGCGGTTCTTCCAAAGTCTTCAAAAGTGCATTGAAAGCCTCTTTTGTAAGCATATGAACCTCATCAATTATGTATATTTTTTTTCTACCTTTAACAGGCTGATAATTTATTTTTTCCTTCAATTCTCTTATCTCGTCAATACCTCTGTTAGAAGCTGCATCAATTTCAATCATATCCATTGATATTCCTTGAGATATTTCACGACAATTCTCACATTCGCCACATGGATTGTCTGTAATTCCATTTTTTAAACAGTTCACACCTTTAGCTATCAGTCTCGCAATCGTCGTTTTTCCAACTCCACGAGGCCCTGTAAATAAATACGCATGTGAAAGTTTATTCTCTCTTAATGAATTTTTTATTGCTCTTGTAACAACTTCTTGTCCTGCAATTTGATCAAAATTTTGAGGTCTATATTTTCTATACAATGTAATATTCAATATTATCACCTTTTTTTATTATCACCTTTTTTTTCGGGGTACTTCATTATATCATTTTTAATCAAATATTTCAAAATTTCCTTTTTATAATTAATAAATTCTTCTGACATTGAAATTTCCTCATTATTTCTACCTTTTCTATCAATTTTCACTTCTATTTCCTTTATAATTTTTCCTGGACTTCCCGCCAAAATATAAATTCTATCAGAAATCAGTATCGCCTCATCAATATCATGTGTTATAAACAAAGTCGACATTTTAATTTCCTTCATAATATTCAAATACCATGTTTGCATTTTGTGTTTCGTGATGGCGTCTAATGCACTGAAAGGTTCGTCTAATAACGCTACATCGCTCGAAAACATATATGTTCTCAATAATGCAGCTCTTTGACGCATACCTCCTGAAAGCTGCGAAGGATACTTATTCTCCGTTCCTTCCAATCCAAATTGCTGAAAATATTTCTGAGCCTTCTCTCGAGCAATCTGCTTTTTCATCCCTTTTATTATCAATGGTAACGAAACATTATCAATTATCGTCTTAAACGGCAACAATAAATCCTTCTGAAGCATATAACTTACTTTCCCAGACTTCCCAGTAATTTCTTCTCCATTCAATTCCACTTCCCCTTCACTCGGCTCCAAAAGCCCAGCAATCACATTAAAAAGCGTTGTCTTCCCAACTCCACTCGTCCCTAAAATACAAACCAATTCATTCTCACACAACTTCAAAGAAATATCCTCTATCACTTTCTTATCTTCAAATTCAACCGAAATATTTTTTACTTCTAATTTTATCTTTTTCACAATTTCCCTCTTTTTTCTATTTTTTTATTCTAAACGTGTATCAATAAAAACAACAAATTATTTCACATATTCATTACTATACCCAAATCCTTTTGGTATCGCCTTTTCAATCAACTTATTCTCATACAACCAAGAATAATATTTATCAACCTTGTCAATATCAAGCAATCCCCACTGTTTCGCCTCAGCCTGATATTCTTTCGCCAACCATTTTTGACTCGCAATAGCCAATTTCGTATCAATTTCAGGATTATACTTAATCAATATTTTAGCAGCCTTTTCAGGATTTTTTATTGCATACTCATACCCTTTTCTTATTGCTTTTAAAACTTTCTTTGCCTCTCTAGGATTTTTTCTCAAATAATCATTATTCGCAATAATCAAAGGACTTGGATAATCTAAATTCTTATCATAATCAATAAATTTCAAAAAATTTGTCTGAATTCCTTCAGTCTGTAATTTTATCCCATCCCAAGCATAATAAATCCAAACCGTATCAATATTAGTTTTCAAAGCCTTCATAATGTCAGGAACTTCCGTTGGAATCAACTTTATCTTATTATAATTTCCACCATCATCTGTCACTACTTTTTTAATAATCGCCTGTTCTATCGGTGACTCCCAAGTCGCATAACTGTGATTTTCCATCTTTTTCGGACTGTCAATTCCTTTTTCCTTCAAAGAGATAATTCCTGATGTATTATGCTGAATTATCGCAGCAACCGCTGTAACAGGAATTTTTTCATCTGTCGTAAACGCTTTAGCCAAAGAATCTGCAAAACTAATCCCAAATTGCACCTTTCCTACTCCAACCAATTCTGTCGCACTCCCTTCAGGCGGCTGAACAATCTCCACGTTTTCCAATCCTTCTTTCTTAAAATACCCCAATTCCTGTGCCACATACAACCCTGTATGATTTGTATTCGGCGTCCAATCAAGCACAATACTAATTTTCTCCGACTTCTTCCCATACCAATTTTTATTATTCCAACACAAAACTGCTAAAATCAAAACTAAACCTAAAATTACAATTTTTAAATTTTTTTTCATCATTTCTTTAAATTTTTTTACTCTCTTTTCCTTAATTTTATTTTCCCAAGGCATCATTTTTTCTTGTAATTTTTTCACCAAGTACATCAAAATCAAGCTAATAAACGATACTAAAAATATTACCGCAAACATTTTGTCATAAGAAAAAGATTTTCTAACACGAGTCATGTACACTCCAAGTCCTTTAAGACCTCCAAGCCATTCAGCCACAACAGCACCAATTATCGAATAACTCACCGAAATCCGTAGTCCTGCAAAAAAATATCCAATCGAACTTGGCAATTTCACATGAATAAAACTTTGAAAAGGCGTCGCTCCCATTGTTTTCATTAAATTCAACGTATCCTTATCAACCGACTTAAATCCATCAAGCAATCCAATTGTTATTGGAAAAAAACTATAAATCATAATCAAAATTATCTTTGGAACCATTTCATACCCAAACCACAACACCAACAATGGTGCAATCGCCACAGTAGGCACAGTTTGAGTTATCACCAACACAGGATATATCGCCTTATACGCAAATTCATATCTTTCCATCACAATCGCTACTAAAAATCCAAGCAATATTCCAAAAAATAATCCCAAAAATGCCTCAACAAGCGTAACTCCCGCATTATCCATCAATAACGGAAAATCATCCACAAACGCCTTCAGAACTTCAATTGGCGATGGTAACATAAACTTTGGAATCACCCCAACCAACGACATTACTTGCCAAAATACCAAAAAACCTACAATAAACACATACGCAGCTCCTTTTTCCTTCAAAACCCCAATTAAAGAACCATGCACTTTCTTATTTTTTCCACTCAAATTAAATCACTCTCCTTTTAAGATATACTTAAAAAATATAAATTTTCTATTTTCATAAATCAAAAAAATCTTCCTTTATTACAAAGGAAGATTTCTATATTTCATATCTTTAATATTTCAATATAAATATATCTTAAAATCAAGTTCTGACCATTTCCAAAACTTCATTAAAATCTATAAAATACTCCCTTCGTCGGCATTATCCGTATCAGGTAAAATGGGTTAAGTTCGTAAACTACTCTCAGCCTTTCAGCTCCCCAGTATTCTGAATTATGTTTAAATTTATTATACATTTATTTAAGGATCAAGTCAATCAAAATTTTAATCTATTTTACCGCTCCAAATAAATCATTCAAACTCTCACTCATTGTCGGATGAGTAAAAATCATATCTCGAATAATTTGATAAGGTAAATTTCCTTTCATTGCTAAAGCGATAATATTTATCATTTCGTGTGAAGTGTTACATAATAATGTTGCTCCTAAAATTTTGTCAGTTTTAGCATCTACAACTACTTTTAAAAATCCTTCTGATTTTCCTTCAATTTTTCCTTTTGGTATTGCCATTGCTTCAATTTTCCCAACTTTTATATCAAATCCTTTTTCAATCGCTTCCTTTTCACTCAATCCAACTCTCGACAAAGGCGTGCTCAAAAAAGTTGTATACGGAACAACATTTCTATCGTTTAAACTTCTATTTCCATTTCCATAAACATTATCTCGAATTATTCTAAAGTCATCTAATGATATATATGTAAATTGTAATCCACCTTTCACATCACCCAATGCCCAAATATTTGGTGCTGTTGTTTCTAATTTTTCATTTACAATAATATTTCCTCTTTCATCCACTTGAACTCCTGCTTTTTCTAGCTCCAATCCTTGCGTATTAGCCTTTCTTCCAATCGCAACCAAAATCTTATCTCCATTAAATTGTATAATTTCTCCATTTCCATTAGAAATAGCTATAGATGAATCATTTTCATCATCAAAAATTTCTTCAACTTTTGAATTCAAATAAAATGTAACACCTTTTGCTTCTAATATTTTTTTAACTCTGTCAGCAGCTTCCTTTTCTTCTCTCTTCAAAATATCATCTGACGCATCAATTATCACCACTTCTGAACCAAATCCAGCATATGTCGAAGCAAATTCTAACCCAATATATCCAGCTCCAATTATTACAAGTTTTCTAGGCAATTCCTTCAATTCCATCAAAGATTTGCTTGTAAGAATATTTTTACTTTCTTTCAATCCTTTAATATTCGGAATTATTGTTTCTGAACCTGTATTTATGAAGATTTTTTCTCCTTCAATTTGGATATTCTCTCCATTTTTTTCAATATTCACAATTTTATTCGAAACAAAACTTCCTTTTCCATTGTAAATATCAATATTTTCCTTACTTGCAAGCATTTCATAATTTTTCCCTCTCAAAGCTGTTATCAATGCCTCTTTCTTATCCACACTTTTCTCATAATAATCTTTTCTTTCAGTAAATGTCGACAAATCCTTATTTTCCAATCTCTCAACACTATTCACAAGCGATTTGCTCGGAATACACCCAACATTAATACAAGTTCCTCCGTACATTTTATCAGATTTTTCAATTAACGCCACCTTTTGACCTTTCCCAGCTAAAAATCCAGCTAAAGTCTTTCCTGCTTTTCCAAATCCTATAATGATTGCATCATATTTTTTCATATTGTCCTCCTCATTTGTTACTTTCTAATTTAATAAATTTATTTTCTAATTTATTCTATCATATTTTTATAATTTTGTACATACAAATTTTTACAAAAAAAAATAATCGCTGTTTTTTTATAACAACGATTGTTTTCACTAATAATTTTCAGGAAATAAAATTCTTTCCACACCTTCGATTATTATATGTAAAATCATCATGTGAACCTCTTGAATTCTATCCGAAGTTTCTCCAGGAATGATAAATTCATAATCACATTCACCTTTTAATTTCCCACCATCTTTTCCTAACAAAGCCACTGTTTTCAAGCCTTTTTCCTTCGCAACTTTCACTGCTTCAATAATATTTTGCGAATTCCCTGAAGTTGAAATCCCAAAAAAGAAATCTCCTTCTTGTCCAAAAGCTTCAACACCTTTAGAAAATATAAAATTAAATCCATAATCGTTTCCGACACAAGTAATATGCGAAGAATCACTGATACTTAATGACGGTAACGCTTTTCTATCTTTTCTAAATCTTCCAGTAAATTCTTCAGCAAAGTGCATCGCATCACAGTTACTTCCACCATTTCCTGCTATCAGTGATTTTTTCCCATTTCTGTAAGCCTCTGCCAATTCTTCTGATATTTTTGTTGTTCTTTCGATATTTTCATCATTTTCTACAAAATTTTTCACAGTCTCAAAAGCTGTTAAGTACGAATTTCTAATGTTCTCCTTCAACATTTTTATTCCTCCTTTGTTTCCTTTTTCGATTTTTCAAACAATTCCCTATTTATCTTGTAATCTTTAACAAATTTTATAAATTTGTCAATTCCGTCTTTATCCTCATTTTCTCTAATCAAAACTATTTGGAATCTGTCTTCTGATTTATCAAAACTATGAACCAATTTTAAAGTCCCTTTCATAATTTCTTCATAAACACTATAATACGGCAAAACAGCAAATCCCAAACCATTTTTTATCAAGTTTTTCATCGTTTCAATACTTCCATTTATAGTTATTCTATTATCAAAATTAAATCCAACTTTTTTTTCAAACAAATCTAAATATTTATTCGTCAAAACGGTATCCCTTTTCAATAATTGCATATCTTTCAATTCATTGTAATCATGAATTTCCTTCCCAGCCACAACAACAAAAGGATATTCTTCCGTTTCAATCACTTTAATTTCCTTATCCTCAATGAAATACTCTTCCATCAACGCAATATCAACTGTTCCCTCTTTCAAATGTTTTACAAGCGATTCCCTATTTTTTATATACAAATCAAATTCAATTTCTGGATTATTTCTTTTAAATTCAACCATTATTCGTGGTAAAACAGGCTCTCCAATATTATGAGTCGCTCCAATCGAGATTTTCCCTTTCTTATATTGCAAAATTTTATTCATTTCTTTTTCCATTCTTGAAATCTTTTCAAAAATATCTTTAGACATCTTAAATAATTCTTTACCAGCAAATGTCAATTTAAAATTTTTAGAATTTCTCTCTATTAATTGTAAACCTAAAGTTGATTCCAATTTTTTTATTTGAATAGAAACCGCTGATTGACTTATATATAGCTTTTTGGCAGCTTTTGTAAAACTTTTTTCTTTACACGCTTCAAAAAATATCTTTAAATGATGTATATCCATTTATTTATTCTCCAATCATATATTTTATTAATAGTATTATAAACTATTTTAAAGTATTTGTCTAGTAAAATGGCGTTTTGTAAAGTACTTTTTTTACTTTGATGGAAAAAATTTTTTCAAATTTTATAAAATTTATTTATATATGTAGTCTCTTTTTGAATTTTTCTTTAGAATATACTAAAAACATAATTTTTTTATACAGTTAATGCAACTAATATAACAAATTATTAATTTTTTATAAATATTCACTATTTTTCAAGATATTCTACCAATTTTTCATATTGTTTTTTTGCCTCTTCATATCCAATATTATAAACTTCCTGTAATTTATCACGATTTTTCTCAATTCTTCCTAATGTCAATGGAATTGAAGGCTGAATCACAAAAATTTCTCCCTTTTTTTCCAAATCATAAACATGATCCAAAGTTGCATTATATCTGCTATATCTCGTTTTCATTAGTTCCACAAATTTAGGATATTTCTTATATCTTATCGCAGAAATCGTTCCTAATTTACTCTGTTTCTTACGATAATTTTTATCTCTCGTCAACACCACAATATTTTTCTTATTCCCCTTTTTCATTGAATAATCCAAAGGAATAGGATCAGCAACTCCTCCATCCAAATAATTTTTACCATTCAATTTAACGAATCTTGATAAAAATGGAAGTGAAGCTGACGCTCTCAAAATATCAATTTCTTTTATAGCATCTTTAACTACAGGATATTCAGCTTTTCCAGTTTCACAGTTCGTAATAACCGCTTGAAATTCTGTTTTACTATTTTTAAATGTTTTATTATCAAATGGATTATACTTTTCAGGAATATCATGGTACGCATATTGTTCCTCAAAAAAATCCCCAGTCTTTATCAAATTATAAAAACTTGCATATTCTCTCTTATTTATATGATCGGCAATCGCATTAAATCCTCTTTTATACTGTTTTGAAACATAACTCGCACCCAATGCTGCTCCAGCCGATACTCCAATTAAATTGTCCACTTCAATATTTTTTTCCAAAAAAAAGTCCAAAACCCCCGCAGTGAAGATCCCTCTCATTCCTCCACCTTCAAGAACCAATGCTATTTTTTCATTTTTTCCCATTTCATTTTCCTCCTTACTCTATTTTTTTAACCTATAATAAAATTAAATATATCTTTCTTTATTTGAATTTAAGAATTTTTTTAATTAATAACATATCTTAATATCTAATTATATCACTTTTTTCAAAAAAAGATTCAAAAATAAAAAAATATTTTTATTAATTTTCCCTATCAATAAACCCTTATTTTATCGTATCCTTATCACTTTTAATATAATTTTTGAAAAAAAAATAAATTTTTTTAAAAAAAGTGTTAACATTTTTTCATAATATGAAACAACATATTTGCTAACAACTAAAGAGATAGAGTACTAATAAAAAGTAAGATAAATTTATTAATAAAATAGTGTCACGAATCATCTCAAATTAACCTATAATTAAAAAAAAAAAAAAAACTAATAAAACAAAGCAGATTAAAATTATAATCTATATGATATAAGGTATAATTTTTAGTGAATAAAATAACATAAAGGAGTTGAAAATCTATGAAAATAGTATTTAAAATTTTGGCTTTAATTTTATTAAGTATGACAATAGTAAGCTGTGAGTTACTTGATCCAAAATTGTGGGCAGAGGTTAAAAGAGAAGAAGACATGTTAGGTAGTGAATATAATGGTAATAGAACTGAAAATTTAAGACCACATTGTCTTGTTGACAGAAATGGACGTATGAAAGAGTGTAGAACAGTACCTTATAAAGATAGAAGGCTTATAAATTGTTCCTCAAAATATAGTACAAGAGGAAAAATTTGTGAATATGCAGATTATTAAGAAAATACAAAAAACAAAAATTAGGAGTGGTTACTATGAATAGAATATTTAAAATATTTCTTTTAGCATTGGTTGGAGCTAGTTTATCTAGTTGTTTCCTTTTCCCTAGTACAGTTGGATATACTGAAGATTGTAGTGGGGATGATTGTGAATACCATTACTATTCTCATTAAGAAATAGACACAAATTATTAACTTAACTGCACCCTAAAATTACATTATAGTATGAAGGTGCAGTTTTTTTGTTAAGAAAATTTAGTTCTCCATTGACTTTTTACCATTAATTATTTTATAACATATAAAACTTTTATAGCTTTTCCCTATCAATAAACCCTTATTTTATCGTATCCTTATCACTTTTAATATATTTTTCAAAAAAAATAAAAAATTTTTTTTAAAAAGTGTTGACATTTTTTTCATAATATGATATAACATATCTGTTAGCAACCAAAGAGATAGAGTGCTAATAAAAAGTAAGATAAATTTATTAATAAAAAGGTGATATATATGGAACAAAACTTTACGCAAAAAAGTATGAGTGCCATCTCGGAAGCTCATAACTTTGCGATTAGATATAAACATTCCGAGATAAAAACGGAGCATTTACTTCTTGCTTTGATTAATCAAATGGATGGACTTATTCCTAACATTCTACAAAAGATGGGAATTAATCCTACCGAATTGACTAAAAAGCTTGAGGCAAAATTGAATAGTATGCCGAAAATTGAAGGTGGAGTTGGTGAAGTAAGACCGAACGCTGAAGTTAATAGAATAATTGTCGGTGCTGAAGATTATGCTAAAAAGATGGGTGACAGCTACATTAGTACAGAGCACTTGTTTCTTGCGGCATTTGATAACAACTCTTTCTTGAAGGAAAATGGCGTTAATAAAAAACAATTTGAAAATGTATTAAATGAAGTTAGAGGAGGTAGAAAAATTATGACAGACAACCCTGAAAGTACTTACGAAGCATTAGATAAGTTTGGTAAGGATTTGGTTGAGTTGGCGAGAAAAGGTAAATTGGACCCAATAATTGGTCGTGATCAGGAAATTCGTCGTGCAATCCAAATTTTATCAAGAAGAAATAAAAATAATCCGATTTTAATTGGGGAACCTGGTGTTGGTAAAACTGCTATCGCCGAAGGAATTGCTCAGAGAATCTTGAAAGGAGATGTGCCTGAAAACTTGAAGGATAAAACAATCTTTTCATTGGATTTAGGAGCGTTGGTAGCTGGTGCTAAATATCGTGGGGAATTTGAAGAAAGATTAAAAGCGGTTCTTGAAGAAATTGAAAATAGTGAAGGTAGAATAATTTTATTCATTGATGAAGTTCATAACATCGTTGGAGCTGGGAAAACTGAAGGTTCAATGGATGCTGGAAACCTTTTAAAACCAATGCTTGCTCGTGGTGAAGTAAAAGTAATTGGTGCAACAACAATTGATGAATATAGAAAATATATTGAAAAAGATGCGGCTCTTGAAAGAAGATTCCAACCAGTAATGGTTAATGAGCCAACAATTGAAGATACAATTTCAATTCTTCGTGGATTGAAGGAAAAATTTGAAATCTTCCATGGAATTAGAATAACTGACAATGCGATAGTTACTGCTGCAACAATGAGTGACAGATATATTAATGACAGATTTTTGCCAGATAAAGCGATTGACTTGATTGATGAAGCTGCTGCGAAGGTAAAAACTGAAATTAATTCGATGCCAGTTGAATTGGATGAAATTACAAGAAGATTGATGCAATTGGAAATTGAAAAAGTTGCATTGAGTAAAGAAACTGACAAGGCTTCTAAAGAAAGATTGACTACTCTTGAAAAGGAAATTGCTGATTTGAAGGATGAAGAAAAAGAATTGAAATCACAATGGGAAAGAGAAAAACAAGAAGCTGGAAAAGTTGCTAAAATTAATGAAGAAATTGAAAAAATTAAATTGCAAATTGAAGAAGCTCAAAGAAAAAATGACTATAATAAATTGGCTGAACTTCAATATGGTAAATTGCCAGAATTAGAAAAACAAAAAGAAGCTGAAGAAGAAAAAGCTAAAGATAATTCTTCTGTTGCAAATAAATTATTGAAACAAGAAATTGACAGTGAAGAAATTGCTGAAGTTGTAGGAAAATGGACAGGAATTCCAGTTGCGAAATTGTTGCAAGGGGAAAGAGAAAAAATCTTACACTTGGCTGAACATATGATGAAAAGAGTAATTGGACAAGATGATGCAATCAAAACTATTAGCGATACAATCATTCGTTCTCGTGCTGGATTAAAAGATCCAAACAGACCAATCGGTTCGTTCATATTCTTAGGACCTACTGGTGTTGGTAAAACTTATTTGACTAAGACATTAGCATTTAACTTGTTTGATGATGAAGACAATATTGTAAGAATTGATATGTCGGAATATATGGATAAATTCAGCGTCACTAGATTAATAGGAGCGCCTCCAGGATATGTTGGATACGAAGAAGGTGGACAATTAACAGAAGCTGTTAGAAGAAAACCTTATTCTGTAATCCTATTTGATGAAATTGAAAAAGCACATCCTGATGTATTCAATGTATTGTTACAATTATTAGACGACGGTAGACTTACTGACGGTAAAGGTAAAATCGTTGACTTCAAAAACACAATTGTAATTATGACATCAAACATTGGTAGTGAAATCATCTTGAATGACCCAATGGTAAGCGAACCTACAAAAGAAGCCGTTTTAGATGAAATGAAACATAGATTTAAACCAGAATTCTTAAACAGAATTGACGATATCATTGTGTTTAAAGCATTAGGAAAAGAAAGCGTTAAAAACATTGTTAATCTTATCCTTGAAGGTATTAACGAAAGATTGAAAGAACAATACATCAAAGTTGAATTTACTGATAAAGCGTTGGATTACATCGTAGACGAAGCATACGACCCAGCTTACGGTGCAAGACCATTGAAACGATTTGTGCAAAAGGATATTGAAACTAATTTATCTAAAATGATTTTAGGTGGAGAAGTTCCTGAAAATAGTGTTGTTAAAGTTGATAGTGATGGTAAAGATTTGATTTATAAAGTAGAAAAATAAAAGAAAATAATTTTAGATTAGTCTTTTGAAATTAATTCTTAAAAATTAATTTTCTAAAAACAGAAAAGGAAGTATCAGAAGTGGTACTTCTTTTTTGTATTTATACTTGAATCTATTTAAAATCAAATTACTAAAATTATATAAATTTAGATTTTGAGTAAGGAGACATAACTTTTGAGTTTAATCTTAAAGTAGTTTTACTATAATATGAATGAAATATAACATTTTACTAAATTTTATCAAAATTATATTACTCTACAATTTAACAAAAAAATTAAACTACCACAGTTGAATTTTGTAAAATAATAAGATAAAATACAAATAAAGATTATTTGAAGTATATTTTCAAGAAGGAGAATTAACTATGAAAAAAGATTTAAAATGGGATAGATAACTGTTATTAAAAATATATAAAAAACAAAAATATATATTAATAATTGTATAGAAAACCCCTATTTCAGTAGCAATGCTGAGATAGCTTGAATTTAAAACTAGGAAACCCTAAAGATTTAGATAACTACAGCATAGCTGGAAACAGCAAGTGCGAATGTGGCGAAAGCAGAAAAAATATTTAAATATGAACTATGGTGAAATAAAAGCTATATACTTAATCAGTTATTGAGATGTGACATCTGATTATTTATATAGTCCTAAGGTTACGTTAAATATAAAAAATCAATAACATAGTATTTAACTATTACAATGGGTGTTTAGTTACCAATCATCTAAGGCTAGTTAAGTTATGATGAAGGTTCAACGACTAGGTGGTTGAGCCACCCTTTTAAAAAAAGATAACTAGAAAAAAACTAGGAAAGTAAAACTGTAAGCAGATATATTGACACGGCTTTATATCAATGACAGAAGAAAAATATTCACAGCCTTAATTTTTTAAGGTTGAACAAATAGTCTACACTAATATGAAAATATTAGAAGTCTACCAGCAATGGAAAGACTGCTTTGATAGTTGCGCATCAAGGTGAATGCATAAAAAGTCTATAATAAAATATAAAATAAACAAGAAAATGTTGATTTTTGTATATTGTTATGCTATGCTAATATCAAGGAGTGATAAAAGATGTTAAGTATAGGAAAATTTGCAAAATCTTTAGGAGTGAGTATTCAAACTCTAAGAAACTGGGATAAGGAAGGAAAATTAAAACCTACTTATGTTACAGAAAATGGATATAGATACTATTCCGAAGATTTACTAAATAAATTTAGAAATATCAAAAATGTTAATAAAATAAAGAAAAAAAATATATTATATGCAAGAGTGTCTACTAAGAATCAAAAAGATGAATTAAATAGACAAATTGATAATCTAAAGCAATATGCTTATAGTAAAGGATATTCTTTTGAAATAATAACTGATATTGGAAGTGGAATAAATTATAAAAAAGAAGGTCTTTTAAAAATGATAAATTTAGTTGAATGTGGAGAAGTTGACAGAATAATTGTCTTATATAAAGACAGACTTATAAGATTTGGCTATGATTTAATTGAATACATTTGCAAACTTAATGATACTAAAATAGAAATAGTAGATAATTCTACTATTTCTAAGGAACAGGAACTAACAGAAGATTTAATACAAATTATAACTGTTTTTGCAAACAAACTGTATGGAGCAAGAAGAAAAAAAACAATTAATTTGATAAAGAGTGTAAAAGAAAATGCTGATAGGTAAAAAAATCAGAATAAAAACAACTCCTGAACTAGAAATATTATTTAGAAAATGTGCAGGTGTTGCAAGATTTTCTTACAATCTAATGATTAGTTTAAATAATAGTTCCCAAAAGTTTATTAAGGAAAGTGATGTGCGAAAATATGTAACGCAGTTAAAAAAACAGGACAATTACAGCTGGTTAAAAGAAGTTAGTGCTAATATCCCTAAACAGGCAATAAAAAACTGTGGGAAAGCATACTCCGATTATTTCAAAAAGTTAAGAGGAAAACCTAAATTTAAAAAGAAATTCAAAAATGACCGTTTCTATGTGAATTATGAGAGCTTGAAAAAAACAAATTTAGGATTTAAAGCTGAAAAATTAGGAGAAATAAGAACTAGCGAACCATTACCTGAAGCCAAACAATATTATAATCCATATATTGTATATGACAATAAATATTGGTATCTAACATTTTCTATTGAAACAGAGTGTATAAAAGAGCAATTAAATGATTTTACACTTGGAATTGATTTAGGAATAAAGCATTTTGTAGTAACATCACAAAATGAAATTATACCAAATATAAATAAGACTTTGACAATGAAAAAACTTTACAAGAAAATAAAAAGATACCAAAGAAAACTTACAAAGTGTTTAAAAAATAGTTTTAATAGAATTAAAGTTTTAAAACAGCTTAGGCGATTGTTTAGAAGACAAAAAAATATCAGAAATAATCATATACATCAAGCAACTTCACATTTGGTAAAAACCAAGCCAAGTAAAATAGTTGTTGAGTATTTGAGAGTTTCTAATATACTTAAAAACAAAAGATTATCAAAAGCAATATCTGAAAGTGGATTTTATGAATTTAGAAGACAACTTGAATATAAATGTAAATTAAGAAATATTAAATTTATGTTAGCAGATACATTTTTTCCAAGTAGTAAAAAATGTTCTAACTGTGGAAATATAAAAAAAGATTTAACATTGAAAGATAGAACTTATAAATGCGATTGCTGTGGTCTTGAAATAGATAGAGACTATAATGCAAGTCTTAATTTAAGCAAATTATAATAACAATATGAAAAATTAATATACCGTTCGATATGCGGGAATTTAAGTCTGTGGAGAGTTAGAAAAACTTGTCAATTTTATTCGGCAAGAACTTTATGAAACAGAAAGTTGAATTAGTGATAATCAACATAATAAAAGTTTATTTTGATTTTTATAGACTTTTTATATCGGCAGTTTTAGGAACAGGAATAATTGCTAATGAAATGGCACAAGCTCTTGAAAAAATGGGTAAAAATCTTTATGCAGTTGCTAACAGAACTCATGGAAAAGCTGTAGATCTTGCGAAAAAATATGGGGTTGAAAAAGTTTATGATAAAATAGAAGATATGTTTTCTGATGATGAAACTGATATTATCTACATTGCTACATCTCATAATACGCACATAAAGTTTATGATTGAAGCATTGAAAAATGGAAAACATGTATTATGCGAAAAATCAATTTCATTAAATAGCGAAGAATTGGAAGAAGCTGTAAAATTGGCAAAAGAAAAAAATCTTATCTTAGGCGAAGCAATGACAATTTTTAATATGCCACTTTATACTGAACTTTTGGAAATTGTAAATTCTGGAAAACTTGGCGATGTGAAAATGATACAAGTTAATTTTGGAAGTTACAAGGAATATGATATGACAAACAGATTTTTCAATAGAAATCTTGCAGGAGGAGCGTTGCTTGATATAGGTGTTTATGCAATTTCAATTACAAGATTATTCATGACTTCAAAACCTAATAACGTACTTTCTCAAGTGAAATATGCACCAACAGGAGTGGACGAACAAGTAGGTATAATTATGATGAATAAAGAACAACAAATGTCAACAATCGCTCTTACACTTCATTCAAAACAGCCAAAAAGAGTTGTAATCGCTTGTGAAAAAGCATACATTGAAATCACAGAATATCCAAGAGCTGACAAAGCTAAAATCGTTTATACTGAAACAGGTGAAGTTCAAGAAATTCTATCAGGAATAACAGCAAATGCACTTCAATATGAACTTCAAAATATGGAAGAATCTGTAAGAACTGGAATTAATAAAATGAAACTTGATTATACGGTGGATGTTATGGATATTATGACAAAATTGCGTAAAGAGTGGGGAATGACTTATCCTGAAGAGGAAGTGTAAACTTTTTTGTATAAATAACTGAGAGTGTCCAGAATTTGTGTAAACTATAGTAAAACTGCTTTAAAATTAGACTCAAAAACTATAACTATTTTATTCAACTCTTAAATTTAAATAATTTTAAATAGTTTAATTTTAGTTACACAAAAATTTTTACACTCTCTTTATACAAAAATTTTGCATTTTCTCAAATTTTTTTGTGCTTTTTTATACTACTCAAAAAAAGTCTCATATTTTTACACTTTCTTATCCTACTAAAAAAAGAAACTAATCTAAAAAATTTCTTTTTTAAACTAGTTCCTTTCAATTTTAAACTAAACAAAACTTATTTTTTGATATTTAATACAACAGTTTCTCCAGCTACAGCTGTTCCTTCTTCTACTCCATTTAAGTCAGAATATTCTTCGAAGTTAGAAATAATTACTGGTGTAATTATTGATTTAGCGTTAGCTTTTAAGAAATCATAATCGTATTTGATTAATGGATCTCCAGCTTTAACTACTGTTCCTTCTTCTGCTAATCTTTCAAAACCTTTTCCTTCTAATTGTACTGTGTCCATTCCAAAGTGAACAAAAATTTCAATTCCTTCAGGTGTTACAATACTAAAAGCGTGATTTGTTTCGAAAACTTTTTCTAATCTTCCAGAAGCAGGTGATAACATAGTTCCTGATGCGTTTGGTTCGATAGCAACACCGTCTCCAATCATTTTTTGAGCAAATACATCATCAGGTACTTTAGATAATGGTAATAATTTACCAGAAATTGGTGCTAAAATTTTCCCATTAAATTCTTGAGCTTTTCCTTCTTCTTTTTTATTTCCGCCTTTTAAAAAATCAAATAATCCCATTTTACATTCCTCCATTATATTAATCATTGTTTTAGTTTAATGTCTAATAAATATTAACACATATAACATAATTAGTCAATTTTTTATTTAAAATTTTTTTATTTTCTTTAATTTTTTTTATTTTAAAGATTTACATTTAATAAATTTCAAATATTTTTCTACTTTATTTGTTCCCGATATTTTTTCTAATAAACCTCTTTCTCTATCCCTTCATCATCCCAATATTCCTCACTTTCCCAGTATTCTCTTTCTTCCCTATCTTCAAATTCTGACTCATCAGATTCTGCTCTTTCTCGTTCATTTTCTTCTTCATCTAGTTTTTCTAGCTCTTTTTTTGACAAAACATTGGGATAATGATTTCCTGTTGTATTATTGATAAATTTCTTTTCCGCTCTATCTTCCATATTACGACGCAAAGGAAGATATTTATTCATTTCCAGCCACTTAGCTTCTTCCTTCATAGCTTCAAACTTTTTATCATCTTGAATACTTCTTGCAGATTTTGGATTTGTATATTTAGTTGTCATACTTTCAACAAGATTTCCATTGTAATCTATTGTACAATAAAGATTTCCGTTCATTATATATGCATCGTAACTTTTATTTATTGTTCGGTGAGTTTTTTTACTTTTTACTTCAGCATTTTCAAAGACATAAAATTTTTTCCCGTTAGAAAGAGTGTACTTTTTTATTCTATCTGCTTTTATATAAATAAATTTATCTGAATATATAGCATTTTTTGCAAAGGAATATTTTGAGTCTAAAATAAAATATATTTTTGCTCTAATTTCACCAGGATTACCAAAATTGTTAATTTTTTCTGCTATTTTAGTAAAACTTTTAAAATATTGTTCAAAAAATAAAAAATCATCTTCAATTTTTTTATTACTTTTTTCAGATTCTTCTTCTCTTTTCAACTGTTCCTTTTCCATTTCTATTTTTCTCTTTCTAGTTTCTTGAATCAAATAATTTCTTTTATAATTTTTATAAACAAAATTTAAAAAAAATATTAAAATAATGACTCCTATCATCAAAAAAAGAAAAATTATTTTTGATTTAATCTGAAAATTTTCTTTTAAAAATTTTTTCATTTTAGATCATTCCTCACATTATTGTACTATTTCAAATTTTCTTTTAAAATCATCATAACTTTTAACCCAGTTAAACTTAATATTTTTTGAAACAGCTTCAAAATGAAGTTTTCCACATTTTATCTTGCTTTTTTCAACAGAAGTCAAATCTTTTTCTTCCTTATCTGCCTTCGTTTCAACAATAAAATATATTCCAACATTGTTTTCACTGTTTTCTGAAGAATTTTTATAGATGATTGCCCAGTCTGGAGAATAGTTTCCATATGGAGTATCTATTACAAAGCCACCTTTTTTTAGTTTTGTAAACATAAGTACATTTTCATCATTTTCCAGTTTTTCTGCAAATTCCTTTTCTCCATCACTATCAAGTTTATAATAATCATTTAAACTTCTACTACCTTTTTTAGCTTGAAATAATCTTCTTTTATTTTCAAAATCTTCTTCATTTATTTTATTATCCACTTCAAAGATTTTCTCTGTATCTGTCACATATCCATCTATCACTTCGTATTCAAAAACTTTTTCAGCTTTCATTTCATTTAAGTTTTCAAGCAATATTTCAGTAACATTCTCCAATACATCTTGAATATTCAATGCTTTCCTTTTTTCTTTTTCAAGTCCACTTATTATTTTTAATATCGCTAATCTTGGAAGCATTGTGTGATACATTATGTAATTTGCTATTTCAAAATCACTTTTTGTAGCCACTTCAATTTTAGAAAATTCAATTTCTTTATTACCGTATTTCTCAGTATTAAATTTACCTGTATCATCGTAGTTTCCTTTTGCTTCCGTCAATTCTACAACTTGCTTCAAATCAAAATTACTTATATAACTATTTATTTTTTCTATACTACTTTTTATATACTTTTCATTATCAATTTTACATTTATAAATTGCCTTTTTACTAAGATTTGTTCCTAATTCCTCAAAAAGATTTTGGAATTCCTTTTCAGAAACAAAACTTCTTTGCTTATTAATAATCGGCTCATTATCTCCATTTGCTATTTCAATACGGTTTGTACCTTTTTCCACCATATATTTCACAAAATTTTCAGCAATTTGTATTGAATGTTCCTGTAAAGTTTCATTTGAAAATTGTATTTCTTTTATTTCCTCTTCCCCATTTTTCAAAAGCACATTGTTAGAATCCATCACTTTTTTTTCAATCAATTCTTTCTTAAATTCATCTACCAGTTCCGAAGTAATCTTAATTTTAGGAATACCTGCTTTTTCAAGAGTTACAAGTAAAAGATCCGATGTAACTTCATTTTTATTCATATTCTTATTAAAATCTTCTTGAAGCATTCTTGAAAAATTTTCATAACTATCATTTGCAATAACAGTAAGTTCATTTACATTCCTATCAAGACATCTATTTCCAGTCACATCTACAGGAAGTCTAAGGCCCCTACCAATTTCTTGTTTTTTAGCAATCTCACTGCTTCCATTTTTCAATGTACACAAAGTAAACACATTTGGATTATCCCAACCTTCTCTAAGAGCAGAATGTGAAAAAATAAAAGCTAATGGCTCATTAAAAGAAATCAATTCATCTTTTTTCTCTAGAATAAGTTCTATTCCTCTATCAATATCCTCTTGTGATTTTGCCTTTGGTTCATCTTCATTTTTATATTCCACCTCAACTTCATTTTTCTTCTTATCTAATGCAAAATATCCTTCTCGAACCAAATTAGCATCCTTATAACTAGGAAAATAATTTTTGTACTCCTCTATTTTCTTCTCATTTTTTTCTATAAAATTTGAATACTCCTCATCAAATATTTCCAGATACTCTCCTTTCCCCTCAGAAGCTTCACTATCCCTAACTTTCTTAACTTCATCAATAAAAAATAATGTTAAAGTCTTTATTTTCTTGCCTTCTTCCAAAATCTCAAATTGCTTTTGAAAATGATTTTCTATAGCAAGACGAATCTGAATACGAATAATATCTTTACTCTCTAACTTCTTATTGCTCTCTCCTAATGCTAATTCAAAATCTCCGTAATTAGTAGCAATTTTCAATGACTTCTCTTTATGAGGTTGTTCTGCAATAAACATATCTTTATACTGTGGCAATCCTCCTGATAATTCATACAAAGAAACACCATTTTCTACATTAAAACTCTTAAATCTAATACTTTCTCCTTGAACTTGAGAAAACATCTCTATTCGTGCCTTACAATCTTTCGTAAAATAAGTATACCTAATATACGGAAAATCTTTAGAAATAACACTATTTATGGTTTTTACACGAATCTTTTTTACCAAATTCTTTTTATACGCCTCATAAGAATCCAGTTTATACACCTGATTATACAAATTTTTATGTGTAGCCGAATAACGAAGTGTAAATAACGGCTCCAACTCTTCTATCGCCTTTAATGATTGTGATTTTTTCTTTTTAGTCCCTTCTATTTTCTGTGGTTCATCAATAAACACGATCGGTCTTACAAATTTTATGTCTCTCCATAAATTTTTAGCATATTCATCATCCTTACGAATTTTATTCGAATCCTTATTAAACGCCTGAATATTCATAACACAAATACTCAAATTATTCTCTTCCACAAAATTATTTACTTTTCCTAAATTATTACTGTCATAAATAAAACTATATTTAGACAAATCCACATTATATAGTCTTTTAAAATGATCTCTTAATTGTTCAATAGATTTTTCCACTCCTTTACGAATCGCCACAGACGGAACTACAATCATAAATTTCTTAAATCCATACTCCTTATGCAACTCCAATATCGTACGTAAATAAACATAAGTTTTCCCAGTCCCCGTTTCCATCTCAACTGTAAAATCTTTTTCATGTTTCTTATAAGTCTCTTCGTTAGTAAAAAGTCCATTTTTCAACTGAACTTTCTTCAAATTCTGAAAAAGTTTATTCCCTCTAACAATATCAATATTTCTCACAGGATCTTTTTCAGTAAGCCTTGTTTTTCTTATCCTCTCAGCATAAATGCTATCCAACGATTTTGGCAATCCTCTAAATAACTCTACAACAGAATCTACCGCCTTTTTCTGATATTCCAAATTATCATCAAATTGGAATATTATTTTATTTGACATTTTTTCCTCCTTTTTTTTAACAATAAAAAAGCCTCGATTATCATTTTTGATAAAAGAGACTTTTTAAAATTTATTTTTTTAATTTTCACTATAATACTTTTTTACTAATTTCATCGCAGCTTCATCATCTATATACATCTCAATATATGATAATTGTTTTGCTCCCAATGTTTTTTTATAATGTTCTATCAAGTTAGTTTTTGCTAAAAATGAAACATAGCCATCATAACCTTTTTCAAAACTTATCCTTGCTATCTCAGCAAATAAATGTCCACCAACTCCTAGATATTCTTTACTTTTTAAAATATTTTTAGGGTTATGACGATTATTAAACGGAGCAATTTCAACTAACACAACTTCTAATAATTGTCTTTCCTTATTCTCATAATATTCGACTATTCCTTGTAATCTTTTATCATTTTCAGCAAATAATCCTAAAATTTTATTTTCTTTTTTACTTTCCTCTATCCAATTGAATTCCCAATTTTCAAAATTATAATCCTGTATACTAATTTCTTTTACTTTTGTTTTTACAATTTTATTATCTTTTGTTCTAATCAGACACTGAGTTAATAAATCTATATCTATTTTTACTAATTTTTTATTCCTCAATTTATCCCACCCATTTTTATTTTATTCTAAACATTTCCAATTCTTTCTCTGTCAAACCATTTTCAATATGATTTTTTTTTATATATTCATTGGCTTTTCGAATATCATAATAAGCCTCTGTTTCTCTAGGTAATACATAAAAACCAATATCGTCAAAATCTTTTATACTTTCAAAATTCATTTTTTCAAAAATTTTTTCAGCTTTAGCTCTATTACTGAACATTTTTACCACTCTCCCCTTTTTTAACTTTATTTTCATTTTTATAATATCATATATATTTTAGAGTGTCAATTAGATTTCTAACATATAATCTGAAGATTAAAGCAATAAAAGGATTTTCTTTATTCTTCTATCAAATCATGTTCTACTAATTTTACTTTTCCTGATTCAATATCTGTAATAATTTTTTCTAAATATTTCATGTTACTTTCAGAATAAAATAGTTCTTCTACTTCTTTTTCTGTATTTTTATCAATGTTAGAATTAGTTATTTTTTGTGTCATGTTAATCACCTTCCTTAGTTGTAAGTGTATTTTGTAGTTTTAATTTTGTCAATTGCTTTCTTTACAAAAAATATACAATATACATACATTTGTTATAATAATTTAAAGTTGTCTTTTCTATTTAATACACACATATACAATGATATTAATAATACAAAGTATCACTAATATTGAATAAAGCAAGTATTTATTTTCATCAAAAAAACTTGTATCTCCACCTGTTTTTTCTATATTTTCTGCCATTCCAATTTTAGAAAATTCAAAATAAATCCCATAATTAAATTTGCAATCATTCTTAAATTCTCTTTCTTTATAATGGTTTTATGTCTCTTTTTATTTAGTTGTCATTGTCCTTTTTTATAAAATGATTACTATTTTTAATTCTTTCTATCATTTTCAATTATTGAAATCATATATTCTGATATTATTATAGAGGAATTTAAAACTAATCTCGCATGATGCTCTAAAATACCTACTCTTTGGGTTCCAATACCATGAGAATCACTATTATGATTTCTTATTTCTCCAATAGCACTTACAATAGAATACAATCCCGAAATTAATTTTCTTATTCTCTCACCTAAATTTTTATCTTCATCCATTTTATATATTTGACGAAATTCACTAAACAATTTATTAATATCACCTTTATTTGTTTGTGGATCCATATTTTTCTTTTCTATTCCATAACAAAAAATTTCTTCTAACAAAGTCCGTGACTTTGTAACCACAGCTTCATAATTATTTTTCTCTAAATCTATTAAAGTTTTGCTCTCAAGTTTTTTTATATAATTAAAATCAATAAATTCAATATTATTTATTTTTTTTATTGATTTTTCACTAACTTCCATAATATAAAAACTATCATCTATTTTTTCTAACTTTTTATTTGCAGTATTAAGTATGTTATTTATATCATTTATTGCTTTTTTTACTATTTCATCATACTTTTCTTTTTTTTCATTAAATTGTTCTTTATTAAAAAGATATGTCAACAATTTATTTATAGTTTTATTTTCTATGCAATGATTTAAGAGTTTAGACATGTATTTCCATCTACTTTCTCCATCATTCTGAATTAAATTAAATAATTTTGATATTTCAATTATCTGTGGTCCGCTTAAATATGGCATAAATTCTATTTTATTTTTATCTGTATGTTCTCCGCCAATTAAAATATGTATTATAGATTTTTGATCTAAAATTTTAAATTCAGTATTATCATCCATCTTTATTTTACCTTCCTTCCCTTAGATAAACTCAACCCTATAACTAACCTTACTCTCTCCAGAATTTCTCTCAATCAAACTTCTCAACTTCCTAAAAGTCTCATCCTTCAATGAAATATTATCCTTAAATGCTGAATCTCTGAATACAAATTTTATTGGTAACGGATCTAATGAAGCTAATTTTTCCACCATTTCCTCTGTTATTTCTGTTTCAAGGCAAATCAAGTATGTACTTGCATATAGATAAGTCCTATTTCCAATATCTGTCAATACTTCCAGACTTTCTGACAATGGAACATCATTCTGTCTTAACATTATTTCATAAACAATATCAATATCATTGCTTCCAAGCACAAAATCCAATGAATCAGGGTCATTAAAAGAATATTGACTTTCTTCATTGAAATTTTCCAAGTCGTACCATTTTATATTTGTATCATCCACTTTAAATACTTTAAATCCAATATCTGGAACTTTTTTAGGCTCTTCTCCAAGTTTCAGATTAGAATTATATTCTTCTATTTCCTGTTTTATCTTTTCTCCAGCACGTCTGATTCTTTCTTTTCCAATTTCTGCAATATTTTTATATCCAGCCTTAAATGCTTCTGATTTTTCATCAGTTGTTTCAGGTAATTGAACCATTATATATTTTCTATTTCCATCATCTTCACTGTTTAACTGCATAACAGCATGAGCTGTTGTTGCTGAACCTGAGAAGAAATCTAAAATAGTGTCTTTTTTTTCAATAATCATACTTATAATTTTTTTCATTAAATATATAGGCTTAGCATAATTAAAAATATCATCTAACTCTAAATTTGATAATTCTTTTGAACTATTGTCATAGTTTATTTCTTTTTCAATCCATAAACTTTTAACTTTTCTTGTTTTTTCATTAGTTAAGTAATCTTTTTGAAAAACATCATATCTATCCTTAACTCTTTTTACGATTAATAATTTTTTATCTTTTTCAATTTTTTCTTTACTCCATCTCCATGTTCCTAAAGTTCCATTTTCAAATTTTGGAATTATTTCAATATCTGTTTCTAATTTTTTTACTGTATAAAAATCGTTTATTTTTTCATTATAGTATATTGGAAAATGTAAAGTAGGAGATTCTGCCGCCGTTGCTCTACCTCCTCTTAATCTCAATCCTAATAATCTATAATTCCCATACTCATCACTATTTTTATATTCTTTTTTTTGTTCTTCTGTTAATTTTTCACCAAATACTTTTAAAAAATTATAGTTCTTAGAATACATAACTAAATATTCGTGTGTTTGTGCTATAAATTGACTAGATTGTCTACCTCTCGGATTAGACATAATAGGGACTGATGCTACAAAATTCTCCTCCCCAAAAATCTCATCACACAATCTCTTCAAATTAGCCTGCTCATTATCATCAATACTTATAAATATCACACCATCATCAGTCAGTAAATCCCTAGCCAGTTTCAATCTTGGATACATCATATTCAGCCAGTTTGCATGATATCTGTTAGTTGATTTCTGATTTTTCTGTAGTTTTTCATTATTTTCTGATATTATTCCCTCTGCCTTGTCGCTTTCTTCCTTGTCCATTTTAAAAGTATCATTATAGACAAAATCATTTCCTGTATTGTAAGGCGGGTCAATATATATCATTTTTATTGAATTGTAATAATTCTGTCTTAACAGTTTCAATACTTCCAGATTATCTCCTTCGATATATATATTTTCTGTTGTATCAGCATTTTTACTATCTTTTTCCACAAATTTCAATGTTTTATTTCCTATCCCCTGTTGTGCCGTTTTCTTTGCATTTTGTTTCCCTGACCAGTTTAACTCATATTTTTCAGTTGTTACTTCTTCAAAATCTCCCAGTTCTTCCTTCAATGCCTTTATATCCAGCTGTCCATCCTTTATAGCAGATGGAAATAATTGCTCCAGTGCTTTTAAATTATCATTTACTATGTCATTTATCTCTTTTTTTATTTTATTATTTTCCATTTTTCCTCCAAAATTCTAATATTTATCCAATTCAGAAATTATCTCTCTAATTTTCTTATTAATTTCTACTTTCTCACTATTTCTAATAGTTGATTTCATTTTTTCCTTGTACATCACAAGATTTTTAAACTTTTCAAAAATATCATTCATTTTATTTCTGTCATACCATATTAAACTTTCTAAAATATTCCTTGATTTCTGATAATACTTTCTATTTTTTAAAATGTAATTTCTTATAAACATCTCCGAATAGAAATTAACTTTGTTAGTGCGATTCAGGATTTTAGAATAGTCTAAAACTCCTTCCACTTCCCTTTTTGCTGAACCTGACATTGACAAATCAAATATTTCAGTCATTACAGTATCTGTAACTACTATTTCATTTCTATCATTTTGATTTAGTCTTTTTAAAGCTAGTGAATACAACTCTTTTGAATTATCGTAAAATCTTAATACACAAGGTGTTTTTATTGATTCCTGATATAGATTGGCAAGAAATCCAGCTTTTTTTATATCAGTTATTTCAAAATCAAAATACTGAATTACCTTAAAATTATATTTTTCATCTTCTACACTTGGAATCTCCTCATCATTTATCATATATTTCAATGTTACTGATTTTATATATTCTTTTATTTTCTTTTTTTCAATAGGCTTAAATTCCTTCAGAATAAGATTCTTCAATTTTATTTCCTGATTTACTTCATATCTTTCTGGCATATTTATCATTTAACCCACCACCAGAAAAGATACCAACTCAAAATCATCTGTTGTATCATCTTTAAAATTGTTATTAAATCCTGAAAAATCAAATACTGTCTGAACAGCCTTTTCTTCCTCTTCACCTTTTATACTGTTTACCGCAGTATTAAGCAATTCAGAATAAAATCCCATTTCAGTAGCATTTTTCGTATTTTTAAAGAACTCCTTTAAAACTTTTTCCTGAACTTCATTTTTTTCATAGCATAACTGTCTAAAAAGTTTTATAACTTCCCTTGCCTGACTATTTTTAAATAGAATTTCTTTGTTGTTGTCCACAAAAATCAGGTAATAAGGATAAAGGGAACTGTCATTCTTAGGTTTAGCATCATTTTTACTATGTTTAAAGCAGAATAATACTCCTTTTTGTTCACCTTCAGTTACAGAATAAATTCCTTTAGGTATTTTGCTTATTTCCTTATGATTATTTACATAATTTGAAAGTTCGTACAAATACTCATTCATATTCAAATCTGTCAACGAAATATTCTCATTTGTATCCTCTATGTCAATTACTTCTTCCTTCAATTTTTCTAATTGTCTCTTTCTAAAATTAAAGTCATTCATTTCAGGATTAAGCATATCTTCATCCCCAGTAGAAGCTATATTTAATGTTGTCATTTTCCCTTTAACTCTTCTCTCCAAATCTAAATACTCATTCAAATCTGCATTTGGGAAAAAATTAATCATTTGTATATTATCATTTTTACTTCCAATTCTATCTATTCTTCCAAATCTCTGAATAAGTGACACAGGATTCCATTGAATATCAAAGTTTATTACTGTATCACAATCTTGCAAATTCTGTCCTTCTGAAATACAGTCTGTTGCAACTATAATATCTATTTGTTCATCTTGAGGAATTTCAATCTTCAGTTTAGATTTTGGTGAAAATGCACTCAAAATACTGTGAAAATCCTCTTTTACTTTTTTATTCGAAGTTTTTACTCCTTTACCTGTAACACTTGCAATGCTAATATTTTTCCCCTCGAATTTTTTTAACAACTTAGAATAGATATAGTTTGCTGTATCGGCAAATGCTGTAAAAATCAATATTTTTCTATTTTCTGGATTATACGGTGTGTTATCAACTTTATTTCCTACAATTTTTTCTAATTCATGAATCTTGTTATCCCTATCTTCTTTCAATAAAATCAATGTTTCATCATATATTCTTTTTACAATATCTCTATCGTTATACAACTCCTCAAGATAGGCATTTATTCTCAAATCTTCTACCTTTATTTCATATTTACTTCTTTCAATATAGATTTCATCTTCATTTTCCACATCAAGATTTTCTTCAATCTGCTGTCCCTTATTTAAATTTTCTATTGTCTGATCAATATTTTCAATCAATCTTTTCAAGGTTTCAGAAAATGAAAAAACTGAACTTTCCAATCTTTTAAACAAGTTTGTTCTATGCAAATATACAAGACCTTTCGACTGTGTATCAAAATCCATTTTTCCACCACGATTCCCTGATAACTTATACTTATTGATATAATAATTTAATTTTTCACTTTTTATAAATTTAGTTGGTGTGTAAACTGATAAATTTAATTCTTCTAAAATAGAATTTGTATTTTTAAAATTCAATAACTGGTTTTGACTATCAATTTCTGGATAATATGTAATCGGCTTATTCTTTTGAGGAAATTTCCCTATATTTTTTGTTCCATAATAATTTGTAATATGTTTTCTGCTTCTTGATATTGTCATCATTTCTAGCAATTTATAAAAATCTGACGGCAAATTATCCAGTAACTCATCTTTTTTCTGACTTCCTTCTTTTTCCCAGTCATTTATAACTTGTGTCGCTTTTTTCAGTAAATATCCCACACTCGAAATACCTTGTTCACTAAATGCATCATCATGATCTGATGTTATAATTGAAATTTGATTTTTTAAATCTACAAGACTATTATTTACTGGAGTTGCAGACAATAAAAGGACTTTCGTATTTTTCCCGCTTTTTATTACATCATGAAGTAATTTAAAATATCTATTCATTATTAATTCATCATTCTCATCATATTTAGCAATTCTATTTCTAAAATTATGAGACTCATCAATAACTACTAAATCAAATTTTGACCAGTCAAATCTACTTAATTCATAACCTGATTTTGATTCTCCCTTGGTTCTTGATAAATCTGTATGAAACATAATTTTATAATTAAACATTTCATTCAAAAAACTATCTTTATAATTTCCTGTAAAAGAACGCCAGTTATCGTATAATTTTGCTGGTGTAAGAACTAATACATTATCATTTCTTATTTCAAAATATTTAATCACAGCAAGTGCTTCAAATGTTTTTCCCAATCCTACTGAATCAGCAATTATACATCCACCATATTTCTGTAATTTCTGTATAGCAGAAACGACACAATCCTTCTGAAAATCAAAAAGCGAATTCCAAATTTCAGTCTTTTTAAATTTCTCACTATCATTTTCAAATCTTTCAATTCCGCTATCCAGCCTATCTCCAAACAATTCATTTAATGTGAAATAATACAAAAATTCAGGGTTATAATTTTTATAAACAAATTCTAGACTTTCTAATAGTTCCTGTTTATAATCTTGTGTTACATCATTGTTATTCCAAATTTCATCATATATTTTCGACATGCCAAGTATCTGGGATTTTTCTGATTCTCCTTTTATTGTTGTATCAAAATCGTAGCGATTTACTCTTTTTTCATATATTTCAAGTGATGATGTCCCCTGAATCATAAAATCATCATCAATTATTAAAATATTCCCGTTTACTTTCTGATATGGCTTTACTTTTCTGACATTTACATTATTTTTTATAAAATCATACATAGCCTTTGCCTTAGCAAAATGCTTCAACTTATTTTTTTCCTTTATATCATAAGAATTGTACAAAATATCATTAGGTGTTATCTCAAATTCTCTTGATATTTCATTATTTTTAGGAATAAACTTCGTATCTCTTATAATAAAATTTATTTCCTTCACATTTTTTAAATTTTTTTCCAGTGCCGTAAAAACTGATATGGTTAATTTATCATTAATGATATTCACCACAGCATTTTCTTTTTCCGATAAAACTTCATTTATCTTCTCAATAAACTTTTTCGCTGAATTTCCCATTCTTTCACTATCCCTCTATATACAAGTTTTTACAACCTCGATTAGTTTCCCCATATTAATTAAGCTAATAACTTAATTTTTTTCTTATTTAAATATTATATCATAAATTCTTAAATTTTCACTACTTTTTTCATATTTCGCTAATAAAATTAATAGTTTTTTCCATAATTTTTAATTTTTTCCATATTAAATTTTTCAAATAGTTTAAAAAATACGAATTTAATTTCCTTATGAACAAAAAAACTATACAAAAAATCCATTCTGTATAGTTTTTTCTCAAATATTTCTAAATTATTTTTATTAGATAAAATTAATTTCATCCTACAAATCATCCACTATCTTTTACTTACCACTCTTCAAGCTCTCTCTCAACTTATTCAAATTCCCCTTAGCCAATTCATGTCCTTTCTCCACTGCTTGCAAGTAATATTTCTCTGCTTCTTCCAGTTTTCCGCTATTTTGGTACAATAATCCTAAATTGTTCATTGCGTCAGTATCGCCTATTTCAGCGGCTTTTAAGAACCATTTTTCAGTTTCGTCCATTTTTCCTTGCTTTGCATAAGTGATGGCAAGTGGCGTCATTAGAGCTGTTTCTCCAGATTCTATTGCTTGAAGAAAATATTTTTCTGCTTCTTCTAGTTTTCCGATCCTGTCATACAAGAAAGCTAGATTCGATATGGCTTGTGGCTGTTTTTTCTCCATTGCTTGTAAATAGTATTTTTCTGCTTCTTCATTTCGATTTTTATTTTCGTACAAAACTCCTAAATTATTGTAAGCCTCGAAATCTTCGTGTTCAACTGCTTTTTTATAATAAATTTCAGCGTTTATTGTATCGCCTAAAGTTTGGTATAAAAATCCTAAATTTCTAAATGCCGTTTGGTTCCCGTGTTTTATCGCATTCAAATAGCATTTTTCTGCTTCCTTCAATTTTCCATTATTTTGATACAAAATCCCTAAATTGTACTCTGCTTCAAGATAATTTTCTGAAATTGCTTTTATTAAATATTTTTCAGCCTTTTGTAATTTTCCAGAATTAGCGTACAAAATTCCTAAATTATTTGCAGCTTTTGCACTACCATGCTCTACTGCTTGTAAATAGTATTTTTCTGCTTCTTCAAAATTCCCTTTTTTATCGTAATAAATTCCTAAATCATTCATCACATCAGGATTCCCTTTTTCTATTTGTTTTAGCTGTTCAGCTACTAAATCTCTAGTTTTTGATGCCATTTTGCACCTCCTTTTTTTATTTTCTATTAATTTATCTTTTTTCCTTTATAGCGCAAACAATTTTTCAAACGCTTTTTTGGAAACTTCTATAAATTGCAATAACTCATTTTGAGTGAATGTTGCTTCTTCTCCAGTCCCTTGAATTTCCACGAATTCTCCCTTGTCAGTCATAACAATATTCATGTCTACATCTGCGTGAGAATCTTCTTCATATTCCAAATCCAATAAAACTTCACCTTTCACTTTTCCAACGCTAATCGCCGCAACTTTAGATTTTATCGGTATTTCTTTTAATTTTCCTTCATCAATCAATTTTTCAATTGCAAGTTCTACTGCCAAGTAAGCTCCTGTAATTGAGGCGGTTCTAGTTCCACCATCAGCTTGAATAACGTCACAATCTACCATTATTGTTCTTTCGCCTAATTTTTCCAAATCAATCGCAGCTCTCAAGGCCCTTCCTATCAAACGTTGAATTTCCATTGTTCTTCCTGCTACTTTACCTTTCATTGATTCCCTTTGAACACGCATATTTGTTGCTCTTGGAAGCATGCTATATTCTGCAGCAATCCATCCAGAACCAGTCCCTCTCAACCATCTAGGAATTTTTTCTTCAACTGTCGCATTACAAATTACTTTCGTTTTCCCAAACTCGATTAAAACTGAACCTTCAGGGTGAATGATATAATTTTTAGTAACTTTTACTTCTCGCATTTCATCATTTTTTCTGTTATTACTTCTCACTATCGATCTCCTTTAAATCTTTTATTTATTTTTATAAAGAGGAAATTTTTCAGTTAATTTTAAAACTTCTTCTTTAACTTCAGCAATTGCTTCATCATTATCTATATTTTTTAAAACTTTCAAGATAAATTCTGCTACTTTTTTAGTTTCTTCTTCTTTAAATCCACGAGCTGTAATTGCTGGTGTTCCAAGTCTTACTCCACTTGTAATGAATGGTTTTTCTGGATCATTCGGTATCGCATTTTTATTACAAGTAATTCCTGCTTCTTCTAATTTTTTTTCAGCAACTTTTCCAGTAACCTTCAATGGTCTCAAATCCACTAACATCAAGTGATTATCTGTTCCACCACTTACAATTCTAAGTCCACCTTTTGTAAGTTCTTCGGCTAAAACTTTTGCATTTTTTGCAACTTGCTCTTGATATTCTTTAAATTCTGGCGACAATGCTTCTTTGAAAGCAACTGCTTTTGCTGCGATAATATGAGCTAATGGTCCACCTTGAATACCTGGAAATACTGTTTTATCCACTTTTTTAGCTATTTCTTCGTTGTTTGTTAGAATAACTCCTCCACGTGGTCCTCTTAAAGTTTTGTGTGTTGTAGAAGTTACAACGTCAGCGTATTCCATAGGATTTGGATGAATTCCCGCTGCAACAAGTCCAGCAATATGAGCCATATCAACCATTAAATATGCTCCAACTTCATCAGCAATTTCTCTAAATCTTTTAAAATCAATAATTCTAGAATATGCACTCGCTCCAGCAACAATCATTTTTGGTTTTTCAGCTAATGCAATTTCACGAACTTTGTCATAATCAATCAATTCAGTTTCTGGATCCAATCCATACTCTAATCCAACATAGTTTTTTCCAGAAAAATTAATTTTATATCCGTGAGTTAAATGTCCACCAGAACTAAGTCCCATTCCCAAAATCTTATCTCCTGCATCTAGCAATCCAACATAAACTCCCATATTCGCTTGTGATCCTGAATGAGGCTGAACATTCGCAAATTTTGCCCCAAAAATCTTTTTCAATCTTTCAATCGCTAAAGTTTCTACAGTATCAACATTCACACAACCTCCATAATATCTCTTTCCTGGATATCCTTCAGCATATTTATTTGTAAACACTGACCCAGCAGCTTCCATTACCGCCTTTGAAACAAAATTTTCTGAAGCAATTAATTCGATTCCTTCCTCTTGTCTTTTCTCTTCCGCTTGAATAGCGTTATAAATCTCTAAATCGTAATCTTTTATATAGCTCATATTTTCCTCCTGCTAATTAACATTTTTATCTAATTATATCATATTATTCTAAAACTTCATACGATATTTTCCATTTATTAGATTTAATTTTCGAGCTGTAAAATGTTGGTAAATTAATTTCGATTATTTGTTTTCCATTTTCTTTTTTGATAAAAGAATCGTACGAGCAAATAATTTCTCCATTTTCATTTTCCAAATACCATTTTACCTTTTTGGCTTTTATTTCAATTTCAGTTTTTATAGTACATGAATTTGAATCTATCATTCCAATATGAAAAAATGCTATTTTCTCAATATCTGAAATTTCATAGTCTGGATACGGTTTTCCTTCCTCGCCTAAATGATACGAATCATGCACCAACGCACTTTGAATCACAGTTTTCCAAATTCTTTTCCTTAAAAAAACTTGATCTGATATTCGATTCACATCCATATCTTCCTTCAAATAATCTTTCATCAAGCCAAATATATTTTTAATAACACCATTATATCCGCCCCACATACCAGCTAAAATCAATTCATTATGCATTCTCGAATCTCTCATCACATGAAAATATTTTCCAGAATTAAGCCATTCCTTAACCGCAGCCTTTTCCTTGTAAGAAAGCAACGAATCAGCATCTCTTATTATAAATTTATCTACACTCTCATCATCTATTACCAAAAACCTCCAAAAAGTACCTGGTATCTCACTTTGTTCTTGATTTACAAAAATTATTTCTGCATTTTCTTGTTTCAATCTTGAAATAACTTCTTCTGAAACAGTTTTATCTACATAAAATCTACATTTCCATTCTGGATAAATTGACTTTGCTAATTTCACATTCAAAATCGCAACTTCACAATATTTTGGAGAATTTCCATACAATGAATACGAAATTACACTTTTTCTATTACTACCTTCATTATCATAATCCTTTCCAAAAGAATTTTTTAAATTATTTTCAGTAGGATTCTCACATGGAATTTTAAATACTTTTTGAGTCTCATTCGCTTCCTTCTTCTTTAATTTTATTAACAATTTAGAATAATAACTAGATTCCTCTATTTTATTCATTTCCTCGCATATTTCCATTTTTGAATTGTAAACTTCTATTTTATCTCCATCATAATTACTTATAGCTTTATCAATAATTTCATACGCTTCATCATATTTTTTCAGCCTTCTTTTCACATCCGCCATTTCCTTCAAAGCCAATCCGTGATTTGGAACTAACTCTAAAACTTCCGAGATAATCTTTTCCATCAATTCATAATCTTTATTTATAGACGCCTCATTTTTCCTATCCGATAATTCTTTCAATTTTTCATTTATCTCTTCAATATTTTTCATTCTCTCAAAACCTCACTAAATTCTTAACTTTTATAAAAAGTATTTAAAAAAATCATATAAAAAGGAGCTACCACTTGGAAAGCCCCTTTCCTTATAATTACAAACTCTACTATTTTGCAACTTGAATTTTTCTAAAATTGTAATAAAATGCTCTTACTAAATCATATTCAAATGGCGAATTTAAGTCTCCATATTTAAGGCTAATTAACGATCTCGCATTTAATCCTGTCATAACAGGTCTAGTGAATCCATAGATATTTTCATCGAAAACTCCTTTATCAAAGAATAAAGCATCTTCTGCTGCACCTCTTGCTGCTGATTCCATAGCTGTGTCTACTAACGTTCCTACACCATCTCTAACAGTACTAGGCCCTAAAAGTGGCAACACAAGGTATGATCCAGTATTTACACCATAATGCCCTAATGTATCTCCCATTGTCTCCCAATCTTTTTGCATTCCCATATGAGAAGCAACATCCATAACTCCTAGCACTCCTACTGTAGAATTAACAGCCAATCTTCCCAACGCATTCATCGCTTTGCCAGGTTTTAGTTGTAACAATGAATTTACAAAAGTTGGAATTTCTTTAAAATTATTATAGAAATTTGCTATTCCTTTTCTCACAGGTTTAGGAACAATTGCTCCATAAACTCTCGAAACTGGATACGCTATTTTCTCATCAAACTGCGTATTAAACGCATACATTCTTCTATTAAACGGTTCCATTGCATCATTCATCCCCGTCAAATCAAATATTTTACTCGACACAACATAATCTTCATCCAATTCTGTCAAATTATTAGTCAAAACTCCATATGAATCCTCATCAAATGCAACATATCTATTTACATCGCTTTGACCTTTTTTCTTTTTAGATCTAATTACAGAACGAGGAACTTTATCTATACTTTTTCCCGGCTTTTCAACCACAGAACCATCAATAAATTCCACAAAAATATTATCATTCTTCTCATCTTCTATATTTTCCAATTGTGACACATAATTCAAATTATCAATATCTACTAATTTTGATTGTTTTGCTTGAATAACAGTTGTTGCCGCAAACAATGTACAAAAAACCAATAATTTATTATTTTTCTTCATCGTATTAATTTTCCTCCAATTTATCTACCATAAGTTTTGCAACATCTTTATGCCACAAAAGTCCTGTATGACCACCAAAAGGTATCATTACTTTATTTTTAAATGTTTGATTTATATATTCCAAATCTTTATCTGATAATAAAATATCATTTGTAGATGAAATAAATACTATATTCTTATTATTTCTATCAATAAAGTCTTGACTGCTTCTTAAATCAAAATCTGCTATAAATTGATCCAATGTTAAATCAGGATATTTATTTGCCTTTAAATATGGATACAAAATTTCTTTCGCATATTCATCAAATGAAACTGACATTCCTTCAGCAAATTCTTTCGTAAGAGAATCAAATCTCTTATATGATTTCTTATCTGACAATCTTCCCACTGCCTTTTGTCCACTAAATACTTCCCCAGCAAAAGTCATATTTGCTGAATAAAATCTAAATAACAATCCTGTTAGTACTTCTAAATCTTTATCTCCCAATTTTAATTTATTCAAAGGGCTAGTACTAATATCCATATCAGAAAAATTAAGATCTTTAGATGTTATTGATTCATCATTAATTATATTACTAAAATGTGTATCCAAGAATTTTTCCAATCCTTTTGCATCAAAAATTCCATTTTTTACTAAATATCCATCTAATTTTTGAGTAGCTGTCAAAATACTAATTGGCGTATTCAATAATAACGATTTTTTTATTCCTATTTGATGTTTTTGCTCATCTTCTTTTTGGATTAATAATGATTGGAATCCTCCTAAACTATAACCTCCAACATAAATATTTCCATTTATTTTCATTCCATCTTTTTTCTCATCAGCAATTGCTTTTCTAATAATATCGTACATTTGTTCAGATTCAGATTTTATATATCCTGCATAATTATTTTTACTTTGACTAACAATAAACGGCATTGTAGTAACCGAACTAAATGCTATAACGTTGTATCCTCTGTCATAAAACACATTTGCCATATACATAGAAAGTCCACTGTTATACACCGAACCTGTCCCTGAAATTACTATCATCAATGGGGCCTCTTCTTTTTGTTTCCAAACTCCATATTTAAAATCAGACCATTGTCTAAGAATTTCTGGAATTTTTTTCGTTGTCTTTATTGTTCTTACCTTAGGTCCTTTTGCATGACTAAAAGTGTACCACTGATCTTTAGGTGTCCCTAAAACCGTAGCTCTTATCGCATTTTCTTTATGCGGATAATCAACTGCAATCTGCGAAACATCGACTTCATCTGCAAACCCAATCACAGACATTCCTAAAACTATCATCATTAAAAGAAATTTCTTTATCATAACCTGTTCTCCTTTTTTTTAATTTAAAAATCTTTTGTATTTGATTATAACATAATTTTAAGAATTTTTCATTATTTTTTTGACTGAAAAGTCATTTTTATTATAATTTTTAAATATCCACCGAAACCAACTTAGTCTCTCCAATCTCTTTATTCATAGTCACCCCATAAAGTCTATGAGATCCTTTCATCGTTTCTTTATTGTGTGTAATCAAGATAAATTGCGACTTATCGATAAATTTATGTAGCACTTCAACTATTTTTTGTGTATTTTTTTCATCTAACGCCGCTTCAATTTCATCAAAGAATGTAAATGGACTTGGTTTAAACATAAATATTGCCATTATGAAAGAAACTGCTAACATTGATTTTTCCCCTCCAGAAAGTAACATTAGTGTTTGTTCTGGCTTATTTTTGTATCTCACGCTTAATTCCAATCCAGTTTTTAATAAATCTTCAGGATTCGTCAATTTTATGCCACCTTCAGCACCATTTAGAATAGTATCACACATGTACTTGAAATTCTCGCTAATTTTTTCATACGCAAGAGAAAATTTATTTGTAATTTCAACTTCAATCTCTCCAATTAGCTTGAAAAGAGCTTCTCTACTCTCAATCAAATCTTTTTTCTGATTAACAATGCTTGTGTAACGCTCATTTTCTCTCTCAAATTCCTCAATAGAAGCTAAATTTACACTTCCAATTTCTTCTCTACTTTTTTGATTCATCGACAATTTTCGTTTTACAGCATTTAATTCATTCTCGTTTTTCAATTCAAAATATTCTTCATTTTCTTTGATTTTATCCTTTTCAATCGTTTCAAACTCATCTAACTGAGATTGTAATTCATTTTCATTTTTTAGAATTTTTTCCAACAATTTTTCATAATCATTTTTTTCACTCAAAATTCTCATTTCAATTTCTTTTATTTCTTGAATCAAGTCTCTTTCTCGTTTTTCAATCTCTTTTATAGTTATCTCAATTTTTTCAATTTCTTCAAGATTTTCTTGATTATCTAAAACTTTTTTATCAATTTCTTCTTTTTTAGAAGCAATTTTCGTCTCAAAATCCTCCTTCAAAAAATCTCTCTTTTTCTCAAATTCCAATAATTCCTGATATTCACGAATCAATTTATTGTAATCAGCTTCAATTTCTCTGTATCTTGCTTTATTGTTTTCTGTTTTTACCTTCAAAATTTCATATTCTGTTACAATCGTATTCAATTCATTAGTATATTCATCCAAATTACTAATTTTATCCAATTCCTTTTCCAAATATTCCAATTTAGAATTATTTTCTACTATGTACTTTTCAATTTCCTTAACAATTCTCTCATTTTCTATAATTTTTTCTTGCTTTTCAGTGATAAAATTCTCATTTTCTGTAATTTCATAATTTAAAGTTCTTAAAATTCTCTCTTTTTGACCAAATTTTAAATTAAAATTGTCATACTCTGCATTAAATTCTTCGTAATCCTTTAAAAATACACTAAATTCATCTTGTATTTCTTTTTTTTCAGAATCTAATTTTGCTGCTTTTTCTGTAATTTCCTTTAATTTTTTTTCAAATCCTGTTATTTCACTAGAAATCGACTGTAAATCCTTTTCTAATAGCTTTAATTCTTTTTTTCGTTCTAATAATTCGTCTTTCCCTCTAAAAGAATGTCCTCCTGTCATTCTACCACGAGCTGTAATTATATCCCCTTCAAGCGTAACAATCCTGTCACTAAAACCATTTTTCGATAATTGAGCTCCTACATCCAAATTTTTTACAACAACCGCATTTCCATACGCAAATTGCACTATTTTCTCAAGACTTTTATCATATTTAACAATATTTCGTGCAAAATCAATCACACCTTCAACTTTTGGCAATTGCGACAACATTTTCCCAGTCTTAATATTTTCAATTGGTAAAAACGATGCTCTTCCAAGTTTTTTATCTTTCAAAATTTGAATACACTTTTTCCCAATATCAGTATTTTTTACAACAATATCTTGAAATAATCCACCTGATAAAGTTTGAATAGCTTCCTCATATCCAACAGGAATATCAATCAAATTAACAAACGCACCAATCACGCCATCAATTTTTTCATTAAGAATATATTTTATTCCTCTATTAAACGTCTCGTTTTTCTCAATGATATTAATATTTGCTCGTCTTTTTGAATCTAAATTCTCATACTTATATCTCAAATCATTTTTCTGACTATTAATTCTCGAATAATCACTTCTCAACTCATCAATTTCATCATCCAATTGTTTTATTTGAGCTTCTTTTTCTAATTTAAAACCTTCCTTTTCAGCCTTTTTATTCTCAAAATCATCTTTTTCATTTTGTATTTTTTCAATTTCTGATTGAATTTCTTTTTTCTCAACCAAATATTTTTTACCCTCATTTTTCGCAGAAATAACCCTTTTTTCTAAATCTTCATTTTCCCCTCTAAGTTTAATTTTATCTACTTCAAAATCAGAATTTTTCTGAGTTCTCTTTTTAATTTCATCTTCAATATTACTTTTTTTCTCTTTTAATTCAAGAACCTTTTTCTCAACCTCGTCCTTTTGAGCTTTCTTCTCATTTAATGCCTTATTTATTTGATCTAATTCTTCTTTCGATCTTTTAAGAATTTCCTCTTTTTCCTTCGTATCAACATCCAAATTCCCTTTTCTTTTATCTTTTTCATTCGCCTCAATTTCCAAATTAGAATGTTTTTTTACCAATTCAGAATACTCATTTTTCAAATTATCTGTCAAAGAAGTGTTTTCCTTATTCTCTTTCTTTTTAGCCGATAATTTTTCAAAAAGTTCTTCCCTGTGATTATTTTCGCTTTCCCACTCTGAATTTTTCTTTAAAAATTCTTCTTGAACATTTTCCAATTTACTTTTCAATTGTTCACTTTTCGCCGTATAATCAGCCTTTAAAAGATTTTTTTCATTGATTCCATACTCTAAAATCATATATTTTTCAGTATCAATTTTTTGTGTATAACTCTTGAATAATCTAGCTTTTTCACTTTCTTTCTTCAAGTAATTAACTCTTACTTCTAAATCTTTTTCAACATAATCAATTTTCTCAATCTCATTTTTTACTTCTTTTAATTTTTTCTCAGAAATTTCCTTTTCATTTTTAGCTCTTTTTACTCCAGCTGCTTCCTCTATAATTTCCTTCAATTCCATTGGTGAAGAACTAATTATTCTCTCTACTCTTCCTTGCCCAATTATCGAATATGCCTGTTTTCCAATTCCTGTATCAATAAATAAATTATTAATATCTTTCAATCGAACCTTCTTATTATTCAATAAATACTCGTTTTCTCCTGATTTAAAAATTCTTCTCGTAATTTTTATTTCAGAAAAATCAATATCTAAGTATCTATCTTCATTTTCGATAATCAGACTCACTTCTGCCATCGATTTTGGTTTCCTACTTTTACTACCAGAAAAAATAATATCCGAACTTTCTTTCGCACGGATATTTTTATAGCTCTGCTCTCCTAAAACCCATAAGATCGCATCCAAAATATTACTTTTTCCACTTCCATTTGGACCAACAATCGATGTTATTCCATTGTCGAATTCTACAACAGTTTTATTTGCAAATGATTTAAAACCATTGATTTCTAGTGCTTTTAAATACATTTTTTATCTCCCTTTTCCAAAAATAACAATATTTACTGTCTTTAACAACACTTTTACATCAAACAAAAGATCGTGATTTTTTATATAGTATAAATCGTATTGTAATTTTCTGTAAGCATCCTCAACACTTGCACCATACGGATACATTACTTGTGCCCAACCAGTAAGTCCAGGTTTTACAGTATGTCGCAAATTATAATACTTTATTTCCTTCTCTAATTGCTGAATAAAAAATTCTCTCTCAGGTCTAGGCCCTACAAAACTCATTTCTCCCTTTAAAACATTCCACAATTGAGGTAATTCATCAATTCTAGTTGCTCTCATGATTTTCCCCCACTTTGTAACTCTGTTATCATTTTTCACTGCCCATTTTGGACCATCTTTTTCTGCATCAGTTGTCATCGAACGAAATTTTATAATTTTAAACGGTTTATTTCCCTCACCAATTCTTTCTTGTATAAAAAAAACAGGACCTTTTGACTCTAATTTAATTATTATCGCCGCTAAAATCATAATCGGAAAAACGCAAATACTGATTATTACTGCAAAAATTAAATCTAATATTCTCTTTGCCTTCAAATTGAAACTATTATGATAAATTTCAAAACCTGTATTTTTCAAAAACCATTCTGGACTTAAATCTGAAATTGGTAATTTTCTTTCATACATTTCATAAAATTCCAAATAATTATAATACTGCATTCCTTCTAGCTTGTACTCCAACAATTTATCCACTAATTTCGCATCAGATAACAAATTTTCAGAAAAATCAACTACAATATCCATTCTTTTTGATTTCCACAAATTTGTAATCGTTTTTTCTATCGTAGAACTTTCCTCATTTTTTAAAAAACCAATCAATTTGTATTGCGCATCAACTTTAATACTTTCTAACAAATCATTCGTATATCCATTTTCACCAACGAACATAATTCTCTGTCTACCAACTAATCCTGTAATGACGATATATCTAAATGCTATTTGAAACATCGCCATAATCCCAAAAATTATTATTCCCTCATAATAATTAAATATTTTCAAAAATATTGTTGCCAAAGCTATTATTACATTTATTCCAGTAACAATTATCATATCACGCAATCGATATTTACTCGTATAAACATTGAATACATTCGCTACGTAATACAAAATCATCGCACCCACAATTACCAATGCATTTTTAAAACCAAGACCTCTATTCACAATTAGTAATCCAACAAAATAAACCATGACTACTAAAATTCCAAATAAATAAGAATAATTTTTTCTTACACTACTTACTGCCATTTTTCCCTTCCTTTTCTAAATAATAATTCTACTTCGTTTTTAATAAAGCAATTATCGCATAAATCACAAAATAATAAGCTGATTTCAGCACTGACAAACCTTCTTCTTTTCTATAAATATCCCATCTAACCTTCGCTGCTGCAAACTTATTACTTGATCTAGAATTATCCAACACTCGATAAAATGCAAGATTTTCTTGCAATCCGTAAACTTTTTTCACTTCTTTAATAATTTCCAGCCAAAGCACATAATCTTCATTTTTTTCACGCTCTTTAAAATATCTTTTCCCAACTTTAGAAACATCATACATTACTGTCAAACATCCCATATAATTGTTTTTCAATAAATCTGTGTATGTTATTTCACTTTTTACTTTTATTTCATTAATAGATTTCTCATTTTCAGTAACTCTCGTATAATCTGTACAACTAATCGCTGCATCTTTTTCTTTCATAAACTTAATTTGTTTTTCTAACTTATCTTCATGCCAATAATCATCTGCATCAAGAAATGCAATAAATTCACCATCTGCAATATCAATCAGTTTATTTCTACCTTTAACTACACCTACATTTTTACTAGCATTTATAAGTCTTATCCTCGCATCCATTTTCGAGTGCCTTTTAACAACCTCACAACTATTATCCTTCGACATATCATTCATTATTAGCAATTCCCAATTTTCATACGTTTGAGCCAATACCGAATCAATCGTCTTTCCAATAAATTTTTCAGCATTATACATCGGTGTTATAATCGAAACTTTATCTTTTATTATTTTCTTTCTCATTTCTTTCTCCAAGTTTTTTCAAAATTAAATCATACACTCTATCACAGTTCGCTTTATCCGAATATTTCAAAAATTTTGGTCGCAATTTTTCGATTTTTTCATACAAATTCTTTTCATATTTAAAATTATTATTCGTTAAATCTATAATTCCTTGAACGCATTCATCCACATTATAAACCGCTTTCCCAAATAATTCCTTATCCAAATCAACATACGATCCAACTTTCTCCTGATATTCATCTTTATCAAACTGAAAAAATAAAATTGGTTTATTCAAATAAAAGAAATCATACGCAACACTTGAATAATCCGTAATCAAAATCTTCGACTTTTGTAATTCCTTCGTAATTTCACTTTCTTTTGGCAATAATTGAACATTTTTCCCTAATTTTATTTTACTAAAACTCTTTAAATAATCTTGCATCAACTGATGAATATAAATATTAAATTTTATATTATTTTCTTCTAAAAATTTATTCAATTTTTCATTCGTCACAAGCTCCATAATATTTTTAAAATATTCTGTATCCTCAATTTTAGCATCTTCCAACTTAATCCAGTTTCTCCAAGTCGGCATAAAGAAAATTTCTTTTTCACTAACTTCCACTCGGTACAACTTGTCATATCTTGGATATCCTGTCACAAAAGCCGTATTTTCAGGAACTTCCCACCAAGTTGTAGTTTTTACTTTTCTCTCAAATTCTGAATCGCAAATATTGACATCATAAGATTTTACCAACTCTTCTGCTATCTTTTCTGTTTTAGCATTCATCGCTTTTCTCACTTTAAATCCAACTGTTCCATGATTCAAGAATACTTTCAACGTTTTGTAATGAAATCTATTCACAAACGGTACAACAAACAAATACGGAGCAATATCAGCTGAAATTGAGTGGGAAAATAATACAACTTCCGCATGCATAAAATACAAATACGCATTAACACTCCCTTTTATTAATTTTCCACCTAAAATTTTCTTCCTAATTTTTGCACCTTCATTCAAAACCCAAAATTCTTCTATTTCTGGTTTTGCACGTAAATACTCATAAATCGCTCTTCCATTATCAACATATAATTCTCCTGCATTTCCACCAACTAACCAAATTTTTCGTCCCTTAAACTTTTTCTTAGTAAAAGGATACAAGAAATACGCTATCAACATATTGATTAAACATTTAATTTTATCCATCTTTAACCCTTTCTTTATCACTATTTTCTAATCTGATATTTATTAAACCCCTGTATTCTTCCTTTCAACACAACTCTATGATAACTTCTATTTTTTGTAACAATCATTCCCACAAAACTTCTCAATAATTTTTTCCAATATTCAAAAATGTAGAAATAATTTTTTCTCAATTTTACTTCTTTCTTCACTAACGCTCCATAACCTAAAGCATATTTATAGGCTCTCTCTAAGTCAGCGTAATTCCCTTTTTTTGCTGGATGAAAAATGATATCATTCGCATAATATCTACCTTTATAACCTTTATGCAACAGTGTTAAAACATAATCCGTTTCTTCTCCACTTCCAAAAACCGAACCCACTCCTAAATTTTCATCAAATAAGACAATTTCATCTTGTCTATAATTCACAAAAAAAGTTATTGATTTAACTGTTTTTGAAACATTGTTTGGCTTTATATCCATATCAGTAGTTTCCATTATTCCTGTCCCATAATCTTTCCCACGTTCAAGTGTTCGACATGAATAAATTCTATACGCCTTTTTCTTCTCAAAAAACGACACTACTTTTTCAATCGTATCTGGCTGATATTCGCAATCATCATCAGGAAAACCAATGATTTCCCCTTCTCTAGCTATAAGTCCTTTATTCCTATTTAAACTCAATCCTTTTTGAGAACTTCTTATATATTTTATTTCTATCTTATCTTCATATTTCATTACAATATCTAACACTCGTCTATCTGGATTCTGATCTACCACTATTAATTCAAAATCCTGGTAAGTTTGTTGTACTAAACTTTGTAAAAATAAGTCAAGCTCTTTTGTAACATTAATTGTAGGCATAATCAATGAAACTTTCATCAATTTCCCTCCTTTTCTCTATTTTATATCTACAATCGCCATATATGGCAAGTGATCAGATAATTTTGTCCAATCTTGAGAACTATCTTTTATGAAATAACTTTCTTTCACTTTCCATTTATTTGATTTACTTCCAAAAATATAGTCTATTCTCGGATCTTTTAATGTTCTAAGATTTTCTTTTTTATCCTCCATATAAGTATCTCTCCAATTTCTAGTAAGTCCTGAATAATAAGTTGTTGTTGGTAAAATATTCAAATCTCCACTTAAAAATTTAATATCATCTTTATCAAAAAAATTCGTAAATACATCAAGTGAATCCATTTCTTCAGCCTTCAACTTAGTTTGAAAATCCAAATGTGTATTCATAATCAAAACTTTTTTCCCAAATGCCTTTTTATCAAGTTCAGCAATTATCACTTGTCTTCTTTCAATACCATCGGATGGCAATTCATACGAATAAATCTTTTCTAACGGATATCTTGAAATAAAGGAAATTCCATATTCTCCACCGTCATAATTTCTTGATTTTTGAAAATAATAATATTGATATCCTAATTCTGCTGCTATATCCATTGTTACATCTCTAAATTTACTTCTTTTAGTGTATTTATCTACTTCTTGAAGCGATACAAAATCTGGCTTATACGGTTTTATACTCTCTCCTAATTTTCTTCCATTAGTTAATCTCGCACCATAAATATTATAAGTCATTAATCTCAATTCTTTTGCCCAGCTAACGGTTGCTCCTGCAATCATTAACGACAACAATATTTTTTTAAATTTACTCATTTTTCTAATTTATCTCCTAACCTTTTTTTGTCCTATCATTGTAGATGAACTTTTCATTCAATTATATCACTTTTTTTTATATCTACCAAATTTTTCTTACCTTTTTTCTTTTAAATAATATCTAGCAATTATTCTAGCCTTTTTCACTAATTTTTTTACTCCTGATAAATGTTTTGTTTCCAAAAATAATCTAGCCTTTAAACTGCTCCAACTATCATTCCACCAATGTATTCCATAAGTTTCAGGCTTTATGCAATCATCTGTATATTTTTCATGAAAACCGTAAGGATAAAAATATTCTTTTGGAAAAATCACTATTTCTCCATTTTTCAATAAATTTTCTCGTTTTTCACTCAAATTATATCTTTTCTCAAAAGTGTAAGTAAAAATTTTTGGTATTGTCCAAATCGGTTTTTCCCAAATATCTTTTTCATAAAATTCATATATATCTTTCAATACTTCATTGTGCTTCGTTGTCCCAAAAATTCCGACACTTATGTGCTTCTCGTCTTCGTAACCTATAAAAAAATTCATTTTTTTTGATTTTTCATTATTTTGTTCTTGAAAAAAAGAAATTTTCTCTTCTAAAATCGGTGTTAAATCCTTTATTATTTCCATATCTGTGTCGACATAAATTCCTGAATTTTCATACATAAAATGCACTCTCATATAATCTGAAACATATGCCCACAAGCGTCTTTCATAACACTCACGAAAAAAACTATTTTTCGCAAAATGTTTTTCCATATCAAAATTTTTCTCATTAATCTCAATTATCTCAAAATCTGGTAAATTCTTTTTCCAAGATTCCAAACATTTGTAGAAAATATCTGGCTTTTTTGCATTTCCTATCCAAACATAATATATTTTCTTTTCTATCATTTTTTTCTCCTATTTTTTAAACTAGAGCTTTCTTGCTCTCAATTCTCCTGTACATAAAATCAATGCTGAAAACTACTACATAAACTGCAACTAACATTGCCATATTTTTGAATAATCCTTCTCCAAAAAATGAACCTCTTGGAATATAAAATAAATTTGGAATAAAATAGTAACTTGTTAGCAATAAAAATCTATTTTTTACAACGTATTTTTCATATTTAATAATTAAAATTCCCAAAATTATCGAAATCAAAATTATCCAAAAATATCCTAAATCATACATTTCTGCTATATAATTTGAACCAATTCCTTCTCCCTTCAAATACGCAGCTGGATTTAGCTCATAAGTTAATTTATCCGCAAGTGAATTTGTTTGTAACAATGTTTCAGGCGATTGTGGTTGAAATCCAAATAATCCTTGCAAAATATACGGATATGGACCAATTCCAACTATTTTATTCTTTAAATCAATCGTATATCCTAAAACCAAATAACTTACACCTTGCGAGAATAAAAAATCATACACAGTTTTTATCAAATCGAAACTGAATATTTTTTTACTTCGAATCGAAACTAAGACTTGTGAAAATATCATTGTAAATCCAACTAATTTTACCATTGTCTTAGCTTTTATTTTTATTCCATAAACTTTCGCATAATACCACATTATAAATAGTAATTGTGTCAAAAATATCGCTCTAGCACCTTTAAATGAATCTAATAATTTTACCATCAAATACAATCCAGAAACTGTTAAAAACTTTTTCTTTGTCGGAATAGAAATTAAAAATATCAAAAATCCTATCGTCATCACGGTTCCAGACCCTTTTGTGAAAAACGGATACTCTACACCCTTCAAAATTCCCGTATAATACGCTTCATACCCAGCTTGTAAAATAACTTTCAATTGTATAAACATTTTGTAAGCTAAAGCTGGTAAAGAAATAATGAATAATGTCAATCCTACATTTGAATATAAATTATTACTCGCTAATGTAATTCCACCTTTTAATTCTATTTCATCTTCATTCAAAATTCCTATAAAAAATCCCAAATGAGTACATAACAAAACAATCAAAAATACTATTATTATTTCCTGCCTAACCTCATAGAAAAAATAATAATTTGCAAACTTCGTCGCCCAACCAAACTCTTTATAATTTACAACATCTAAAAAAACTCTTGTAAAATTAAATAAAAATGATGTGTACAAGAAAATCATATACGAATTTAACCAATCAAGATAGATTTTCGCTGTAACAAACGTGTAAACATAAACTCCCATCAGTAAATATTCTAAAAATTTCGTTTCTACAATTTCATTTGTATATACTGCACTAGTCTTTAAAAAAAACACAAACGCAATTACAAACAGATGAAAAACTAGAAAAAATATTTTATCTTTTTTTATCATCTTTCCTCCTTTTTTATAATAAAGTTATTTTCTCGTAACCTTTGAAACCATATAAATTCCAATCGGTAATGCTAAAAACAAAAACATTTTTGCTTCATTCGCTTTCCATATTTTACTAAAATTATATCCTGCAACTTTACAAAATTTATAATAAACTGCATTATTCAAAATTTTTTCTTTAAAACTCATTTTATGCCTATTTCTCTCATTATGATACAATGCCTGTCCTCTCGGATTTCTCAACAACAAATCATTATATTTAGAAGTCAAACCATCATTTTGATATTCTTTTATCTCAATTTTTTCATTCACATAAAACATTTTATATCTCTCAGAAATTCTATTATAAACAACCGCTTCCGTCGTAAATTTTTCGCCTTCAAATACTGGAAACGGATATTTTTTTATAACTTCCGTCTTAAACATCAACCCTTTGTCGCCCTTCACGCCAAACTTATTATAAATATCAAATTGAGACGCAATCATTTTATTTTCAGGAAATTTCGTTCCAATAATTTTTCCATCAGGATATATCGATAAATAGCCCATTCCAGCAATTTTATCAAAACTTATTTTCTCTGATTTTTTCAACTCTTCCCAATATTCTAAAATCTTTTCAAGTCCATTTTCCACATACTCATCATCAGAATCCAAACACACAAATAATTCTCCTTGTGCCTTTTCCACTCCAAAATTATATGCTCTTTGTTTCCCCCCATTTTCCTTATAAAAATACTTAATATCCAAAATCTTTTCTCGCTGAAACTCTTCCACAATTTTCCCAGTATTGTCTGTCGAACCATCATCGACAATCACCCACTCAAAATCCTTAAAAGTCTGTTTTTTCAACGATTCATACAATTTTTTCAATAAATTTTCACGATTATATGTTGGAGTAAATATTGTAAATTTCATTTTTCTCCCTTCTAATTTTTTCATTATCTTTTTTCAGTATATTATATCATTTTATTGACTTTTTTGTTATCAAAAATTAATGCTTCTATTCCACAATTTTTCGCCTAATCGATTTATCAAAATTCGTCAAAATATTATCTTGAATTGTATTTGCCCATTTTGCCATTTTTAATAACGTTATTTCTTCATCACCTTGAACACCAATAATTACAGCTTTATCTCCTACAGAAACCCCCTCAATATCTGTCACATCAACCAAAATCATATCCATGCAAACCTCTCCCAAAATATACGCCTTTTCCCCTTTTATCAAAATATATGAATTACTTGATTCTATTTGTTTTTTCAACCCATGTGCATACCCAATCGGAACAATCGCTACAACCGTATCTCGCTCTAATAATCCATTATTTCCATAAGAAACCTGCTCCCCCTTACGAACCTTACGAAGACTAATTATTTTTGAATGAAGATTTATCACTTGCTCTAATCCAACCCTTTCTGAAAGCGGTTCCATCCCATAAATCGCCATTCCCACTCTTCCAAAATCATAATTATACTTTTTCCCATACTTAAATAACAACGGACTCGCCTGTAAATGAGTATATCTATAATCAATTCCCATATTTTGAAAAATTTTCAAAAATTCCTCATACTTTTTAACTTGTGCCTCTGTTTTCTCAAGATTTTCACTGTCAGAAATATGAGAAAAAATTGATACAATCTCTAACTTACCTCTATTTTCAACAGTTTTAACATCTTCTACCTTTTTATCACATTCCAAAAATCTCTTATTTTCATTTCTAACTTGAAATCTTTTTAAAATACCACACAATTCTTCTATTTCATCCCCATCAAATCCCAATCTATTCATTCCAGTATTTAACTTTATATGAATTTTTATATTATTTTTCCCCTCTTCCAAAATTTCACTAAAAATTTTCTCATATTCTCGAAACTGAAAAAGACTGTAAATCGTCAATTCAATCCCATTTTCTACAGCTATTCTAATATCTTCAACTTCCGTATAATTCAGCATCATAACATTTACTTCTTTCAAAAATTTTTCCCTCGAAATTTTTTTTATCTCCAAAGCCTCCTCGATATAAGCAACCGCATAATAATTACACCCATTTTCAATCAAAATCGGTAAAATATTCTCAATTCCCAAACCGTAAGCATCATCCTTCAAAACATAAATGATATTTTCATTTATGCTTTTAATTTTTTCTAGATTTTTTTCTATTTTATTTCTACTAATTTCTAAATCAATTAACATTCTTTTTTCCTTTTTTATTTTCTATTTTTTTATTATCTTACTAAAAATTTTTCATTCTCTAAGTCATATAATAAAAATTTGATATTTTTCTATTTAAAACACATAATACATTTTTAATTATACTAAAAAAGACTAGATTTTTCTATAATTTTCTAGTCTTTTCAAAAATAAATATTTTTCTATTATTTCAATTCGTCCGATAATCCCCATTCCCCATTTACTTTTTTAAGAATACATGGAATATTTTTTTCAATCACTATTTCTGATGTTGTATTTTTCAATGCAATCTCTATTTGATTTATAAGTTCATCATAAATAATGTTGATAACTCTAATTTTTTCATTCTCATTACCTGGTTTTTCCATAAAATCCAGTTCATCTTCACTATTATAACCTAGCTTTTTTAATATTATTGCTGCAATATCCTCATCTGAAATTTTATCTAAAGCTTCTAGCCCTTTATTTAAATCTTTCATTTTCATATCATATACTACATCAGCGGTATTTTCATCAATAAATTTAATTTTCTTTACAGAAAATGAAATAGACACATTTGATATAAAAACATCTATAAATTTCTTTTGATATTTTTCCTCTAACTCTTTTTTTCTCGAACTACTCATTTTAATATCTTTATCAAACAAATCAATATCTTTATCAAACAAATTCATATTGCCTTTTTCTACTTCTTTACTCATTTCTGCTATTGCGCTGCTAAAAATTATTTTTGAAATAGGTTGTAAATCTCTTTGTAGTGCTTTTTCTATTTTAGAAGATTCACTTTCCATCACTTCTTGCGATATTTGAACACCTTTATTCTTCTGAAGAGTAATCGTCCCCGCAAATCCATTTCCCATAACTGCTAACATCATTACAAACAATAATTTTTTCATAAACTTCTATCTCCTTTGTGAATTTTATTTTTTATAAGTATTATAACACAAAATTCTATTTGATTCCACACTTTTATTTTCTATCATCAGAAAAATATTCTAAAATTTCTTTTACAACCTCGTCTGATTTTAAAATGCTTGTATGAGTTTTCCCGTCAATCACTTTAAAACGACAATTTTTCAATCGAGCAGTTTCAATTGGAACCATACCGTCATCTTTTCCTTTTATCATAAGCGAATACAAAGGATTATTTGTTTTATTTCCAATAATTACATAACAATCGTAATCTGGTTCGCCTAGCTGATTCACAAAACTATTTTCATTAACTTTTATTTGTCTCACGGCTTTTCCTAAAATTGGACTCAATGCTTCAGAAAAAATATTATCGGCTATAGAACTTCCATGAGAAGGCGGAGAAATAAATACAACTTTTCCCAATTCATCGATTTTACTCTCTTTCAATTTATGTCGCAAAACAACTGATCCTAGTGAATGAACTACAAAATTCATTTTTAATTTTGATTTGCCTTCATTTAATCTTCTCTCATTCACTTGCTCTAATTTCTTCAATTCTCCATCAATTTCTGGATTAATATATTTTTCAACCATTCCTTGAATATCTTCCTTCGTTGTCGGATACTGAATACTAATTCCTGCATATCCTTTTTCTTCCATCTTCCCCTTAATGTACGATAAATCATCCAATTTTCCATAAATACCATGAATAAACACAACGATATCTTTATCAGTCGTATTAATATTTCCAAACTCTTCCACTTTAAATTCATGAGTCAATATTCCCGCTCTAAGTGTAAATCCCACTAACAATGGTAAACCAATTACCGCTAATACATTTTTCATTACTACTCCTTTCATATCCGATTTCCCCTCTCATTTCCTATCCAAACTTCCAACAATATACTCACATCATTTAAACTTAATATTTGTGTAAAAAATAATCATCGTTTTATATTTGATTTTAAATCAGTTTCACTACAATATCAATTTTTATTAAATATAATAATAATGTAATAATTTAGAAAAAGACTAGTTTCCTAGCCTTCTTCTTCTATATTTTAATCTTTCATCAATTCTGCATTTTCCATTATAAACGGTCTTGCAGTCGGTTGTCCCCATTCAGTATCGTATTTATTTGTCAAATATTTTTTAAGTTGAGCTCTATTCTCAAATTTTATAGCTTGATACGGTTCTTGGAACGCCAATTTTTCTAAGAATAATAATTTTCCATCTTTTAATTTCAACAGAATTCCTGTGTGACCGATGAAAAGTGTGTTTTCTTCCTCAGGTGAAATTTGCGAATGGAAAAACATCGAAATCATTGAGATTTTATCATTGTTTGAAAATTTTACTCCTAGTCGATTCCATTCATCTTTTACTTTTTTCAAATGCACATTCACGTTTTTTGTATTTTCCGTAGCTATTGCTGAAAATATCGTTTTAAAAGTCTTTTTCTCTGTGTCATTAAATAACAGAAAAGGCACATTATTCAATGCTTCTTCGTCTAAAAATAAACTTTTTGTCTCATCTTTAAGCGAAAAAGTACTCGTTTTCAAAAACTGTCTCATAATAGTAAACGATGTTATTCTACAGTTAAATCCTGGAAATTTAGGATTTTTCTCATCCCACAATTTTTGAAGAATTTCTTCGTTATAATCTGGATTTATATTTTGAGAAATTTTGAATCCTTGTTTAATTAATTCTTGATTTTTTACAGAATCATTAAAAAAATTCACACTTTTCAAAAATAAATCTATGCTTTCTTGATTCACTCCTGCATCTTTTAAAGCGTCAGCAGCTTCATTTTGCGTATCTTTATCAACCAAATTTGAATAAACTAATTCCTTTAATTCCTTATTTTGATTCGATTTATTTTCAGGTTTTTTTACATCTTCCTGTTTCACACCAGTTTTCCCAGAATTTGAAATATTTTTTTCATCTTTACTAGAATTTGAACAACTCATAGCTGCAATTAAAAGTCCAATAATTAATAATTTCTTCATATTTTTCTCCTTTTACTCCTGTTATTTTTCCTTTTTACGAAAGTCTATTTTTAAAATCCTCATACTTAAATGTTCGTATTACTTTCAATCCATCTTTTTCAGTATAAACTGCAATTGACGGCAAGTTTATTCCATTAAAAGTATTTGTTTTTACCATGCTGTAGTGTGCCATATCTGTAAAAATCAATTTATCTCCAACTTTTACAGGCTCATCAAATGAATAATCTCCAACAATATCTCCTGCCAAGCATGTAGGCCCACCTAATCTATAAGTATATTTTTTCTCATTAGGCAATCCTGAACCGAATATAAACGGTCTGTAAGGCATTTCAATAACATCTGGCATATGACACGAAGCCGACGTATCAAGCAACAAAATATCCATCTCATTTTTTGTAATATCTAAAACTTCCGATACCAAGAATCCTGTATTCAACGCAACAGCTTCTCCTGGCTCCAAGTAAACTTGCACATTGTAAGTTTCTTTTATATGATTTATACATTTTATAAGTTTTTCTACATCGTAATCTTTACGTGTAACATGATGTCCACCACCAAAATTTACCCATTTCATTCCATGTAAATATTTCCCAAATTTTTCCTCAAAAACTTTCAAAACATTTTCCAATGCGTCAGAATTTTGCTCACACAAAGTATGAAAATGCAATCCTTCCAATCCTTCTAACTCATCTTCCTTAAAATTCTCAATCGTTACTCCAAATCTCGAATATCTCCCTGCAGGATTATAAATTTCTGTCTCAACTTCTGAAAATTCAGGATTTACACGTAATCCACAACTTATATGTTTTCCAGTCGCTTTTATTTTCTCTTGAACTCTTCCCTTAAATTTATTCCATTGTGCAAACGAATTAAACACAATATGATTCGTAATATCCAAAATTTCATCAAATTCATCATCACGATAAGACGGATTAAAAATGTGAGTTTCCAATTTTTTCTTAGTAAATTTTTTCTCCATTTCCTCATATCCTAATTTTGCCTCAAAAAGCGAACTTGCCGTAGTTCCATCTAAATAATGTCCAATCAACGGATAAAAGTAAAACATCGAAAATCCTTTTTGTGCCAACAAAATCTTACATCCTGTTCTATCCTTAACATCTTTTAAAATTTTCAAATTTCTTTTCAACAGTCTCTCATCCACCAAAAACGACGGTGTCGGCAGATTTGTAATATCTATATCAATATATTTATTTTTTGCCATAATTATTCCTCCCTTAATTTACTTAGATTTCCCATGAAATAATTTCTCGTATTCCTTCTTGAATTTTTCATCCTCTAAAATTTTTTTCTCAAACAAATCTTTTCTATTTTTTATAGTTTTTTCAATCGCCTTTTTATACCTAAACTCATCAATTTTCGCATGATTTCCACTTCTCAAAACTTCTGGAACCTCATATCCATCAATTTCAACAGGTCTTGTATATTGCGGAAATCCCAAAAGACCATTATAAAATGAATCTGTTTCAAATGACTCTTTTTTTATAACGCCTTCCTTTATTCTACTAATCGAATCCAATAGAACCAAACTCGGTAAATCACCACTACTCAAAACATAGTCTCCAATCGAAATTTCCTCATCAACAAATTTTTCAATCACTCTCTCATCAAGACCTTCATATCTACCAGAAATTATCACTAACTCTTCTTTTTTCGCCAATTCCATAACCTTTTGATGATCTAAAGTCTTTCCTTGAGGAGTCACAAAAATAACATGTGGCTTTTTAAATTTTGAATTTTCAGATTTAAAATCTTCATTTTCATTTCCAATTTCATGATTATTTTCTCCATCTAAATCCTCTTCATTCAAATTTTCTTTTCCATAAAAATCAAAATTCTCTTGAAAATAATTCCAATACGCCTCTGGCTTCAAAACCATTCCAGCCCCTCCACCAAAAGGCATATCATCCATCTGATTGTGCTTATTTCTCGCATAATCCCTAATATTCACAATATCATATTCCATTTTTCCAAGCTCAATAGCCCGTTGTAAAATCGTTTGTGACAAATACATCTCAAAAACTTCTGGAAATAAAGTCAACACACTAATTTTCATCTGTTTCCTCTCTCATTCCCTCAATCAACTCCACATCCATTTTATTATTATCAAAATCTATTTTTTTCACAAAAACATCTATTTGCGGAACCAATATTTCTTTATGGTTTTTAATATCTTGAATTACCAATATATCATGAGCTGCGGTCTCCATAATGTCTATAACTTCTCCAATTTTTTCACCTTTTTCAAAAACTTCTACTCCCAGCAAATCCTTTAAATAAAAATCGTCTTCTGTTTTTTCTGGAAGCAAGTCCCGTCTTATCTTTATTTGAAGTCCATTCAACTCTTTTGCCAAATCAATATTATTTATTCCCTCAAAATTTATAATCGCTTTTTTCTCATTAATTCTTTTAACACTTTTCACCAAAAGAACCTTTCTTCGAGTATCCTTTTCAAGCAAAACTCTTTCACCAACAATAACATCTATACCTTCAAACATCGAATTTATCTTCACGCTTCCCGTCAAATGATGCGTTCCAACGATCGTCCCAATATTAACTAAATTTTCCATCCTTTTCCTTTCTTATTTCGTTAACATATTCTCATTTATCTTTTACACTACTTTCTAGATTTCTTAAAATTTCTACTTTCTTCTGCAATTATTTTCAATTCTTCCAATGAAGTATCATCAAAATTTGCCGCAACCGCTGAAATCACACCTTCTACCAATGGTGCATCTGCAATTTGTGCATTTATTTTCCCTTTCAAACTTTCGATTGCTTGATTTGCATTAAAAACAGAACTTCCCATATCGACAAACACAAGAACTCCTTCTCCTTGATCTGCCTCTATAATTGCATCTTTCACATTGTCGACATTTGTTCCGTAAATCTCATTTTTTACGTCTCCACCATTTTTTATTTCAAAATCTTCCTGTTGCAAAACTTTTGCAAAATTAATAATTTCTTCTGCCAATTTATTACTATGGCTTACTACTACAATTCCCACCATTTTAATCGTTCTCCTTTTATTTCTATACTTTTACTAATTTTCTCCCAATAATCTATCTAAAATAATTGATACTGCACTTCTCACACATAAATGATTATATTTTGTTTTACCTCTAATCGGCTCCAAAATTTTGTATGACATATCCATAATTTCGCTTGTCAATCCCCAACCTGTTCCAAACAATATTAAATACGGTGCCTCATCTTCAACCATTTCTTTTCCTAAATCTTGATACGACGTAGTATTAGGAAATATTCTTGCTGAAGTTGTTATTATTTTTGGCTCTTTCCCTTCTATTTTTTTTATTGTCTCAATTGCAGTTTCTACAGAATTTTCTAAATCCGTATTTTCAAAAGCCTCTTTTCTATTTTTATTAAATTCTATCCCGTCACCTTCTGTCCAATAATTAATAATTCTATTCGTTAATTCTTGTTGTGCATCAACAGGCGTGATAATAAAATATTTTTTTATATCATATGTTCTACAAGTTCTCGAAATATCATGAATATCAAAGTTCGTTACCGATGTTGCTACCACTTCCTCATTTCTATTATACACTGGATAATGAACTAATCCAACATAAATATTATCTCTCATCTTTTTCTTTTCCTTTCTCTTTCTTATTTTTTCTATGATTAGAATATATCTTTATCCCGTATTCTTTCATCCTCTTATTATTTTCAGTATAAGACAAAATCATTATAAATAATAGCACTGTCTGTATCCAAAAAATTACAAAATCAGTAGAATTATGAGCAATTACTCCTAAAATTAAAGATATCTTCAATATATTATTCTCATTATTTCTCATTATTTCATAAATGTATCTCAAAAAAACAACTAACAATGCCAATGTTCCAACAACTCCATAACTCAAAAGTGATTCAACCAATGCGTTATGAGAGTGTGGATAAATAAAATTTGTAAATTTATAATAATAAAAATTTCCGTGTCCATAAAGAATATTTGTCTTTTCGAATATTCCAATTGCTATTTTTATTATATCCACTCTCAACCAAAAATATTCTATAATACTTTTTTCTCGCAAAAATGGGAAAAATCCATAAATTACTCCGATAATATAACTAACCAAAACTACTATTGTCGCAATAAAATATTTTCTTTCAAAAAAGTAATAAAATAACACGAATACTCCAACTGTTATTCCAATTAGAGCCGATCTCGAACCAGATAAAATCAATGTTGCTATATTCAAAAAGAATATCATAAAATTCCATTTTGATTTTTTCTCAAACGCAAAATATAAATTCGCAACTGCAATCATCATCATCACACTTCCTAAATAATTTGGATTGTGAAAAGCGAAATATCCAGCTCTTTTTCTTGTAATCAAATATTCAATAACCCCTGTCACAAAAGGCAAAACCGAAACTTTACAAAGTAATTCCAAATTATTTTTTTTCGTACTACTTTCCATAATCAAGGTGTAATACCTTCCGACCATAACACACAGCAAAATCGGTATCGCTATCAATCCGTACCAGTTGTCATATATCATAGCCATCACAATTGAAAACCCTAAAACTATTTCGACTACAATCAGAGATCTGTCTTTCAATATTTTTTTATATTCGCCAGAAAAAAATAAATCTATCAAAATCAAAACTGTAAAAAGTACCACAAACCAATAATGGACAAAAATCGATACTCCTAACAGCGTATACAATATTCGTAAATAATTATCATTCGTCATATTTGCTATTTTCAAGTTTATTCCCCTCTCTTTTTAATGAGAGCTAAATTAATATCCTCTCACTCAGTTTTCATTTCAAAATTTTAATAACTATTTATCAAAATTTAAAGCACTCCATTTTCAAATGCATAAGGATTGTACTTACCTTTTCTAGTTTCCAAACTTCCGATTATTTCTCGCACTTCCTCTGGACTCTCAAAAGTGAAATCCAATCTCAATTCATCAAAGTTACATTCCAAAATTTCATCCAGTTTAGGAATCAAATTCATCGGCTTATCCAAATACAACTCAATATTATTCAAATCATTTTTCAAAACTTTATATTTGTCGTAAAATTCTCCCTCAAGCTCCTTATATTCCTCATCAAATATTTTATGCTCAATATACATTCCCTTCAAATATCCGTAAATTACCAATCCTTTTTTTACTTTATCTGATTTTATATTTCTCAATTGTCGATGATTCAACTCAGGCGAAATAAAAACTGTTTCTATATTTGGAAATCTCGAAAACATTTCTATTGTATGATTATTGAAAATATTCAAATTCCAGTCAAGCGACTGTCCCTTCAAACCATTTTTCTCTCCCATAATCGCCTGATACAAGTTTGAAGCCAAATTAGTATCCACTTTTATCTTTCCTAAATTTTTCTCTTTTGCAACATCATACTGTTTATGATAAATCTTTTCAATTCCAGCCTCACGACAAGCTCTCTCTTGCTCTTCATTTGACACTAATGCCGAAAATATTGGCGTTACAGTCTCTGATTTATTCTCAAAATGATATTCTTTCTTTTCAGGTGCCTTTCTTCTATACGATTGCAACAATTTTTCCTGTAATTGAGCCACACATTCCCGTTTCAAAGCCTTCAACTCACTAAATGGAATAAATGTTGTCCCATCATAGTCAATCGAAATATTCCCCAACTCAAACGACGTATCACCCAATTCTCCTAATTTTTCTGCAATCTGTTCTTTCGTTATCACTCTCTTGGCATCTTGCTCCAAAATATCTCCTTTTGCAACAGCCACAATCTTCTGACCCCTTATATTCTCAATTTCAAATTTCAATTCCAACTCTTTTCCTTTTTTAGCAATCAATTCCCCAGCTATCGTTGAAAATCTCTTTGAAACCTTTATATTATGAATAATTCTATCATTTATCTCTTTAGAATAATTTTTATAAATATATTTTGTTCCTTTCGGCAATTTTCCAATCGAAATCGTATCATTTTTCTGAGCTTTTTGAACTTTTTCTCCATTGAAAATTATTTTGTTTACATATTCTCCCGAAATCGCCTCAAAGTTTTCATCTACAAACTGAACTCCATCTCCTAAAATCAAGTCATCATCAATTCTAAAATTATTCGTCTCACCAATTCTCACTCCTAAAAAGTACCCAAAATTAGATGAATACTTAAAGTTCATAAGTTTGTTATCCAAATAAAAATATCCTTTTGAATATCCTCGATTAAATAATTTGTAACTTTCTGTAGGTCTTGGTGTCCCCTTCAAAATATTATCATAATAACTCACTGTTTCAAATACATACTCACTAGATTTTTTACGCCCTTCTACTTTTATTCCTTCAATACCAATTTCTTTTAGCATATTAATTTCCTTCGCCTGTAACAACTGGTCATTTGGACTCAAAAAATATGCCTCTTTCCCTTTCTCATCAGTAAATTTTTTTCTGCAAGAATACGCACAAAGTCCTCTATTTCCACTTCTTCCTCCAATAAAACTACTGATGTAGCAATTTCCTGAATACGAAATACAAAGCGATCCAGACACAAAAATCTCTAACTCAACATTCGTCTTCTCTCGAATACTTTTTATCTCCTCAAACGACAATTCTCTCGCCAAAACAACACGATCCAACCCTAATTCTTCCAGTTTTTTCGCTTCAACATGATTAGCAACCGTCATTTGTGTACTTCCATGGACTCTCAACCCTGGAAAATTCTCTTTTATAAATTTTATAAATCCTAAATCCTGAACAATTACTGCATCAATTCCATGTTCGTAAACTCTTTTTACATTATTGTACATACTATTTATTTCTGTATCTTTTAATATCGTATTTAATGTCATCGAAGTCATAATTCCTCGCGAGTGAGCGTAATCAATCGCATCCAGCACTTCATTTATCGCAAGATTTTGATTATTTCTTCTAGCTCCAAATCCTCTTAATCCAAAAAATACTTCGTTTGCTCCTGCTTTTATTGCTGCTTCTAGTTTTTCATAGTTTCCAGCTGGTGCAACTATATTCATAAATCCTCACTTTCCTATAAGAGCTCAGTTGCCACTCTCAAACTCGGCTTTTGTTACAAAATTTCTACGCTCTCATTTTAAAAATTATCTTCTCACTTCTTTATATTATAACAAACATTTTACTTTTTTACCAAATTCTTTTTCACATTTTTATTAAAATAAAATTAAGAATGTCTTCGTTACTGTCCATATAATGATTTTACATAATCCGTTTTCTCATTATTCTCATCATAAATGTATATTGCTTCCTCTATTTTAAAGCCTTTTTTGGCATCTTTTACCGCTTCCAATAGACAAATTTTAGCGTCATTTCCGTATTTCGTGTAACAATTTTTCATTCGTTTTGGTTCTAGATTATATTTTTTTAGAAGTAAAATTACTTCAACTAGCCTATCACTTCGAAATACTAATGAAAAACTTCCCATATTTTTCAACAAATAACTTGTAGCTTCTATAATATCCTCCAAAGTTAAGTCAATATTGTGTCTTGCTCGACTTAATTGGTCTAAATCATTTATCTGATTCAAATCTCCTGTAAATTCAAAATATGGAGGATTTGTGACAATCGCATCAAATTCATCTCTTTTGAATAATTTTTTGAAATTTTTTATATCATCAGACAATATTTCTACTTGATTTTTTACACCATTGTTATTGATATTTTTTTTAGCAATTTCTGACATAATTTCCTGTATTTCAATTCCAACTATTTTTGCTTGTGATTTTTTTGCTAATAATAATGAAATTATTCCACATCCAGTCCCAATATCTAATATTTTTTTCGTTTTTCGATTAATTTTAACAAAATCTGCTAGTAAAACCGAATCTAAAGTAAAATTTTGAAAATCATTTCTTTGAATAATTTCCATATCTTTTAATGTTGTTCTCGTTTCTTCTCCTGTTTTCTTCATTCTTTCCACCTTTAATTTTTTTGATTGTTCCTTTTTCTCATTACAAAAATTAAAAATATTTTATCAAAAACTTGTAATGACAAAAAGAAAAAATAAAAAACTACATCTCAAAAAATTCAAATAAATCTAATTTCTCAAGATGTAGTTATTAAAGTACTTTAAATACCTTCAAAATTTCTATTGTTGTTTATTATTGACCTTGGAAAGGTGAGAATTGGAATTCAATTCTTCTGTTTTCAAATCTTCCTTCGTCAGTTTCATTTGTAGCAACTGGTTCTCTTTCTCCCATTGAGTCAACTCCAATAACTCTAGCTGGATCCAATCCGAATTCAACTAATTTATTTCTTACGCTAATTGCCCTTCTCATACCAAGTTTCATATTGTATTCGTCAGAACCTTTAGAATCTGTATGTCCAATAATTCTAATTGCATAATTTTTTTGTTCCGCATATGCTTTAACATTTCTTAACAATTCGAAGTATCTTTCTTTTACTATATCTTTATCGAAGTCAAAATTCAATTTACCTGCATCTAATACAACAACTTCTTCTTTAGGTTCAACTTTTACTGCTTCTGCTCCTTCTTCTTCAAGTTCCAAAGCATTAATTCTAATTGTATTTTCTCTCATTTGAGTAGTTGTTAATTTTCTAGCCATTACTGGTGCAGAAACTAACAACATTGCTAATAATCCGATTACTGTTGATTTTCTAACCATTGTTCTGCCTCCTTCTCTAATGATTTATATTCTGGAGCATTTCTAGTTGGTTTGTTTTCTTTTAAATACTCTTCAATGTGATCTAATCTTTCAGTGTTATAGTTTACTAATCTTGCATTTGTACAAGATAAAGCTCCTAAACCTAACGCTAATAATGCTAATTTTTTCATTACATTTCTCCCTTTCTAAAATTATTTTATTATATATTTTTTTAAAAAATTATATACCTAATCTAATTATAACTAATTTTTTTGTTATTGCAAATTTTTATTTCATTTTATCTTGAATTTGATCTAATCTTTGTTCCATTTTTTCCAAGATTTCATTATTTTTGTTAAATGTATCTATGTTATTGTTGATTTGTGTTACTCTTTTTTTGATTCTTTGGATTTCTACATCCATTTTTTCACTTTCAGTCATATTTTTTTCTTTAGCTTTCATTGCTTTTATTTCTGCTTTTTTAGAATTTACTCTTTTTACTCTAGGTGCTGTACCAGTTGTTGTAGTTCCAGTCACTTCTACTGGAGTTACTTCTACTGCTTGCTCAGCTTGTCTTTGTTTTGCTACTTTTAGTAATCTTTGTACTGCTGCATCAGTATTTGATTTTCCTGCTGAAAATGATAATTGACTTACTACTAATACTGATAATGCTGCCATTCCGATAATTTTTTTCATATTTTCTTCCTTTCTCATTTGACTTCTTATTCTTCAGTATTTTTATTATTTTTTATTTGATTTTTTTACTACTTTTTTTGGTTTTTGTGAAGATCTTCTTGAGTCAACTTTTTTTGAAGATTGTTTTCCTAAAACATCATTATATCCAACAACTTCCGCTTCCTCTCTCTTAACACTTCTTACTACTCTTTCATAAAAATCAACTTTATCAGCTGCTTTTTCTGAATTGTATTGTAATCTTTCCATTGGAGTTTTTGGTTTTGGTGCTTCTTCTTTTTGATCTAAGTATTCGTCTACTGTCCCATCTGACATTTCTTTTCTAGCTTCATCCATTGCTTTTTGAGCATCTTTAACTACTTTTTCTCTTTTTACTTTTACTGGTTCAGTTTTTTTATTCAAATTTTTGTAATAATCATTTCTAGCTTCTTTTAATAAATCTTGTGCACTTGCTCCAAACACTTGAGCAGATGCTGCTAACACTAATCCGATAAATAAAGTTTTTTTCATATCATCCTATTCCTTTACTATATTTTTTATTGCATTACTGATAAAAGAGTTTCTAATTCAGCAATTCTAGTTTGTTTTTGTACAATTGTTTTTTCTAAATTTTTGTAATATTCATCATAGTTTTTCAATATTTTTTTGTACTCATCTCTATGCCATCTAACTTCTGAATCTTTTTTCAATTTTTCTTGTAATTTTTCTTTTCCTATTAATTTATTTTGTAAATCTTCAACTTCTTTTTCCAGTCTGTCTTTCTCATTTTGGAATTCTGCTTTCTTCTGAGCTTCTTTTTGCAATAAATCGTTAAATTTATTTTCAATTGCATTTAAACTCGATTCCAAACTGTTTGTGTTTGGCGCTGAATATCCAATTACTGATACCATAATAACGCCCGCTATTAGCAATGCTTTTCTTTTCATTACTAGACCTCCCATTTTTATAACTGTCTTTTTTTCTCCTTAACTTTTAGTTACATTGTATCAAAAAAAAAATAAAAATACAATTAAAATTTTAATTTTTTAGCATTATTTTTGAATTTTTTTTTAAATTTATGAAAAATTACCCAAAATTTAACAATAAAGATTAATAGTATTCTCATTTTTTTAATTTTTTATACTAAAATATTAACTTTAATTATTAAATCTGATCCAATAATTCAAATAATTCATTTGCTGATTGAATGGTTTCTATTTTTTCTACTAAATCTTCTTCATACGACAATTTAGAGATTTCTGCTAACAAGTCTAAATGTTCTTTTTTTTCACCTTTAGGTGCTGCTATCATAAAGATTAGTTTTGATGGTTCTTCATCCATGCTATCAAAATCAACTCCATTTTTTGAAATTCCAAATGCTAATGCAATTTTTGAAACACATGGAGATTTTGCGTGTGGTACCGCGATATCATCTTGCATTCCTGTAGAGCATAATTGTTCTCTTTCTAATAATGCTTCAAGAAATTCTTCAGTACTATCTTCTGGGATAACTCCAGTTTTTACAAATAATTCTGTCATTTCATTAAGTATTTCTTTTTTTGTTGTCCCTTGCAAATCTAAATTTACTCTTTCCACTGTTAAATAATCTTGTATTCTCATTTTACTTCCTTTCTTTCTACGAAAAATTGTCATAATTTCTTAAAATATCCTCTATTATTTCTTTTTCTGAAATTTCAGATAAATTATAAATCAAGTAATCTTTTTCCTTTCTAAACCAAGTCATTTGCCTTTTGGCATATCTTCGACTTTCTCTTTTGATATCTTCTATCGCTTCCTCCAAAGACACTTTTCCATCGAAATAATTAAACAATTCTTTGTACCCTATCGCCGATATTTTATATAAACTATCCTCATAGTTATTATATACTTTTTTTGCCTCTTCGACAAGTCCTTTTTGTATCATTATGTCAACTCTTTTATTTATTCTTTCGTACAATTCTTCTCTATTCCTAGTCAAAAACACCTTTAAAAAATTATAATTATTTTTTTTAATATTTTTTACTCGTAATTCACTAAATTTTCCACCAGTTATTTTGCAAACTTCTATTGCCCTAACTAATCTCAATTTATTATTCAAATCAATTTCATTGTAAGCCTGTAAATCTAGTGCTTTCAAAATTTCTTGCAATTCTTCTAACGATTTTTTTTCTAAATCTTTTCTTATCTTCTCATCTTTTGTTGGCAAATCAGAAAATCCATCTGTTATTGCTCTTATATAAAGTCCCGTTCCACCAACTAAAATTATATTTTCAGCATTTTCTTCTTTTTCGTGCAAAATTTTATTCACTTCTACTTCAAAATCGCCAACAGAATAATCTTCATCAGGTTCCACAACGTCAATCATATAATGTTTGATTCCTTGCATTTCATCTTCTGTTACTTTTGCGGTTCCAATGTCTAAAAATTTATAGACTTGCGAGGCATCAGCCGAAATAATATCCGCATTCAGCCTTTTTGCAAGTTTTATTGATAAATCAGTTTTCCCAACGCCTGTAGCTCCACTAATTATTATTCCTTTTAATTTTTTATTCATAATTCTTTCTTTCTATAATACATATTCAAATTCATATCCAGCAATTACAATAATGTCGCCTTCTTCAACTCCAGCATTTTCAAGCTCTGTTTCCATTCCTAAACTTCTCATTTTTTGTAAGAAATTAATAATTCCTTCTTCACCCATAAACACATATTTTTTAAGTACATCGTCAACAATTCTTCCATCAACTTCAAAAACATGTTCTTCAAGTTTTCTAATTTCCCAGTCTTCTTTTTTATTAATTTCTCTCAATAATTCATCTACTGAATATTCTTCTTCCAATTCTTCCCTAGGAATTTCTTGAATCATTTCCCAAGCCTTATTTAATACAGGTTTTAGTCCTTCATTTGCAATAACCGAAACTGGATAAACGTATTCAACTCCATTTTCCTTCACAAATTTTTCAAATTCATCTAATTTTTCTTCTTCATAAAGCATATCAATTTTATTTGCTACAACAATTTGTTGCTTTTTAGATAATTTTTCACTATAATTTTTTAATTCTTGATTTATTTTAATAAAATCTTCCTTTGGATCTCTTCCATCAATTCCTGAAACATCAACGATATGAATTATCAATTTACATCTTTCAATATGTTTCAAAAATCTATCTCCAAGTCCTACTCCTTCGTGTGCCCCTTCTATTAATCCAGGAACATCCGCTATCACAAAACTTTGCTCATCATCTACTCTCACAACACCTAATTTTGGTTTCAACGTCGTAAAATGATAACTTGCAACTTTTGATTTTGCGGCTGAAACTTTATTAATAAAACTTGATTTTCCAACACTCGGATAACCAACCAATGCAACATCAGCCAATAATTTCAACTCTAATTTTATTTTTAATTCTAATCCTTCTCTTCCACTTTCTGCCAATTTTGGTGCTTTTTTTACTGAAGATTTAAAATGGATATTTCCACGTCCTCCATCTCCACCTTTCAAAAACACAACCCTTTCATTAGGATTACTCAAATCCAATAACAATCTATTCGATTCAAAATCTCTAATCATCGTACCTACAGGAACTTTTATCACTAAATCTTCTCCTGATTTCCCAGTACAACGAGCCGCACTCCCTTTCGTACCATCACCAGCTTTAAATTTTTTGCTACTCTTAAAATCCACCAATGTATTAATATTTGGATCTGCAATGAAAACTATGTCTCCACCTTTTCCTCCGTCTCCACCATCAGGTCCTCCAAATTGTACGAATTTTTCTCTTCTAAATGTAGCAGCTCCATCTCCACCTTTTCCAGATATCACCGTAATTACACTTTCATCTATAAACATTTATTTATCACCTTTTTCTATTTTATTATACTCCACGAATTATAACATAATTTCTATGATTTTGTAAGATTTATTTTAAAAGGGAGCCTAAAACTCCCTTTGTTACACAATGCTTTTTTTGCTAGTAATTTCAAGCCAATTTGATTCTAACATCATGCTTGACTTTTAAATAAATCCAATGCTGAAATCTGTGTTTTAACAAGTTCTTGATATCGTTCTGGACTAAACTGTTCTTTTCTTTGATAGAGTATTTTTCCTGATTTATCTACTCGAGCAGAATAAGCTCCTTCCCAGTCTTTTTCAAATATTGGAAATAAACTCCAGTTTGTTTTTCTGACAATTCTTTCTCGTTTCATTAATGTTAGCAAGTTTGGCTCATTGTTTTTTAAAATTTTTCTGCTTTCAGGTTTTGAAGGAACTACTTCTAAATTTTTGTCATCAATAGATGTATTATTTTCTGGCTTTTTAGGTTCAGCTACTTCTTTTACAGTAGAATTCGAAAAAATCCGAAAACCTGATAACAAAAATGTGAATAAAACTGTGTCTGAAAATTTAAATTTGAAAAAATTTCTAAAAAACTTTTTAACACTTTCCGTTAACTCTCTTAATTTACTCGTCACAGCAGCTCACCTCTTTCATTTTTTATCATTTTATTTTCTTCTAACCCTTGGTTTAGTTGATGTTTGAGCTTTTTTCTCTTTTCTATAAATCCAAGGTTCTACATAACCTCTTTTTGAAAATAATCCTAGCTTATTTTTCTTCGCATTAGCTTGTAATTGCTCCATCTCAGTATCTTTTTTGTCATATTCGTAATACCACCACGCATTTCCAGTTCGAACCATCTCTTGATTGACATTTTTCCCATTTACATAAACAACTGCTACTGAACGACCATATCTATCTCGATTTTTCACTTCAATTTCAACCAAATTATTTCCAATAATTTTTGCTAAAGCTGCTCGGCTTTCTGGACCGTAATCTTGTGTTTTTTCTGGAGCGTCAATTCCATACATTCTTATTTTCACAACCTCATCAACAAGTTTCCCATTCTCAACTTTCTGTACATTAATTGTATCTCCATCACTCACTTTTAAAACTTGATATTTTCCATTTGACGCTATTGAATTATTTTTTCCAATATTCTTTCCAATTTCTGTTTTTGTCCCAGCATTTGCCTTGTTAGAATTTTTATTAAAATTCATCATAAATGCCATTAAAATAACAATTAGCACAAATACTGTTCCCAACATCACTAATTGATTCTTACCTTCATCCACTTTCCGTGACACTCTCTCACCCCCTTTTTTAGCACAATTTCCAATTATCTAATCCTTATTTTAAAGCATTATCAAAATCAGCAATTAAATCATCAATATTTTCAAATCCAACTGCAATTCTAATTAATGAATTTGTAAATCCACGTGCTTCTTTTTCTTCGTCAGGCATTTCCGCATGAGTAATTGTGCTTGGGTGAGTTACCAATGTTTCTGCTCCTCCAAGACTTGCCGCAAAAATCGCTACATTCAAACTTTCAAAGAATTTTTTTACTTTTGTATCATCTTTTAATTTGAAAGAAAATACTGAACCTCCACCACTTGCTTGGCTTTCATGAATTGCTTTTCCTTTATTTGAATCCAATGTTGGATAATAAACTTTATCAACTGCATCGTGATTTTGGAAAAATTCTATTAATTTTTCTGTATTTTTTTGAGCTGCTTCCACTCTTAATTTTAAAGTTTTCAAACTTCTAATTAATAACCAGCTATCAAAAGGTGAAATCAAAGCTCCTGCCGCTACTTGTGAAAATTTAATTTTTTCAGCTATTTCTTCGTTATTTGTAACTGCCACTCCCGCTAATAAATCATGGTGTCCAGACAAGAATTTTGTAGCACTGTGAATTACAATATCAATTCCCAAATCTAAAGGTCTTTGTAAATATGGTGTCATAAAAGTATTGTCTGCAATCGTAATCAAATTATGCTCTTTCGCTATTTCTACAACTCCTCTGATATCTGTTACATCCAATAACGGATTTGAAGGTGTTTCAATCAAAATTGCTTTTGTATTAGGTTTTATTGCTTTTCTAATATTTTCTAAATCTGTCGTATCTACAAATGTCGATTCCACACCAAATTTTGAATAAACATCGTGTAAAATTCTATAAGTCCCACCGTAAATATCAATTCCTAAAATTATGTGATCTCCTGCTTCAAACATTGTAAATACTGATGTTGTAGTCGCCATTCCTGAAGAAAATGCAAAACCGTATTTTCCATTTTCTAAATTCGCTAATAATGCTTCCACATCATTTCTAGTAGGTGCCGACACTCTCGAGTATTCAAACTCTTGAGTCACTCCAAATTCTTTAACTGGAAATGTCGAAGCAAAATCTACACTTGTTCCCCACAATCTTTCTTTTTTTCCTTCTTTTATCCCGTGTATTGTTCTTGTCTCAAATTTCATATTAAAATCACTCTCTTCCTATGTAAAATTTTTTTGTAAAATTTTCTATCTAAAATTTCTATTTTTTTACAATTTTATCAAACGCTATTCTTTTCGCCCCTACATCAGGCTCCCTATCCAGCGTTATTTCTCCACGTACCTCAAACCCTTGTTTTATCAGCACTCTTTGCATCGGAATATTTTCTGTATGAGTATCCGCCCTCAAATTTGCAATTCCATTTTCACGACAAAAATTCTCAGAATAACTCAAAATTTTCGTAGCCATTCCTTGATTTTTCACGCTATTATCAACGGCAACCCTGTGAATTGCCACATAAGGTTCTGTTGTCTTCCAACTTCCATCTATATTATCATAAGCCGTCTCAGGTTCTGGTGATAAAACAATTGTCGCAACAATTTTTTTATTGTTATTTTTATCAAAATCTGTATTTTCAGTTATTGATTTTTCTATTTCTAAAACATAACTTATCCCTTTATTTACATCATTTTCTATCTTTTCTCTATTCGGATATCCATTTTGCCATTGGTCAATCCCCATCTCTTTTAACGAACTTTTAGCCATTTCTATAAGCTCCAAAATTCTATCAACATCTTCCATTTGAGATTTTCTAAAATTCATAAACCGCCTCCTTTCTTCAAATCTATCTATATTTTCCAGTCAATTTCCTTTTCACCTAATTCTCTTAAAATTTCATTCGCTCTAATAAAATGGTTACATCCAAAAAATCCACGATTTGCAGAAAGCGGACTTGGATGAACACCTTCCAAAATATAATGTTTTTGCGTATTAATCAATTTTTTCTTACTCTTCGCATTATTTCCCCATAAAATGAAAATTAATGGTTCTTCTCTATCATTCAAATATTTTATCACATTATCTGTAAATATTTCCCAACCAATTTTTGAGTGCGAATTCGCATTCCCAGCAACTACAGTTAACGCTGTATTTAAAAGCAATATCCCTTGTCTTGCCCATTTTTCTAAGTATCCACTATTACTCATTTCATAACCGTATTCATTGTGAATTTCTTTATAAATATTTTTTAATGACGGTGGCAACGGTACGCCTTTTTTCACAGAAAAAGCCAATCCATGTGCCTGATTTTCACCGTGATAAGGATCTTGTCCAAGCAAAACAATTTTACAATCTTTGTAACTTGTCAACTTAAAAGCTGTAAAAATTTCATCTGCTTTAGGATAAATCGTTTTCGTCTTATACTCTGATATCAAAAATTTTCTCATTTTTTTGTAATAATCTTTTTCAAATTCCTTGTGTTCCTCAAAAATTCCATCCCAATCATTCCCAATATTTACCATTTCAACCTCTTTTCGCTAATCCCTAAAATTTATCACAATTTTTTCTTTATCTAAATTTATATGTGAAATTTCAACATTTGCATTCTCAAGAATTTTTTTTGAAGCCTTAGTTGTTTCCAAATCTTTGTGCTTATCTGAAAAATAGACAACTTTTTTTATACCTGATTGAACAATTGCCTTCGCACACTCATTGCACGGAAAATGCGTCACATAAATTGTACTATTTTTTAGAGATTTTATACTGTTTAAAATCGCATTTAATTCAGCATGAACAACATACGGATACTTCGTTTCCAAAAAATCTCCTTCTCTTTCCCAAGGCATCGTATCGTCAGAACTTCCCATTGGAAAACCGTTATATCCTATTCCGATTATTTTCTTATCCTCATCAATTATACAAGCTCCCACCTGTGTCGATGGATCCTTACTCCTCATCCCAGACAAAAACGCTATTCCCATAAAATATTCGTCCCACGACAAATAATCTTCTCTTTTCGACATTTTCTACCTCCTTCTAAGCACAACATTTTTTCAATCTGTTACTTCATAACAGCCTTTCTCACGCTATCTGCAAACTGAATTTCCACTTTATCCTCTCGACTAAGCTCAATTCCTCTTTTAACAATTTTGCCATCCTTTCGAGTAATTGTGTACCCTTGCTTCAAAATATCCTCCACCGAAAATTTTGAAAGTCTAGCCTTCTTTAATTTTAAATTCTCCCTCGATTTTTCAATCCTACTTTTTATTTCTTTCGTTAATTTTTGCTCTTTTTCAATCATATCAATTTTTTTATCATTCAAAATATTCAAATAATTTTTGATGTAATAATTTTTTTCTCGTTGCTCTAATTCTTTTTTCATTAAAACAATTTTATTTAATAACGATTTTGATAATCTATTTTTTTTCACTACTAAATTTTCTACTAATTTTTCTTTTTCTGGAATTAAGATTTCTGCAGCTTGAGTAGGTGTCGCAGCTCTTCTATCAGCAACCAAATCTGACAACAAATTATCAATTTCATGCCCTACAGCAGAAACAATCGGGATTTTCGACTTATAAATCGCCTCTATTACAGGTTCCTCATTAAACGCCCACAAATCCTCAATACTTCCACCTCCACGCCCTACAATCAACACATCCAAATCTAATTCTCCATTATCACAAATTCTATTAAAAAACTCTATCCCTCTAGAAACCTCTATTGCTGAACCTTCTCCTTGAACCTTCGATGGATAAAGATAAATATTAACATTTGGAAATCTTTTGTGAGTTGTATTTATAATATCTCGTATAGCAGCTCCAGTCTCAGCTGTTACAACTCCAATATTCATAGGCATTTGTGGCAATTTCTTTTTATTTGATTCATCAAAATACCCTTTTTCATTGTACTCTCTTTTCAATATTTCCATTTTCTCATACAATGATCCAATCGTATTTGTTTTCTCAAGAAAATCAGCGATAATTTGAAATGAACCATTTGTTTCATAAAGTGATGCATTTCCTCGAATTTTTACTTGATCCCCTTCTTTCAAATCCGTAGGCACTCCACGAAATTTATACTTAAAAATCGCACACTTTACACTCGCCTTAGCATCCTTCAATGTAAAATACAAATGCCCTGACGAATAATAAGTAATATTCGAAAGTTCACCTTTAATAAATACATTTTTGAAAGTTTGCGTACTTTCCAAATACTGCTTCACTTCTCTGTTCAACTCACTTACAGAAAGTATTGCTTGTTCCATCTTATCTCCTTTTCACGATTTTTTTTCAATGATTTTTTCTTAAAGTTTTTCACTCCATTCAGCTTCCTTAAACCCAACTAGCACAAAATCATCTCCAACAACAATCGGTCTTTTTATAAGCATTCCATTCGACGAAAGCAACTTTAATTGCTCTTCTTCTGACATATCTGCCAATTTATCTTTTAACCCCATATTCTTGTAAACCAAGCCACTTGTATTAAAAAATTTCTTCAACGGCAACCCGCTCTTTTTATAAATCGCCGTCAACTCTTCCAACGAAGGAATTTCCTCAACAATATGTTTTTTCTCACATTCCACACCATTGTCATCTAGCCATTTCAAAGCTCTTTTACACGTTGTACATCTTGGATAATAATATACTTTTATCATAATTCTCTACCTCTCATAATTTTTATTATTTATACTTTTTTTCATTTTAAAATTTCAATTTTTTCCTTAATTTTTACAACCATTTAACAAACTAAATAGCACTAAAAATTTGTAAATTTTATTTTTATCAGTTTGAATATCAATTATGTTTTTATTATACCACATGTAAAAATTTTTTTGAAATAAATATCGTAAAAATTATTTTTTTCTAGAAAATTATTTTTTAAATCGATTTTATATAGTAAAAATGCTTTAAAACCAAACTCAAAAAATATGGCTATTTTATTCAACTCCTAAATTTATATAATTTTTAATAATTTAATTTTAAATTATAAAAAACAGCCTCCAAATGAACCGCATCCCTGTCTTGTCTATCCAAGAGTTTGGCGCAGCTCAATTAGAGACTGTCCTTTTGTTTTATATATTATGACAAATAATTTAAAACCATATTCATTCTAGAATTAGTAAATCGCTCTAAATCCGATTCCACCTCTGATGTTTTCACCTTTAGTGTCATATCCTGCGTTTACTGTTACTCCAAATCTTGTGTTATCAAATCCGATATTTAAGTCAAATTTACCATTTCCTTTTCTATCTTCTTTATCTCCTCTCAATTCGTAGTAATCTGCTGTTGTTCCTTTCAATCTAGCTTTGTTTCTAACATCGTTTACTTCTCCTAATTCGTTTGTATACGCTGCTGTCAAACTAGCTTTAAAGTGACTCTTAACTCCCACAGGTTGGATATAGTTGAATGCTACTCCTAATTCTGGTTGTACTGAGAAGTAATCGTTTCCTTTTACTTCCAATGCCATAGGCCCATCTTCTTTAATATTAGAATATCTTCCATATTCCAAGTTCAATGCTCCATATGGTCTTATACTTGTTCTTTCACTAGTTCTAAAGTCTTTTCCAATTTCATTTTTCAAAGCAACTCCGTATGTTGTGTAATCTGATTTCGCTTCAAATGTATCATCTACGATCCAGTATCTACGTGTCATATTATTAACACCTGCAAATGCTTCTCCTGCAATTGTCCAAGTCAATGAACCATTGTGATCATTGTAAGGCGATACTGTCTTGAATAATCCAGCTTTTATCATAGTTTGAGTTTCTTTCGATTTACCTAAATCTTTGAATTCAAATCTATTTGTTACAGCTCCTGCATACCATCCTGATTTACGTCCAAGTTTAACAGTTTCATTTTCATGAACATAAGCCACTCCGTAAGCATTATCTGTATAATCAACTACGCCAGCTGTATCAGTATTGTATTCTCCTCTATGACCAAACATTTTAATCTTGTTATTATCTTTAGTAGGATTTCTCCATTCATCTTGCAAGTAATTAAATTCTTGACTCAAAATATCTCCAGTTTCTTTGGTTCTTTGTTGGATATTTGAGTATTGGTGACCTTTCATTTCGTCGATTGCTTGAGCTAAAATGTGTCCTTCTCCACCGTTTAAGCTATTAATCTTATCAAAGATAGCTTTTTCTCTAGTTCCAACTCCTTCTTGTCCATATTTTTGTTCAAGACTTGCCAAGAAGTTATATGTTTGTGTATCTCCTTTTTTCGCAAATAATGTATAAGGAATTTTAACTAAGTAAACTTTATCAAGAAGTCCAGTCGCTGCATTCTTAGTAGGCTGTGCCATCCAAGTTAATGAAGCAGATGTTACATTTAATGTAGTTCCTGCTGTTACAACTCCACTTAACGCATCATTGTAAGGTTTCAAGATATTATCTCCAACTTCAATTGCTCTAGCAGTAGTATATCTAGACGCTTCTGTTCCAAAGAATAAGTTAACGTCTGTCAATCCTGTTAAATTACTCAATCCTTGGATTGGATTAGTGTAATTAACTCCTGAAGTATCTACATACATTCCCATACTTGTAGCTTCTGAAGCTGATGGGAAGTTCAATAAATTACTTGTAGCAAGGTTTATTGAAGTAATTCCTGAAGGTGATGTTACAATAGCTGTAGTTGGTGCTGGTGCTGCAACATCTGTATCAACTTTAAATATTGGGATAACATTACCTTGTGCGTCAGTTACTGTAGGCGGTGTCATTCTAGGCGGAACTTTAATTGTGATTCCTCCCATTTCTTTCATGTCATCAGCTGTTACTACTTTCATTCTAGGTGTTGAAGTTCCTGTTTGACTAACTCCTGTTATTGGATTTACTCCTGTTGCAGTATCATCAACATTTGCTACAGATTGAGTATCAGTCCAAACACCTGCACTCTTAGGATCTGATGCTGCGATATTTATTGTACCGTAGTTTTTAACGTAACTTCCATTAGCTACATAAATACCTTTTACTGATGTAAGACCACTAGCTGTTGTTTGAATAGTTCCCCAGTTTTCTCCAGTTGCTCCTCTATCAATATACATTCCAATTGTATTGCTTCCAGAAAGATTAATAGTATCATAGTTAATTGCTTTAGAACCCGATCCTACTGCATACATACCCATTGTATTTGGTTGACTTACTTCAATAGTTCCTCTATTTATTACAGTTCCTTGATTAAATGTTTGACCATGTGTTGGTGAACCTGGAGTATCATCATAATATCCAGTCGCCATACCTACACCATATTCTTTAGCTGCTGTATTAGAAGCCCCTACTTTAATATTTGCATAGTTAGTTGCAATTCCACCAGTTGAGTAAATTCCTACGTTTCCGTTACCAGTTGAGAAGTTAATATTTCCTCGATTTTCTATTGTTCCATTTCCGTATAATCCGTAGTTTCTATCTCCAGTTGATGTTAATGGTGTATAGTTAAATACATGACCTGTACTGTCATTTTGATAAATATAAACTGCATCAGTTCCTAATGTTACTGGGTTTGTTGTGTTAGATGTTACAGTATTTCCTGATCCAACATTTACAATTCCAAACGAATTATCTCCAATAGTCATACTAGAACCTGCATTTGCATTAATATTTTGTCCAGAACCAACTGCATAAACACCTACAGCTTGATTTTTACCTACTGTAATTGTAGATCCTGAATTTAAGTCAACTGTTGTTAATGGTGTTCCTTGAGTATAAATTGCAACTCCATTATCTCCAGCTTTTATGTCTTTATTATTATTAACATTGTATCCGTAAATACCAATTGCATTATCTCCAACAGTAACCTTGTCATTATTAGTTATTTTATTATTAGATTTTGCATAAATACCAACATTTGCATCTGTTTGTGATGCCGCATTTCCTAATGTAATAGTTTTATTATTAACTATATCTGCTCCATCTGATACAATACCAAATTCAAGTGCTGTCGATGAACCAGTAATATTTCCATTATTTGTAAGAGTATTTCCTGATCCAGCTGTCGTATAAACTCCAACCATTCCACCTGTTGTATTTGTAGCGTTTGTAAGTTTTACATCTGCATTGTTAGTATGTGTTGCTGCTCCAATTTGATCGTAAACGATACCCATTCCTGTTCCTGTTGTACTTCCGTTGTATTTGTATTCAAGAGTTCCTGTTACGTTTGTGTTTCCTGAGGCGAAGATTCCGATTCCTTTTTCAGGTGTTTCAATTATGTAATTTCCTACTAAATTAATATCAGAATTTTGTGCATAGATACCTTTTCCGTTTACTCCTGTTATGATGTCAGAACCTGTTCCTATTGCAGTTACTGTAATTGTACCACCTTCATTAGAAGTTGCTCCATGATCAACACCTGCTACGTGAGCTCCATTTTGAGTTTGTCCAGTTTCAACAGGACTTGCCATAACTGCAATTCCCACACCATCTGTTCCTACTGTTAATTGAGCATCATTCTTTACTACTACTTTTGCTCTTGCTGCTCTAGTGTTGTTGTCAGCATAAATTCCTATTGGGCTAGAACCTGCCACATTTAATGTACCATGATTATCAATTTCTATTGTATTTGAAGTTAAAGGTGATTGTACATCCGTTCCGTAATTTTGTTTTACATTTTTATCTGTTCCTCTTGCTGCAATTCCTGCTCCTGAACCTGTTACATTTATAGTTCCATAATTTTCAAGTTTACTTCCATTAGTTCCATAAATTCCTGCACCATTATCAATTGTTACTGAAGCTGCTGAACCAGCTGCAGTTCCATTTTTAATTGTTCCATAACTTACGTTCATTCCTGCGATACCATTTGCAGCTGTACCACCTGTTACATTTATAGTTCCTTCATTTACAAATCCTGAAGTTGTATTTGAAGGTGTTACTCCTATTGGAAGTTGTGTACTTGGAAGATTTCCCATTGAAAGTCCTTGTCCTTTAATACTTGTTGCTGACACATTTCCTGTAACAGTTGTTGAATTATTGATTGTTACAACTTCATTTGCCATTGTAATTCCATTATACTTGTCTGATAAACTATCTAATGTTACAGTTGGTGCAGTAACATTTAATGTCCCATTAGTTAATATAGTTTTATAGGTATGACCATTTAAATGTATTCCACCTCCTGATACTCCACCATTATTAAATTTAGCAATTCCAGGTAAAGCATTTTGGAATGTCAAGGATGCATCACTACTGCTATCCCAATTCAAACTTTTTCCACTAAAAGAACCTATTGTAACATTGTCGCTTTTTAGTTCAACTTTTACATTTTGTAATCCTTGATATTTCTCAGATCCTCCTACATTTGAAGAATAATCTGAATCTTCGCCTGTTATAAGTACTCCATCATACATATCAATTGTTGTATCCCCATTGAACTTAATCTTACCATTAGTCTCTGCATAAAAAGGTGTAACATTTTCATGGTCATTAACAGATGTCCCTAATGTTCCATTATTTTTATTTGTTATTGTCCCACCTGAATAATTTATTACTCCTTTATTTTTAGTTACTAACGCTCCTTTAGTTCCTGTATCTATATTTGTTGTACCATTCAAATTTACTACAGCATTTTCTCCATCAGCATATCCACCTAAACCATAAATTTGAGTTGTTGTACCTGTTGTTCCTAAATTTACTGTTGTTGTAGAAGTATTTCCTGTACTATTAGTTGCATATCCTCCTATATTATGATACTTGTATGCAAGTGTTGCTTGATCAGTTGTTGCCGAATCACTTTTTGCAGTTATATCTCCTAAATTAGCATTAACAGTTCCACCATCTTTAGCATATCCTATTATTGATCCATAACCATGAGCTGTTGTTTTTCCTTTTGCATTAACAATACCATCATCTAATGCAGCATAAGCTATCGCATAAGACTCTGAGCCACCATCATTTGTAAAATCATGATATTTCCCTGATAATTCTACATCAGTTCCTATATTAATCACACTTTTTTCATTTTTTAAAGCTCCTGTTGTTGTTGAACTCATTGAAGTCATATTTCCAGTAGAATCGCTCCATTTTCCTTGAGCTAGAGCTATTATTGTACCTGTAGCCGCTTCATTAGAATTTGTTTCAGAAGCTACCGGAACAGTTGTTGTTGATGTAGAACTTACTTTTCCATAGTCAGTTAAAACATTTTGGGTAATTGTTATATTTTTTTGTTCATTTCCGCTCTCCAGTACATCAAGTTGCGTCCCATTTTTTGAAACCAACATTACACCTTCTTTAGAATATTTACCAAATGTAAAATTTGCTCCATTTAATTGAAGAGAATGAATAATATCTTTTGAAAAATCATTTCCATTTGTTGAACCTGATGTTGCTCCCAAATCATTTGGTGCACTTATTCCACTTCTTTGACCTGAAGCTGCTAATACTCCAACATTTTTTTCAACCCAATGATTATTTCCAGTATTTCCTTGTGTTGTTTGTGTACTTTGTGTTGGATCAATTTGTAAATTTTGACCAATTACTGCTCCAGCATTTATTTCACCTTGATAAATTCCAATAACAGATTTATTCCAATTTGCACGACTTCCACCAGAATAAGGAGTAGTATTTGTCTGAACATGATCACTAAAGAATAATCCTATATTTTCATCTCCTGTCATTCTTATCTTTGAAGCATCAAAATTCATATATGGCTTCCAATTTGCTTCACCACTACCCGTTCCATTTGAAGAAGCTTGTGCTCCTATAGTGGTACCAGTAGTACTTCCCAACATTTTTCCGTAATTTGCTTGATATCCTAATCCTGAATAAAATGTATTTCCAGAACCTTCTAAATTATAAATTCCATGATTAGTATCAATTACAAAAGAACCAGCATTTCCTATTACTGAATAAACAATATTTTTTTTCGTTGTTAAATCTGCATTTACTGATCCAAAAAATTTTCCTCTATTTCTGTTTGAAAATCCACCTAATGTAGTTTCGTAAGGAGAAGGATATACATTAAAAATAACATTTTCACTTGCTATACCTGTACCATCATCTTTTATCTTTACATCTACATTATTAAAAGTCCAATTATGCATTTGCCAAGTTTCTAATGAAAATGCATTTGCCTTCCCGTGTAAATCTACTTCTATATTTTCCAACGAAGTTTTTCCAAATAAATGAAACGCTATTTGTCCCTCATGTTTTTTATTGTCTATTTGTTGAGTTACTGCTACACCATCATATACGGTATTATCACCATACATTCCAGATTTTCCAGCATTCCCTATATTTCCAGCAGCATGTACATAAATTTTCCCAAATGCATTATCACCATATTTATTAGTTCCATTACCTATATAAATTAAAACACCAGGTCTTTGATTAGTTACATTTACACCCGTACTATTACCAAATCCTTGTGTATATCCTGTTCCTGGTTTATATCCGGCCCAAAACGTTTTTCCTGTATCATTTAAATTTCCTCTGTTCCAAAATCCATCATTAAAGGTAAAATCAGAAAATGGAGTAGTATTTGGTCTTGGCAATTCAGGATTTATTTCTGGAAGCTCTGGCTTTACGATAGCAATTTCCTTAGGTGCCCTAACACTAATATTTAAATTTGGAGTAGTCGGCGCCCCAATCTTAGGTAAATTAATATTCAAAGCTGTTTTTTGAATATCTTTAGGCTTAACTGCAGCATCCACTGGTACCGCCGAAATTGGTTCAATAACTTTATTATTTAAAGCTGTTGTTCCATATTTCCCACCATCGAATGTTCCAAATTTACTACTGGCGTCTCTTTTGTATTTAATATTTTCTGTTTTGTCTCCACGACCTTTGTATTTTCCTTGCCAGTCGTTGTAGAAGAAATTCATTCCATATTGCCAGTTACTCCAAGGCGATTTTACTGCTTGGTCACCTTGTTCCATTAACTGAATCAATTCTAAATTGTAATTTTTTACTAATTTGTCGTTTTCTGATTTGACTTTTTTAAATTCTTGTCGCATATCGCCTATTGAAGTCGATATTTCTTGTCTTTTAGTTTGAATTGCTTTATCTGTCGGTGTTACATCAGAAAAACCTAGTATTCCGCATAACAAAAATACGAACAACATTTGTTCTGTATATTTAAAATCTTTACATCTCTTTGCAAAAGCTTTTAAATCTTTCGACAATTTTCTTAGGTCATTAGTCATTACATATCACCCCATTAAAAAAATTTGTAACTTCCTAAAACTACTCTTAAATTGTTATTATTAACTTTTTCTATTAGAACAATAAATTAAAATGAAAAAAGTTAAAGAAAAAAAGACAGTATTTATTTTTTAGTTTATTTTCCCGTAGAAAAATATAATAATTGAACTTAAAAAGCTAGTTTTATTGTAATAAATTTTGTAAAAACATTTATTAATACAATAAAATTATATAGTTTAAGTTAGCTATACCTTAGTATAACATAAAAAAAAAAAAAAAACAATTAATTAATTGAAAATTTTTCTTAATTTTATATTTAATAATTTTTACTGTTACAAATCTTCTGAAAGTATCTAAATATCATTGACAACCGATTTATATTTTTGATAAAATTAAAAAAAGATATAAAAGGGAGGAGCATCATGAAAACTAGGAAAAAACGGCTACCAATCGGTATTTCTGATTTCAAGGAAATCATTACAAAAAATTACTACTATTTTGATAAAACAAAATTTATTGAAAATATTTTAGACGACGGCTCAAAAGTAAAATTATTTACTCGTCCAAGAAGATTTGGAAAAACGTTGAATATATCAATGTTACGATATTTTTTTGATGTTAAAAACAAAGAGGAAAATAGAAAATTATTCGATGGATTAAATATTTCTAAAAGTGAATATTTTGAGGAGCAAGGGAATTATCCAGTAATTTCGATTTCGTTTAGAAATTATGATGAAGAAAATTGGGAAAATGGATTTAAAACACTAAAAAAAGAAATCAAACGACTGTACAATCAATTTCAATTCTTAAGAGAAAATTTGAATAACATTGATTCAAAAGATTTTGACGCGATTTGCTTAAAGGAAGATGAAGCAGAATGGCAAGAGGCTCTTTTGAATTTATCAAAATATTTGTACGAATATTACGGAAAGAAAGTCATACTCTTGATAGATGAATACGACCAACCGATAATAGATTCTTACATAAAGGGTTATTACAACAAGGCAATTAGTTTTTTCAAAACATTTTATGGCTTAGTTTTAAAAGACAATGAATATCTTGAAATGGGGATTATGACTGGTATTTTGAGAGTTGCGAAAGAAAATATTTTTTCAGGGCTGAATAATTTGGAAGTTCACACGATTTTGGATAGTGAATTTACAGAATATTTTGGAATTATAGAAAATGAAGTGGAAGAATCTTTGAAAGATTTTGATTTAGAATATGAATTAAGTGACGTTCAGAGATGGTATAACGGGTATTTGTTTGGCGATACAAAAGTATACAATCCGTGGTCAATTATTAATTTTTTAAAGAAAGGAAAATTGAAGCCTTACTGGGTAAATACAAGTGGAAATGGCTTGATAAAATTATATTTACAAAAATTGAAACATGAAATTTTTGAGGATTTTTCAAAATTATTAAAAAAGGAAACGGTTTTAAAAAGAATTAATGACAATACGACCTTTGAAAATTTGGAAACTAACTTTGAAAAAAATATTTGGAATCTATTTTTTCACAGCGGATATTTAACTTTAGCAGAAGAATATGATACGATGAAAAAAAATGTAAATGTAAAAATTCCAAATAAAGAAATTCTAGAAATGTTTTCTGAAATGTTTATTGAAATATATTTTAAAAATTCCGATAATTTTTTAGATATGACAGATGCCTTAAAAAATGGGGATATTGAAAAATTTAAACTAGAATTAAATAAAATTTTACTAGAAAATACTGGAATTTTCGATGTCAGTGGAATTTACAAAGAACAGTTTTATCACGGACTTATGCTTGGAATAATTTTGATTTTAAGAAACGAATATGAAATTATGTCAAATGGTTTTGCTGGAAAAGGCAGATATGATTTGCTTTTGAAACCTAAAAATATTTCAAATGGAAAAGAAGGCATTATTTTTGAATTAAAAATTTTAAAGAATTCAGAAAATTTAAATAGTGATAAAATTCATGAAAAACTTGAAAATGAATGTAAAATTGCATTAAAGCAAATTGAAGAAAAAGAATATGTTTCAGTACTAAAAAATGCTGGGGTTGAGAAAATTTTAAAAATTGGAATTGCATTTTTTGGGAAAGAATTTGAGATAAAGTATGAAAGAGAATAATTAAAGTAAAATTATAAAAAAAGGGAGGATTATTATGAAGATTAGAAAAAAACGACTACCAATCGGTGTATCTGATTTCAAGGAAATCATTACAAAAAACTACTACTACTTCGATAAAACAAAATTTATTGAAAATATTTTAGACGATGGCTCAAAAGTAAAATTATTTACTCGTCCAAGAAGATTTGGAAAAACGTTGAATATATCAATGTTACGATATTTTTTTGATGTTAAAAACAAAGAAGAAAACAGAACGTTATTTGAAGGTTTGAATATTTCTAAAAGTGAATATTTTTCAGAACAAGGGAATTATCCAGTAATTTCGATTTCGTTTAGAAATTATGATGAAGAAAATTGGGAAAATGGATTTAAAAGCATTAAAAGTGTTATAAAGCGATTGTATGGAGACTACAAATTTTTGACAGAAAAAATGGATGATATTGAAACTGAAGAATTTAATTCTGTTCGACGAGGTCTTGATTCAGTCGAATGGGAAATAACTCTCCTTAATTTATCAAAATATTTGTATGAATATTACGGAAGGAAAGTTATAATTTTAATTGATGAATATGACCAACCGATAATAGATTCTTACATAAAAGGCTATTACGACAAAGCAATTAGTTTTTTCAAAAGTTTTTATGGTTTGGTTTTGAAAGACAATGAATATCTTGAAATGGGGATTATGACGGGTATTTTAAGAGTTGCGAAAGAGAATATTTTTTCAGGGTTGAATAATATAAAAGTTCATAGTATTCTTAATAAACGTTTTACAGAATATTTTGGAATTTTAGAAACTGAAGTGGAAGATGCTCTAAAAGATTTTGGATTAGAATACGATTTATTAGATGTTCAAAAATGGTACAACGGATATTTATTTGGCGATACAAAAGTGTATAATCCGTGGTCTATTATTAATTTTTTGGACGAAAAAAGACTCGGAGCTTATTGGGTAAATACAAGTGGAAATGGCTTAATTCATCTATATTTACAAAAATTGAAAGATGAAATTTTTGAAGATTTTTCAAAATTGTTGAATAAAGAAGAAATTTTTGAAACGATTAATGACAGCATGACTTTTGGAAATCTAGAAGCTGATTTTGAGAAAAATATTTGGAATCTATTTTTTCATAGCGGTTATTTGACTTTAGCCAAAGAATACGATGAAATTAATGAAGAAGTCTACTTAAAAATTCCAAATGAAGAAATTTTAAAAATGTTTTCAAAAATGTTTATTGATGTTTATTTTGGAAACTCTAATAATTTTTCAAAATTTGCAAATGCATTAAAAAATGGAGATATCGAAAAATTTAAGTTTGAATTAAATAAAATTTTACTCGAAAATACAGGTATTTTCGATGTCAGCGGAACTTACAAAGAGCAATTTTATCATGGACTTATGCTTGGAATAATTTTGATTTTAAGAAACGAATATGAAATTACATCGAATGGCTTTGCTGGAAAAGGTAGATATGATCTACTTTTGAAACCTAAAAATATTTCAAATGGAAAAGAAGGCATTATTTTTGAATTAAAAATTTTAAAGAATTCAGAAAATTTAAATAGCGATAAAATTCATGAAAAACTTGAAAATGAATGTAAAATCGCATTAAAGCAAATTGAAGAAAAAGAATATGTTTCAGTACTAAAAAACGCTGGAATTGAGAAAGTTTTAAAAATTGGGATTGCGTTTTTTGGGAAAGAATTTGAGGTAAAGTTTGAGAGAGAATGATTAATGAATAAAAAATATCATTATTCTTTCATCTCAAAAATTTTCAAAAAAATACGTCTTTTATGTAAAAACATAAATATTAGACGTATTTTTAATTTTCTATAATATGGAATGAAACTTGGTTTTGTATCTTTTTCTCTATTTCCAAAAATTTTTTTATGAACAAATTTTGCAATAAAATATGAAAGAATAATGCTTGTAACAACATCAGTTGTCCAGTGACGCAACAAATAAATACGGCTTATTCCTACTAAAATTCCTAAGACAAATAACGGTATTTTTATTGCTTTACTTTTTATGATAAAAGATAAAATCCAAATTGTTCCCCAAATAGTGATTGTGTGTCCTGATGGAAAAGATACATAACTTCCTTTCCAATATGAAGTATTTTTAATCAAAGTCATAATTCCATAAAACTTATCAGGATTTACAGTTATCGACGGTCTTGCTCTTGCGAATAGAACTTTCATTACATTCACTGTAATTTGAGTAGAAAGCAAAGTAAAAATTACTGCTAAAATATATTTTTTTAAATAATTATATTTCTTTTTATTGATTAAAAAGAATGATAGCAATACAACTGTAAGCAACAATTCAAAATATCCTTCTCCAAATTTAGTAATAAAACGAAAAAATTTTTCAGTAATTTCTGAATGGCGAAAAATACTTGACTCTGAAGTATATGATAAATGTTTAAAAAAGAACTTATCTACAGAAAAAATATAATTTGTTAATTTCAATTGTATCACTTCTCCTTCTTTGTATTTATAAAAAAATTATTAGTTTATTTGATTTATATCTTTTTATTTTTCCAAAATTAGGATATAATATTTTTAATATAGCTTATAATACCATAAAAAATAAATTTTTAAATGAATTTAAACTGAATAAATTTTTAGAAAGGAAAAAAATAAAAGAATAATGGGGAAAATATTAGTTGTTGAAGATGATAAAAAAATATCAAGAATTTTAAAATTGCAGTTGGAGCGTAAAAATCATGAAATTACGATAATCGAAAATGGAATTGATGCTTTGAATGAAATTGATAACAAGAGGGATTTTTATGATTTGATGCTTTTGGATTTGGGGCTTCCTTTGATGGAAGGGAATGATGTCTGTAAAAACGTTAGAAAAATATCTAAAGTTCCAATAATCGTTGTTTCTGCGAAAAATAACATTGAAGAAAAAGTTGATTTACTGAAATCTGGAGCAAGTGATTATGTTACGAAACCTTTTGATTTTCTTGAGCTTGAAGCAAGAATTGATATAAATATTAGAAAAAATAAAATTTCTGAAATCGTTTATAAAACTTTAAGATTAAATTCAGAAAATTATTCTGTTTATTTGGAAGAAATGCCTATTTTATTGACAAAAACGGAATTTGAACTGGTTAAACTTTTGATTGAAAATAAAGAAGAAATCGTTTCACGAGATAAAATTGTTGAAAAAATATGGGATTGGGAAGCAAGTGACAATCTGCTTGACAGTACGATTAAAAAAATCAGAAAAAAATTAGGAAAAGAAAAAATTAAAACTGTGAGAGGAATTGGATACATTTTAAAAATATGAAAAAAATAAAATCAAAAAAAATAAAAGATGAAATAATTTTTGCAAATACAATAAGTCTAGCTTTTATTTCATTTATAATCATTTTAGGAATGACTATATTTTTAGTTCATAAAGCTGTTGAAGCCGAAACTGAGGAAATGGACAAGCTAGTTTTACCCACTATCAAAAAATTAAATAATGTTACAACTGATAAATTGAAAGAAACTTATAAAAATTACGATTATGCAGACAAACAATATATTTCTCTTGCAGTTGAAAAAAATGGGAATTTCATTTATTTAACGGACGACGAAAATCGTTCGGATTTTAAAAAGATTGAAGCGAATAAACTTGAAACAAAATGGGACAGATTTGTCTACAAAAGAATTTACACTGTGAACAATACAAAATATTATGCAATAAGAAATTTTAAATTTATGGAAGCACACGAAATTTTGTATGTTATGCTTTTAATGTTTGTTTTAATTACAATTTCGATTATCGTAATTTCCAAAATTGTAGCCGAAAATGTATTAAACCCTTTAACAAATATAATTTCTCAAAGTATAGAAATGAGGAATCACAATATCGACGCTCAATTGACAAAGACAAGAGATGACGAAATTGGAGAATTAATTGATGTTTTGAATGAAACTTTTAAGAAAAAAGAGGAAATTATCAAAAGTCAAAAAACATTTTCTTCTGATGTATCACATGAATTGAAAACCCCACTCTCCATACTGAAAGGATACTTGGATGTTTTAAAATGGGGAAAAGATGACGAAAAATTGTTAGAAGAAGCTATTGAAAACATGGATATCGAAATAAAAAATATTGAAAGAATTATAAATACGCTATTTTTAAGTTCCAATCTTGAAAAAATTACTATTAAAAAAGAAATTATCAATGTAAAACAACTTTTTGAAAAAATAAAAAAAGATTATGAACTTTTGAATATCGAAAGAGAAATTTTAGTAAAATCTGATGATAATGTTAACATTTTTGTTGATAAAAACTTAATTTCAGAAGTTTTGCGTGGATTGATTGACAATAGTATAAAATATTCTAATGGAAATATTGAATTAATTGCCAAAGAAAGTGAAATAATCAAAATTATCGTAAGAAATTACGGAGAAGGAATTCCTGAAGAAGAAAAGAAAAAAATATTTAATCGTAATTTTCAAGGAAAAAATGCAAAAAAAGGAGCAGGACTTGGACTTTCTATTATACGAGATATTATTTTGCTAAATGATGGAGAAATTTATTTGGAAAATAGAAAAGACGGAGTTAATGTGAGAATGGAATTTAAAAAAGTTGAAATTGAAGAATAAAAATAACAAAAAAAAACAGAGTGGCTACAACCACTCTGAAATTATTTATGTAAAATAATTTATTATTTTTTCAACATTCTAGATAAAAACTCTTTCGTTCTATTATGTTTTGGCTTTTCAAAAATAATTTCTGGCTTATCGTCTTCCAAAATTATTCCTTGATCCATGAAAACTACTCTGCTTGAAACATCGTGAGCAAAATCCATTTCATGTGTAACAACAATCATTGTAAGTCCACTTTGAGCTAAATCTTTCATTACTTTTAAAACTTCTCCAACCATTTCAGGATCCAGTGCTGATGTTGGTTCATCAAATAACAGTACTTCTGGCTCCATTGACAATGCTCTTGCAATTGCGACCCTTTGCTTTTGACCACCTGAAATTTGGCTTGGTTTTGCATTGATAAATCTTGACATTCCAACTTTTCCTAAAAATTCTTTTGCAACTTTTTCAGCTTCTTCTCTAGTTCTTTTCAAAACTTTCATTTGTCCAATGACACAGTTATCTAGAACACTTAAATTATTGAATAAATTAAATTGCTGAAAAACCATTCCAACTTTTTCTCTCAATTCAACTAAAGGAACATCTCCACTCAACACATCTTTCCCATGAATCAAAATTTGTCCACTAGTAGGCGTTTCTAGTAAATTTATACATCTTAAAAGCGTAGATTTTCCACTTCCAGAAGAACCAATGATACTCACAACTTCTCCTTCGTGCACATTAAAGTTTACATCTTTTAAAACTGTTCTATTCCCAAAATCTTTTCTTATATTTTTAATTTCTATTACTTTTTGTTTACTTGACATTATTTTTCTCCTTCTTCAACTTCTTCTAAAAATTCAAATGTTTGAGGCCCATCTATTTTTTTCTCAAGTTGTTTTAGAAGTAGTGATAATGTAAATGTTAAGAAGAAGTAAATCACACTTGTTATAATAAACACTTCGTAATATCTCGAATATGTTCCCGCAACAGATTTTGAAATAAAGAATAATTCTGTAACACTGATTACATTCAACACAGATGTATCTTTAATATTTACAATAAATTCATTTCCAATCATTGGTAAAATATTTCTAAACATTTGTGGGAAAATTATACTCTTCATTGTTTGGAAATTTGTCATTCCAATTGCTTTTGCAGCTTCAAATTGCCCTTTATCAATCGAATCAATTCCACCTCTTATAATTTCACTCATATAGGCTCCAGTATTTATCGAAACAATAAACAACGCAGCCACAATCGGTGATAAATTTAATCCAAATACTTGTGACAATCCATAATAAATTACCATTGATTGCACCATCATAGGCGTTCCTCTAAACACCGCAATATATATCGCAAAAAATTTATTTAAAATATAAAATCCAACTTTTTTAAATTTAGAAGTTCTATGATCAGTTTCAGCTTCTACTTGTCTTGACAACGCAACTACCATCCCAATCAAGAATCCAACTACAGTTCCTGTTAATGAAATAAATAGTGTCATAATTGTCCCTTTAACAAATTGATGCCAGTTTTTTTGAATAAAAAATGCGACCCATCCAAAAAATGATCTTGAAGTATTTCCAGGTTGTGTTTTTATTGCCTTTTCCATTATTTTTTGTCTAACTTTTGGCGTCAAATCCTGATCAAGTATTTTATTTACTTTTTCTTCTAATTCTGTATTCCCTAACTTCATCCCAATCGCAACATTTACTTCTGAAGTTTCATACTTAAATCCTGTATTTTTATTAAATGATATAAATGTTAAATTTGGATTTGAATATTGAGCTGCCATCGCTCCTGGTCTTTCTGACACATATCCATCAATTTTATTAGAATTTAGAGCAACTATCATCGCTGGAAAACTTTCCATTGCAGTCTGTTTACTAACACCTTTCATTTGATCAATTACATCATAATGCAACGTGTTTAACTGTCCTGTAATTCTTGCTCCCGAAAAATCATTAATTGATTTCGCTTTTGCATATTTTCCATTTTTCTTAACAACTACTACTAAATCTGATTCATAATACGGTTTGGTAAATAATAGACTTTGTTTTCTTTCAGGTGTTGCCGACATACCAGCTATTACCAAATCAACTTTCCCAGATGTCAATGCTGGACCTAATAAAGCATCCCATTCTGTTTTTACTATTACTAATTTTTTCCCTAATTTTTTAGCTATAACCTTAGCTATTTCAACATCGTAACCACCACAGTATCCACCATTAGTTGGAACTGCACCATTTTTATTCGTGTCTTGAAACCAGTTGAATGGAGCGTATCCACACTCCATCCCTACTTTAATTTCATTACTTGCACTATATCCTGTTACGAATGTCAACATAAAAATTAAGAATACTACTAATCTACTTTTTATCTTGTTCATTCTCATTTTTATTCTTATAATGCTCCTTCTTTAATTAATGTTTCAGCAATTTGGATTGTATTTGTTGCCGCACCTTTTCTAATGTTATCAGCAACTACCCATAAATTCAATCCATTATCAACAGTATCGTCTCTTCTAATTCTACCAACATAAACTTCATCAGTATCTTGTGCTGTTATTGGCATTGGATAAACTTTGTTTTTACCATCATTTTGAACGATTACACCTTCTTTTTCTTCAAATGCTTTAACTACATCTTCTAATTCAAAAGGTCTTTCTAATTCAACATTTACAGAAACTCCATGTCCAAATTTAACTGGAATTCTAACACAAGTTGCTGTAACTTTTAAATCAGGCAAATTCAATATTTTTTTAGTTTCGTTTATCATTTTTTCTTCTTCTTTTGTATACCCATTTTCCAAGAATACATCAATGTGTGGCAATGCATTAAAAGCTATTTGATGAGGGAAATTTGTCGATGGTTTCCCTTGTAAATTATTTTCTAAATCATCCAATCCTTTTTTCCCAGCTCCTGCAACTGCTTGATAAGTTGAGTAAACTACTCTTTTTAATCCATATTTATCTTGCAATACTTTTAAAATTGGCATTACTTGAATTGTTGAACAATTTGGGTTTGCAATAATTCCTCCGTGATTTTTCAATGCTTCTGGATTTGCTTCAGGTACAACTAAAGGAATATCTTTATCCATTCTCCAAGCACTACTATTATCAACTACTACAGCACCTTTATCTCTAAATTTAGGTGCGAATTCTTTAGAAATTCCTCCTCCTGCTGAAAATAAAGCTACATCAATATCATCTTTAATATTTTCATCTTTCAATTCAATTACTGTGTAATCTTTTCCTTCCCAGTTTATAACTTTCCCAGCTGATCTAGCCGACGCATAAAGATATAAATTTTCTACTGGAAATTTTCTTTCTTTTAATACTTTTAAAAATGTTTGTCCTACTAATCCTGTCGCTCCAACTACTGCTACATTATATTTTTTACTCATTAATTTTTCCTCCTAGTAATTTTTTATTTTATAGAAATATAAATATTTATTATCTCATTTTCTTCTTGAAAAGGAATATGTTCTTCAAAATCATATTCAAAACTTCTATTTAATTTATCTTCAAAATTTTCTCTAAAGTTTTCCCAAAATTTACTAATTTCTACTTTAGGATTACCTTTAAGTGTAAATTTTGCATATTTTCCTTTTGGAATAACTACCATACTTAAATGATATTCAGAACTTGTTCCATTTCCAACTTCATATCCTATTAAAGTACTGTATTCAAAAATTCCATCATTTTTATAATTGAAATAAACCGAATATGTTGCTAAGCTTACCCATTCTCTAATATTTTGTGTTTCTTCTACAAACTTTTCCCATAGTTTTTTTATTTTTTCAACTTCTGTTTCGTCTTTTCTTACTCTTTCCGAAACTCCTACTATTTGTTTTTCTTCCAATTCAACAATTTCATATACCATATTTTTATACCAAAATTCCTTTTTCTTTAAATAATCTCACAAGTTTATCATGTGTTTTTTGTCCTGAATTTACTAATGGCAATCTTACATCATCATTATTTAATCTTCCTAAAATTTTCATCGCTGTTTTTACTGTAACAGGATTTCCTTCTAAGAACATATTTCTACTTAAATCATACAAGTTTTTGTGTAATTCAAATGCTTTTTCATATTTTCTATTCAAGAATGAACTTATTAAATCACTCATTTCTTGAGGCATAATATTAGCAATTACTGAAACTACTCCTTTTGCTCCAATTGATAGCATTGGTAAAATCAAATGATCCTCACCAGATAAGATTTCGATTTTATCTCCACATAAATCTTGAATTTTTATCATTTGTTCCAAACTTCCTGTTGCTTCTTTTACCGCTACAATTTCTGGAATTTCAGCCAATCTCGCAATAGTTTCTGCCTCGATATTTGTTCCTGTTCTTCCTGGAACATTATAAAGCATTATTGGAAATTTTGAATCTTCTGCAATTTTTTTGTAATGCTCATAAAGTCCTCTTTGACTAGGTTTATTGTAATAAGGACACGTACTAAGTGCTGCATCTGCTCCCAATTCTTTCGCATATTTAGTAAGCTCTACTGCTCTATGCGTATTATTAGACCCTGCTCCTGCAATAACTTGTATTCTCCCTTTTACTTCTTCAACAACAATTTTAATAACTTTTTCATGTTCTGCAAATGTCAATGTAGGAGCTTCTCCAGTTGTACCACAAGGCACTATTCCAGCCGTACCATTTTCAATATGCCAATTCACTAATTCTCTTAATTTGTCTTCATCTAATTCACCAGTTGCTGTAAATGGTGTAATTAGTGCCACATAAGATCCTTCAAATTTCATTTTATCATCCCTTCATTTATTTATTAATTCATTAATTAATTTATCTTTTAAAAAGGTATTGTCCTTCAGCTACTTTTTCACTTGGTCCAGTCATAAACGCGTCATTTCTTTCTCCAGCATACTCAATTACCAAAATTCCTCCTGGAACTTTTACATTTACCTTTTCATCTGTAAATCCAAATTCTCTAGCTAGTACAGCCGAAGCAGTCGCCCCAGTTCCACAAGCCAATGTTCTTCCAGCTCCACGTTCCCAAGTTACAACTTCAATATATTTTCTATCAACTACTTTTACAAAATTAACATTTACTCTCTTTGGAAACAATTCTGTAAAATTCTCAATTTTTGAACCAATTTTATCAATATCAAAATCTTCAAAATCATTAACAAAAATTACTGAATGGTCAGTTCCCATAAAAATATACGAAATTTCAATTTCTTTACCATCAATAGTTATTTTTTCCTTCAAAAATCTATCTTTATCAGTGTTTATCAATTCTTTTATTTCAAATATCGGTTTTCCCATATTCACTTTTGCAACAAAATCATTGATATCTTCTCCCTGTTTTGTTTCAATTATCATATCTCCAGGCAATGTTTTTACAGTAAATGTGTCTTCCTCTTGAATACCATTATTTTTCAAGTAATGCGCAAAACATCTTATTCCATTTCCACACATAGGTGCTTGACTTCCATCAGCATTAAAGAAAAACATAAACGGCATAGTCGCCACATATTTCAAGATAATCATTCCATCTGCACCAATTCCGTAATGTCTGTCGCACACTTCCTTAGCCAATTCTGAATAATCTGGTATCCCTTTTTCTATTAAATCCTTTTCACTAAAAATAACAAAATCATTTCCTGTACCTTGATATTTTTCAAATTTTAACATTTTTCTTCCTCCCTCAACGATTTCTTAACTCTTATTATATCTCATTCCTTGTTATCTGTAAACACCCCTCTTTCATAAAATCTTAAATATCAAATTCTCTAGCAAATAATTCTGCAACTTTTTTACCCATAACTTCATCTACAACCAACGAAATGCTAATTTCTGAAGTCGAAATTTGGTGAAAACTTATATCATTTTCAGATAAGATTTTAAACATTTTTGCAGCTACACCAACATTACTAATTAATCCAATTCCTACAATTGAAACTTTTGTAACATATTGGTTTATTATAAATGATGTTTTTGAAAATTTAGCTTCTATTTCTTTACCAATTTTTTCAAGTGCTGCTATATCAGTTTTTGGACAAGTAAACGCAAAACTTCCGTGATGGCTAGTTACATCATTTTGACTTATCATATCAATATTTATTCCATTTGCTTCAGCTTTTTCAAAAATCTCATATACATTTTGTGCATTTGTAGGAATTTCTTCCACGTTTACCATTAATATATTTTCATTTATCGACACTCCAGTTATTACTTTTTCTTCCATTTCTTTAATCTCCTTTATTTTTTGAATTGAAGTTATAATCGTTCCATTTTTTTCACCAAGTGATTTTCCAACATAGATTTCTACTCCATATTTCCCACCAAGTTCAACAGCTCTAGGCTCCATTACTCCAGCCCCTAAATAAGCCAATTCCATCATTTCATCATAAGAAATATATGGCAATTTTTTCGCATTGCTATACACTCTCGGATCAATTGAATAAATTCCATCAACATCCGTATAAATCTCACATTTTCCTCCCAAAGCTGCCGCAAGTGCAACTGCAGAAGTATCAGAACCTCCACGCCCCAAAGTAGTTACATCTCCATCTTTATTAACTCCTTGGAATCCAGCTACAACAACAATCTTTCCTTCATTCAAGTGACCTTTTATAACATCACCATTTATATCATCTATTTTATTTTTCATATAATGCCCACTCGTTTTTATCCCCGCTTGAGCCCCTGTCAATGAAATCGCTTCATATCCCAATGTTTTCAACGCAATACTTAAAAGCGAAATTGTTTGTTGTTCTCCAGTCGACATCAATCTATCCATTTCCCTAGAATCTGGATTTTCAGTAATTTCATGAGCCAATTTAATTAACGCATCAGTTGTTTTCCCCATAGCCGAAACTACTACAACTACATCATTTCCTGAATCCTTTACGCTACCTAAATATTTAGCAATATTCATAATTTTTTCAGTTGTGGCAACCGAAGTTCCACCATATTTATGTACAATAATCACAATAAATGCACCTCTATCCTTTCAATCTGTCTTTTCTTTTTATCATTACAAATTTTCATTACAAAAAGAAACAAAATTATAATTCAAAAATTTCATCATTTCTCAATAAATCTTCATAAGATTCCCTTCTAACAGCAACTTTTGCTTTACCGTCTTTTACAAATACAACTCCTGGCGTAACCATTCTGTTGTAGTGGCTTGACATTGTATAACAATAAGCTCCTGTCGTACCAACTGCAACTATATCCCCAACTTTAGTCGATTTTGGCAATTTACCATTTTGAATAATAATATCTCCCGATTCACACAATTTCCCAGCTAATGTAACATCTCTTGTGTCAGTATCTTCCATTTTATTAACAACACCAGCCTCATATTCAGCTTGATAAAGTGCAGTTCTTATATTATCTGACATTCCTCCATCAATAAACACATAAGTTTTTCCACCAACAGTTTCTTTAATTCCACCAACTTCATATAAAGTCGTTCCAGCATTTCCGACAATACTTCTTCCTGGCTCAATACAAAGTTCTTTAAATCCAATTTGATATTTAATTTCCATTGCTTCAGTATAAGTTATAATTTCGCTAAGCACTTCTTCTATTGGTTTAGGATCATCTCCATTTTTGTAATAAACTCCAAATCCTCCACCCATATTTACTGTGTGAACTACAATTCCTAATTCTTTTTTCAATCTATCCAAATATTTGAAAATTTCATCTAACGCAAAAATAAAGAATGCAGATTGGAATATTTGCGAACCAATATGTGTATGGAACCCTTTAAATTCAATATATGGACTATCATTCAATCTTTTTACAATATCAATCAAATTTTCTTGGAAAAGTGAAATCCCAAATTTTGATGTAAGTCCTGAAGTTTTTATATAGTGATGCGTATGTGCCTCAATTCCTGGATCAATTCTCACTAAAACCGCTTGTTTCTTACCTTTTTCCTTACAAACTTTTTCAATTTTAGCAATTTCATCTTCATTATCTACAACAATCGTATCAATCCCATATTCAACAGCCATTTCAATCTCATTCACCAATTTATTATTTCCATGCAAATGCACTCTTTTCATCGGAAATCCTGCTTTATGTGCCGTATACAATTCTCCACCAGAAACCACATCTAAATCCAATCCTTTAGATTCAACCAATTTAATCATCCCAGTTGTCAAAAACGCTTTCCCTGCATAAGCTATTCTTGTTTTAAATCTTGATGATTGAAAAGCCTCTTTCATTTTATCAATAGTCGTTTCAATCAATTCCTGATCCATTACATAAAGTGGCGTTTTAAACTCTTTTGCCAACTCTATCGTATCAACTCCTCCTATTGATAAATTCCCTTTTTCATTAATTTTTGCCGTTCCAAATAATTTCATACTTTCACAAATTTTCCTTTCCTAAAAATTTCTTCTTTAAATAAAAAATGCTGACAACGAACATCAGCATATAAAATTATATAATCTAAAATCAAAATCACATTTATATATCTGACAGCTCACCATTACACATTATAATGACAGTCCTATAGATATTCTCCATAGACCCAGTAGCAAAGTTCGTCACTCTTTGTACTTCGGCGATTTCCCCTTTCAAGTTATTTCATCGAATTGACTTTCTCCATAAATCTACTCTTAAAAACCGCACCTCTATCTTATAACATTATACTAAATTTTTCTTTATTTGTAAACACTTCAAAAGAATTTTTTTCTCAATAAACAAAAAATAGCCCTCATAAATTTAGGCTATCTTTTGTTTTATGTAATATGACAAATAATTTAAGACCATAATTGTAGAATCACAACATTTTGAAACTTAATTCAAAATGTCATGATTATTTTTTAATTAGTAAATCGCTCTAAATCCGATTCCACCTCTGATGTTGCTTCCTTTAGTGTCGTATCCTGCGTTTACAGTTACTCCGAATCTAGTGTTATCTACACCTAAGTTAAAGTCGAATTTACCGTTTCCTCTTCTATCTTCTTTTTCTCCTCTGATTCCGAACCAGTCAGCATCTGTAAATCTTACTCTTGCTTTATTATTTACATCTCCTACTTTTCCTAATTCGTTTTCATAAGCTGCTGACAATCCAACAGACAATTGTGATTTAACTGCTACTGGTTGAACGTATTTAAATTCTACTCCAACTTCTGGTTTGATAGAATAATAATCGTTTCCATCAACTTCTAATCTGATTTCTCCGCTATCTTCTTTAATACTGTTAAATCTTCCGTATTCCATTTTCAATGCTCCGTATGGTCTCAAATGAGTTCTTTCAGACATTCTAATATCGTATCCTAAATCTGTTTTGAACGCAGCACCATAAGAAGTGTAATCTCCTTTAGCGTTGAAGATATCATCAACTACTAAGAATTTACGTTTCATTTCATTTTTACCTAAGAATACATCTCCAGCAATTGTCCATCTCAATGAACCATTGTGATCCATGTAAGGCGACATTGTTTTAAAGATTCCTGCTTTTACCATAGTTTGATTTTCTCTAGATTTTCCAATATCTTTGAATTTAAAGTTATTATTTACTGCTCCAGCATACCATCCAGAAGAATTTCCTAACTTAACTGTTTCATTTTCATGAACATAAGCTACTCCGTAAGCATTACTTGTATAATCAATGATACCAGCTGTATCTGTGTTGTATTCATTTCTCATACCAAATACTTTAATCTTATTATTATCTTTAGAAGGATTTCTCCATTGATCGTGCAAGTATCTAAATTCTTTATCAAGTAGGCTTCCAGTTTCATTGATTCTTTGTTGAACATTTCCGTATTGGTGTCCCATCATTTCATCTGTTGCTTGATAGAATAATGTTTCTTCGTTGTTTCCAATACTATTCAATTTACTAAATACTTGTCTTTCTCTCGTACTTAATGCTTCTACACCATATCTTTGTTCTAATCCATCTAAGAAATTATATGTATCTGTACTGTTTACAGGCGTATTTTCTTTTCCTGCCCAAGCAGTATAAGGTACTTTAACCATGTAAATGTTAGTCATTGTACCATCAGTTGGATTCAATGTTGGTGTTGCTAACCAGTTTAATCCTGCTGAATAAATATTCCAGTTTGAAACTCCACTAGATCTCATCGCATTATTATATGGATTTAAAATCTTAGGATCATTTACTAAAATAGATTTACTATTTGTCATTTCAGTAGCTTCTGTACCAATAATTAAATCTGCTTCACTTGTTAAGTTTCCTAATCCATTAATAGAATTTGTATAATCTACTCCTGAAGTATTAACGTACAATCCAATACTTGAAGCTGATACATTTATTGGGTTTTTAGCAAATGTATTTACTGTTACTGGATTTTGTTTAACACCATTTATTGTAACTGTAGCACTTGTAGCTCCTGCTGGTGCATTGATTATTGCTCCTCCTACACCTTTTCCTGTTGCTGGTGTTGTAAATGTATACACTGTATCATCAGGATCACTACTTCCATTTACTGTAATATTACCGTAGTTAGCAATAGTTCCTCCTTTTAAGTATACACCAACTGCATTAGAACCATCAATTGTAATTGAACCAGTATTATTCAATGTTGAACCTTGTCCTAAGTAAACTCCCACTACATTAGAGTATGATCCAGAACCAGTTGAAATTGAACCTGTATTTATTGCAGTTGCTCCGTTATCAGCGTAAATTCCTGTTGTATTATTTCCATTTAATACTATGTTACTAGCATTTGTTGCTGTACTTCCTGCTCCACTTGCAAACATACCGATTCCATAATTACCATTTACATTAATTGTTCCATTATTAGTTACATGTCCAGTGTCTGTAGTTCCATAACCTGCGGCCATACCTATACTGTATGAATTTGCAGCTGGATTAGATCCTCCTACTGTAATTACTCCACCGTTGTTTGTTGCATTACCTCCTCCAACTGAGTAAATACCTACATTTCCTGTTCCATTTCCAAAGTTCATATCACCTGTATTTATAACATTTCCTGCTGAGTAAATACCGTAATTTCCTCCACCTGATGCATTTAATGTTGTAGAGTTGTTTACTGTTCCTCCAGTATCACTCGAATAAATATAAATATTGTTTGTTCCTAATCCTACATTTCCTACTGTTGAGTTAATTGTATTACCAGTTCCAGCATTTGCTATTGCAACTGATGTATCTCCTAAATTGAATGCAGTTCCACTGTTAGTAATTGTTTGTCCACTTCCTACTGTATACACACCTACTGCTTCAGATGCTCCTGTTGTAATTGTTCCTCCTGTAAGGTTTACATTTCCTCCTTGAGAATATACACCTACACCTGTATCTCCTACTGTAATTGTTCCTCCAGATACATCAGAAGCATATCCAAACATACCAATACCATTATTACCTACTGTAATTGTTCCTAGGTTAGATGTAACGTAGTTTGTTGCTGTATTTTCTCCATACAATCCAACACTCGAATTTCCTAAAATAATAGTTCCTGTATTACCTAAAACTGTTCCTGTTGGAATAGTACTAGCTGGTTTATACAATACACCTACTGAAGAAGTTCCAGCACTTGTGATTGTTCCTGCATTTGTTACACCTTGAGTTGTTGAACCTTCAGAATACATACCTGTTGAACTATTTCCCATTGTAATTGTTCCTGTATTTGTAAGGATACTATCTTCTGTTCCATAAAGACCAGTTGATGAATCTCCTATCGTAATTGTTCCTGTTGAATTATTATTGATAACTCCAAATTTAGCATACATACCTGTTGAATTTGTACCACTTAAATTAATTACACCATTATTATTTAATGTAACAGCTGCTCTGTTTGTTAATAAGTTCTCCTGTGCAATTGCAGTTTGTCCTGCTTGTGTACCTGTTATAGTATTGCTATTATTATTATCAATTGACGAATTAGATAATTCAAGTTGGTTATATGCATCATTAGTATTATCTAAATTAATTGACTGATTTAATCTAAGTAAACTGTTATACAACATAAATGTCTTGTAGTCACTTCCATTAATAGTAGCTCCTAAAGCACTTGACAATGCACTACCTACTGTATCAGATAAATTCATACTTACATCTGAAGCTATGAATAGTCTTGAACCTGAAGCCATATTAAGTGTTAGGTTATTTAAAGTTGTTGTTGCTCCATTTCCAAATTTATTTTTTGCCCATGTAGATATATCTGAAGCTGTAAATGAACTATATCCAGTTCCTTTATATAGGAATGCTGTTCCTCTTGTTGCGGGAGTATTTGAACCACCTGATATATTTGCAGTTAATGAAGAATTTACATTTATCTTTCCGCCATCATTATAAAACAGCAATGCACTTGCTCCAGTATTTGCAGTTCCTGTTCCATTTAAATTAATTGTTCCGTTTGTATCAACAGCATAGTTTACTGCTCCATCAGCAGTGTCTGTATTATTTTGTAAAACTGTAGCTGTTCCATTTTTTGCATATATTCCAACTGAATTTTTCCCTGTTACATTAGCTGTGACTGTTCCACTTCCAGTAGCTGTAAATGTACCGCCGGAAGCTATAATACCAGCTGCTCCTCTTCCGTTTGAAGAAGTATTTCCAGTTACACTAATTGTCCCTGTATTATTAACTGTTCCTCCAGTTGCAATTGCTCCTGTTGAACCATCAGCAGTCACAGTAATTGTCCCTTTATTATTAGCAGTTCCAGTTCCTGCTGACATAATTCCAATATTTTCTCCTGCTGTTATTGTAACATTACCTGTCGTATCATCATTTTCAACTGTTCCTGTTGAAGTATAAAGTCCTATATTTTCTTTCCCTGTACTTGAAATATTTATATCTTTTTTATTTATTAATACAGCTGTGTTTCCTGATCTTAATCCTATATTACTGTCCCCGGCAGTTATATTAATTTCACCATCATTATTTAGTGGTCTTGCTATTTCAGAATATATCCCGAAAGAGTTTTTCCCTGAGATATTAATTTTTCCTGTATTTTCAATCCCACCTGTCATATCTTTCTGTACAGCTATCCCACCTGAATTTTCACCAGTTATATTAATAGCCCCCACGTTTTTAGCAGAAGACCCGGCACCAATATTCGTAGAAGCTGTTCCAATTCCAATACCATAACTGTTTTTACCATTCATAGTTATGGTTCCACCGGCACTGTTTAAAGCGTGACCGACCCATCCCGTAGTTATTTCTAGGCCATATCCTGTTGAATCATCACCATTCATAATAACTGTTCCATCATTTCTTAATGTATAAGAACCTGTTGAAGACCCTTCATCTGTAAAGATAAGAGCTACTTGTTTATTACCGTTCCCATTTATATTTCCTGCGTTTATCCCTAAAACTGGCGTATTATTTTGGTGTGTCTGTACTTCTATTCCACCAGTTTTTTCTGCTATAAGATTGATTGTTCCATTATTTGTAAACGTAAGACCGCTATTAGTTCCACTATTATAGATTGGATCTAATGTTACGGCTCTCATTCTTTCACTGTTTATGTTCATTACTGAATTTGCTGAAGCATTAAAGTTTCCTTCCCTTACTGTATATTCCGCTACACCATATGCATTTCCGGTGCTGAAAGCAGGGGTAGTTGGTAATAAATCGTAATTCCCGTTTATATTCGTTTCCTTCCGTAACATGGTATAGGAACCACCATTACTATATGAAGACAATGTTACAGTTGTCACATTTATATTTGCCGGATTTGGCGAAGGTGTTTCTATTGTTGGTGGTACAAAATTAATAGCTTCAGGTAAATTAGGCTGTGTTGCATTAAGTGGAGTGACAACCGGTGTATTAAATATTCTTGGATTAATTCCGGCATTTACTTCAAATCCTACAATTGGCTCTTTTACCGCTTTAGTACTAGCAATACCATACCCTTTCATTCCTTGTCTATTATTAGATGAAGCAGATTTTACATTAGTCGTTTTTGACAATAAACTGTAATTTTTGCTGTCTGTTGATACATTTCTTTCATAAGGATCTGAACTTCTTTCAAGAATACCTTCATAAGGATATTTTTCAGCCTTATCTCCTCTACCTTTATAAGAACCTTTCCAATCATTTAAGATTGTGTTAGCTCCATATTGCCAAGAACTCCAAGGCGATTTAACTACATGATCTCCTTGTTCCATTAATTGGATCAATTCTAAGTTGTAGTTTTTCATTAATTTGTCGTTTTCTGATTTTACTCTTTTGAATTGTTGTCGCATATCTCCAATCGACGTTGTTATTTCTTGTCTTTGATTTTGAATAGCTTTATCTGTTGGCGCTGTTGTTACATCAGCAAAACCAACTATTCCACATAACAAAAATACAAACAATGCTTGTTCTGTATATTTAAAGTCTTTACATCTTTTAGCAAAGGCTTTTAAATCTTTTGCTAATTTTCTTAGGCTATTTGTCATAATCTTTCACCTCATTTATCAAATTTTCATTTTTATTAAGCTTTTTTAATTTTTCTTATTATTTTTCCCTATAAAACGATAAATTAAACAAAAAGTTAAGAAGAAAAGTTATATTTTTTATTATTTAACCTAATATTTCATAGAAATCCATAATAATTGCATTTTAATGATTAATTCATTTTAGTATTTTACAACATTTCCATAATTATTCCAATGAATTAATATAATTTAATTTAGCTTTATCTTAGTGTAACATAAAAAAAAAAAAAATCAATTAATTTTTGACGTTTTTTTACCAACTTTTATACTGAACCTCTCACGACTGAAGTCGCGAGGTTCTTAAGTACTATTTAGTTTCTTTTGAATATCTAATATTCAAATACTAGCTAATTTCCTTAAGACTTTAATGGACAAGCTCTCCGTTGAGAACATTTACATCCTGTTGGCTCGGTTCAAAACCAGTTTTTATTTTAAAATCCCATACACTTTAATGTTTTTACATTTCCTTTTTTTATTCTTTCAATTTCTTCATTATGCAATTTAACAAAATTTTTAAATTCTTTTTGAGCTTTTTCTATATTTACCTCTTCTAAATTTTCTTTTACATTCTTTATTAAAAATGCAGAATACAAATCTCTTTGTATTTTATTTCCTAATATTTCTATCCATCTTTTTGATAGACTTTTCTTTTCATATTCATTTGTACTATGATTTAATTGACTAGCTTTTACTTTAAAAGTATCAATTTTTATTATATTTTTTCCAATATATTCTAATTTTCTATTTATTATTTCAATTAATAATGCAGGTGCTCTATTTGATAAAGATTTTCCAAATCTCTTTTTCTTTTTAAATTTTCCAGTCTTTTCAGATATTTCAGTTTTCTTACTTCTTCTCTGTAAAGCTTTAAAACTCATATTTTCAACTTTTACTATTGTTCCAATTTCTAGTATACTATTCGCTAAAATATTATGAGATTGCTCCCTTTTCTCTGCGATTTTTTTCTGTAAATTTGAAAGTTTTAACTTTGTTTTTAGATATGATTTGCTCTTTTTCCATTTTTCTTTATTTTCTATATTAATAGTACCATCAGCATTGTATTTATTAGGATTGTTTGCTCTTCTCTGTCTATCTAGTTTTCTTTGTAGTCTTATTTTTTCTTTTTCATTTATTTCTATATTTTCAGCTAAAATCTTTAATTCTACTTTATTATCACTAACGATTGCTATTGTTGAAGTTCCTATATCAATTCCAATTTCATTTTCTCCACCAACTTTATGTTTTTTAGGAGGTGTCCCCTCAAAAGTTATTTGAACGTAGTATTTATTTTTTCCATTTACAACTCTCTTAAGTAATCTACAATACAATAACTTATCTAAAAAACAACTTTGTGCATATTTATCATTATTTTTTATTATTACAGGAATCTTTAAGCCTAACCAAGATATGCAACAATCTTCTTTAAAAAATCTAAGTCCCGTAATATTACCTTTTTCTCTAACAGAATAGAAATTTTCATAACTTTTAAAATATACTTTTTTAGCTTTACCATACTTAAATTTTTCATAAGTTGCAAAAGCTCTTTCAGCTAATTCTTGTCCCATTTGAGAACCTATATTCTTTTTAAATTTTTGTGTCATAGGTTTCACATACTTATTTAATTCAAATTTAGATATTAAATATTTTTTATCTAATTCTTTATATCTTTTAGATTGCTCTTTTTTATCTAAATTACTGATTTCTTTATATTCAGAAGAATTTATCATTTTTCTATGTCTTTTAAGAATTTCACTAAGGCAAGAATTATATATCATTCTGGCTATGTTTAGTCTCTTTTCTAAAATATGTTCTTGCCATAGTTCAGTTTTTAAAGCTAATGTCAATACATAATTCGCCATAGTTCCTCCTTCTCATCTTTCTTTTTGAGTTTGGATATATCTTTTTATTTGTTCTTCAGTATTTTCTGAAACAGTTGCAACAAAATAACTAGGGTTCCATAAGTGTCCATTCCATAACTTATTTTTTATCTCGGGATGTTTTAAAAAAAGGTTTCTTGCAGAAATTCCTTTGAATATTTTCAAAATATTAGGTATGAAATGTTGAGGACTACACTCAATTAATATATGAATATGGTCTAAATCTGTTTCCATTTCTATTATTTTTATATTATTTTCATTAGAAATTTCAATTAATAATTCTTTTAAAGTTTTTTCAATATCATCAATTAATACTTTCCTTCTATATTTTACACACCACACTATATGATATTGAATTGAATATACATATCCTCTTCCAAAATTAATATTTGACATTATTTATCACCATTTTTATTATACCTTATGTATTTAACTATTTCAAATTTTTTGTAAACAAAAAATACGCCATTCATCTCACGACTAAAGTCGCGAGTGTTTTGGCATAATTCATAAAAATATTGAAGAAAAGAAAAAGTTTCAAATTTATAAAAAAATATGTTAAAATTATCAAATAGAGTTTATATTCATTGTAAAAATAAATAATAGATAATCAAAATATTATCAGAAAGGAAAAATTATGTTATTCAAAAAACAATCAACGGAAGAACGCCGTAACATGATTTTAAATGGAAATATCCTAAGGACGCTTTTATTTTTATCAGTTCCTACGCTTATGGTCGGGATTATTCAAGCTCTTATTCCTTTGTCAGATGGACTTTTTCTGAATAATTTAGGAGGAGTGCTTGTTGCTAGTTCGGTTTCATTTAGTCAGCCGATTTTAAATATTATGATTGCATTGTCGCAAGGACTTGGTGTTGCTGCTATGGCTATGATTGGGAACCTTTATGGTCGTGGAATTATTCGTGCAGTAAAAGAAACGACACTTCAAATTTTTGTCTTTAGTTTTTTAGTTGGTTTAGGATTGATTCCTGTTTGTATTTTTCTAGCATTTTTCATAGCTAAATTTACGACACCTGAGATAAAACAGTACGTGTTTATCTATATTTCCCTTTACTCGTTAGTCATTCCATTCAATTTTCTTGCTTCAATTTATAATGCGGCAAAAAATTCTGTTGGACGACCAGAAGTGCCATTTATTAGGGTTTTCATTCTATTAATTTTAAAAATAATTTTCAATACAATTTTCTTGTATTTTTTAAGAATGGGAATTGTTGGAGCTGTTTTAGCAACACTTTGTTCATACATTGTCGTTACAATTTGGATGTATCACGATTTATTTATAAAAAAAGACGAAATGCGATTGGAATTAAAAAAATACAAATTTATAGCACCAATTGTAAAAAAACTGTTACGAATTGGATTTCCATCAATGATTAGCTACATGTTAATTTATTTAGGATTTTTCCTAATTAATAAAGAAGTTGAACATTATGGAGCTGTCGCATTAAATGCTCAAGGAATTGCCTCAAACATTAATTCTATTTGTTTCATTTTACCAGCTTCAATCGGAACAACCGTAACAAGCATGATTAGTATGAATTTAGGTATTGGAAACATTGAAAAATCAAAAAAAATATTTTATTGCGGAATTACTACAAGTATTGTCATCGCTTTATTTATTATTGCATCAACACTACCTTTTTCAAATGTTTTTACGCTTTCATTTACAAGAGAAAAAGCCGTTTTAGACATTGCTAACAGAGCATTGAATATTTACACATATTCCGTTATCGGATTTGGAATTTTCTGTGTCTGTCAAGGAGTTTTCATCGCTCTAGCCCGTACAAAAGTTCCAATGTTTATGTCAATTTTAAGAATTTGGTTTTTTAGATATTTATTTATCTTATTCACAAAATCAACTTTAGGACTTTATTCAGTTTTTTGGGGAAATTTATTTTCAAACCTTTTAGCTGGAACAGTTTTTTTCATATTAGTTCTAAACATTGACTGGAATAAAAATTATTCTTAATAAATCTAATAAAAAATGTACTTTTGAAATTTTCACAGTTAATTTCTCGAGTACATTTTATTTTATCATTTTACTTCAATTAATTTTCACAAATCCTTAATTCTCTACAAAAAAGCAGGAGCCAAAACTCCCACTACTTTATTTATAGTTTAATTTTTTTTCAGCTATTTCAGAATTTCTTAAAACTCTGTTTAAGTAATTTTCTAATTCTATAATTTCTTCATCTTTAAAATCTTTAAAAATCTCTGATACTAAACCTTCTACTATATTCTGAATCTTACCACAACCAAGCCTTATTTTATTTAAACTCAATTGTTTTAAAGATTGTCGTTCACATAAGTTCGTTACTTCTCATGCAGTTCTCTCAATATTCTTATTCCTTAATTTGTTAAAGAAACAAAAATATCTTGAACTTCTTAATATTTCTATTAAGCACAGACTATATCTTATCCTACGGCTTTACCCGTTTAGGTCTACCCACTTCCACCAACTTTGGTGTACTTCCCTCAAGAGGAATAGTCGTTGAACTTTACTTTTCAGTCTTAGCTGCTGATCTTCCATTACTCTAGCACTTAGGATTTAACCTTATGCCATCTAGTTTGTTTTTTCTGCTTTCGCCACATTCACACCTACATCTCAAAATATTTTTAAGATATTATGTTGTAGTCAAACTAGCTTTAGGATTTTCCAGCAATTCGAGTAGTATTGGATGGCTCTCATATCCATCTCTACGCATATATTTCTATATACGCTGACTAAATTTTTTTAATCAAATTTCTTTTTCAATCTCTTAGACTTTCTTGTCAAACTTACAATCGTCTTTCTTCTATCATTCTCATCTACTTCTTTCATAATCAAACCAGCATCTTCCATCCGATTCAGCATTGTTGTTAACGTATTTAATGCCAATCCTGATTTTTGAGAAATTTCTTTATTACTGATACTTCCTTCTTCCCAAAGAACTTCTAAAATCCTACTTTGCTCAGCATTGTAGTCCTTCACATTTTCTTTAATCAAAGCCTTATTCAAAAGTCTTCCATGTACTTGTTTTATTTTATTTATATATAAATTACAACGATGTCTCATATACTAATACTTTTCGATTTATAATTAAAACAAATTAAAAGACAAATGTGTTTTCTTGATTTGAGTAGAGAATAAAATGTATATTTGCTATTAAATCTTAACTTGTTTTTATGTGACTTTCTAAATCGAATCTTTCTCCTTTCACGTAATCTTCATTGATTAAAATTTTGTTTTTTCATTGTTTTTTTACTTGAAATAACATTATTAACTAATGTTTACTCAACAAAAACAAAGCAAAAGTGTGTAAACTAAATAAGAAACGAACCTCCTTTAGAATTGTTGGCTCATTTCTTATTTTTCTTTAGCTTATTTCTTAATCCTTTTACTATTCAACTGTTACTGATTTTGCTAAGTTTCTTGGTTTATCAACATCATTACCTTTTAATTTTGATAAGTAATATGCTAATAATTGGTGAATAATAATTGATAAAAATCCTGTATACTCATCTTCAACAGCAGGTATATAAAACACTTCATCGGCTACTTCTTCCACTATTGTATTACCTTCTTTAGCTATTGCAATTACATAAGCTCCTCTTGCAGCTACTTCTTTTATATTTGAAACTGATTTATCAAATAAGTCTGATTGAGTAACATTAATTACTACTGGTACTCCCTCATCAATTAATGCAATCGTTCCGTGTTTCAATTCTCCTGATGCAAAGGCTTCTGAGTGAATATAAGAAATTTCTTTAGATTTTAAAGCCCCTTCTACTGCTATCATATAATCTAAACCTCTTCCTAAATAGAAGATACTATGTTGATCCAATATTTTAGCTGCAGCTTTTTCAACATTTTCTGAATGTTCCAATACTTTTTCAACATGTTCTTTTAAATCATACAATGAATTAATATCATGCTCATATTCTTCTCTTGTTATTTTATTAAATTTGTAAGCCATATCGATTGCTAATAAGTATAAAATCATCATTTGAGTACTGTATGCTTTAGTTGAAGCAACGGCTATTTCAGGTCCTGCCCATGTATAAATTACATGATCAGCTTCCCTAGCTATTGACGATCCAACAACATTTGTTATAGCTACGATTTTCGCACCATGTCTCTTACCTTCTTTCATAGCTTCCAACGTATCCAATGTTTCACCTGATTGACTTAAAACAATAATCAATGTTTTGTCATCAATCACTGGATTTCTATATCTAAACTCAGATGCTACTTCTACATCTACTTTTATTCTAGTTTTTTTCTCAATAATATATTTTCCAACTAATCCAGCATGATAAGCAGTTCCACAAGCTACAATATAAATGCTTCTAACGCCTTCTAAGTATTCTTTTGTCAATCCTGCATCATCAAAATTAATATTTTTATTTTCGTCTACTCTACTATTTAAAGTTTCCATTAAAACTTTTGGTTGTTCGTAAATTTCTTTTTCCATGAAATATTCGTAACCACCTTTTGAAGCTGCTTCCATATCCCATTCAACATGTGTAACATCTCTAGAAACTTCATTTCCTTCTGTATCCATTATTTTTACTGAATCTTTTTTAATTTCAACAATTTCATTATTTTCAATCAAATAAACATCTCTCGTATATTTTAATATAGCTGGAATATCAGAAGCAATAAAATTTTCACCTTTTCCTAAACCTACGATTAATGGACTTTCTTTTCTAGCCGCTATAATTCTATCTGGCTCTGAAATAGACATCATTCCTAAAGCATAAGCTCCTTTAATAATTTTCAATGATTTTTTTACTGCTTCTAACAAGTCTCCTTCGTATAAGCTATCCAACAAGTGAGCTACAACTTCTGTATCTGTTTCTGAAATAAATTCATACCCTTTAGCTTGTAAATCTTTTTTCAATTCCAAATAATTTTCAATAATTCCATTATGCACAACAACTAAAGTTTTATCTTTATTAAAATGTGGATGCGAATTTACATCAGATGGTTTTCCGTGAGTTGCCCATCTTGTATGTCCTATTCCACTATGACCTTTTAAAGGATGCTCTTTTAAAGCATCTTCCAAATTTTGTAATCTTCCTACTTTTTTTACAATTTCAAAACGATCTTTCCCTGTATTTACAGCTATTCCCGCTGAATCATATCCTCTATACTCTAATTTTTCCAATCCATCAATTACAAAATCTTGTGCATTTTGTGAACCGATATATCCTACTATTCCGCACATATTCTCTCCTTTTCAAATATTAATTTTTATCTGAAAAACAATCACTATAATACTTTTGTGCTATAATTTCTTAATAGTTTTGTATATTATTAAGGTTGTGATAACCTAAAGAGCATCCGCCGAATTTTCGATAACTCTTTTTCCTCGTCATCTTTATTTAATATAATTTTTATATTTAAAATTAAGATCTGGCGCTTTTTAATTTTTATTTTTTATTTTTCAGACTTTTCACTTTATATTATACAATAAAAATTAAATATGGTCAAGTTTTATGAAAAAAACAATCTTTATCATAAAAACATGACCATATTTCAAATAATTTAATTTACTTTTTTATTTTTGTTTATTTTTCTTCAGCATATTTTTTTGTTAATTCTTCTACTTTGTAATCTTCTGCAATTTTGTTGATTAAATTATTTCTTTCATTGATTGCTTTATTGTTAATTAATCCATTTCCAATTTGTTGGTAAGCATCGTTAGGTGTAATATTTCCTAATTTACCTTTTTCATTTTCATAAATTTCAACGATTTCTTCTTGAGTTACTGTTACAGTTTTTCTAATTTGTAAATCTAAATAGAAATTGATGTAAACATTGTTTTCGATAGTTTCGATATCTTCTTTATTTTTTTCCAAGAAGTCTCCTTTATTCATTTCTTCTGAAATAACTTTACTAATGATAATAGTTTTGATTACTTCTGAATTTCCTTTTGAGAAAATAATTTCTTTTTTTGTGATTTCTACTGAATTAGCCATTTCATCTACTAATCTTGAAATTTCATCTCCTTCTAAAACTGCAACTTGTTGATTTAATAAATCTCTTTGGATTCTTTCTCTTGCTTGAGAAAAAGGAATATTTTGTGCATCAAAACTAGCTTTGTTTTCTGTATAAATTTTTGTAATATCATTTTCATTGATTGAAATTTTATCTTCGATAGATTTAGCAATGAAATATTTACATTTTTCATTTGTGAAGAAATAATCAAATTCTTCTTTTTCTTCATCAGTGAATTTATATTTTTTTGCTTCTTCTAAGATTGCTTTATTAACTAATAAATTTCTAATTTCGTCTTCGTTTAATCCTTCTCTTTCTTTTTTTGTTAAAGTTAATTCTTTAACTGCTTCTTTCACTTCTTTTTCATTTTTTTTAGACATTATATTATTCTCCTTATTTTCTTTATTTAATTAATTATCTCGTCTATTTTACAATATTTTTCGAAAAATTTCAATAGATTTTTATTAAATTTTGTTTTATTTTTTCTTTTACTTAATTTATTATTAGCTTCTAAGTCAATATTTATATATCTTTTAGGCTATATTAATTTTTTTTACAATTCTAACAATATTTTCTTCAATTCATTCATTTTATCTCTTAACTTAATCGCTTCCTCAAAATTAAGTTCTTCTGCCAATTTTTGAATCTTTTTATTAAGTGATTTAATTTCTTTTTCAATTTCAAATTGACTTCTATATTCTTTTTTAGCCTTATTAATTTTATCTTCTTGTTCAATTTCGTAATCTACAAGCGATTCTTCTATTTGTCTTTCAACAGTTTTTGGATTTATATTATGCTCTTTATTGTATTTTTCTTGGATTTCACGCCGTCTGTTAACCTCATCAATTGCTTCTTGCATCGAACCTGTCATTCTATCAGCATACAAAATAACCTGTCCGTGTGCATTTCTTGCAGCTCTACCCATCGTTTGAATCAATGATCTTCTAGAACGTAAATATCCTTCTTTATCGGCTTCTAAAATTGCTACAAGCGAAACTTCAGGAATATCAAGGCCCTCTCTCAAAAGGTTTATCCCAACCAAAACATTGAATACTCCTTTTCTCAAATCCCTTATAATTTCCGTTCTTTCAAGCGTATCAATATCCGAGTGCATATATTTTACCTTTATCCCAAATTCCAAATAATAATCTGTTAACTCTTCAGCCATTTTCTTCGTTAATGTCGTTACAAGGACCCGTTCTCTTCGATTTGTTCTCTCTTTTATTTCATCCATCAAATCATCAATCTGATTTTTAGTTTCCCTAATTTCAATATCTGGCTCCACAATTCCAGTCGGTCTAACCAATTGCTCAACAATTTCTCCATTAGAATGTTCCAATTCATAATCACTTGGAGTTGCAGAAACATAAACTACTTGTGGTATTTTCCCAAAAAACTCTTCAAATTTCAATGGTCTGTTATCGTACGCACTTGGTAGCCTAAATCCGTTGTCAATCAATGATTGCTTTCTTGCTCTATCCCCTTTGTACATCCCATTTATTTGTGGCACAGAAATATGCGATTCATCAAGAAATACAACCAAATCATCAGGAAAATAATCAATCAACGTATCTGGTGCCTCTCCTTCAGATTTCCCAGTCAAATATCTAGAATAATTCTCAATTCCCTTACAATAACCAATTTCATTAATCATTTCCAAATCGTATTCTGTTCGCTGTTTTATTCTTTGCGCTTCCAACAATTGTCCATTTTTTTGAAAAAAATGAACTCTTTCTTCCATTTCTTTTTTTATTTGAGAAAATATTTTTTCAGTATCTTCAGTCGATAAATAGTGTGTCGCCGGCATTATTGTTACTCTTTTTATTGTCTTAATTTTTTGTCCTGTAAGCGTATTTATCTCAGAAATACTTTCTAAATCATCTCCAAAAAACTCAAATCTATATCCTGTATCCAAATACGATGGATGCAAATCAATAATATCACCTTTCACTCTAAATTTCCCACGCTCAAAAGCTATATCATTTCTCTCATATCTCAATAAAATCAATTTTTTTATCAGCTCATTCCTATCAATACCATTTGTTTCAACATCAATTGGTATTGATTTTTCCTTATACGCTTCTGGCGATCCCAATCCCTGAACCTCCCACGACTAAAGTCGCAGGGTTCTAAAATCTTTAAAAACATTTAAAAATTTTCTAAGAAGTTTGATAGCTTTACACTACCCTTATTCTTTTAGGTGTGTTCAGCTCACCTCTATTGTATAGGACACTTAAGTCCACAACTTTACTTTTTCTTAGAATATTTAATGCTCCATTACAATCTGCATTTATGAGTTTACCTGCGCTTGTTTGATATAGTCCTCTTTTTATTCTTTTTCCACTGAATATATATTCTTGCAGATTTTCCTTATCATATATTGGAATTTCATCTCCATCAAAGAAACTTGCTTTTGATGTATAACTCTCTTCTTGTAGTTTAAATTCTATTCCATATAGTTTACATAGATATATTAATTTATCTCTTAATTTTCCATATGGTATATTTACAAAGTTTTGATTATTTATACTTCCAATATTTGATTTTCTTTGAAAATCCTCGTTATATCCTAGAACTATTCTTCCTATATCATTATTAAGACAATAATTTACAATTATTCTTGCTGTTTTTGAAAGATAATCTTCTATACGATTATTTCTCTTTCTGGCTATTCTCTTTTGTCTTAATGTTGTTCGCTCAATCTTTTGCTTATCTTTTATACTTTGTAATTTTGCATTTATCTTATTATAGTATTGATTAATAGATTTTAATTTTCTACCATCTATTATGAATGAGGATCCAGTATTTGTAACACAAGTGCAAAGATTGTCTATACCTGAATCAATTCCTAGTACATTTTCTTTATTTAATTCCCTTTGAACTTCTTCTACCTCATAAGTATATTGAATTTCAAAGTACCTAGAATGTTGTTTTGGTATTATTCTAATTTCTTTTATCTTCTTGCCTTTTAATACTGGTGGTAGCTTAATTTTAACTTCCTGATGAGTTTTCTTAAACGAATTTGAATAAGGAACTATCATCATATCATCTTTTAATCTAACAAAACCTATAACAAGAGTTGTAAATCCATCTTTAGCAAGATATTTAGGTAATTTTATTTTCTTATTATCATATTGACCATTTTTAGCAAGTTTTAAAAGTCCAAAAAATGATTTGAAACTTCCGTCTACTTCTTTTAGAATTTGTTGAGCCATATTAGAATTTAACTTCTTATAGTTCTCACTATTTTTAAGCATTTTATAGTTTTCATTATAACTTAAATACTTTTTCTTATTAAAATAGTATTGTCTAATATTGTATATAGCTTCATTAGTTAAGTTCTTGGCTATATGAGATAAATATTTTAAATTTCTAAACTCTTTTTTACTAAGATGTTTTATTTGTTGTTTTAATGTTAAATACATATATAATCACCTCCTTTTCATCAGAGATATTATACCGTATATTCTACATTTTATCTATTAAAAAGTAATATTTTTTAAATATTTTTAAAGTTTTTAAAACCCCACAATAGTGGGAAGCGTCGTTCACATAAGTACGCTACTACTTACGCAGTTCTCTTATGAACTTCTTGTTATCTCTAACAAGCACAGACTATATCTTATCCATATCCTATTTCAAGGACTTAGGCGAAACCACTTCCAATACCAATCGCTTGTATTGTACTCCCCTCACGAGGGATAGTCGTTGAACTTTCCTTTTCAGGATTAGCTGCTGATTGTCTATTATCATAATGTTTAGGATTTAACCTTGCATTATCTAGTATATTTTTTCTGCTTTCGCCACCATCACACCTATACCATATTTTAACGAAGGTATTATGTTGTGGTTATACTAGCTTTAAGAGTTCCCAGCAGTTCAGTTTCTTTGTTGCACGGTTTTGCTCCGTGTCTACATACAAGTTTCCCTATATGCTTACTAAAATTTTCGTGCAATTCATCTCACGACTAAAAGTTGCGAGTGTTCTTGCACTATTTAATAAATAGCTGAAACTGACGCTACAATAATTACATCTCTTCTGTTTAAAAGTGCCGCCGTTGCCGCATGTCGCAGTTTATCAATTTCATCATTAATCGAAGAATCTTTTTCAATATATGTGTCAGTTTGCATAATGTAGGCTTCTGGCTGGTAATAATCATAATATGAAACGAAATATTCTACTGCATTTTCTGGAAAAAATTGTTTATATTCATTATACAACTGTGCAGCCAAAGTTTTGTTTGGAGCCATTATTAATGCTGGTCTATTTACTCTTTCGATAGCATTTGCAATAGTAAAAGTTTTTCCAGAACCTGTAACTCCTAACAAAATTTGATCCGAAATCCCATTTTCTAGATTTTCGACAATTTTTTCAATTGCTTCAGGTTGATCTCCAGTCGGTTTAAATTTTGAATGTATCTTAAAATCCATATTCATCATCTCTTTTCCTCTAAGATACTATTTCACCTTTTGAATGTAATCATAAGTATCTTGCATTTCTTTTTTTACAGCTGTATCATCAGAATCTTTCGATTTTTTAGCTAAATCTAATCCTTTAATTACCCATTTTTCAGCAGTTTCATAATCTCCCAATTCAATATACGTAGTAGCTAAATTGCTATATCCCCATAGATATCCTTTTTGTGCAGAAGTTTGATACCATTTTAATGCTTCTTTTTGATTTCCTTCATTATCTGCCATTAATCCTAAATGATTTTCAGAAAATCCATCTTTTTCAGTTTTTAGTGCTTTAAAATACCACTCTCTTGCATTTTTATAATCTTCCAAATTTTCATATGCCGCTGCTATCCAAGTATAATTTCTAGGATTATCTGCTACTTTTTCATACTCTTTATAATATTTTATTGCTTTTTCGTAATCTTTCAATTGAGAATAATTATCTGCCAAATTTGAAATTGCTGTCAAGTTCCCATTTTCAATAGCTTTTAAATACCATTTTTCTGCTTCCTTGTAATTATTTTCGTTAGCATACAAAACTCCTAATTTATTCAAGTAATCAGCATTATTAGGAAACTCTTTTACATATCTTGAAACTAAAGATATCGTTTTTTTATTGTCATTCTTATCATACGCTTCATCTATTTGTTTTTCCAAACTTATTTTTTCTTCTCTCGTCATAGCCGAAAAACCTTGTATTCCTAATCCTAAATTTGCCACTAATAATAATAAAATCAAATATTTTTTCATATTTTCCCCTTTCTGTTTTTATTCTTGAGAATCTTTTACATCTTTTATCATTTCTTTTATTTCTTCCATTTTTTCAGTATCTTTATCTTTTCTCGCTGTTTCGTAGGCTTTTTCCAACCATTTTAACGATTCTTTTTTATCATTTAGTTCATAATAAAGTGATCCCAAATTTGCTTGAGCTCCTGAATTTCCTTTATCTGAAGATTTTAAAAACCATTTTTGAGCTTCTTTTTGATTTCCTTCCTCCCAGTAAATCATCCCTAGAACATTTTCTGACGCCCCTATTTTATCATAAGTATATGACTGCAACAAATATTTTTTCGCTTCTTCATAATTTTCTGCCTGAAAATTAACAATTCCTAAAAAATTCCCTTTTCCTCGTCTGTAGATTTGTAAAATTCTTTATCGTCAACTTGTTTTAACCATTTTAACGTTTCATCATAATCATTCTCTGAAAAATAGATTATTCCGATTAATAATCTCACATCATATTTTTCACCATTTTCAGCAAAAAAAGGATATTTTTTCTGTAATTCTACAACTTCGTTAAATTCTTTTTCCGCTTCACTTTTTCTTCCCATTTCCTCATATGCAAAACCAAGTATCACTTTATAAATAATTTTTGAAGGGTCTTCAGCTATTTTCTTTTTTAATGTTGATATAGCTTTTTGAGGGTTCCCCTTATCAAACTCCTTTGTTACTTGCTCCAAAATTTTATCAGTTTCTTTTGAATCTAAAGACATTTTTTGTACTCCGAAAGTTAAGTTAGATAAAATCAATAAAAATATTAATATTTTTTTCATTCAAACACCATCCTCTTATATAATCTATTTTTTAGTTCTGAATACTTTTGGACTTCTTTTATAAACTGTTTCTTCCACTTTCAATTTCAAATTAACGACACATGCGATTACGAAAAAATAATCTGACAAACGATTTATGTATATCAAGCCAGTCTCATTTACAGCCTCACCTTCATCAATTAATGCCACCATTTTTCTCTCTAATCTCCTTGTTGCTGTCCTAACCATATGAAGAAAACTTGAAACTTTACTTCCTCCAGGAATTATGAAATGTTCCATTTTAGGTAAAATTGAAATATATTCATCCATTCTTTGCTCAAGATACTTAACGTCTTCTTCTTTCTGTTTATAAGGTCTCAATTCTCTTGGAGTCGCCAAATCACTTCCACAATCAAAAAGTTGTTGCTGAATTTCCTCACACTCTTTTCTAATATCGTCCAAAATCTCATTTTCTCTCATTTCTGCAACAACTACTGCAAGCAAAGAACAAACCTCATCTGCAGTCCCACAAGCCTCTATTCTTTTATGAGTTTTTTTTACTTTATCGCCACCATACAATTTTGTGAATCCTTTATCTCCATATTTTGTATATATTTTCCTGAACCTCCCACGACTAAAGTCGCAGGGTTCTAAAATCTTTAAAAATATTTAAAAATTTTCTAAGAAGTTTGATAGCTTTACACCACCCTTATTCTTTTAGGTGTGTTCAGTTCACCTCTATTGTATAGGATACTTAAATCCACAACTTTACTTTTTCTTAATATATTTAATGCTCCATTACAATCCGCATTTATGATTTTACCTGTGCTTGTTTGATATAGTCCTCTTTTTATTCTTTTCCCACTGAATATATATTCTTTTTGATTTTCTTTATCATATATTGGAATTTCATCTCCATCAAAGAAACTTGCTTTTGATGTATAACTCTCTTCTTGCAGTTTAAATTCTATTCCATATAGTTTACATAAATATATTAATTTATCTCTTAATTTTCCATATGGTATATTTACAAAGTTTTGATTATTTATACTTCCTATATTTGAATTTCTTTGAAAATCTTCATTATATCCTAAAACTAATTTTCCTATATCATTATTAAGACAATAATTTACAATTATTCTTGCTACTTTTGAAAGATAATCATTTATACAATTATTTCTCTTTCTAGTTATTCTCTTTTGTCTTAATGTTGTGCACTCAATCTTTTGCTTATCTTTTATACTTTGTAATTTTGCATTTATCTTATTATAGTATTGATTTATTGATTTTAATTTTCTACCATCTATTATGAATGAAGTTCCAGCATTTGTAACGCAAGTACAAAGATTATCTATACCTAAATCAATTCCTAGTGCATTTTCTTTATTTAATTCCCTTTGAACTTCTTCTACCTCGTAAATGTATTGAATTTCAAAGTACCTAGAATGTTGTTTTGGTATTATTCTAATCTCTTTTATTTTCTTACCTTTTAATACTGGTGGCAGCTTAATTTTAACTTCCTGATGAGTTTTCTTAAACGAATTTGAATAAGGAACTATCAGAATATCATCTTTTAATCTTACAAAACCTATAACAAGAGTTGTAAAACCATCTTTAGCAAGATATTTAGGTAATTTTATTTTTTTATTATCATATTGACCATTTTTAGCAAGTTTTAAAAGTCCAAAAAATGATTTGAAACTTCCGTCTACTTCTTTTAGAATTTGTTGAGCCATATTAGAATTTAACTTCTTATAGTTCTCACTGTTTTTAAGTATTTTATAGTTTTCATTATAACTTAAATACTTTTTCTTATTAAAATAATACTGTCTAATATTATATATTGCTTCATTAGTTAAGTTCTTGGCTATATGAGATAAATATTTTAAATTTCTAAACTCCTTTTTGCTAAGATGTTTTACCTGTTGTTTTAAAGTTAAATACATAGATATCACCTCCTTTTCATCAGAGATATTATACCATGTATTCTACATTTATCTGTCAAAAAAGTAATATTTTTTATTTATTTTTAAATATTTTTAAAGTTTTTAAAACCCCACAACAGTGGGAAGCGTCGTTCACATAAGTGCGCTACTACTTATGCAGTTCTCTTATGAACTTCTTGTTATCTCTAACAAGCACAGACTATATCTTATCCATAGTGTATTTCAACACCTTAGGCGAAACCACTTCCAATACCAATCGCTTGTATTGTACTCCCCTCACGAGGGATAGTCGTTGAACTTTCCTTTTCAGGATTAGCTGCTGATTGTCTATTATCATAATGTTTAGGATTTAACCTTGCACCATCTAGTATATTTTTTCTGCTTTCGCCACCATCACACTTATACTATATTCGCACTTAGGTACTATGTTGTGGTTATACTAGCTTTAAGAGTTCCCAGCAATTCAGTTTCTTTGTTGCACGGTTTTGCTCCGTGTCTACATACAAGTTTTCCTATATGCTTACTAAAATTTTCGTGCAATTCATCTCATGACTAAAGTTGCGAGTGTTCTTGCACTATTTAATAAATTCTCCCTCTGTAATTTTCCAAAAAAAATTTTTATAAAATAATTAAACTAACTATTCTTGTTTTATAAGTTGAAAAATTTCACTATATTTTTTTCACTATATTTTTTTAAAAGAAGAAAATTGCTCCAAAATAGATTTTAACCATCTTGAAACAATTTTCCAATCTACAAATATTATTAAATTTCATTGAATAAAAAATTTAATTACATCATTCCTAAATAAGCGGCACCTAAAATTCCTGCATCATTTCCTAAACTAGCTGCAACAATTTTTAGATTTTCTGTTGTTGAAGGGAATGCGTATCTTTTCAATCTTTCTTTAACTTTGTTGAATAAAATATCTCCAGCTAAAGAAACTCCACCACCAACTACTACTATTTCAGGGTCTAAAACATTAAGTAAATTTCCGATTCCCAAAGCAATATAATCTGCTTCATAATCTACTAAATCCAATGCAAATGCATCTCCTTCTTTGGCAACATCAAAAATATCTTTTGCTTCCAAATCTCTACCTATTACTTGTTCATACAATCCATTAGTTTTGTTAACTGCCAATCTACTTTGAGCTTCTCTTATCAATCCTGTCGCTGATGCATATGCTTCCCAACATCCTTTTTGTCCACATCCACAAAGTTTTCCATCTCTTTCAACTTTAATGTGACCAACTTCTCCACCAGCTCCATTTTCACCACTTACTAATTTACCATCGACGATAATTCCACCACCGATTCCAGTTCCAATTGCTAATCCTAAAACATTTTTATATCCTTGTGCAGAACCTTTCCACATTTCTCCCAATGTAATAACATTTACGTCATTATCTGCTTTTACTGGTTTCCCAAGATTTTTTTCAAATTCCAATGCCAAATCAACACCATTTTTCCAAGGAAAATTCGCCCAAAATTTAACAACTCTCGAATTTAATACAGGCCCTGGTACTCCAACCCCAACAGATTGCACATCATCAAAGTTCAAGTCAAAACTTTTTACTTGTTGTAATAAGATTTTTGATAATCTTTGAATTGTTTTTTCAAATCCTTCCATCGAATCAGTTTTTACAATAGTTGTAAAAATAATATTTCCATCTTCATCAACTAATCCTATTTTTGTATTTGTTCCCCCTAAATCGATACCTGCGTAGTATTTCATGATTACACCATCCTTATTTTAATTAATTTATCCTTACAATTATTTTACTTTATAAAATCAAATTTTTCAATATTTTATTTATATTTTTTATTTATAATTATTTTTTTATCAAAATTTTACTCTATATTTAATTTTTTACGAACCACTTTTAGTTAATAAATATAATACAATAAAATTATTTACAATAGTTTTTATTCTATTATTAATAATTTTGGAATAACCTCATACTCTCTACCAAGTCTATTTTCCAATATTTCCTTATACTCCTCAATCTGCAACTGATACTTCTCATTTTCTTCAGGATTATCCCCTGTTTTATAATCAAAAATATAAACTTTCTTATTCTCTTCATCAATATTTATTCTATCGATAACTCTTTTTTTACCATCTTTATTCAAAATCTCAAATTCAGTATACACCTTATATTTCGAATCATAAATTTCAGCATTTTCCAAAATAAATTTATCCAATCTCTCTACCAAATTCTCAACAATATTTTTTCCAAGCATATTTCCATATCGACTGTACAACGCTGATTTTGCCATAATTTTATCATTTTCCAAATCATTTAAAATATGCTCAAAATAATAGTGCATTGCAAGACCTTTTTTACGCTTAAACTCATTTTCCAACGTATTTGAAGATTTTTCCATTCTTAATTTATCATCGTTAAAATATGTTTTAAATAAACTATCGCTAATTTTTACATCTGAAGTATCTGTTGTTTCTTCTGGAATTTCCGATTCTACAATTTGACCCGTTTCATATTCATATTCATTTTCATTTTCTTCCTTGTAAACATCAATTATTCTCTTTGCCAAAGGATCTGTATACCCTTTTTCCTTCGTAACCTCGGCATCAAAAAGTAATATCAAATTTTTCTTAGCACGAGTCAACGCAACATAATCATTATTAATTTCTTCCATTTCTTCTTTTTGAATATTTTTATCTATTAATTTTCTTAAGTCATTTCCAATCATTTTTTTATCATAACCCGAAAATAATAGCATAAATTTTTTCACATCAACAAATTTTTCATCGAAATCTAAATAGCCTTTTAAATTGCTCTTGTCAGTATTTCCTTTATTTGATTTATGTTTATAGTAAAATACTGTGTCAAATTCCAATCCCTTTGAAGCATGAATCGTCATTAAGTTTATTGCATTAACATCTCTACTGCTAACCTGTCTCAAATTTTCCTTTTCTTCCTCAATAAACGTAATAAATTCGTACAAATTATTATATTTTTTCAAAATATTAAAAAATATAAAAATATTCTTCAAGTCACTGTTTGTCGAATAATATTTTGTTATTTCAAAATTTTCTACAAGTTTTCTCGAAAAATTTTCATTTTCATATTTATTATTCAAGTCTTTCGACAATCTTTTCAATTCCCTAACCTTCTCAAGAATTTCCTCAAAAATCAAATTATTTCTCTCTAAAACATTAATTTCTTTATATTTCAAAAGTTCTTCTTTTACATTTTCATCCTTTTGCATATCAATAAATTCTTTAAAACTAATTGCTTTTGAATCTTTATTATCATTTTTTTTCTTTTTATTAACCTCTTTAGAAGCTTCTATTTTTTGATATCCGTTAATAAATTGCATAATCTCATTCTTATTCTCAAGCAAGTATTTCACATGACTATTCAATCCACCAATTAAATCACTTCTCATGAATTCCAACAAATATTTGAAATTACCAAATGCAAAAAATTTAATTAACTGATACATTGGAACAATTGGCTTATACTCTAAAATTGTCGTTTTACTTTCAAGCGTGTACGGAATTTTCGCTTCATTCAGTAATTCCGCAATCTCCTTCAAATGTGGATTTGTACGGCATATAATTGCACTTTTTCCTAAATTTTTCACTTGACCGTTTTCTATCATTTCAACAATTTTCGTATAAATTTTCGGTGTTTCTTCTTTTGTATTTCGAATAAAATATCCAAAATATCCTTTCTGATACTCTTCATCATCTCTATAACCTGAATCAACATAATTCCATTTCGTATCATAACCATTAAAGATTTTATTAACATTTTCAATAATAGCCTTATAACTTCTATACGATTTATCCAAATTCTGAACATTTCCTTCAATTATCGTTTCTAATTTTTCAAATAATTCCTTTTCACCACCACGCCAGTTATAAATACTCTGTTTCTCATCACCAACGCAAATAATATTTTCCGAAGTATTCATAAGCAATTTCAAAATTTTCCACTGTAAAACACTCGTATCTTGGAACTCATCAATCATAATCGTATCTATTTTTCCACCAATCAACTCAAGAAATTCTTCTGTAACTCTATCATTTTCCACAAATTTTAAATCTTTATTGAAAATAAATTCGTATGTATACACTAAAATATCATTGTGAGTAAGTCTTTTTGAAGAAATTTTTATTTTTTTAGCAATATCAAATATTGTTTGAGCTATATTTTTTAATTTTTTATCTAATGGTAAAACTTTTTCGATGAAAACATATTCTGATAACTTTTCTTTTAGCTCTTCAGATTTTGTTTCCAATTCTTCCCTGTCATCTTTATTTTTTTCCCCTTTAGTTTGAGTTCCATTCCAAAGTTTCTTTTCAAAAAACAAATCAATTTCAGGAACGATTAACTCCAATTTCTCTTTTATTTTTTGATTTTCATTTTTACTTTCATCCTTCGACAGATTGCTATACTTTTCATAAATATTATAAAATGCTTTTGTCAAAACATCTGTAACATTTTTATTTTTTTTATTAGCAACTTCCTCAATCTTTTCAAATATTCCATCCAATTCATCTATAAATTTGTAAGACACCTTCTTAACTTCCGACATTTTAAAACCTTTAGTCAATACAAACTTCGGACGCATATCCAATACTTCCTTAATTATTTCCATATACCTTTTAATATTCTTCTTTTCTTTTTTCTCATCAAAAATGAATTTAAAATCTTCAAAATTATCCTTATTTTCAATAATTTTAATCAAAATTTTTGAATAAAATTCATCAGTTTCCTCGTCCAAAGTTTCGTAATTATAAATATTAAAATATGGTGCAATTGCATTTTTAAAGATTTTATTTGTAAATCCGTCAATTGTAGAAATTCTAATATCCTCTTTATTTCTTATCATCTCAAAATAAATATTTTGCAATTCCTTTTTATTCAAATCATCAAATTTATAAATTTCTTTTAAGTTTTTCTCTAATTCTGCCCCATTTCCTTCATCGAAAGCAATTTGATGTAAAAAATCATAAATTCTTTCTTTAATTTCAGCAGTCGCCTTTTTAGTAAATGTCATTACAACTATATTTTTGTAATTAACACCTCTTATTAAATTAGCTATGAATTCTAGCGATAATCTATACGTTTTCCCCGTTCCTGCACTAGCCTTTAAAATTATATTATTCTTCTTCATCGCCTAATTCATCCTCCCCTCTACAAATATTTTTATACTCTTTGTAAAAATAATTTTTTGGATCTTTAAAATTTTTTCTTAGATCTTTACCATTTAAATTTCTTCCTAAATCATAAAATTGAGAATTTCGATAGTTACTAACCACCTCTTCAACAGCCTTTTTAGTCAATATTTTATCCTCACTTCTATTATCTGGAACCAATTTACCTTCCCAAGTGTCAACAACAATCTTCTCAATATTTTCTTTACCATCATTTTCCAACATTATCGAATAATAATCTAACTGTTCCATCGCTTTATAAACCTTATCATTTTTATAACTATTGTAACTATCCTTCAATTTTCCAGACTTATAATCAAATAAATAATCCTTGTCACTAGTTTTTATATGTAAATCCGTAACCCCATTGATAAACACATTTTCAAACAATTCTTTTTCTGAAGATAATTTTATTCTCTCCTCAAAATGAATTTCGATATTCTTTTCTGCTTCTAATTTTTCAATCAATTCTTTAAAATATTTCTCTGCCGAATTCAAAATCTCTTCAAACGAAACTTTTCTATAAAATTCCAAATATTCCTTAGGAACCTTATAATCAAATGAATTTAGCACTTTTTTCAAAATTTCTGATAATTGATCTCGATCAATTTTAAAAGTTTTATTCTCCAAAGCAACCTTATTTTCCATTACAACCTTTTCATAAAAAGCATGAATTATAGTTCCAAAAATCTTAACGTTTATTTCATCTTCAATTTCTTCGACTTCCTGCTCACCAATCGCTTTTTCCAAATAATATCCATACTCAAAATCTCTCATTTTCTCAAACGAATAGTATCCCAAACTCAATTTTTCATTTTTTATTTTCTCAAGATTTTTCTCCAATTTCGATGGAATAAACTCTCCAATTTCCTTTTTCTCCCATTTCTCTTTTCTATCCTTCAAGAAATATTTTTTTACAAAATAAAGCTCTTCCGCTTCACTTATTTCACCTTTCGTAACTTCAATTCCATACTTCAACTTCAATTCTTCAATAACACTCGCTGAATCAATATTCTTCTCCAAATCCTTGATATACGCCAAATACACATTTTTCGCCGCAAGAATATTTTGATAAATTTTAAACAATTCAATCAATTTTTTATCATCACTTGTAGGAAGCCCCATTTTTGCACGCTGAACTTTTGAAAACAAAAAATTATGAATTTTTACTTTTGGAAATGAATCCTGTAAATTCAAAATAATTATATTTTCCTTCGTATTTTCAGAAATATTTTCAAATGAATTTATCGAAAAGCTGTCTTCAGACTCATCTTCAGCACTATCTTCCAAAGTCAATCCAATCGATTTTTTATCCAAATATTTCAAAAATAATTTCAACAAATTAGCCGAAACATTCTCATTAAAAAACTTATCCCACAGATTATCAAAACTAAAATCTTCAAGCACAACCATTTCTGACAAAGCCTCAAAATATTTGTCTTTTACATTCTTGTCCTGTTTCACTTTCTTCTCATTATCCAAATAAATTTTTTCCAAGTAATCGCTATATTCTTTCAACGTAGTATATCCATAAATTTCTTCCAACTTTTCAACAAATTTAATAATTTTACAAACAGCTGTCATTCTTTGATTGTAAATTTCCTTTTGGTTCTCTTTTTCTAATTTTTCTAAAACTTCTTGATTTATTCGCTCCAATTCCTCTTTTGAAATGTACTTATAATCCTTTGAAACCAAATCTTGAAAAATATAATAACTTTCCTTCAAGTCAAAAATCTCCAATAAATCATTTGATTTATAGGCATCATAAAAATCTTTCACTCGAAATAAAAGTAATTTCTCCTTATCTTTCCTATCAATTTCCTTCACATTATCTAACAAATTGTAAATCAAATTCAAAATTCGATAGATTTTCGTATCCTTCATCGTTATTTCCAAATTTGAAGAAATCTTTTTCTGTCTCAAAAGCTGATAATCACTTTTTGCCTCTTCAGCATTTTCCTGTGCCTCAAAAATCCGATAATTTTCTTTCAAATCATCATTTTCCTTGCTCACTTTTCTATTCTCTTTCTCAACTTCCTCCAACTTTCTAACTAGCCCCAACAATTCTCCAAATTTACTACTAAATTCATGAATTTCCACATTTATATTCTTTTTATCAAAAATTTCCTTCGCTGGCAATGAAAAATTTTCAGATATTTTCAATTCTTTTTCATTAAAATCATTTTCTGATAATTGCAAGATATTTTCCACAATCAGACCTTTTTCCTCAAATTTTTCCACAATTTCCTTTTCAAACGGAGAAAATCTCACTTTATTCACAAAATAAATTTTTTTGTATCTTTTCAAAAAATTATCTGAAATATTTTCCACATTTCTAAGCATATACGGTAAAATCAGTCCTTTTAACTGACAAGTTTCTTTTACCTTTTCATCCACCATTTTTAGCGTTTCAAACAATTCTTCCTGCCATTTTTCCAACTCAACTTTTTCCAAATCAATCTTATATTCTTGCAATTCCGCAAACAAGTTGTAATAATTATAGGCAATGTCGATAATATCGTAATAACTCGACACCTCCAATTTTTTTTTCAACTTCTCGTTCAACGAATTGTAAAATAATACAACCTGCTTTTCCTCTTTCACAACAATTTTGTCTGTAACAAAAAGATTTTCATAAAAATCATAATTATTCATTAATCTAAAATTATTAAACAACTGATTTTCACTATCTTTTAGCAATTCTCTCCTCAACTCATAATAAGTCATTGGATTTTCAAATACATAAAGTGCTTCTTCATTTTTTGTAAATTCTTGAAACAAGTATTCTTTCAAATTCGTTCCCAATCCTAAATATTTTGTATCCATCTCCTTACTCCTTTCACAATTTATTAATAAAAAGAAAAAGCCGAAATAAATTCGACTTTTCCTGATTATCTTACCACTTGGAATAACACTGCAACAATCAAGAATGCCGCTGCTGTCCATTCAGTAAATTTTTCAATTCCTTCTTTTTCTTCATCTAAAATATTAGCCGCACTTTTTGCTAAACCTTGGCTTCTATCTGGTTGAAGTAAAATAACTCCTATCATAACGATAGCTAATATTACTAAAATTACGATTAATAAATTTTCTAACATCGTTTCCTCCATTTATTTTTTTGAAGCAAACTTAGCTAATTATAAAGCATCTCCAGCTTTTGCGATTACTGTAAATTTAGCTGGAACTAAACTTGCTCCTCCAACTAATCCACCATCGATATCTTTTTGAGCTAATAATTCAGCTGCATTTGCATCGTTCATAGATCCACCATATTGGATAGTTACGTTTTCAGCAACTTCTTTTCCATATAAATCAGTTAATAAGTTTCTAATGAAAGCGTGAACTTCTTGAGCTTGTGCAGGAGTTGCAGTTTTACCTGTTCCAATTGCCCAAACTGGTTCGTAAGCTAATACAACGTTAGCCATTTCTTCAGCTGTTACATTTTGTAATCCACCAATAATTTGGTCTTTTATAACTGCTTCCATAGTTCCAGCTTCTCTTTCTTCTAATTTTTCTCCAATACATAAAATTGGTTTCAAATCGTGTGCTAAAGCTGATTTAACTTTTTCATTAATGATTTCGTTAGTTTCTCCGTAATATTCTCTTCTTTCAGAGTGTCCTAAAATTACGTATTCTACACCTAAATCTTTTAACATTAATGGTGAAACTTCTCCAGTATATGCTCCACTTTCTTTAGCATTCATGTTTTCAGCTGCTATTTTAATGTTTGATCCTTTAGTTTCTCTAGTTGCAGTTTCTAATGCTGTAAAAGGTGCTCCAATTATAATTTCAGCATTTTTAACGTCTGCTACTAAAGGTTTAAATTCTTCAAAAAAAGCTTTTGCTTCTGATGCAGTTTTATTCATTTTCCAGTTTCCTGCTACGATTATTTTTCTCATTAATCTGTCCTCCAAATATTTTTATTTTTTAATTCCTTTATCATTTTACCACAAAATATTACTTTTATCAACGGTTTTGTAAGCTATTCTCCAATTTCATTTTTTTTTGTTAATTCTGAAAACGCTGTCGCAATACTTGCTAGATTTTGCATATTGCTAGGAATAATAATTTTGGTAGCTTTCCCATCAGCAACTTTTTCAAACGCTTCTAATCCTCTTAAAGATAAAACTTTTTCATTTGGTGACGCTTCATTTAACAATTTCAAAGCTTCTGCTTTTGCCCTTTGAACTGATAAAATAGCTTCTGCTTCCCCTTCTGCTTCTTTTATTTGTTGTTCTTTTTTAGCTTCTGCTCTCAAGATTGCAGCTTGTTTTTCTCCTTCAGCCACTAAAATTGCAGCTTCCCTTTTTGCTTGTGCTTCCAAAATATTTGCTCTTTTTTCACGTTCAGCTTTCATTTCTTTTTCCATCGCAACACGAATATCTGCAGGTGGCAAAATTGATTTCAATTCAACCCGATTAACTTTAATTCCCCAAGGATCAGTCGCATCATCAAGCTCTTTTCTCATTTTCGTATTAATTACATCTCTTGACGTCAATGTTTGGTCAACTGTCATATCTCCGATAATATTTCTCAAAGTTGTAGCAGTCAAATTTTCAATCGCAGAAAGCGGTCTTTCCACTCCATAAGTATACAATTTTGGATCAGTTATTTGAAAATAAACAACTGTATCAATTTGCATTGTCGCATTATCCTTTGTAATAACTGGTTGTGGCGGGAAATCAACAACTTGCTCTTTCAACGATACAATTCTTGCAACATTATCAAAAAACGGATTTATAAAATTCAATCCAGAATTTAAAGATTGATAATATCTCCCCAATTTTTCAACAATATAAACTTTTGATTCTGGTACAATTCTAATAGCTTTTAACACCAAAATTCCGAAAAAAACTAATAAAATCAATATTACTATTGGTATAGCCATTAATATCTCCTCCTATTTTTTTATTTTTTCTAAAATAATTTTATTTCCTTCAAAATCCTCAATTTTTACAATTTCACCTTCTCTAAAAATCTCAGAACTCACACCCTTCCAAATTACACCTTTAAACTTAACTTCATATACCTTTTTCGGACTTTCCAAATCCACAACTTTTTCTATTTTCAACTCTTGCCCAACCATTTTTGAACTAAAATTCGTCTTTTTATCTTCCAAATATTTTTTCAAAACTGGTCTCGTGAAAATTACAAAAACTATGGATAAAACTGTAAAAATCACAAATTCTATATTAGGATTTTTTATAAAAAAGGATATCGCCGTCAGTATCAATGCAGCTAATGCAAGCCAAATAGTAACAAGCCCAGGTATAACAATTTCTAAAATTGAAAAAATTGCTGTTGCCATCGTCCAAAACAACGCTCCCATAATTTCTTCCTCCCAATTTTATTTTTCACTAAAATCCGATTCCGATTCCTCCGTGGATTCCTCCAGTTCCTACTCCAATTCCAGCACTTAAACATGATGTCAAAGCCAATAACATCAATATTGCAATAATAATTTTTTTCATAATTTATCTTCCTTTCATTTTTTATTTTTGGTTGCTACCCTTTATATTTTATAATTTTCTTAACTTTCTTGCAAGTATTATTTTCAAAAAAGCCATCTCATAAGTTTAAAAATTTATTTTTACTTACAAGATGACCTCCTAATTAATATTTATCGCTATCTCTTAGATCATCTACAATTATCCTTGATACAATTTAATAGATTCTTTAAATTTAGCAATTTTGTTTTCTAATTCTTCTTTTATGCCATTTTCTTTGTCGATAACTTCTTTTGGTGCTTTAGACAAGAATTTTTCATTTGATAATTTTCCTAAAACTCTGTCTAATTCTTTTTGTGTTTTTTGAATATCTTTTTCAAGTTTTGCGATTTCTTTTTCTTTGTCGATTAAATCAGCAAGTGGAACGTAAATTTCTGTTGTTTCAACTAATTTGAATCCAACTAATGCAGGAATTTCTGTATTAAATTCATATTTTTCAACATTTGATAATTTATCTAATATTTTCGCATTATGTTCTAAAATTTCTTTTTCTCCATCATTTACGATTTTGAAGATTACTTCGATTTTCTTCGCTGGTGAAACATTTGCTTCCCCTCTAATATTTCTAATCGCATTAACGATTTCTTTCAAGTAATCAAATTCTTTTTCAGCTGCCAAATCAACATATTTTTTGTTTTCTGTTGGGAATTCTGATAACATAATTGTTTCTTCGTCTAATCCTAATTTTTGCCAAATTTCTTCAGTTATGAACGGCATAAATGGATGAAGCATTCTCAATCCTTTATCAAGAACTGTTTTCAATACATATTGTGCCACAGTTTTATCTGAACCTTCTTGTCCATAAACTCTAGTTTTCGCAATTTCAACATACCAGTCACAGAAATTTCCTCTGAAAAATTCATAAGCAACTTTTGCTGCTGAATCCAATTCATATTTATCCATATATTCGTTAATTTGTCTTGAAGCTGTTTGCAATTTAGATAAAATCCATCTATCTTCTAGCTTAAATTCCTTCTCATCAATAACTACATTTGCATCAAAGTCTTCCAAATTAGATAATACAAATCTTGAAGCATTCCAAACTTTATTTGCAAATGTAGAACCCATTTCCAATAATTTTTCAGAAAAATGAATATCTTGTCCTTGCGAAGTATTATACAAGAAACTGAATCTTATCGCATCTGCTCCATATTTTGCAATCAAATCCAATGGATCAGGTGAATTTCCTAATGATTTCGACATTTTTCTACCTAATTCATCTCTAATAATTCCGTGCAAATATACATAACTAAATGGAATTTCATCATTAATGTACAAACTCATCATAACCATTCTCGCTACCCAGAAAAATAAAATATCTGCTCCTGTTACTAACGCATTTGTTGGGAAGAATTTTTCCAAATCTGGAGTTTTGTCAGGCCAACCTAATGTTGAAAATGGCCATAATGCTGATGAAAACCAAGTATCTAGTACATCTGTTTCTTCTCTTAATGAAACTTCTTTTCCAAATTTTTCTTTCGCTTGAGCTTTTGCCTCTTCCATATTTCTAGCGACAAATACTGTTCCATCTTCAGCATAGTATGCAGGAATTCTGTGCCCCCACCAAATTTGTCTAGAAATAGTCCAATCTCTTATATTTTCAAGCCAGTTGTAATAAACTTTTTCCCATCTTTTTGGAGTAATTTGAATTTGTCCATTTTTTACAACTTCCAATGCTCTTTTTGCAAGTGGTTCCATTTTTACAAACCATTGAGTTGAAACTCTTGGCTCAATAATAGAATCACATCTGTAACAATGTCCCACAGCATGATTGTGTTCTTTTGTACCAACTAATAATCCTTCAGCTTCTAAATCTGCCAAAATCGCTTTTCTAGCCGCAAATCTTTCTAATCCTTCGTATTTTCCACCATTTGAATTTACGTGCGCATCTTCAGTAAAAATGTTTATAAATTCAAGTCCAGTTCTTTTTGCTACTTCAAAGTCGTTAGGATCGTGTGAAGGTGTCATTTTTACTACCCCTGTACCGAATTCCATATCTACATATTCATCTGCAACAACTGGAATTTCTCTATTCATCAACGGTAAAATAACTTTTTTACCAATTAAATGTTTGTATCTGTCATCATTTGGATTTACTGCAACCCCTGTATCTCCTAACATTGTTTCAGGTCTTGTTGTCGCAATAATTACATAATCATCAGTATCTTTTATTCTATATTTGATTTCCCAAATTTTCCCTTTTTTATCAATGTGATTAACTTCATCATCAGCCAAAGCTGTTTTATCATGAGGACACCAGTTTACAATGTACTCTCCTCTATAAATTAAACCATCATTATACAATTTTATGAAAACTTCTTTTACAGCTCTTGAAAGACCTTCATCCATCGTAAATCTTTCTCTATCCCAGTCAAGCGAAACTCCCAATTTTCTCAACTGTTTAGTGATTAATCCACCATGTTTTTCTTTCCATTCCCAAGTTCTTCTCAAAAATTCATCGTATCCAATTTCTTCTTTTGAAGTTCCTTCTTCTTTTAACATTCTCTCAACTTTATTTTGAGTCGCAATCCCAGCATGATCCATCCCAGGAATCCAAAGTGTTTCAAATCCACTCATTCTTTTATATCTAATAATTGCATCTTGAATCGCATTATTCAACATATGTCCCATATGCAAAATCCCAGTTACATTTGGTGGCGGAATAGCAATCGAATATCCTGGTTTTTCGCTATTATGCTGTGCGTTAAAATATCCTTTTTCTTCCCAAATTTTGTACCATTTGTCTTCTATTTCTGTTGGTGAATATGTTTTACTTAATTCATTTGACATTTTATTTATATCCTCCTGTTTTTCTTTTTTTAAACTTATATTTCATTTTAACATAATATTATGGATTTTTCTATCAAAAATTAATTACTTCTATTCGACTTTAGCAAAAAATTTTTACGCCAATAAATCCATCAATTCCTTATCACTCATTTCAAACAATACTTTGTCATTATCTTTACTTTCTAACAGATTTTCACTAAGCTGCTTTTTATTTTCCTGAATTTTAATAATTTTTTCTTCAATCGTTCCTTCTGTCACTAATTTAATGACTTGAACGCTCTTCTTCTGTCCAATTCTGTAGGCCCTGTCACTCGCTTGATTTTCAACTGCCACATTCCACCAAGGATCGTAGTGAATTACAACATCCGCTCCTACTAAATTTAATCCAGTTCCTCCAGCCTTCAATGAAATAAGCACAACTTGTCTTTGCCCAGCATTGAATTTTTTAGAAATCTCCATTCTTTCTTTAGATTTTACATTTCCATCAATATAGAAATACTCAATTCCCAAATCAACTAATTCCTTCTCAATTTCCTTCAATGTCCCAACAAATTGCGAAAAAATCAACAATCTGTGACCATTTTCTGTAATATCAGGCAATAAATCTCTCAATACTTGAAGTTTTGCAACCTCACCTTTATAATCTTCCTTAAACAATGTTGGCGAATTACAAATTTGTCTCAATTTAGTCAAAATCGCCAATATTTTCATTCTATTATTTTCATTTTCATTGAATTTTTTCATTTCTTTTTTCGCTTGTTTTACATACGATAAGTAAAGTTGTTTTTGCTCACTGCTCAATGTTACAATCATATTCGATTCCATTTTTTCAGGCAACTCTGTCAACACTTCTTTTTTAGTTCTTCTTAAAAGAAATGGCGCAATAATTTCTCTTAAATTAGTAACTTTCGCAGAATTAGGATTTACCAGCGCTTCCTTGTAAGTTTTTTTAAATTTCGTAAGATTATCCAAATATCCTGGCAACACAAAATCAAATATCGACCACAATTCCAAAATATTATTTTCAACAGGTGTCCCTGTCAATGCAAAATTAACTTTACTATTTAATTTCATAACCGCTTTTTTTATTTGCGAAGTAGCCGTTTTTATATTTTGTGCCTCATCTAAAACTACTATTTCAAATTTTTTGTTTTTATACTCATCAATATCATTTCTCAATGCCTGATAAGTCGTAATTAACAATCCTTTTTTCTTTTTCTCAATCAATTCTTTTCTATGAGCAGCCGTTCCTTCAACCAAAATCGGTTTTATCCCAGAAAATTTAATAATTTCCTCTTTCCAGTTATAAAGCAACGAACTTGGAACAATTATCAATGCAAAAAAATCTTTTTTCACACGATAAATTTCATTCAACAACGAAATTGTCTGCAATGTTTTTCCCAATCCCATATCATCCGCTAAAACTCCACCAAATCCAACATCATACATATTTTTCAACCAGTTGAATCCTAATTTTTGATACGGAAATAATTTTACGTTAATATTAGTTGGTTCCTGTTCCTTACGATTCTTAATTTTATGAAACAATTCTTTAAATTCATCCAATTTCTCTAATTCATCTTGTACCGTTCTAGAAACCTGTGCCAATTGCAACGCCTTAATCTTAGAAATTTTATTTTCTCCCAATTTTATATTCGAAATCGAATCCACAATTCCTAGCAATTCTTCAACACTTTTATTTGCTATTTTTACAAGCTCTCCACTTGAAAGAGTCACATATTTTCTCTCATTTTTAATAGCTTCTATCACATTCTCAATCTCAATTGGATCTATTCCTTCCACCTCAAAATTAATATTTAACATATCACTTTGAGCCTTTTTTACTTCAATGTTCACATGAATATCCTTAGCCTTTTTTATATTCGTATCCAAATGAATTTTCACTTTATCACGATATTTTTTATCAATAATTTCTGAAAGTTTTCCAAGTGCCTCATAATCCATTATAGAAGTATCCTCGTTAATTTCCTCTTCATAATCCTCAGTTTCTTTAAACGTCAATTCCTTAATAAGCGTTTTCAATTCTTCAAATACTTCAACATTTTTTCTTGGAATAAAATATTTCCCATTTTTTTCTATCGATTGAACGATATTTGATAAACTAATTCTCAATAATTGCCTATTTTCCATTTCTTGAACATAAACATCTACAGTCCCAGATTTATCAACATATTCAGCAATATTAATATTTTCATTTTCCAAAATTTCTTTTAATTTTTGATTTGTTTCATCTGGAAGTTGATTCAAGCCTATCAAATTCATTCCCGACAATTTTCTCAATAATTTTTCTTCATTTTCAGCCATTTTAAAAATTTTCGTCGTATCATTTGCAAATGTGAAAAATCCACCAAAAGAAGTCATTCTTCTAATTTTTCTCAATTTAATTTTCCCATTTTCCAACAAAAATATCGGCTCATAATTATTCAAAATTTGTCTACGTTCTCCTAAAAAGAGAATATTTCTACCATCTTTCATAGCCAACAATAGCTTATTCAACAGCATTTCATACACTTTTAAACCTTTTTTATCCTTGATTCCATTATCGACAACACTACTAATCTCTTTATGATATTCATAAATTGCCTCAATAATTTTTTTGTCACTTTCATTAAAATAACAATTTACAGGATTATATTTAATTTTTGTACTAATACTGTACTCGCTTTCCTCAATTACCGCATTCACAAATTTCAAAATATCTTTTATATAATATGTTTTTGAAAAACCTGTTTTCAATCTCAATACATATCCAGGATTATAGTCATCATCATATCCATAACCATATTTATAATCACTATAACTCCCTTCATCAATCTCAACTTCAAGTCTTAATTCCTGCATTTCTTCTTTTTCAGTTTTTCCAAGCTCTTTTTGATTCATTCTAATTTCATCAATTCTATCAATCAAATTGTCTAAATTATATTCTTTTTCCTCATCTTCAAGCTCAAAATCCTTTTCAGAAATTTCTTTTTGAACAGATTTTCCTTCTTTTTCAATTTCTTTCTCTTCAGCTTTTTTTAAAGTCAAACTTTCTTTTTTATCCTTAACTTCTTTACTTGCTTTTTTCTCTACTTTTTTAGGCTCTTCAATGATCTTATCATTTTTGTTATCCTCTTCAAATTCATCTTCAAACAACATTTCAGCCTCATTCGTTCCAATAATCTCAGACACTTTCTTCGATTTATCAGACATAAATCCCAACGCAATTATATGCTTACATAAATTTTTCTTACTTTTTTGAAAAAACATACAATCACAATCAGCTTCCAAAAATTCCACTTTTTCTTGATCAAATGTCAAAGAAGTCTTATAAACATGATTTTCCTTATACTCACCTTCGACTGTCATCACATTTCCATCAGCAAAAAGTGCTGTTAAATTCCCCAATCTCTTATCATAGTATTCTTTTCCAATCGTATAAATGCTTGGCGTGATTTTCTTTTTGATCTCTCCTAATATACTTTTTTGTAACATTTTCCTCCCTCTCAGTTTCACATCATTTCTTTAAACTCTTTACCATTATAAGAGCATCCTCATTTAATCCATAATAATTCTTTCTAACCGAAATTTCCTCAAAATTATTTTTTTCATACAATTTTATTGCATTCAAATTTTTTTGATTTACTTCTAAAAATATTTTCATTTCTTCTTTGTCTCGATCTTTATATTTTTTATCAGATAATATCATTTCTAAAGATTTTTCAAGAAGCTCATTCCCAAATCCTTTTCCTTGATATTGACCATCAATTGCTATTTCAAATAAATCTAGACTATATATTGTATCATAAAATACAATATATCCAAAAGAAATATTTTCATTTTTTCCCATTTTTTCAGTTATTTTTTTAATTTCATAATTTTTTTCATCTGATTTGTCTCTAATATTAAATAAGCAGTATAAATCATACTGCTTACTTAAAAAGATTTCTTTAAAATAATTTTCATTAACTTTATTGTGAAAATTATTATTGTGAATTGTTGTCATTTCTTGTAATATTCTCATTAAATCAATATTTTCAATTTCTTTTGTTTTTTCTATTTCTAATTTTAACATTTTATCTTTATCCATTACAATAATCCTATTCTATTCAATGGCCACCATCTAACTAATAATTCACCTTTAATTCTAGATCTTGAAACATTACCAAAATATCTCGAATCAAAACTATTTCCTGTGTTATCTCCCATAGCCATATAATAATCTTTATCCAATGTAATTGTTTCTCCATTTAAAAGTTTTGTAAATAACGCATCATCATATTTGAAATCCATAATTGGCATTACCATTTCATTTCTACCTTCAACTTTCAATGTAAAAGTATAGTACGTATTTGTTTTTGGATCATCTTCTTTATAAGGACCGTCATTTACACCAATTATATCTTTATACCCTTTTTGCGTTCCTATCAATTGCAAAAACTCTTTCCCTGTTAAATTTTTAAATTCAGTTCCATTAGCAAAATCATCCCATCTAGTATAAACTACAAATGTATTATCAGCTGCATATCCAGACATTTTATTAATAGCAATAACTTTATCTAATTTAACTTTATCACCTTTTTTAGGAATATAAATCTTATTATTATTCAATACTCCTTCTTGATTATAAGGTCTATTCAAAATTTCTTCAACTTTATCATTAATCAAAATTCTTTTATTAACAATTTGCAAAGTGTCTCCAGGTCCTCCAACCAATCTTTTCGTATACATCACAGTATTAGCCATTGGTTCTTTAAATGCAATAATTTGCCCAATTTTCGGTGCTGTAAATCTATATTTTATCATATTTGCAAACACTCTATCTTTTATCAAAATTGTTGGCTCCATAGATCCTGATGGAATAACATAGTTCCCAATATAAAACACTTGAATTAATCCTACCAAAATCACAGCTAACAACGAATTACTAATTCTCGTAACCGCTTTTCCAAAAGAACTTCTTCTAACTTTCGTAATCTCAATTTTATCTTCCATCGAAATTGAATTATCTAATAAATACTCATCTTCACTTTTCGCATCGGCAATTTCCTTTAAAATCGTTTTTTCATCAATTTTCTCTTCAGCTGGTTTTCTAAACAAATAAACTAATATCAACGATAAAACCACATTTATTGCCAAATAAACATAATATTTTGGATCTAGAATATTAAACATCAATCTTCCAAGAAGCATCATAACTAAGTTCCCTAAAAAAATCCACTCATGCTCTTTCTTCATTACATAAAACACTAAATTTAAAATAAATATTCCGTAAACTCCCCATATTTTTATCGCTATCGTTCGATCATAAGTTTTATCAACTAAAACAAAAAATAAGGCAGTAACAACCAATGCAACTAATGTCAGAATATTTCCCAATGTTATACTTTTCCCATTACTTTGCAATGGAAACTTTTTCAAAACGTCATCTTCTTTTTTTCTAATAAATCCTATTACTTTTTTCTCTCTCACAAAGAAATACAAAAGAAATATCGAAGTTATCAGATAAAAAATAACCCATAATAATATTTTCATCTTATTTAATCCCTCTCTAATTTTTTATAAATCTAATCATTATTTCGAAACTCATTTTTTATTTTAAAACATATCTAGCTTTAATAACTCATAATTTAGAATTTAAAAACACATTTTTGTGCTTACAAATAACTAAATCCATAAAACATAAAAAAGCTAGCAAACGCTAGCTTTGAGCTACTTTCTAATTTCTTTAATTCTAGCAGCTTTTCCTGATAAGTTTCTTAAGTAATACAATCTTGATCTTCTTACTTTACCAATTCTCTTAACTTCGATTTTTTCGATTAATGGAGAATTTAAAGGTATTATTCTTTCAACACCAATTCCTGAAGATACTTTTCTTACTGTGAAGTTTTTTGCAACACTTCCACCAGATACTCTAATTACTACACCTTCAAAAACCTGTATTCTTTCTTTGTTCCCCTCTTTTACTTTATAGTGAACAGCTATTGTGTCCCCAGCTTTAAAATGAGGTACATCAGATTTCAAATAATCTTTTTCTACTAATTCGATTAATTTCTCTTTCAAGAAATTCACTCCCTTCTTCTCTAGACATTCATTTTACCTATACCAACACTAGTTGGCAGCAACAATAAAAGCGGAATATCCTTTTTTTACTTTATATATTTTATCATATCTATTTTATTTTTACAAGAATTTTTTTCAAAAAAATATTTTCTTTTTTATCACTTCACAAAAAGAATAAAAGAAAAAAATATGAATACTAATTATCAATTTATTCTTCTTTTTTATCCTTCAAATTTTTGAAAAAATCTTTTTATTTTATCCTTAAATGACTTACCTTCTTTATAATTTTTACTTCCTAAAGTATCATCAAATTCTTTTAAAATATTTTTTTGTTTTTCAGTCAAATTAGTAGGAACTTCTACTTTTACTTGTATTATTTCTGAACCTCTTCTATCACTAGAAGGTTGTTTTATTCCTTTATCTCTCAATCTAAATATTGTTCCTGATTGTGTTCCTTCAGGTATTTTTATCTTAGTTTTTCCTTCAAGAGTTGGTACTTCCACTTCTCCACCTAAAATAGCCGTCGTCATCTTAACTGGCACTTCACAGTGAATATCGAATCCATCTCTTCTAAAAATATCATGTTTTTTAACTGTTATAAATATATATAAATCTCCGAAAATACCGTTGTTTCCACCTGCATTTCCTCCATCTCTGACAACTAATCTTTGTCCTGTTTCAACTCCTGAAGGAATTCTTACTTTTCTAGTAACAGTTTCTTTTTCAAGACCTGTTCCATGACAAGTACTACAAGCTTTTTCTGGTATTTTTCCTGTTCCATGACATTCATCACATTCTTGTGTTACAACTTGCACTCCAAAAATACTTCTTTGTTGAGTTCTAATATGTCCAGAACCATTACATTTTGGACAAGTTTTCATGTTATGACCTGGCTCAGCTCCCGAACCGTGACAAGTGTGACATTTTCCTTCTCTCTTATATTTAATTTCTTTTTCTACACCTTTTGCAATTTCTTCAAGCGTTAACTCAAGATTATATCTCAAGTCTTCTCCTTCTTTTACTCTTGGACCTTGGCTACGACCTCTTCCACCGCCACCAAAGAAACTTCCGAAACTTCCAAAAATATCTCCCAAATCTTCAAAATCAAAGCCTTGTGCATTTCCACTAAATCCGTTAAAGCCTCCACCGAAGCCACCAGCTCCACCAGCACCATTTTCAAATGCCGCATGTCCATATTGATCATAAGCTGCTTTTTTTTGTGCATCTGACAAAATTTCATAAGCCTCATTTATTTCTTTAAATTTTTCTTCCGCATCCTTTTTTTCAGCATCTGACGAATTAGCAAATTTATCTGGGTGATATTTCATCGCCGCTTTTCTATACGCCTTTTTTATATCTGATTCACTTGCATTTTTTGCTACTCCAAGCACTTCATAATAATCTCTTTTTGCCATTTCCCACTTACACCTCCTTTTTTTCAGAGATGTACTCCTTTCTTTCGCATTATTTTGCTTTTATTTCAATGTTTCAAAAAAGAGTTTCTCTCTTTTTTTGTTTATTTTCTGAAATATCTAATTATTTTCAATATCAATTTCAGAAAAAATTATATCTATAACATTCTGTAAAATATCTTTCGGTAATTTTTCAACAATTTTATAATCTCTAGCCTCTATATCTAAAGATCTAAGATGTTCACATAAGATGATTCCTGTAGTAACTGTCCGAGTATCTAACTTTATATGAAGTGGAAAATTATCTATTGAATTTGTAATTGGACAGACAAAAACAAGTTTTGAAACTCTATTAAAAGTATTATTACTCACAACAATAGCTGGACGATATCCTGCTTGTTCGTGTCCCTTTTGTGGATTAAAATTTATTTTTATTATATCTCCTTGTTTTACCATATTTCCTTACCTTGTGGCTCTCCCCAATCAATTTCTTGTTTTTCGTAACTTCCATCATAATTAGCAAACAATTCTTTTATTGTTTTCCTTTTTTCTTTTTCAACTTTTTGGATTTTTAAATTTCCCTTTTCAATAATCATCTCCAATTCATCATCTTTTTTCCATTTTAACAATTCTAAAACATTTTTGGGAATTCTTATTCCTTGACCATTTCCCCATTTTGAAATTTTGATAAGTAACATCTCGAAAAACCTCCTACATTCAGTATATACATAGTATATACTATTTTATGTGAAAAAACAATAATATTTTACATTTTTATATCTTTTAATTACATTTTATTATACTATCTATACTTACAAAAAAGAAAATTATTTTAAAACTTTACATTTTTTGAATACCTAAAATACTACTAAAACAAAGGAGAACCCGAAAGTTCTCTTCTGTTATTTATTTTTTCTATCGTTTTTTATATGTTTAAAATCGTTTTTATCTTTTAAATATCGTTTAAGATTTTCGAGTATTATTTCATCTCTATCATCACTTACTATAAATATTTTATAAAATTACTTATTTGCAATTAATCAACAATTTCTGCATCTTGAACATCATCTTCAGAAGAACCATTATCTGCATTTCCTTCAGTTCCACCTTGTGCTCCTTGTTGAGCTGCTGCTGCTTCTTGGTACATTCTAGTTGCAAATCCTTGAGATACTTTCGACAATTCTTCGATTCCTTTTCTGATTGCTTCGATATCGTCTCCATCTTTTACTTTCTTCAATTCTTCAATTGCTTTTTCGATGTCTTCTTTTTCAGTTCCTTGCAATTTAGATTCATTTTCTTTTATAGTTTTTTCAGTTGCAATTACTAATTGGTCAGCTTGGTTTCTAGCTTCTACTAATTCTTTAAATTTAGCATCTTCAGCTTCATTTGCTTCAGCGTCTTTTTTCATTTTTTCGATGTCTTCTTTAGACAAATTAGATGAACCAGAAATTGTTACTGTGTTTTCTTTTCCTGTTCCTAAATCTTTAGCAGATACATGCACGATACCATTTGCATCAATATCAAATGTTACTTCGATTTGAGGTACTCCTCTTGGTGCAGGTGGGATATCGTTCAAGTTAAATTCTCCTAATTTATGGTTGTCAGCCGCTCTGGCTCTTTCCCCTTGCAATACAACGATTGATACTGCTGGTTGATTATCTGCTGCTGTTGAGAATACTTGTGATTTTTTAACTGGCACAGTAGTATTTCTATCAATGATCTTAGTAAATACTCCACCCATTGTTTCAATTCCTAATGACAATGGAGTTACATCTAATAACAATACATCTTTAACATCTCCCATTAATACTCCACCTTGGATAGCTGCTCCTGCTGCTACAACTTCATCAGGGTTAATTGATTTATTAGGTTCTTTTCCAAAGAATGATTTAACCCATTCTTGAACTGCTGGGATTCTTGTTGATCCACCAACTAATAAGATTTCATCAATTCCACTTGGATCTAAGTTTGCATCTTCTAACGCTTGTTTAACAGGCCCTTTAGTTGCTTCAACCAAGTCTTTTGTCAATTCATCAAATGCTGCTCTAGTTAATTTCTTTTCCAAATGTTTTGGTCCACTTGCATCCATTGTGATGAATGGTAATGAAATTTGTGTTTCTAATGTAGTTGACAATTTTTTCTTAGCATCTTCTGCTGCATCTTTTAATCTTTGAATTGCCATTTTATCATTTCTTAAATCAATTCCAGTTTCTTTTTTAAATTCATCAGCTAACCAGTCGATAATTTTTTGGTCAAAGTTGTCTCCACCTAAATGGTTATTTCCTGAAGTTGAAATAACTTCTACTACTCCATCTCCAATTTCCAATACTGATACGTCAAATGTACCTCCACCTAAGTCAAATACTAACACTTTTTCTTCTTTTTTCTTATCTAATCCATAAGATAATGCTGCTGCTGTTGGTTCATTAATAATTCTTTTTACTGTAAGTCCTGCAATTTCTCCTGCATCTTTAGTTGCTTGTCTTTGAGCATCAGTAAAGTAAGCTGGTACAGTGATTACTGCTTCTGTTACAGTTTCTCCTAAATAGCTTTCAGCATCTTTTTTCAATTTTTTCAAAATCATTGCTGAAATTTCTTGTGGTGTATAATCTTTTCCATGAATATTTACTTTATAGTCTGATCCCATTTGTGTTTTAATTGAAATTACTGTTGAATCAGGATTTGTAATTGCTTGTCTTTTAGCAATTTCCCCAACTATAATTTCTCCATTATCTTTAATATTTACTACTGAAGGTGTAGTTCTTCCTCCGTCACTATTTGGTATTATCGCAAAGTTTCCACCTTCCATAACTGCCACGCAGCTGTTTGTTGTCCCTAAATCTATTCCTATTATTTTACTCATATATATCATTCTCCTTAATTTTCAATTTATTTAATTTTTTTATAAAAGTATTATTTTAAATCCATTTTTTTGAATTTTCAAATTATAACTTTTACAAAATTACTTTTTATTAACTGTTACCATCGCTGGTCTAATAACTTTCCCTTTCAATTTATATCCTTTTTGAAACACTTTCACAATAACATCATTGTCTAAATTTTCCACATTTTCAGTCATCATCGCTTGATGTTCATAAGGATTAAATTTCACACCTTCCGCTGCTTCCAATTCTTCAACACCTTCTTCAGTCAAAAGATTTCTCAGATTTCTCAAAATCATATTAACTCCTTCAACCAATGCGTCAAAGTTTTTAGTTTCAGCAGAAGCTTGTTCAGCTCTTTCTAAATTATCAATATTATCTAATAATTTTGTAATAATTCCTTCAGAAGCATATTTTTTCATTTCAGCAACTTCATTTTCTTTTCTTTTTGTGAAGTTTTGAAATTCAGCTAATTTTCTTGTATAAGAACTCTTCCATTCTTCCAAATCCTTTTCAAGTTTTGCGATTACTTCGCAAGGATTTTCTTCTTTAACTTCCTCTTTTGCAGTAGAATCAGCATTTTCTTTTGTTTCATTTGCTTCATTTTCTGCATTTAATTTATCTTTTACTTCTTCGTTTTCATTTTTTTTCTCTGACATCGTCTACCTCACTTCTCCTTTATTATTTTTTTCTAAAAGTTGTTTCACTTCCTCTGAAACATATTCTACCAAACCAACTGTTCTAGAATATTCCATCCGTTTCGGACCTATTACCCCCATAACACCTTTAGCATTTCCCAATGTGTAAACCGAAAATACAAACGAGAAATCTTCCAAGCCAGGTATATTCAAATCTTCTCCAAAGATAACATTCACTTCACCATCTTTATATTGCTCTCTTTGAATAAATTGTGAAAATACTGCTCTTAAATCTTTTGGATTATTAAACAATTTCACTCGATCAATTATTTTCATCACATCTGAGACATTGCCTTCTAATAAATTCGAACCCCCTTCAAAAAATAATTTCCCTTCATCTACACCTTTATCTTCCTGAAAACCTTCTGGTACGAATAACTCCGTATTTGTGAAGAATTCTCCTAAATCAGATAGTGTAAATACTTCTTTTTCTCTGATTTTTTCATTCAAAAACCTATTAATATTTTCAACCCCTTCTTCATTCAAAGGCGTTTCCAGATACACACTCAAGTTTTTTGTTAAATATGAATCCATAACTATTACAGCAAGAATAGTCGTATCATTAATATGAACTAACTTTACTTTCTTAATTCCTTCCTGCTTTATAGCTGGCTCCAACACAACTCCTGCATACTGACTAATTTTCGACAGTAGCCTCGATGTCTCTTCAAATATCATATCTATTTGGTTCATTCGTTTATTATACGCTTGTAAAACTTTTGCTTTTTCCTCTTGAGAAATATCTCGTATTTTAATAAGTTCCTCCACATATAATCTGTAACCTTCACTTGTAGGAATTCTTCCAGAAGATGTATGTGTTTTGCTAATCAAACCTTTATCTTCCAAATCAGCCATTGTATTTCTAATTGTAGCTGAAGAAACTCCGATATTGTACTTTTTCTCTAAAGTTCTTGACCCTACACTTTCACCAAATTCGAGATAATGTTTGATTATAGCTTTTAAAATCAACTGTTCTCTTTCATTCATCTCTGTATCCCTTCCTTTTTTTGTTAGCACTCACTAACTCATAGTGCTAATTACAGATATACTATACTACATTTTGAAAAATTTGTCAACACTTTTTTAAAATTTTTTTAAATTTTTTACAAAAAAACTAATCATCTTCAAAAACCTTTAAAAATCAACATCCTAAACAACTCTTAAATTTTATTTTTTTTAAAATTAGTAATTTTTATATAATTTTTTATTTATTTTAATTTTATACTTCATAATTTAAATACTCACCAAACAAAAAAGGATAAGCAAAACCTACCCTTTTTTAAAACTATTCAATTTTAATTATTTATTATTTAACAATTAAAGTTTCTCCAGTCATTTCAGCAGGTTTTTCAATACCTAATAAATCTAACATTGTTGGTGTTAAATCAGCTAATTTACCGTCTGTTCTTAACTTAACGTCTTTCAAGTCATTTGAAATTAAGATGAATGGAACTGGGTTTACAGTATGAGCTGTATGAGGTGCTCCAGTTTCAGGATTTACTAATAAATCAGCATTTCCATGGTCTGCTGTAATTAATACTGCTCCATCTAATTCCAATACTTTGTTAACAATTTGTCCTGTACAGTTATCTACTGCTTGACAAGCTGCCATTACTGCTTCTACATTTCCTGTATGTCCAACCATGTCAGGATTTGCGAAGTTTAATATAACTGTGTCAACTTTACCAGTGTTTAATTCTTCGATTAATCTTTCTTTTACTTTATAAGCACTCATTTCAGGTTGTAAATCATAAGTTGCAACTTTTGGTGAGTCAGATAACAATCTGATTTCTCCTGGATAAGGTTCTTCTTTACCACCATTGAAGAAGAATGTAACGTGTGCATATTTTTCAGTTTCAGCTGTTCTTACTTGAGTTAATCCTGCTTTTGAAACTACTTCTCCAAATCCATTTACGATTTCTTCAGGTGGATATGCTACTGGTGAAGCAAATGTAATATCATATTGAGCCATTGTAACGAAATTAACTTTAGGATAAACTTTTCTTGTAAATCCTGTAAATTCAGGGTCAACAAATGTTCTAGTTAATTGTCTAGCTCTATCAGGTCTAAAGTTTGCGAAGATTACACCGTCTCCATCTTTAATTAATCCATTGTCTTTTGAACCAATTTTTGCTGGTTTTACAAATTCATCTGTAATTCCTTCTGCATAAGAATTTTTGATAGCTTCTTCAGCTGTAGCTGCTACATTTCCTTCTCCTAAAGTCAATGCATTGTAAGCTAATTCTACTCTATCCCAGTTATTATCTCTATCCATTGCGTAGTATCTTCCAACTATTGTTGCAATTTTACCAGCACCTAAATCATCTAATGCTTTTTGTAATTGTGCTAAGTATTCCACTCCACTTTCAGGCGCAGTGTCTCTTCCATCCATAATTGCATGAATGTAAATTTCAGTTAATCCTTTTTTCTTAGCCATGTCAACTAATCCGATTAAATGGTCAATGTGGCAGTGAACTCCACCATCTGAAGTCAATCCAGTGATATGTAATGCTTTTCCATTAGCTTTTGTTGTTTCCATAACATCTGACAATACTTTATTTTCTAAAATTGTTCCTTCTTTAATTGCTTTAGAAATTTTTGGTAACATTTGATAAACTATTCTTCCAGCACCAATATTTGTATGTCCAACTTCTGAGTTCCCAAATTGCCCTTCTGGTAATCCTACAAACTCTCCGTCTGCTCTTAATTCAGTGAATGGGTATTCTTTAACGTATTTGTTAAAATTTATTGGATTAGCCAATTTTACTCCATCAACTTCGTCATTGTGGTGGTTCATTCCCCAACCGTCTAAAATTATTAAAACTACTGGTCTTTTTTTCATTCTAGTTCTTCCTTCCATTTATATTATTAATTACCTGTACATTATACAAATTTTTTAATAATTTATCAAGAAATTTTATACTTTTTTAAAAAAATATTTCAAAAATGTTTGTCTATTGACTAAAAATAAAATCAATGTATAATTAAAATTGGAAATGTTTACTTTCTTTTTGGAAATAAACGACTATCTTGTCTAAGAAAGGAAATTTAATTATGAGAGTTATTATTTTAAAAAATAGCAACGAAACAGCAAAATGGAGCGCTTATCGAATTGCAAAAGAAATGTTAAAATTCAAGCCAACTCCTGAAAAACCTTTTGTTTTAGGTCTACCTACTGGCTCTACACCTTTAAAAACATACAAAGAATTAATCAATTTATATAACGAAGGAATTATTTCATTTGAAAATGTTATTACATTTAATATGGATGAATATGTAGGTTTATCGCCTGATAACGAACAAAGTTATCACTACTTTATGCACGAACATTTTTTCAAATTCATCAATATTAAACCAGAAAATATTAATATTCCAAATGGAATGGCAACTGATTTAGAAGCCGAATGTCAAAGATACGAAGATAAAATAAAATCAGTTGGAGGAATAACTCTGTTTTTAAGCGGAGTTGGAGAAGACGGACACATTGCCTTTAACGAACCAGGATCTTCGCTAAGTTCACGAACTCGTAGTAAAGAACTTACACATGACACAATTTTAGCAAATTCTAGATTTTTTGACCATGATGTTGAAAAAGTTCCAAAATTAGCTTTAACCGTTGGAGTTGGAACACTTTTAGATTCGAAAGAAATTTTGACTATCATTAACGGATACAAAAAATCACAAGCCGCTTATTACGGAATTGAAGGAAGTGTTACTCAAATGTGGACTATTTCTGCATTACAACTACATCGAAAAGCTCTTTTAATCGTTGACGAAGACGCCGTTTCTGATTTAAAAGTAAAAACTTATAGATATTTTAAAGATATTGAATCAAAAAATATTGATTTAGAAAAAATGAAAGAAGAATTATTGACTTTTAAATAAAATTAATAATATGAGAGGAAAATAAAATGATTATAAAAAATGCAATAATTTTTGATGGAGAAAAATTTATAGACAAAAATACTGTTCTCATCGAAGATAAAACTATAAAAAAAATTTTAAATGAAAATGAATTATCACAAAAAGAAATTTCTGACAATGAAATCATAGACATTCAAGGAATGGTTTTGTCACCAGGATTTATTGATTTGCAGTTAAACGGATGTGGCGGTGTATTATTCAATGATGATACGTCTGAAAACGCATTAAAAATTATGAATGAAACTAACAAAAAATTTGGTTGTACATCATTTTTACCAACATTAATCACTTCTCCTGATAATAAAATTCTTAACGCTCTAGAAGTTTTGAAAAATATCGATAATCCAGAAAAAATCGGTGTTTTGGGACTTCACATTGAAGGGCCTTACATAAGTGTTGAAAAAAAAGGAATTCATAGACCTGAATACATTAGAATTTTGTCAGATGAAATTATACAAAAAATTGCAGATTCTGGAAAAGAAATCACTCGATTAATTACGATTGCACCAGAAAAAGCGAAAATTGAACATTTGAAAACTTTGAGAAAAGCTGGAATCAAAATAAATATGGGACATTCAAATGCTACTTATGACCAATGTCTTGAAAAAAAAGAATACTACGATGGAGGAACACACTTATATAATGCAATGAGTCCACTAGAATCGAGAAATCCTGGACTTGTCGGTTTCCTATTTAACGATAATGAATTAAGTGCTGGAATAATTGTGGATGGTTTTCACTCAGAATTTTCTGCTGTCGAAATTGCAAAAAAAATAATGAAAAATCGATTGTATCTAATTACTGATGCTGTAAGCCCTGCTGGAACAACTGGCATGAAAGAATTTATGTTTGAAGGAAATCGTGTTTTATATCAAAATGGTAAATGTATTTCTCCCGAAGGAACACTTGGCGGATCAGCTCTTGTAATGATTGACGGAGTTAAAAATTTAGTTCAAAAAGTCAATCAACCTTTAGAAGAAGCATTAAGAATGGCAACTTCCTATCCAGCAAAATTTATTTCTGTAGAAGAAAGATACGGATACATAAAAGAAGGATTTATCGCCGATTTAACATATTTTGATGATAATTTTAAAATTAAAGGAACTATTTCAAAAGGAAATCTACAAACTTACTAAAATTATCAAAAAATTGTATTTTTACCTTTCATTTAAACAAAAAAATATGATATAATTACTTTGAGAAACAAAATAATTTTGTTTCCTTTTGAATGAAAGGAGAAAAAATGAAGATAAATAACTTCTATCGTTTATTAAAAAATATCGGTATTTTTCGAACATTTAATGAGAAACAAATTGAGAATATTTTTAGTAAAATTCATTATCAAATAAAAGATTATCCTAAAAATGAATTAGTTTTTTTTCGAGGTGACACTATTAATCATATAATTATTATTTTGGAAGGACTTTGCAAAGGAGAAATGCAAAAGCTGAATGGCGATTCAATTGTGATTGATTACATTCCTTCACAGCAAATTGTCGCTCCTGCCTTTATTTTTGGCGATGTAAGCACTTTCCCCGTTGATTTAATCACTGTTGAAAAAACAAAATTGCTTTTTTTAGACAAAAATGATTTTTTAGAACTTTTACAAACTGATAAAACCCTTTTAATAAATTTTATCAACGAAATTTCCAACAAAGGACAATTACTATCAAAAAGAATTTGGTTTAATTTTACAAACAAAACTATCACAGAAAAAATTATTAGCTATGTCAAACAAAATCAAAAAAATGGAATTATCACTTTTTATCCAAATATTTCTGAACTTGCAAAAAAATTTGAAATTACACGACCTTCTTTATCTCGTGAAATTTCTTCACTTTGTAATAAAGGATTTTTGACGAAAATTAGTAATAATCAGTATCGTGTTGATTTATCTGTGATATAAAAAAAGTTCATATAAATTTACAATATTGTTTATATAAAATCAGTTATACTAAGTTAAATATTACTTAACAAAATTTACCAAATTTTAGGAGGATTTATGAAAAAAGATTATGAAAAAAAATACACTACCGAAGAACTAAAAGAAAAATTAACACCTGAACAATTTGAAGTGACACAAAACGAAGGAACTGAAGCACCCTTCAAAAACGAATATTGGGATAATACAGAAAAAGGACTTTACGTAGACATTGTTTCTGGCGAACCTCTATTCACTTCAATGCAAAAATTTGAATCAAGTTGTGGATGGCCAAGTTTTGACGCTACAATTAATCAAGAAAATATGATTTATAAAGAAGATAACAAACTTTCTAGAACTCGTACTGAAGTTAGAACAAAAAGAAGCGATATTCATTTAGGTCATATTTTCAACGACGGACCAACTGAAACAGGAATGAGATTTTGTATGAATTCTGCTGCCTTGAGATTTATTCCATTTGAAGATTTGGAAAAAGAAGGGTATTCAGACTATATTTATTTATTTGAAAATGAAAAATAATTTTTGATTTTTAAAAACAAACATATTTTTAAATTTAAGAGTAAAATTTTTAAAGTTCAATTTAAAATTTCTACTCTTTTTTTATATAAATTTTTACATAAAAAAAATCCAATCTACCGTTCTAACTTAATTTTTGGTTGCCTGTAAATGTTACAGGTGGTAGTTATTTTCACAAAACAGCACAGAATCCGTGCAAAGCTAATGCCGCCGTGATTGACCTGAATCTCTTTTGTAAAGTGATAACCCCATTAAAAAAAGAGTAAAGCCCAAAAATTATATTGTTAGTATCGAATAGACCAGAAATTTCTTTTTATATATGTTTATTTCTTTATCTAACCTTCTGTATTATATCCTTTATATCCAAAATTGTCAAACATTTATTTTCTAATTTTTTATAAATTTTCATTTGTAATAATAGTTCTTAAAACAACTCTTTAAAAAACAAGCCTTTTTTGGTATAATTAATTTATTGAAAAACAAAATTTTATGTACTTATAAATTTTCAAAAACTTTAGTAGAAATAAATAAAATCTGGTAAAACTTGATTTTTTATATAAACAAAAAATGAGTTGTTATTCATTATTTATGGAAATGACTTTTTAAATAAAAATAAAAATCAAAACATAATTAACTTACCAAAATTAAAAAGAAAGGAATCTGAACTATGAAAAAAATTTTTAACGGAAATAAGCAGCCGTCTGATACTTTTAGATTAACTTTTCTACTAAGTATCGTCGGAGGTCTTCTTGATGCTTATACATTTTTAGTACGTGGAAAAGTCCTTGCCAATGCTCAAACAGGAAACATTGTTTATCTGGCTATTTATTTAGGAGAAAGAAATATTAAAAAAGCTATTTTTTATTTATTTCCTATCCTAGCTTTTGGTGCTGGAATCTTCATTTCAGAAGTTATAAGAGGAAAATTAGCACCTAAAAATATTGAAAACGAAAATTATTTCCATTGGCGTCAAATTGGAGTATTTATTGAAATTATCATTTTACTTATTGTCGGATTTATCTCTAAAGGAAAATGGGATCTTTATGTGAATATTATTGTTTCATTTATCGCCGCAATTCAGTACCAAACATTCAAAAAATCAAATGGAGTTGTCATGGCAACAACAATGTGTACTGGGAATTTTAGATCTTCAATGGAACATTTGTATATTTATACAAACACTAAAAACAAAAAGAGTCTACATTTCTTCCTAAAATATATCGGTATGATTCTTTCATTCATTTTAGGAGGTCTTTTATGTGTTTTTCTAGTTAATTTCTTGAACACAATTAATCAATCAGAAAAAGCTGTTTTAGCAGCAATTCCAATTTTACTTTTAGTTTCTTATTTGATGACAAAAAAGAAAATTTAAAATTATATATAAAAAGAGAACGTCAATAATTTGTATAGTTTATATAAATTATTAACGTTCTTATATAACGAGAAAATATTTTCTACTCTCTATTCCGATAAAATTACGGACACTTTCGAATATGTAAAAATTTTTGTGTAAACAAAATAGCAAAGTATTGAATTTACTGAATTCATCTATTAATTTACACAAAATTATAGACATTCTCACACTTCAAAAATAAAAATTAAACTCAACATTTTCTTTTAATACATCTTTTTATTATATCAAACAATCTTATTTAATTTCCAAAATATCCGTCAACTTTTCTACAATATACGTAGCTCCAGCCTCTCTTAAATCCTCCTCTGAACCAAATCCATAAAGTACTCCAATACTATTTATCCCATTTTTATTAGCTCCAATAATATCAAACTTCGTATCACCAACCATAAAAATTTCGTATTCGTCAGTATTTTCTATTTCATTATCTAAAATATATCGAATTATATCAACTTTTTCAGAAAAAGTTCCATCAGCGCTAGATCCTACAACTTTCTCAAAATATTTATCCAATCCAATATTTTTTATTATTTCTTTTGCATGTTTATCGTCCTTCGAAGTCGCTACAAACAATTTACATTTACACGATTCACTTAATGTTTTAATCGTCTCTTCCACTCCTTCGTAAACCTCTATTTCAAACATTCCCTTTTCCGAGTAATATTCCCTAAATACCTCAACCGCCTTTTGAATATCTTTCCCTTCAAAATACAATCCAAATGAGTCATGCAAAGGAGGACCAATAAACGACTTTAAAATCTCTTTCGATGGCGTCAAAACACCCATTTTCTCAAACGCATAATCAAAAGAATTCAAAATCCCTCTACTCGAATTTATAATCGTCCCATCTAAATCTACCAAAAATATTTTCTCTTTCATATCCTCATCTCCCTCTTTTTTACATTTTCTATTTTCCCAAAATTGTATAAAAATTATAATCTTTATCTTTAAGTTTTCCCAAAAGAATATCCGGCTTCAAATTACAAACAAAATTTCCTTTTATTACTATCGCTGTAAAAAAAACCGTCGGATAATCTTTTTTATCTTTTTCCACGTAATCACCTATTGAAACTACTGTTATTTCATCCCCATCCTGATTTTTTAGTATTACCTCAGCCTTTTGCAAATCATCTATTTCACCAATTTTACCATCTAATAATAATTTCTCAAACCTAGTTTCTTCTAAAATCCAATTTTTTAATAACTCAGTATCTTTAACTTTTTGATCTTTAAAATAAAAAACTTTTGTATTATAAATCTTCTTACGAATTAAACCAATTCTAACTATATTTAGAAATAAGTTATTTGAAAAAAAATTAAAATAGAATATTATTACAACTATCAATAAAATACTTTTCTTCAACAGAGATTTTCTTTTCTCTACATTACCTGCCAAATAAATTTTTCTTCTTTTTTCATCTCGCTCCATAGCTTTTATCTTTAATTTTATAGAATAATATGGAAAATATGCTAACATCACTAAATAAAATACCGTATGACTTACAACATTATTTCCATAATATTTTTCAATAAGAAAATTTATTCCCAATATCAAAATTCCTATGATTCTCATTCTTGTTTCATAATCTTTTTCTTTAGCTAGTTCTTTCCATTCCTTCTCTGTATAAGAAAAAATTTTATTTTTCTTCATTTTTTTCCTCTTTCATTAGATAAATTTTAAAATACAATTCTATAATCGCTGAAACTATAAAAATTACTGTATTTATAATTATTTTTATAAAAAAAAAGAAAGTTTAAAACTCTCATTTACAACAACTTATTTTTAAAAGTGGTGCCTAGAAGAAGATTCGAACTTCCGACCCTGCGGGTATGAACCGCATGCTCTAGCCAACTGAGCTATCTAGGCATATTTGGTGGCGGGAGCTGGATTTGAACCAACGACCTTCGGGTTATGAGCCCGACGAGCTACCATGCTGCTCTATCCCGCGACATTTATAATTTTGTATGGTGCCTCGGGCCGGACTTGAACCGGCACGGAATTGCTTCCACAGGATTTTAAGTCCTGTGCGTCTACCGATTTCGCCACCAAGGCATACATTAACTTTATTAACTACATAGATGATTATACACTATTATTTTATTTTTGTCAACAACTTTTTTTATTTTTTTTTGAGGATGAATTATAAGAGTAGTAGAGGGGCTACGGAGGGGCTACGCTACCTAAAATATAACAAAAATTAGGTAAAATTAATTCTGTAATTGATAAAAATAAAAAATATTCAAAAATGATATAAAAAAATATAGATTCAAACTATTATAAATAAAGGCGTAATGTACATTTAGAATTGCAGGCAACCGACAGGCAACCGCCTTTTAAAAAAGCATGAGTAAGTGTTATTTAAGTGAAAGTATGAGGAAAAAGAAAAAAAATTATATTAAGAGATAAGAGAAGGAAAATAACAAGAAAGCTAGTAAAGATAATACATTGAGTTGGTAATAATATAAAAAAAGACCTAGAGCCGTATACCCTAGGTCTTAAAAGGAGTTTATGAAGAAAAAAGTTTTCACTTTTTCTATTGGTCAAGATTATTATACGGTATATCTATTAGAATAAATTATTATTTTAGTATTTTTTATCTTTGTTAGTGAAAAAAGTTAACGAAATTATAAAAATAAGATTAAAAATATAAAAAATTCTAGAAGATTTATTAGTTAAAGAAAAATTTTCAAAAATTTTTTAAAAAATGGTTCTCAAAAAAGAAAAAAAATGTTAAAATTATACGTTGAAGTTTTTATAAGGTAAATTTGATAAATTGATAGTTAATAAAGACTCAATTATTGTTAATTTCTTTGAAAAATGTTGAAGATATAATGAGAATTTACAAAAGGTCTGTTTTATTTTCTTATCGAATTTTCAAATAAATCTAGTAAGTAAGATTTTCAATGTAAATGTAAATTATGAAGTAAGAATAAAAAGAAAAGAGGGAAAATGAAAAAAAATAGAAAAAAAATATTTATAACAGCAATGTTTCTGGCAATGTCTGCGTTTTCATTCGCGGAAGGAGAGGATTATTCAGATTATAAAGCGTTATTAATTGGAGATGAGAATGGGAATATTATAAAAGAAGATAATGCAAATTCAGTTAGACCTTTGGCGTCAATAACAAAAGTTATGACATCGATTTTAACATTTGATAAATTGAAAAATGGGCAAATTTCATATGATGATCAGGTTACAGTTTCGAATAAGGCTTCTAAAATACCTTATGGGATTCAATTAAAAGCAGGTAAACAGTACTCTGTAAGAGATTTATTAAAAGCAACAATCGTAAAATCTTCAAATTCAGCAGCATATGCATTGGCTGAATATGTTGGGGGGGATGTGAATAGTTTTGTTGGACAAATGAACTCGAAAGCAAGACAATTTGGATTAAATTCGTTGAGATATTGTTCGCCTAATGGGTTGCCACCTAGTTATACAGGTTCTTGTATGGATCAAGGAAATGCGAAAGATTTGTATAAATTAGCAACTATAACAGTAAAAGACTATAGTGAATTTTTGGATTTTTCTAAAAATTCAGTTGCGTATATTAGTAATGGAGATACAAAACTTACATCTACAAATACACTTTTAGGGAAAGTTACAGGATTAGATGGATTGAAAACAGGATATCATGATGCAGCGGGATCAAATATTATTTTGACAGCTGATAGAGGCGGAGATAGAGTAATTGCTGTTATTTTGGGATCGAATAAATCTAAAGATAGAAATGCGATTGGAATGAGAGAAATTAATAACTATTACGCAAACGGATATGGAAGAAAAAATAATAACAATACCAATAAAAATGCAAATAACAATACAAATAATAATACAAACAATCCAGAAAAGAAAAGTGGAATCCAAGACTTTTTGGGTTCTTTATTCGGAAATAATCACAAAGATGGACCTAGAAAAATTAGAGTTGTAAGTAAAAGAGATGTTGTTGCCGTCGTTAAAATAGGAAATGAAAAATATAATTTATATCCGACACAAGATATTGAAATAACAGCTACAGAAAAACCTAATTTGACTTATAGTGTTACTTTACAAGATGGAGTAAATAGAGATAGTAGAGGAAAAGTTGTAGGGAAATACACTGCTACAGATGGGAAAATCGAAGTTAGTGGAGATTTAATAATGAGATAAAATATTTTTAAAGAAAGGCAAAAAGATATGTCTATAGGAGTTTTTGATTCAGGAGTAGGTGGCTTAACAGTTTTAAAAGAAATTAGAAAAGTATTACCAAATGAGAAAATTTATTATTTAGGTGATACGGCTAGAGTTCCTTATGGTGAAAAGACAAAAGATTTAATAATAAGATATTCAAAACAGATAGTGGAGTTTTTGCTTGAAAAAAAAGTGAGTGCAATAGTGGTGGCTTGTAATACAGCTACTTCTCTTGCATTAGATGAACTTAACGATACTTTTAAAACGCCAATTATAGGAGTGATTGATGCAGGAGTAAAAACAGCTTTATACACTACAAAAAATAAAAAAATTGGAGTTATCGGTACTAAAGCGACAATAAATTCTAAAAAATATGAAGAAGAAATAAAGAAAAAAGATAATGAGATAGAAGTTTTTTCAAAAGCGTGTCCGTTATTTGTTCCAGCTGTGGAAGAAGGAATTTTAGAAGGGAAATTAATGAACCAAATTGTGAAAACTTATTTAGATGAGTTTGATGGAAAAATAGATTCATTGATTTTAGGATGTACACATTATCCATTGCTAAAAGATGTAATTTCTAAAATTTATCCTGAAATAAATATTGTCGATCCAGCGAAAGAAACTGCTTTAGATTTGGAAAAAATTCTAGAAGAAAATAATTTATTGGAAAATGACGCGGAAAAAGGTAATGAAGTGGAATATTATGTTACTGATGGAGAAGATAAATTTAAAGAAGTTGGAACAATGTTTTTAGGAAAAAATATAAAAAAGGTAAATTTGATTAAGTTGTAGAAAGGCAAAAATGTTTGAGTATATATTTGGAGAATTAAAAGTAAAAAAAGTAGATTATATTGCATTGGATATCAATGGGTTAGCTTATAAAATATACATTTCTTTAAAAACTTTTGAAAAACTAGAAGAAATTGGACAAAAAGAAAAAGTTTACATTCATACAAATGTGAAAGAAGATGATATTTCATTTTATGGATTTAAGACTGAAAATGAGAGAGAATTATTTAAAGCATTGATAAGTATAAGTGGTGTAGGACCTAAATTAGCAATTGCAATATTATCAACATTTAATACAAGAGAAGTAATTGATATCGTGACTGGCGATGAAGCTAAAATATTTACAAGAGTTCCTGGATTAGGAGTGAAAAAGGCACAAAAAATAATTTTAGATTTGAAAGATAAAGTTAAAAAATTAAATATAATTGAAATTGACAACGAAAATAGCAGTATTGCAAATGGTAAATTAATAATTTCAACAACAGAATCTGTTAATAATACAAAATTAATTTTAATGAAGGAAGACTTGAAATTAGCATTGGAATCATTGGGTTATTTGAATGCAGATGTTTCAAAATGGATTTCTGATGAGGAATTATCTGAAATTAATGATTTAGGAGAATCAATAAAAATTATTTTACAAAAAATACAAGAGAAAAAAAAATAATAATCTCTTTAAATATTTTAAGGGGCTATCTCAAAATAATTAAAATTTTAAGACAGCCCCATATTTTTTACTCATTATATTCAAAATCTATTATATCTTTTCTTATATCTCTCATCAAAAATTTTATCACATTATCTGATTCAGATTGAAGCAGAAGAAACAATCTTGCCAATATTTTTCCAACAAAAACTTTTTTAACTTGATCTATCTCATTTAGTGTATGATTTTTTAAGAATTTTATTAACTCATTGGATTCATTGATAATATTATTTATAAAAGTGTTCTCAAATTTCTTGAACCTTTTATCAGAAAGAAATCTTTCATAAATTGTGGAATTTTTATTTATTCGTATTCCATCTTTCTTTTCAGAAGTTGTAGCTCTAGAAAATTGATCATAAATTTCTGCATAAAGCATATCATTTGGGCCTTCAAAAATTGTAAACGGTCTAAAATCAATAGCTACATTACTTATTGGATGTCCAGTTTCAAAACCTTTTGCTCCTAAAAGTTTTTGAGCGATTTGAGCTGCTTTATAAGTATATTCTGTAGCAAGTGTTTTTAGAATATTTGCTTCCATCAATTTATCGGCAACAGATTTTTCTGGTGAAATATTATTGCAAGTATAATTGTACATAATTTTTGATATTTCATACGTATTTTTTATTTCATTCAATTCATTTTGAACAAAATCTATTTCTTTTCTAGCAAAGTTTATTATATTCTTTATAATAAACTCCATAATTCCATGCGTCATTCCTACTAGCTGTAAACGGCTTCTTATGAAAATATTTTGAAATTCTCTGAGACAATTTGCTTTGTTTTCTGAAAGTTTAATAATATTTTTTGCAGGAATATCGGCATCAATGTGATTTACTGCATATCTTACAGCTTTTAAACCTTCTGAATTTAAAACATCATAAGTTATATACTCTCTAGGAACTAATATCAAACTAATTATTTTAGAAATTTTTTCATTCTTTTTTTCTTTAGCGGCAACTAGTAAAAAATCACTTTGTGAGTTTCCTTGCCAATATTTATCAGCCTTAACATGAATTGTATTTTCATCTATATACTCATAATATGACTGCATTTCCTTTGCTATTGCAGATCCAGATGTGTTAGGCTCTGTAATTCCAAGACCTCCACCTTCTCCATTGAATATCATTTCTAGGCCCTTTTCAATTTGCTCTTGATTTCCATATTCAACAAGTGGCTGTAATACCAAGGCTCCTTCAATTCCTGTTCTTAGTGTAATCGGAACACCATAATTTCCAGCTATTCTAAGTACTTCCTGAATTTCAAACTGATTATTTTTTCTTCCTCCAAATTTTTCTGGAAGAAATGGTAATAAAAGTCCACACTTTTTAATATTTTTCCACTTCTCCTCTGATAAATATTTCATCAAATTTATTTTTTCTATATTTCCATTCGAAAAAACTTCATTAAATGCTTTTTTTATATTTGACAAAAATTCTTCTGTATTCATTTTTAACAAATTTTCATTTATAAATTTATTCATATTTTTCCTCCTATTAGTTCTTTATAAACAAAATACTTTGATTATAAAATATTTTGTTTATATAACATGTGTTATTATAGCATAATAGAGAAAAAATAACAATTTATATAATATTATATCTTGTCAAAAATTTAAAAAATTTATAATTTTTTTGAAACACTTCTTGAAACATAGAAATTATCAAATAAATTTATTTTAAAATCAAATTCAGATTTTTAATTTATTTATTCTTACTATTTCTCAATTTTTTCTAATTCTTCTTCCAATTTATCCAACAAACTATCCAATTGTTTAGAAACTGCTTCAATAGTAGATTTTTCAGCTAAATCCACTCCTGCTTTCTTCAATTGATTCATCGGAAAATCACTACCACCTGAACTCAATAATTCAATATATTTTTTAAGTGCTTCTTTTCTCACATTTTCATCTTCATTTTTTATAACTTTATCATACAAAATTGCCGAAGATGCGAAACAAGTTGCGTATTGATACACATAAAATGGTGAATTAAAGAAATGTGGTACCCTTGCCCAAAAAATATTCAATAATTCATCTTTTTCAATTCCATCGCCATAATAAGCATCAAACAAATCTTCTGTTATCTTACTCAAAACGTCAGCTGTTATAGGTTGTCCTGTTTCTGCTAATTTATGTGCTTGATATTCATAATCAGCCAATAGTGCTTGAAAATAGAATGTTCCTGTAATATTTCCAATTTCTTGCTCTAATAAAGCGATTTTCTCGGCAGAATCACTCGTTTTTTCCAACATATAATCTAGCAATAATCTCTCATTAAATGTCGATGCAACTTCTGCTACAAAAATTGTATAATCTGACATTGAAAATGGTTGATTTTCTTGGGAATAAAGCGTATGTAATGTGTGTCCCAACTCATGTGCCAACGTAAACACACTATCCAGCGTCTTATTATAATTCAAAAGCATATATGGATGAACCCCGTAAACTCCTGCTGAATAAGCTCCTGGTCTTTTTCCTTTTGTCTCAAATACATCTAACCAACCTTCAGATATCGCCTTTTCCATTTTAGAAACATAATCTGCCCCTAAAGGTTTAACTGAATTCAAAACAATATTTTTCGCATCATTGTACTCATATTCCTTATCAAATTCAATTAAATTTATCGAACCATCATAATTGTGATATTCTTTCAATCCTAATACTTTCTTTCTCAAATTTATATATCTTTTCAATGGTGCAGTATTTTCTTTTGCAGTATTAATCAAATTCAAATAAATACTCTCAGGAATATTATCCTCTTCCAAAGCACTCAATAAAAATGAATCATATTTATAAGCCTTCGTTTTCGCAATATTTTTTTGCAAAATTGAATTATACACAGCCGCAATTGTATTTTTTCTTCTATTGTAAACACCATAATGACTTTCAAACATTAATTTTCTATCTTCTTGATTTCTATTCACATGAACTTGTTTTCCATAATTAGCAGCTGTTGCTTCGATTTTCTCTCCCGACGACAATTCTACTTCTGGCCATTGAACATCACTAACTGTAATTTCTGAATAAATTGTTCTTGGAGTTGAAAAATATGAGCTAAAATACGAAAGTAATTTACTTTTTTCCTCATCCAAAACATGACTTTGCAATCTAAATAAATTTTCCAATCCAAATCTATAATCTGAAAACTCCTCTTTTTGAATCCATTTTTCAATATTTTCTCTATTTTCGATTAATTCAGAATTAACCCACGAAAGCCCTGTCGATATTTCTGCAAACAAAAATTGTATCTTTTGTAAATTTTCTGTTGCCTCTTTATCCAACAAATTCAAATCTCGTGCCAATTGCGGATATCTATACAATTTATACGAAATTTTATCCAATTCCTCTTGCTTCTTCAAAAATTTCAATAAATTTTCTTCCTTCCCAAAATTCCCTTTATATCCAACCAACTCTTTCTCAATTTCCTTCATTTTCTCAAAATCTTCATTCCATTTTTCATAATTTTCATAAATATCATTCAAATTCCATTTATACTCTTTTGCAATATCTTTTCTTTCCATCAATTTTTACAAAACTTTTCACAAATCTTTTGATTCTGTTATTCAGTTTTTCTCCTTTCCCATTTTTGCTATTTCATTTTTTATTCTTTTTATCATTTTTACTATTTTCACCATCAATATTTATTTGTTTTCATTAATCTCTATCCGAAAATTTCACAATTAAAAAATATATAATCGCTAACGGAATAATCCATCCCGCCACAGACATAAACGCATAAAACGCCACCTTCAATAACGCAATTATCGCAACAACTGCTACTGCAAATCCTATCGCTTTTAAAATCAATTCTAAATTACTTTTTGGTGTTACATCTTTCATATTTCCTACTCCTTTTCTTGATTCTTAATCTTTATTTCCTATTAAAATATTCCAAATTTATCCAATCAAAATCATATTCCCCTCATCTTGATTCTATATTTTAACTCTCTGAGCTACTTCTACTAAATATATTTTTTCACCAACAATCTTTCCTTCCCCTTCTTCGTTTCTCCTTTGTCTGAAAATAACTTATACTTTCCAAATCCTCTAATCGTAATTAAACTACCAATCTCAATCATTTTAGATTTATCCTTTTCCTCCGCATAATCAATCAAAACTTTTCCTCTTTCAATCGGCTCCACAACCTTATTTCTGGATAAATTCGTTATCGCTGAAACAATACTATCAAGCCTCTTCGATGGCACTGTAATCAATTTATCATCATAATTATAGCTTGGTAACTCTTCAATTTTTTCAACTTCCACAATTTCAATTTCACACGGAGCTCTCCCGATCTGCTTCAACTCCACCAAAATTATATCCACAATCTTGCTAGAAACAGGAATATAACCAATCCCATTTTCAAGAATCAAATCTCCCATCAATTCCCGCTTTATATTAAGTCCCATCAAGCTTCCAAGAAAATCTTTATGCTGATATTCCTTAAATTTTGAATTTATTGATATTTTTAACAATTTACATGGAAAATCCAAAAGCTCAGTATTTTCAACATCTTCAGTCATAAAGCTATCTGGCACAAACGCAATTTGTCTCCTATCGCTATCCTCAAAAATTCCATTAGTAATTACATTTAATCCATTCATCTTCTTCTGAAATTTCTTCCAAAAATTTGGCGTATAAAATTCCTCAGTAAAACTTATTATTTCATACTCACTAGCCATTTCATATGCATTAAAAATCTTACTTGCCAAATGCTCTGATTCTTTCGGAAATTGCTTCAAAAACATTTCTTTTTTCATTTTCCCCTCCTTTTTCACATTTTTTATTTAATTAATTCCATCAAATTATAAATTCCACTAAATTTCATTCACAACCTTCAAATTATCAAAATCAACATTTTTATCTTTTTCTTCATTCCTTCTAACTCGCTCAAATTCCTCATATTCCTTAATCAATTTCCCCAATTTCCCAATAACATAAGCTACCACTCCAATATCATCTCCAAATCCTAAAACTGGTATAATGTCAGGCACAGCATCAAGTGTCGTAATCACATACACAATTGCTCCAACAATTTTCAACTTATCAGCCGTAGAAATCTCAAATTCTCCCTTCAAATTTGCTCTCATCATTCTAACCAACAAAGCAAATTTATTCCCAATTTCTCCTAAATTCCCTTTTAAATTATTTGCCTTTTTCAATTGTTCCAACGTAATTTTTGTTTTTTTATAACCTTCATAAAATTTTTTTGCCTTTCTTATCATCTCAAAACTCCTCCCAAAATATCATTTTCAACATTTCCATAATCTTGAAATCAATCGTATTTTATCACATAAAATTCATTTTTTCTATATGAAAATCTTGTTAAAATGTAGTCAAAAATAAAAAATATACCTGTTTGTAAAGATTCTAATCACTCTACTAAACAAGCATATTTCCATATTTATATTTCAAAACAATTCTACAAAAATTTTATTTAACAAATCATTAATAACTTTTCTACTACTTTTGATTTTCGATTTGAGGCGGATTTCCTTCTGGTCTTCTAGGTCCTCTTTTTCCAATTCTATCTAAAATTTCTACTAATTCTTCTCTTTCATTAGCTGTTAATTTTCCTGTCTTCAATTTTGTTTTTAATTCTTCTACTCTTTTTTCTCTTTTTTCAAATTCTGCCTTCATTTTTGTTTCATCTGGTTTTATTGGATTCCCATTCGCATCTTTCGGTGGTTCTTTATCAAATTTTCTTTCAGGTTTTTTCCCATCTTTTGGTGGTTTGCAGTCCTTATGCGGTCTACCTTTTCTACTTAAAATCTCAATTATTTCTTCTGATTCGCTTGATGTCAAATTTCCTGTCTTCAATTTTGTTTTCAAATCTTCTATTCTTTTTGCTCTTTGTTCAAATTCTGCCTTCATTTTTGTTTCATCTGGTTTTATTGGATTTCCATTCGCATCTTTCGGTGGTTCTGGACATTGCTCATTTTGTACTGGAATTTTATTTTTACTCTCCTTCAACGTTGTCGTCCCTGCAAATACTGATAATGACGCTAATAAAGCCATTCCCATAATTCCTTTTTTACTAATATTTTTCATAATTTTTTCCTCCATATTCTTCTGATACTACAAATTAAATTTCATAGTATATCTTCTTTTATTTTTTAGCGTTCCTCTCGAACAAATATATAGTACCATTTAATTTTGACAAAATTATGTTTTAATTATGAAATTTTTGTGTTTTTTTATATTTTTTTTGATAATATGATCATAAAATATATTTTAATTACGATTATTTTTTAATTATTGAAACTATTGAAATAATTTAACCAAAAATATTTTTTATCTAAAAAATTAATAAAAAACTAGAAAATCCAATCTTAATTTTACCATTTATTTAAATTTCGTAATACAAGTTTTCTTTTGGATTGATTGTTAATCTAGAAAATAGTTTATTAGCACATTTCTTACCAAAATAAAAACCCTCGGAAACATTGATTTCCAAGGGTATATAAAATAATACAATTATCTTTTTGAAAATTGAGGACTTCTTCTGGCTTTCTTTTTCCCATATTTTTTTCTTTCAACCATTCTTGAATCCCTAGTTAAGAATCCTGCTTCTTTTAAAGCTCCTCTTAATTCAGCATCAGCTTCTAATAATGCTCTTGAAACACCGTGTCTAATAGCTCCTGCTTGACCTGTATTTCCTCCACCGTTTACATTAACTCTTACTCCATATTTATTTAAAGTTTCTGTTAATTCTAAAGGTTGTTCAACTATTTTAGCTAATAATTCTCTTCCACCAAAATAATCTCTCATTTCTTTTCCATTTATTACTACTCCAGTTTCACCTGGGATTAATCTTACTCTTGCTACTGAAGTTTTTCTTCTTCCAGTTCCTAAATATTGAATTCTTTCTGCCACGAAATCTTACCTCCTATAACTCTATTCTTTCTGGTTTTTGAGCTGCATGTGTATGCTCATTTCCAACATAAATTTTTAATCTACCGATCATTTGGCTACCTAATTTATTTTTAGGTAACATTCTTTCAACAGCTTTTCTGATTACTTCAGTAGGTTGTTTTGCTAACATTTCTTCTAATGATCTAGTTTTTAATCCTCCTGGATATCCACTATGTCTGTAGTATTTTTTAGCTAATAATTTGTTACCAGTAACTGCGATTTTTTCAGCGTTTGTTACTACAACAAAATCTCCACCGTCAACATGTGGTGTGTAACTAACTTTATGTTTACCCATTAATTTAACAGCGATTTCAGCCGCTAATTTTCCTAATATTTTTCCTTCTGCATCTATTTCATACCAGTTTCTTACAACTTCTTCTTTTTTTTGCATTACAGTGTATCTATTCACTATTTTATCCTCCTAAATTTATTTCTTTTATCTTTTCGGATAACGGTCCTTTGTGGGAAAGGCTCTCATATTAGTTAATTATATATTATTTTCTCGTAGTTGTCAAGTAAAATTACTTGATACATTATATTTTTTTAATCGAAGTGTATCATGTAATTGATTACTTCACTAAAAAACATAGTAAAAACAATAACTTAAAGTTAAGAAATATCGTTTTTACTATGTAAAATTTAAAAATCTTATTCCACAATTGCTTCCACAACTTCATCTAAAGTAAATTTCGAAAAATACTCACCAATATTTACTTCTTTTAAACGTTCTCTTATCGCTTCTGGCGTATATTTCGCTCCCACTAAAAGATTTTCCAATTCTGTTAAATCCTCATTCATTCCAAAGAAATCTCCATAAAATTTAATACTTTTTATCTTCGAATTTTCAACATCTGCAAATATTTGAATTCGTCCATTTTTAAATCTTTCTCCTCGAGTTATATTAAATTCTGGCGACTCTCCGTAATTCCATTCCCAGCTTCTTTTAATTTCAGCTCTTTTTGCAATATAATCCAACTCTTCCTTACTAAAAACATATTCTTTCATATCTGGATACTGTTTTTTCATATATTCCATAATTTTATCACCAAATTCTTCAACTGTAATCGGAGTTTTCAAATGAGGCAATATATTTGTAACTCTACTTCTAACAGATTTTACACCTTTTGACTCAATTTTGTCTTTAGAAACTTTCAAAGCATTTCCCAAAGCACTAAAATCAACGTTAAATAAAAGACAACCATGATGCATCACTCTATCTTTTATGTAAGCCTGTGCATTTCCACAAAACTTTTGCCCATCAATTTCCAAATCATTTCTTCCAGTAAACTCAGCTTTTACGCCTAATTCTGCCAATGTTTCAATTATTGGTTTTGAAAATTCTTTAAAATTGAATCCTTCTTGATTTTTATCTCTGTTAGAAATAATCGTATAATTCAAATTATTCAAATCGTGATAAACTGCTCCTCCACCAGAAATTCTACGAATTACATGAATCCCTTTTTCTCTTGTATATTCCGTATTAATTTCCTCAATCGTATTCTGATACTTCCCAACAATTATCGAAGGCTCATTTATCCACAACAAAAATATTTCGTCTTCATCCCTTAAATTTTTGAAGCAATATTCTTCTAAAGCAATATTAAATGCGGTATCATGAGTTTTACTAATGTAATAAATCATAGTAACTAGTCCTCTTTCATTCTATTTTTTCTTTTTAGGTAAATGAACAGCTTCTCCTAAAACATCTGCACATGCTTCAAACAATGCTTCTGAATAAGTAGGGTGTCCGTGTATTGTCTTAATTACTTCATCAACTGTAATTTCCATTTTCATTAATGTTGCAGCTTCGTTAATGATTTCAGCAGCTGAAGGCCCTACAATATGAACTCCTAAAATTTCTCCATATTTTTTATCAGCAATAACTTTTACAAATCCAGCAGATTCCCCTGATGCCAACGCTCTTCCATTTCCTACAAATGCAAATTTTCCTACACTTATATCGTATTTTTCTTTAGCTTGTTCTTCTGTCAATCCAACCATTGCTACTTCTGGTACAGTATAAATTGCTGATGGTATAGTATAAATTGAAGCTGAAGAATTTGTTTCTAATCTTGTTGCTCTGTGGTTTCCTTGAATTGCATTTTCTGCTGCAATTTCTCCCATTCTAAATGCCGCATGAGCCAACATTCTAGTTCCATTAATATCTCCAGGCGCATAAATACCTTTAACGCTAGTTTCCATATATTTATCCACTTTAACTTTACCATTTTCCAATTCTAAGTCAATTTCTCCAATTCCTTCTAAATCAGGCACTCTTCCAATTGACAACAATGCTTTTTCAGCCACAATATCATCTTTTCCATCAACTTTAATTGTTAATGTATCTCCATTATCAACAATTTCCTTAATTGCAGTTGAAGTCAAGATTTTCATTCCTTTTTTCTCTAATTCTTTTCTCAATGTTTCAGAAGATTCCCTATCCACACCAGGAATAATTCTATCCATCATTTCCACAACAGTTACTTCTGAACCAAATGAATTAAACACTTGTCCCAACTCAATTCCAACTACTCCTCCACCAATTACAGCTAATGATTTAGGAATTTGTTGAATATCTAAAATATCATCACTTGTCAATACTTTTGGACTGTCAATTCCTGGAATATTGATTCTTCCTACTTTTGAACCACCTGCTAAAATGATTTTATCAGTTCTCAATACTGTTTCACCTTTATCATTTGTAACAACAACATCTTTATCAACATTTATTTTTCCAATACCGTTATAGATTTTAACATCATTACTCTTCAATAATCCTTGAACTCCATTTGTCAATGTTTTTACGATATCATTTTTCAATTTAACAACTTTTGGCATATCGATTGTGAATTTATCGTTTTCCAAGATAATTCCTCTTTTTCCTGCCATTTCGATTCCTTCGATAATTTCAGCATTTTTCAAGAATGTTTTCGTAGGAATACATCCTTTATTCAAACAAGTTCCTCCAAAGTGAACTTTTTCCACAATCGCTACTTTTCCACCTAATTGTGCTGCTTTAATTGCCGCTACATATCCTGCAGGTCCTCCACCGATTACAACTACATCAAATTCATCGTCACCTTTTGGTGCTTTTGGTTCATTTGAAGTTGAAGCTGCTGGTTGAGCTGCTGCCACTGATTCTGTTGCTTTTGGTTCTGGTGCCGCTTGAGGTGCTGCTCCTGTTGGTGCTTCTTCTCCTTCAGCTCCAATATATCCAATAACTTCTGTAACTGGCACAGTTTCTCCATCCTGTTTTAACACTTTAATTAAGTATCCTGAAGCCTCTGCCTCCAATTCCATACTTGTTTTATCAGTCATTATTTCAAGTAAGATTTCTCCCTCTTCTACTTTTTCCCCTTCTTTTTTGTTCCATTTCACGATTTGCCCTTCTGTCATATCTATTCCAGCTTTAGGCATAATTACTTCTACTGCCATTTATTTCACTTCCTTTATTTTATTTAATGGTATTTATAGTATTTCAAATTTTCTAAATTAACATTGCCAATGGATTTTCCAATAATTTCTTCAAATCTTGCATAAATTTAGCTCCAGCAAGTCCATCCACAACTCTATGGTCAATTGTTAAACACATTGTCATTATTGGTCTAATTACAATCTCTCCATCTACAACTACTGGTTTTTCAACTGTCGCAGCAACTCCTAAAATTGCTGAATTTGGTTGATTTATAATCGGATTGAAACTTTGCGTTCCAAACATTCCCAAATTACTAATTGTAAACGTACTTCCACTTTGTTCAGAAGGACTCAATTTCATTGCCAACGCCTTTTTAATAATATCTTTAGACGCAACTACCAATTCACTCAATGACATTTTATCAGCACCTTTAATTACAGGCACCAAAAGTCCATCGTCCATTCCAACAGCAATTGATAAATTTACATAATTATGTAATGTAAGTTGTGTTCCATCTGCAGACAATTCAGAATTTACATATTTGTGTTTCATTAATGTTTTAACTACAGCAAACGAAATTAAATCTGTTACAGTTATCTTTTTACCTGTATTTTCCATAATTGTATCCATAACTTTTTTTCTCAATGAAATTAATTCTGTCATATCAACTTCATAATTTAATGTAAATGTAGGTGCCGTAAAGTAACTGTCTGACATTCTTTTTGCAATTACTTTTCTCATTGGCGACATTGGAATAACTTCAATATCAGCTTCTTCCACTTGTTCTTTTTCAGCCAATATCGCTTTTTCATGTCTTGCCAATTCTTCAGTTTCTTTCGGTTTAGCAATGATATTCAAAATATCTTCTTTCATTATCTTCCCGTTATGTCCGCTACCTTCTACTGTACTCAAATCAATATTGTATTCTTGTGCTATTTTACTAGCCAACGGAGTAATTCTCACTTTTTTCTCAAAATTAAATTCTTCCACATCTTCTTTATGAATTCTACCTTTAGCTCCACTGCCTCTAACATTTAACAAATCTATTCCCATCATTTTAGCTAAATCTCTCGCAGCGGGTGTAGCTCTCAATTTGCTATTTTCCATCTTATATTTCACCTTCTACTATTGTTTATTTTTTACTTTTCTAATTGCCTCAACAATTTTTTCAACACTCGGAACCATCGCTGTTTCTAAAGTATGATTATATGGCATAGGCACGTCTTCTCCAGCCAATCTCACAATTGGATGATCCAAATAATCAAATGCATCACTTTCTGAAATAATTGCTGAAATTTCCCCAATAAATCCACTTGTTTTATGAGCATCATTCACTAAAATAACTCTTCCTGTTTTCTTAACTGAATCCAAAATTATTTCTTTATCTAATGGTATCAATGTTCTAGGATCCACCACTTCCACGCTAATTCCTTCTTCAGCCACTATTTCTGCTGCCTTCAATACTCTTTCAAGCATTCTTCCGTAACTTACTATTGTAATATCCGTACCTTCTCTTTTTATTTCTCCCTTTCCTAAAGGAATAACAAATTCAGGATCTGTTGGAACTTCACCTTTCATATTATATTGCGCCTTATATTCCAAGAAAATTACTGGATTATTATCTCTAATGGCTGCTTTCAATAACCCTTTCACATCTGCAGGTGTTCCAGGTGCAACTACTTTCACTCCAGGAATATGCGTAAACCAAGCCTCCAATGATTGCGAATGTTGTGCTGCTGAACCTACTCCACTTCCTGCCGCACATCTAAATGTCACTGGTACTCTTCCTTTTCCACCAAACATATATCTAGTTTTAGCCGCCTGATTTACAATATTATCCATCATATACACGATAAAATCCATAAATGTTACGTCTACAATTGGTCTTAAACCTGTCATTGCCGCTCCAATAGCTGCTCCTGAGATTGCTGATTCTGAAATAGGCATATCCTTAATTCTCTCTTCTCCAAATTCTTCCAACATTCCTACCGAAGTACCAAAATCTCCTCCGAATATTCCAACATCTTCTCCCATAAGAAATACATTTTCATCTCTTCTCATTTCTTCTGACATTGCTGTAATTATTGCCTCTTTTACAGACATTAATTTTGTCTCCATATTTATTTTTTCCTCCCAGTTTTTATCTCTTCTTTTTAAAATTTCTAACACTATTTTCCTAATTTAACCCTCTTAGAATTTTTTCAAAATTTATATTTTTTAAATCAATATCTTTTTACTAAATTTCCAAAAATTCTTTTAGTAATAAACACTTTAATTAATCTGCAAAAATATCCTCAAATGCTGATTCAAGAGTTGGTTCTGGACTGTTTTTCGCAAAATCAACTGCTTCTTCAATTTTTTGTTTCGAATTTTCTTCCAATTTAGTTAATTCTTCCTCAGTAGCAATCCCTTCTTCAATCAATCTATTTTTAAACTTAATAATAGGATCTTTTGCCTTCCAAGAATCCACTTCTTCTTTTGTTCTATATTTTCCAGGATCTGAACTCGAGTGCCCAAACCATCTATATGTCACACTTTCAATTAAAACAGGACCTTTTCCTGCTCTTACATCATCCACTGCTTTTCTAAATGTTTCATAAACTGCCAAAACATCGTTTCCATCTTCAATAAAATATCCAGGAATTCCATAAGCTGCTGCTCTTTGATAAATATGTTCTACATTTGTAACTTTTCTAATATCTGTACTTATTCCATATCCATTATTAATTGAATAAAAAATAATTGGTACATTCCAAACTGATGCCAAGTTCATTGCTTCATGAAAACTTCCTTCATTTGTAGCTCCATCTCCAAAACAACACATTACGATTTTTCCAGTATTTTTAACTTTTTGAGTATAAGCTGCTCCTACTGCCATTCCATGTCCTCCACCAACAATTCCGTTAGCTCCTAAATTTCCACTTTCTAAATCGGCAATATGCATTGAACCACCTTTACCTTTACAAGTTCCTGTAGCTTTCCCCATAATTTCAGCCATCATTCCATTCAAGTCAATCCCTTTTGCAATAACTTGCCCATGTCCTCTATGGTTAGATGTTATAAAATCATCAGGATTTAACGCCGCAATCGCTCCAACATTTGCCGCTTCCTCTCCAACTGACAAATGTGTCATTCCTGGAACCATCCCTCTTTTTACAAGTTGATTCACCTTCAAATCAAAGTTTCTAATATCTAACATTGATTCATACATACTTAATAATTTATCTTTAGATATATTTTCCATTTTTTCCTCCATTTATGGTTTTATTCTTTTATATACAAATTTTTACATTTATTACTATGTTACCATATGAATTTAAGAAAAACAATAGTATTTCTCAAGTTATTTATTTAATTTGCAAAAATATAACTCTTATTAGTTTATAAAGGTTACAATTTTCTAGTAATTTCAATATTAAATAACATTTCCTAATAAATCATATATATTATTTATGATTCATCAACTGATTTATTTATATTGACTTTATAAAACTTAATTTAAAACAAGTTTTTATAAAAAATCAAAAAATTATACATTTAAAATATTTATAGAATAACATCTTCAAAAAATCATTTATTTGACTTTTAAAATAACGGGTGTTATAATTATTAATAAAAATAATTATAAAAATGGAGGTTTGCTATGAAACAAAATACATTAATTAGCAACATTGTAAAAATTGAAACAAAAGAAAAAGAACTTTTAAAAAATATTCTTTTAGTATTAAGTGGTGTTATATTCTTGTCAGTAATGTCTCAAGTTGTAATCCCGCTTCCATTCACTCCAGTACCAATCTCACTTGGAACATTTGGAGTAACATTAATGGCGTTACTATACGGTAGAAAATTAGGAACAGCAACTATACTTTCATATGTTATAGCTGGTAGCTTAGGAGCTCCAATTTTTGCTGGTTTTAAAGCAGGTTCAATATTTTCACCAACTGGTGGATATATCTTAGGATACATCGTATCTACAATCGTTTTAGGATATTTATCTGATAAAGGTGTTACAAAATCTTACTTGAAAACAATTCTTTCATTAATGCTTTCAAGCACTATCATTTTGACATTAGGTGCTTTCGTATTATCATTATTTATGCCTGGAAAAAATGCATTTATAATAGGTGTGTTGCCTTTCCTTCCTGGAGATGCAATAAAATCAACAGCTGTAACACTTTTACTTCCATCACTATGGAAATTTATAAAATAAAATTTAAATTTTTAGAATTTTAATGTTCTTAAACTTTAGAGAAAACCATTCTTGAATTAAATTTACTGATTGGTTTTCTTTTTTTATTATTCAAAATCTTTATTATTCAAAATTAGTCAATCTTTTCTCATTTAAATTTTACTCCTGAAAAGTTATTAATTAATTTGAAAACGATTTATAAATAATGTTAAGTAAAAATAGTGAACTACTCCCGCTTTTAGAAGTGGGAGCTTCTTGGGAAGTACCTGCTTTTGCTAGCCAAATATATTTACCAAGCTCTTCGGACAGTCCCTGCCCTGTTTTTTTTATTTTCCTAATATTTCAACATCAATTTTCCAATGTTTTTTATATTCACTGCAGCATTGTAATCTCTATCAATTTCAATTCCACAGCACTCACATTTATAACTTCTTTCTGATAATTTCAGTTCCTCTTTAACATTTCCACATTTACTGCAAGTTTTCGATGACGGAAACCATTTATCTATCTTCAAAAATTGTTTCCCTAAAAACATCAGTTTATACTCAAGCATTCTCAAAAACATTCCCCACCCATTATCTCCTACACTTTTCCCAAAATTTAATGCCTGGCTCATCCCTTTCATATTCAAATCCTCAACAACCACAACATTATACGTTTCAGACAATTCTTTTGATAATTTATGCAAAAAATCTCTTCGGCAATTTTTGATATACTCATGCAATCTTGATATTTTCTCTTTTTGTCTATACCAATTCTTAGAAAATTTCACTTTTCTTGATAATGATTTTTGTAATTTTTTCAATTTTTTCTCCAATATCCTAAAATATCTTGGATAATCAGCTCTTTGGTTTTCAGAACTGACAAATAATTCAGACATTGAAAAATCAAGTCCAATTACTTTATCATTACTTGGATTTTTTTGAATTTCTTTTTCAAATTCTGTCAAAACAGAAACATAATAATTTCCATTGCTATTTGTCAATGTTACTGACTTTATCTTGTAATCCTTTGGTATTTCTCTATGATATTTCAATTTTACTTTTTTCAATTTTGGCAAAATCAAATATTCACCTTTCTCAATTCGTATCGAATTATTCACACAATTTGTTGTATAACTTTTAACACTATTCTTTTTAGATTTGAACCTTGGAAACTTTGCTCTCTTCTGAAAAAAGTTCATAAATGATCGTCTCACATTCAATTGAGCATTTGAAAGTGCCAAACTGTCCACTTCTTTCAAAAATTGATTTTCACTCTTCAAACTGGCAGGTGTAATTATTTTATTTTTTCCAGTTTCTTCATAAAATTTATTCGCAGTGTACAAAATTGTATTGTAAACAAAACGAACACATCCAAAAGTCTTATTTATCAATAATTCTTGTTCCTTATTTGGATAAATTCTGTATTTGAATGCTAAATTATATTTCATGAAATTACACCTCCTTTTGATTTTGAATATATTTTTAATTATTTCTTTAGAGATTTTATCATTAATGATTTCTCTTCGATATTTTATACAAAAATTGTATCATAAGAGTATCCTTTTTTCAATTTTTTTACAAAAAAAGCAATTCATCTACCACTTATAGAAGTCGGAGACTTCTTGCTATCTTTTTGTTAAATAAAAAAATTTCATAATGAAAATCTTTGTAAAGAAAAAATACTTGACACCACTTCGAAAATTGTGTATAATAACCACATATTAAATTAACAATATAATTTTAGTAAATTTTTAGAATAAATTTGTTATTCATAAATTTCACTACAATAAAATATAATTTAAGATATTAAACGGAGGTAAATTTAAATGTTAAAATTAAGATTAACTAGATTAGGTAGAAAAAAAGTTCCTTTTTATAGAATAGCTGCTATGGAAGCATTATCAAAAAGAGACGGTAAAGCAGTTGCTTACTTAGGAACATACAATCCTTTAGCTGAAGAAGGAAACCAAGTAGTTTTAAAAGAAGAAGAAATTTTAAAATTCTTATCAAATGGTGCTCAACCAACAGAAACTGTTAAAAGTATTTTAACAAAAGCTGGAGTATGGGCTAAATTCCAAGAAACTAAAAAGAAATAGCCAATATTTAAGAGAGCGTATATATAAGCGCTCTTTTTTTATAAATTCAATTATCTAGAAAGGTATTCTCAAATGGACATTAATACTATCTTAAATGAACTTTTTAATTTTCGTACAAAAAAACGAAGAGAAAATATCGATGATTTAAAAGAAATTTACGCTTTGTTAGGATTTCCTTGTCAAAATTCTAAAATCATACATGTTGCAGGTACAAACGGAAAAGGTTCAACTGTAACTTTTATTGAAAATATTTTATTTGCAAATGGATTTCGTGTAGGAAAATTTACTTCTCCACACATTCAAAAATTTAACGAGCGTATTATTTTTAATAAACAAATGATTTCAGACGACGAAATAATCAAATATTATCAAATTGCTTTAGAAAAAATAAAAAAATATAGTTCAAAAAAAGAAAATCCCCACCCACTTAATTTTTTTGAAATAACTTTTTTCATTTGCCTACTATTTTTCAATGAAAAAAATCCTGATTTTATTGTAATAGAAACAGGGTTAGGTGGTCGAATGGATGCTACAAACTTGATTAATTCTGACATAGCTGCAATTACAAATATTAGTTTAGAACATACAAATATTCTAGGAAATTCTTTGAAAGAAATTGCTTTTGAAAAGGCAGGAATTATTAAAAAGAATGAACTTTGTTTATTTTCACAAAATTTACCTGAATTAATAGATGCGATTAACGAAAGAACTGAAAACAGCATTAATTTAATCGAAAAATATCATAATATGAAAGTTATTTTAGATAAAAAAAATTACAAGACAATAGTTACACTGAATAATTCTACATTTGAAATTCCTCTTTTTGGAAAATTTCAAGCTAATAATTTTTTAATTGCATACGAAATCGCAAAAATTTATAATATTGAAGACAAAATTATTCAAAAGGGACTCGATGATATGAAATGGATAGCACGATTTGAGTTTTTCTCAAAAAATCCGCCAGTAATACTAGACGCTGCTCATAATGAAGATTCAATAAAAACTCTTTTGGAAAATTTGAATGAACTTTATAAAAAAAATGAAGTTATTTTCATAACATCGGTTCTCGAAACAAAAGATTTTAAAAAAATTTTTGAAAAATTAGAAACAACAACAAATAAAATTTTTATAACTTCATTGAGTGGAATCACTTATGGACTTAATTCAGAGGAAATAAAATCTCGAATGATAAAAGAAAATATTCCAATACATAACATCACTTTTGAAAATGATATAAAAATCGCATACAACAAGACTTTAGAATTAGTCAATCAAAAAAATACTTCGTATAAAGCAATTGTAATTTGCGGATCTTTTTACGAAATTGCAAAATTTAAAAATTTGATTGGATAAAATTATCTATTACTAGAAAAGAGGCTGATCCTCTTTTTAAATTATTAAATATTATTAGTAAATAGTTTAAAAAATATGAATTTAATTTTCTTATAAATAAAAGAAAATATGAAATCCTCAATTACGAGAATTTCATATTTTTTATTTTACGCTATTTTATGCTACTTGTTTTATTTATATTAGTCTTTTAGCTATCATTCCTTACAACTTCTACTTAGGCGTCCAACTCCGAATCTCCGATGTATAATCTTCCAAACAATTTTGGACATTCTTTTTTCATAGAGTTAGGAACTTTCTTATTCCAACTAAATTTAAGTTTTGGATAATCTTCATCTTGATAATTTAATTTTTCTTTATACTCATCAAATACTTCCAAATATTTTTCAAATGCTTCCTCAAAATCTTCCAATGAATTTTTTATTCTAAAAGCATCTATAGCTACAAAGAAAAAATCTTCATTTTCATATAGATCACTTGCAAATCCATCTTCTTCAGGTGTTTTTACATATTTAATAAGATCGTCTGGATTCTTTAAAATTTCTTCATATACATCTTTTCCTTGTGAAATGAGCCATAATCTAAAGAAATCAAAGAATTCTTCACTGTCTTCACCATTAATCAAATACGATGCACACCACAATTTTTCATTATAGCTTTCAAGCATCAATTCATCTATAATAATTCCAAAACTAAAAATTGTTTCATCTGTTTCTTTGGATAATTTTTCTGTTAAATAATTTAACATTTCTGATCCATTTTTCGTATTATTTTGAGCCTCCGAAACATAATTCCAAAAGCTCTCTCTTGTCATATTCAACATAGCTATTACTCCTCTTTTCTATAAAGCTTTTCCATTTCTATCAGTTCTCAATGTTTGAGTTCTAAAAGCAATAAACAATGCCTTCCATTTTTTCACTTTTCTGTCGAAAAAAAATATTGCTCCGTCTGAAAATGGACTGTCTTTTAATTTATGTTTCCCTCTACTCCCTTGATTTAAATGAATATCATGTATTCCTTTATTATTTGAATATAGCTTACCAAATACAAATATTTCAAATCTTTCGTTTAGCATCATTTTACAAATATTTTCTTCAATTAATTCTGTTAAGAAAATCTCTTTTTCACTAAAACCTTTCATTAACTTCAACTTCTCATGAGGAAATAATTTCATCTTAGAATAATCTAAACACAAGCCTTTTCTAGCTTCTGTCACACCTTCTTTCTGCAATAGCATTTCTTTCAAAATCTTCCTATTGTAAGTATATTCCTCCTCATAACAGACACGTAAATCCGAAGATTTAACTACGCCATTTTGCTCTAAAATACTTCCTATATTAATTGCCAAATCATATTGTTTACCTTCAGCATCTGCGATGATATGATAATGAGAATTTTTCTGATTTTTATAAATTTTGTTCACATAAGCTCGCTACTTCTTATGCAGTTCTTTATTAAGCTTTTCTTCACTATAATTAGAGAAAAATTTAACTTCAAACTTCTTGCTATTTCTAACAAGCACAGACTATATCTTATCCTACAGCATTATCCGTTTAGGTCTACCCACTTCCACCAACTTTGGTGTACTTCCAAAAAGGAATAGTCGTTGAACTTTACTTTTCAGTCTTAGCTGCTGGTTGTCCATTATTTTAGCACTTAGGATTTAACCTTATGCCATCTAGTTTATTTTTTCTGCTTTCGCCACTTTCACACTTACATCTATATTCTTAATTTATTAAACAGAATAGATATTATGTTGTAGTCAAACTAACTTTAGGATTTTCCAGCAATTCAAGTAGTTTTTTATAGTTTTATAACTATTTTCACACACATTTCTGTATGCGTTGACTAATTTTTATGATTTTATTTTTATTTCTAATTTTATTCTTAAAAATGTGAAAATCATTATTTTTTAATCAAAATCATACCATTTATCTATCACTTTTCCTCTAAAAAACACATATTTTTCCATATCTTTAAATCCTTATTCATCCCTCTCCCCATTATAATTATAGCACATTTTTCACATTATTATATATTTTTTTATTTATTTTTCTAACAAAATAAAATTTTAATTACAAAACAAGGTATCTCTCAAAAAATGATTCATCTAAATTTAACATTTCTTAAAAAATACCCTCTTAATTAATTCCAGTGAACTACTCCCACTTTTAGAAGCTGAAGACTTCTTGTAACATTTTTATTAAAATAGAAAATAATTTTATTTCCACTTTAATTTTAAATTTCTTCCACTAAATAACTTATTTTTTCTTAATTTTGTATCCCATTTCATCTAAAAATTGTTTATTTTTTCTCCATTTTTTCTTAACTTTTACCCACAATTTCAAATTCACTTTCAAATCAATCAAAGCTTCAATTTCTCGTCTCGCTTCAATTCCAATTTTCTTCAACAAAGCACCGTCTTTTCCAATGATAATCCCTTTTTGACTATCTCTTTCAACATAAATATTCACATCATATTTTCTAATATTCGGCTTCGTCTCAACATTTATAATCTCGACAGCAACACTGTGAGGAATCTCATCTTTCGTATGATGCAATATTTTTTCCCTAATTGTCTCAACAACAATTTTATTAACAGGCAAATCTGTATAATAATCTTCTGGATAAAACCACACATCATTCGACAAATAAGGCTCTGCAACTTCAAAAATTTTGTGAATACCTATCGCATATTCTGCAGTCAAAGTTATGATATTTTCGTAATCGCCCAATTTTTCTTTGATTTCCAACTTTTTCTCTTCAATCTCTTCATCTGATAATTTGTCAATTTTATTAATTATCACAATTACAGGTGTATTCGCTTCTTTAATATGCTCACTCACAAAAATATCTCCAGTTGAAATTTCCACACTTCCGTCAAGCATAAACATTATCAAATCCACATCATTTAACGTTTCTAACGCAACTTCTGTCATATGCTCACCTAACAAATGCTTCGGCTTATGAATTCCAGGCGTATCAACAAAAATATACTGATTATCTTGAATATTTACAATCCCTCTAATTTGGTCTCTTGTAGTCCCAGCTTTATCTGAAACTATCGCAACTTTCTCTTTTACCAATTTATTCATCAATGTTGATTTTCCCACATTTGGACGACCAACAATCGCTATAAATCCTGATTTCATCTTTCCTCCTTCCATTTTATTTTTCTATTTTATTCTATTAATTTCAAAGAGCCATTTCATAATTCAAAAATAATCTCTATCATATTTTTCTTTACAGAAATAGCTTTCACCTTAATTTATAATTTCTAAAACAATTTAAACAACAATTTGAACCAAGATATTAATTTTTCTTAACAAATTCCGATTTTAGTTTCATCGCTCCAAATCCATCAATTTTACATTCAATATTGTGAATTCCGTCATCTATCAATCTAATATTTTTTACTTTAGTACCTCTCTTCAAATCACTTGACGCACCTTTTACTTTTAAATCTTTAATTATTGTAACACTATCTCCATTTTGCAAAACATTTCCATTTGAATCTTTTACAACATTTTCCTCATTTTCACTATTACTTTCTTCTAATGTCTATTCATGAAAACATTCTGGGCAAATTAACATATTCCCGTCCTCATACGTATATTCTGATCCACATTTTGGGCATTTTGGTAAACTCATTTGTTACTTCCTTTCAATTTTTATATTTATTTTCAATATTTAGTACAATTATAACATTTTTTATTTATTTTTTCTATTTAAAAAATGTTTTTTCATTGCAAAAAAATCGTATCTAGTATATAATATTATTATGTTATCTAAAAAGAAAGGAAAATTTTATTTATGATTAAAATTGAAATGGACATGATTCAAACTATTGGTTTGGCAGTCATTTTGTTGCTTATTGGTATGAAATTACGAAAACATATTAAATTTTTTGAAAAATATTGTATCCCAGCTCCTGTTATTGGTGGATTTTTATTTTCAATAATTTCACTTATCTTTAAGGAAACAAATATACTTACTATTACATTTGATACAACTTTACAAACATTTTTTATGGTAATGTTTTTTACGAGTGTTGGATTTAATGCGAGTTTAAAAACATTGAAAAAAGGAGGAAAACAGGTTGGTATATTCTTACTTATTGCTGGAGGGCTATGTTTTTCTCAAAATATTGTAGCTATTGTAGTTTCAAAAATTATTGGTTTCCCACCTTTATTGGGATTGATGACAGGATCTACTCCTATGACTGGAGGACACGGAACTTCAGCGTCAATTGCACCTATTATTGAAGCGATTGGACCTCAATATGCTGGAGCTAAAACTATAGCAATTTCAGCTGCAACTTTTGGGCTTATTGTTGGTTCTATGATGGGAGGCCCTATTGCAGATAGACTTATTAGTAAACATAAATTATTACCTGTAGATTGGAAGAAAAACGAAAAACATTTGGAAGATTCAGATATTGATGAAGAAGTTCTAAAAAAACAACGACCATTTTTAGACGGGGAAAGATTTTCAATGGCATTCTTCTACATCTTGGTTTCAATGGGAATTGGTTCATATTTATCAATTATAATAACAGCACTTTTACCAGCTTTAAAATTCCCAATATACATTGGACCTATGATAATCGCTGCTATTCTTAGAAATATATCTGATCAATCGAAAAAACTAAATGCACCAATAAAAGAAATTAGTGTTTTAGAAGATGTTACTCTAAGTTTATTTTTAGCAATGGCACTTATGTCACTAAAATTATGGGAATTAATTAATTTAGCAGGACCGTTATTAATTTTATTAATTGCACAAATTATTTTAATTTATTTCTATCTTAATTTCATTACCTTTAAAGCAATGGGATCAAATTACGACGCTGCTGTCATGGTTTCAGGACATTGTGGATTTGGTTTGGGAGCCACTCCAAATGGAATTTCAAATATGAAAGCCGTTACAGAAAAATATATTTTCTCTAAAATGGCATTCTTCGTAGTTCCAGTAGTAGGAGCTTTATTTATCGATTTTGTTAATACTTGTATTATCACTTCGTTTATTATGTTTTTTAAATAATAGTTTTTGATTTAAGCGCCTTTTTAAGATATTGTTCTTGAAAGGTGTTTTTTGGCTCTATAATATATATGGGGATGAAAAAAGAAATAAAAAAATAGCATAAATAACAAATTTATAGTATTATGTTTTTGCCAAAAAGACATAAGAAAGGAATTTGTATTTATGAAAAATAATTTTACCACATTCAGACCTGAAATAAAAGATGTAAAAATAAAAAAAGTGGAACTTATCTGTGACACCTACCATGTATATGGAATAAGAGTATGATACAAACCATATCCTGATAAATATTTTAAAGGACAGGAAATCATCAACCATAAGGAAATTTCTTCTCTGTCATAAAGATAGTATAAAAAAGGTTGGAATGGATATGTTCATGCAGTTATTGTAAATGCACTTGTCTTTAAATAAGTTTCTTCTACAGGAGATGATATCCCTGCCATTCTATGAAAATCTTCTGTGTCTTCCTGCTCAATTACATCAATAATATCATCTATTGTTATTATTCCAAGAAGCCTATTTTCAATATCCACCACCGGCAAAATAATCAGATCATATTTTTTCTTATTTCATATGAAATAAATATTCATTCTCACTGATTTTCCTATTTTTTTAAATTTTTTTCAAGAACAGAATAAAGCTGATCCAGACGCCATTGTTCCTCATAATCCATCTTTGGATTCTCAAAATAATATTTTTCAATAACCGGTAAAAATACCTCTGCAATTTCTTTACTGTTCATCCATAAATTCATTTGTTCATTAAATTCAGGATTGGAAGAAAAAGAATACGAATAGTAAGTATAGCTTTCAGTATAGGAGTACATCATTTCTTCAAAATGCCACAATACATTTATATTTTCACTTGCTTTTTTCCACATTTCAATATCAAACAGATGCTCTGTTTTCAGTCCTCCCAGATTAAACATAGTCATATAAACTGAAAAATTTTCTATTCTTGCTGTTTTAGGCTCAGTTTTAAGCACTTCAAACATAAACTCATTCGAAAATCTGTACATGAAATCAAGTTCCTCATCACTCCAGATTTTCTTCTCAAAGTGGCATTTATCAAGAATAAGTGAAGTGTCCAGCCTTATTTCTGCATATTTTACTATAAACTCAAGTATTTTTGGAAGAAAATGTTTTATCTCAAGTCCTGTTTCATCTAGATTTACAGCATCCAGATACTCCCACATTAACTCCCTTGATAATTCTCTGACTGGTGTCTTTATAAGTTTTTCTACATTTTCTTCACTTACACAGCAAGGTGTACACACAGTCAGTTTTCCATTTAAATCATGAGTAAAAATTTTATATGCTTCTTCCAGCATTTTTTTCATATTTTCACTTATCAATTTATCATCAAGTTCACCATTTATTGCCATCATAATTTCTTCAGACGGTCTAGTTTTTATCTTAAATTTTTTCATCAGAATTTTTCTCCTGCTAGAAATATATTTATTATAACATATTTTAGGCATTTCTCTTATTATTTTTAAAAAATTTCCAATAGAAAAAACTATATTTATGAGTGAAATTTTAATACATAAAGGCTCTATAATATAAAAGACAGTATAAAAAAGGTTGGAATGTACATGTTCATGCAGTTCAGGAATACAGTATACTCCTGTCTTCCACATGCTGATATTGTAGCAGACAAATATCATGTCATAAGGCAGGCAAACTGGAGGATAGGGGATGTGAGGATAAGATTATTCAATTCAGACATAAAATACAAGGAATATAAGAAATATTGGAAACTGATAGCAAAGAATCCAAATAGTACGTTCAGTCCTTTGGCTAAAGAAACTGAAGAACCTTTTCAGAGATATTTTCAAGGGCTTATGATCTTAGGACAAAATTTTTCAGTATATTTGAAATAAAGGATGTCACTATATTCAGTTATGAACTGAATGACCTAATATGAGAACTGAAGGAATCTGGAATAAAGGAATGTATTAAGTTAGGGGAAACATTATCAAACTGGGAAGAAGAAATAAATAATATCCAAAAATATAATATAAATAATGGATTTGTTGAAGGGAAAAATAACAAAATAAAAGTAATAAAAAGGCTATCTTATGGGATAAAAAAATTCGACAACCTTAGAAAGCTTATTCAGCTTAGAATCTTTTAAGGTTACCGAACTTTTTCCACCCCCACACTTGACAAAGAGCCAATTATTATACTAAAAAATGTGAATTTACTTCTCATGAATAATCTTCACAATTATAAATTCACATTTCACATTTCAATTTTTATTCTCTTATCCGTGTTAGCACTTTATTTTTAGTTCATTCCTACAATATTTTCATTAGGAACACTGCTGTAAGGACCATTTTTTAAACTATTTGTTACATTTTTTGGATTTGTTAATAATGATTTATAGCTAAAAAAGATACTTCCTTTTACTTGTGCATAATTTCTGTTGAAATTAATTTGGTTTACTAATTCTTTTGCATTTTGCCATTCATTTACTTTGTACGCTGCTTGTCCAATATATAATTTTGTACCAGAATCTGCTGCATATTTACTCCACCATTTTACTAATGTGTTGTATTCTGCTGCTTTAAATCCTTGATTCCAATAAATTTGTGGTGCTACATAATCTAGCCAACCTTTATCCATCCATAACAATATATCTGCATACAAGTCATCATAATTTTGAACACCTGCTGTTGTACTAGAACCTTTTACTGGATCTGTTGAAGCATTTCTCCAAACACCAAATGGACTTATTCCAAATTCTACATTAGGATTAACTTTTTTAATAGATTTATGTAATTTTTCTATTAAATTATTTACATTATTTCTTCTCCAGTCACCTATACTAGCGAATTTAGAACCATATTTTTGATATTGCGCACTATCTGGATATTCTTGACCTTTAACTTTGTATGGATAAAAATAGTCATCCATATGCACTCCGTCAATATCATAATTTTTAACAACTTCAACAATACTATCCACAACATAATTATTAACTTCTGGTATACCAGGATTCAAATAAACATGCCCTCCATAAATAACTGTCCAATCTGGTCTCTTTTTCCCAATATTGTCACTTGAAAGTTTTTCTCTTCCACCTGTTGCTGTCAATCTATACGGATTAAACCAAGCATGAAATTGAATTCCTCTTTTATGTGCTTCCTCCACCATAAATTTCAAAGGATCATATCCAGGATCTTTTCCTTGAGTTCCTGTTAAATACTCAGACCAAGGTGAATATTTTGAAGGATAAAAAGCATCCCCCGCAGGTTTTACTTGAACGAAAACTGCATTCATATTCCATTTTTTTACATTATCCAAAATAGTAATAAAATCCCTTTTTTGTTGTTCTACACTAAGCCCTTTTTTTGAAGGCCAGTCAATGTTACTAACACTTGCTACCCAAACACCTCTTAACTCTTGTTGATTAGCAACATCTGAATTTCTGTTGCTTGTAGCATTACCTCCACCGATATTTCTAGCTCCTGTAATTATACTTTGAGCATTTAATGTCGTAGCAGCTGATATAACCAATAGAGATACTGCCAATTTTTTTAACAATGATTTCACTAAAATCTCCTTTCTAAAAAAACATTTTCTATCTTCATTTTAATACATTTTTTGCAATTTTTCAAATTTATTTTCAAATTTTTTTAAATCTTTTTCCTTTTACAAAAACAAGAAGAAATTAGTTACTCTTATTTATAGAAATTTTTTTCATTAAATAATATCAAAATCAATCAAAATTGGCAAATGATCCGATAACATTGTTTTTATAACCTTCACATCATTTATTTTTATATTCTCTGAATGGAGCACAAAATCCAATTCCTTTTTAGGCGACCAACTAGGAAAAGTCGGCTTTTTCTCTAAATTCGCACTTTTCAGTTTCCCAGCTTTCATAAACAATTCTATCTCTTCAGTCCCCCACAAAGTATTAAAATCTCCAGCAACAATCATTGGTTTTTCACATTTTTCAATTAAACTAAACAATTGCACAAATTGTTTCATTCGAGTTTTTCCACCCAACGCCAAATGAACTAAGAAAATTACAATTCCATTAGTTTCAATTTCAATTATTAATTTTTTCATTCCATTATCTAAATAATGAAATTTATGATTTACTATTTCTTTATTTGATAATAATGCATTTCCTTGTTTTCGCACCATTGGAAATTTCATATATCTCGAATTTTCTTCGTATTTATACTGATAAATAAAATTTTTGTCTGTCATTTCACTCAAAATCTCGGCTTGATTTTTTGATTTCATACGAAATGACCCTAAATCGACTTCCACCAAACCAACTATATCTGGCTTTTGTCTTTTAATAAATTTTCCTATTCGATCTATTTGTTTTTCAGAACGACCCAAATAACCTCTAATATGTTTAAATCTCTTTATTAAATACTTCCCCGTTCCATATCTTATGTTATACAAAAGAAATTTCATTTTAACTACTTCCTAACTAATCCTACTCCATCTCCAAACGGTAATAAGATAAAATTATATTCTTTATTCAATTTTTGAATAAATTCTCTCAATCTTCTAACAATCGTTTTAAATCTTTTCGGAACATTTTCATCACTTTCGGCAACTAATCCTCTAAACATCAAATTATCTATAAAAATTACTCCATTTTCATTCAATAATCCATAACTCATTTCAAAAAATTTTAAATATTGACCTTTTGAAGCATCGATAAAAATAAAATCATATTTTTTAGACTGATCTAATTTAGGAATCTCCTCCAACGCATCACCTAAAATCATTTCATTTTTATCTAGTAATCCCAACTTCTCAAAATTCTCTTTCGCTATTTTGTGTCTCTTTTCATCTATCTCAATAGTCGTTAATTTTCCGCCATTTTTATTCGCAATTCTAGCCAAAAATAATCCCGAATAACCAGTTGCAGTCCCTATTTCCAAAATATTTTTTGCATTAATATTATTCGCATTATAAATCATGAAATTCAAGACATCTCTTGTTATAATCGGAACCTTATCCTCCAAACTCTCACGCTCTATTTTTTCAACAATCTCATCATCAATCTCAAATAATTCCTGTGCATACTTCGATGATTCTAAAAAATTTTCTATCATTTTTCTCTCTTTTCTATTTTTTCTACCATTTTTTACAAAATCTCTAATTTTTATTTTTAATTACAATTTTTTAAATCATTTCTCCCATTTTAAACATCGGAAGCATAACTGCAAAAATCACAAAACCAATTATCAATCCAATAACTATTATCGACAATGGCTCAAATAATTTTAAAAATAATTTCACTTTTTCAGTCACTTTCTCATAATAAATCGTATTCAAATTTGAAAAAGCAGTTTCCACATTTCCAGTTTTTTCACCAATACTCAAAAAATTAATATATTCTCTATCAAAAAAATAAAGATTTTTAAAAGCCTGTTGAATCGAAATCCCTTTTTCCACCTTTTTTATTATTTTTTTTACCTCTGCATTCAACATCAAACTTTTTGAATTTGAAGTCAATTTTAAAGATTGCAACAAAGGAACATTAGCACTACTCAACATATACATATTTCTCGTAAAATTCAAAATACAAATATCTTTATACAATTTATCCACAATTTTAATCTTCAAGAGCAATTTTTCAATATTATAATTATTCCTTTTATAAATAAAATTTGCCCCAAAGACAATCACTCCTGCTACAACTAATAAAAGTAGCCCATGTTTATTTACAATTTCACTCAGATTCACAACTAACTGTGTCAATCTAGGCAACTGCTGCCCTATATCCGAATAAATTAAAACAAATTTTGGAACTACTAATTTTAATAAAATTATTACAATAATAAAAGCTGTCCCCATTACTGTCAACGGATACACGCTCAAATTTCTTATTTCTTTTTTTATCTTTTGATTAAATTCATATTTTTCAGATAAATTTTTGAATATTATTTCCAAATTCCCTGTTTCTTCTCCAATTTTAATCATCTCTAAAAATTCTCTATTGTCAGTAATTCTCTTAAACGCTACTTGCAAAGAAACTCCTTTTTCAATTTGAAATTTTGTTTTCAAAATCTTATTTTTAAAATTTTCTTTATAATTTCCTGAAATTATTTCCAATGCATTAACCAAACTTATTTTACCTTTTAAGAGATAATACATCCCCTTTGTAAAAGAAAAATAATCTTTTTCTTTTATTTTTTCCTCATTTTTAAAAACTCTCATAATCCCCCCAGATATAATTGTTTTATTTTTTATTATTTTTGTACTAACGCTATTTTCCCTAAAGCAATAGATCCAACAAATCCTGCTTCATCTCCAAGTCCAGGATAAACGATATAATTATCAATATCTTTTAATATCGCATCTTTTTGAACATAACCATTTAAAAACTCCTGAACATATTTTCTTATGAATGGGAACATTTGTTTTTGTTTCATTACTCCACCACCCATAATTATTTTTGTGGTGATAAAATCAAAATATAGTTAACCAATGCTTGAGCCAAATAATATGCTTCCATTTCCCAAACTTCTGTTCTATCTGCTAATTCAATTCCTTTTTTATTCCATCTAGCTTCAATTGCCGGTCCAGCTGCCATTCCTTCTAAACAATCTTTATGAAACGGACATCTTCCTTCAAATTTATCATCTTTGTGTCTTTTAATAAAAATATGTCCCATTTCAGGATGAGTTAATCCTTGAACCATTCTTCCATTTACTACTGCTCCAGCACCAATTCCAGTTCCAACTGTGATATACATTACATTTTTTAAACCTTCTCCAGCTCCCCACCAAGCTTCTGCCAATGCTGCACCATTTACATCTGTGTCAAATTCCATAGGTACATCAAAATGTTTTTTCAATTCACCTATCATATTGAAATCACTCCAATAAGGTTTTGGTGTTTTTGTAATATAACCATAAGTTTCTGAACCTTTTACTGGATCAATTGGTCCAAAGCTTCCAACACCCATTACATCAAATTCTTTATCACTAAAATATTCAATAACCTTTCTCATTGTTTCATCTGGAGTTGTTGTTGGAATGCTTATTCTCTCAATAACTTCTCCATTTTCTTTTCCTAATCCACAAATAAATTTAGTTCCTCCAGCTTCAATTGCCGCAATTACTGTCATAAACTTCACTTCCTTTTTTATATTTTAATTCCTCAATCCCCCTTAATTGTTGAACTTAAAAATATTTATAATTTATTTTAATTCATTATGATAAAATTCCAAAATTTCTTCTTTAGTTGCTGTTGCTGTACCAATCTTAGCTACAACTATTCCTGATGCCATATTTGCAATTACTCCAGCTTCATATAAACTTGCACCTGCCGAAAGTGAAAGCAACAACGTCGAGATAAACGTATCTCCAGCTCCTGTCACATCAAAAACTTCCCTTGCCACAGTGGGAACCCTTTCATAATTCCCATCATACAACGAAAATCCTTCCTCACTTCTTGTTAAAACTACACAATCCAGTTGCAAATCTTTTTTTAACTGTTTCATCGCATTAGCAACTTCTTCTTCGCTATTAAACTTATTCAGTCCAAAATAGTCCAATATTTCCTTTCTATTAGGCGTCATTGTCGTAACTCCAACATAATTTTTAAAATTATGCGGCTTAGGATCTACAACTATTTTTTTATTATGTTCTTTAGCTATTTTTATTATACTTTCAGAAACATATTTTGTTAAAACTCCTTTATTGTAATCTGACAATAAAATTGCATCAATTTCATCAATATCTCTTTCGACTTTTTTAATCAATGCTTCTTGAATTTCTTTAGAAATATTCGTATCTTTTTCCCAATCTAATCTTAATAATTGTTGTCCTTGAGATAAAACACGACTTTTTATAATTGTTGGTCTAGAATCATCCACAACAATTCCATCTGATTCTATTCCCTTCGCCTCTAATTCACTAGTAAACTTCTTCCCGTTATCATCTTCGCCTATAACACCATAAACTCGCACTTGCCCTTCCAAACTCTTCAAGTTATTAGCAACGTTCGAAGCTCCCCCTAATACAAATCTCTCTTCCTCAATATTCACAACTGGCACTGGAGCTTCTGGTGATATCCGATTCACTTTTCCAATCAAATATTCATCCAACATCATATCTCCAATAACCGCTATTTTAATTTTATTAAACTTTTTTAGTATTTCTTCAAGCCTTTGAATTGATATCATATTTTTCCTCTCTCAAAATCATTTTTCTTTATTATTATACTATACAATTTCAATTATTTCATTAATTTTTTTATTTTCTTTACTAAAATTTTAAAGTAAAAAACTTAGTCTAAAAATAGTATCACATCAATTATCATTTTATCTCTTGAATAATTGCTTCAATTTCAATATAAATATCTCTCATCTCCTTATTTTTTCTTTGATATTTAAATAATGGACCTATTATTGGAATACTCGACAATATCGGTATTTTTCTAACTGTCTCTTTTCCTACATTTTGCTTCAATCCTCCAATAAACGTAGATCCCCCATTATTTAAAGTAATAGTCGTCCGAGTTTGATTTTTCTGTTTCGCCCCCGAAGATTCATTATAACTTGAAGTTAATTTAAAATTACTAATTTCTGTATCCATTTTCAAAATAATTTTCTTTTCTCCATTCACATTTTTTATCTCAGGCAAAATTTTAAAAACTATTCCTGCTTCGGAAAATATCGGCTCAACGTAATCTTCATTATTTTTCGTAATTTTTTTCTCTCCAATAATTACTTCCTCAGTTACCCGTAATTCTCCTTCTTCCTTCTCCATTATCATCAACGTCGGCATCGCCTCAATTTTTATATCCCCATTTTCTTTCAACAAATTAAAATCAATCCCTAAAAAATTTCCTCCCATCGAAAAAATCGAACTAATCGAAACCTCTCCATTTAAAAATTTCCCAATCAAATTTTTTCTATTCGGATTAGCATTTTCAGGATTTATCGACCAGTCAATTCCAAGTCTCTCAAATAAATTAGAACTTGTATCAATTATCGTTCCTTTAATAATAACCTGTTCTTTTGCCCTATCCAAAGATTTAATAATCCTTTCCAATTCCAAAAATTTCTTCTCATCTCCATTCAAAATAATTTTATTATCAATCCCGATCATTTTAAAATCTTCAAACCCATCCAAAGCTTCTGAAATTTCCTTCGCATCTCCATAATCCAAATAAATTTCCTTTATTTTTTTTGTTACTACAGGTGTTACCACCTTTTCAATAACAGTTTTTTGCACAGAATTATTTTCAGATTTTGATATTTCTCCATTTTTTTGATTTGTACTAGATGATTTTTTTTGATTTTTATTATTCTGATTACTTTGATTATTTTGACTATCTTTACTCTCTTTATTTTTCAAATTTTGCAATTCCGTCTGCAATTTTTTTAACTTTTCCTTTTCAATATCTTCTCGATAGATAAAAATTTTTCCCATCCTATCTTTATCTTTTTTATCCACATAATTATTAACACTACTCGAAAAAGCAACATTACAAACAAAAAAACACAAAATTATTAACAAATTCTTATATTTCCTTTTTTTCATTCCCTCTCCCTTTTTACTTCTCTCAACTCAATTCTCTAAAATTTATAATTTTTATCCATTCTCTATTTCGCTGTATTTTCAATATATCCCAATGAAATCTTATACGCTTCCTGTGTCAATTCAATATAACTCCGTGTCGTATCAATATATTTTTTACTCTTATTCACAAAATACAAAAATTTCCCAAAATCATTCAAACTCCCACTCAACGTAAAATGAATATATTTCAGACTATACCCTTTCCTATCCCACAATTTCTCTGATTTCGAAATTTCTTTCAGTTTCAAACCGCTTTCATTCGAAAAAATATACACCATTTTCTTAAATTGTGATTCATTTTTTATCGAAAGAATTCCAAATCTATCTATTAACATTTTTATTTTTTCATAATCATTTTCCATTTTCTCTTTATTTCTTGCCTTTTCAACAAAAATCTCATCTATTTTATCCTCTAAATTTTTCTTATTTTCAACTATCAATTTCCCATCTTTTAAAGTTTCCTTATACTTCGAATATTTATCATTCAGCCCAAAAGCGCCTAATAAAACCAAAACTAAAAACACCAAATTTTTTAAATTCCCCATAATTTCTCCCAATTTCTCACTTAATTCCACATCTTCTAATTATCATTTTTCTTATCTATCATCGTATATTCGAACACAATTTCCTCATCATTATCCTTCAAATACCCCAATTCTGTACTCGAATATTTCCTCTCCAAATTATTCTCAAATTTCTCAAAATTTTCAAATTTATTAACCGTTCCCTGAACAATCCATTTGTTATCGCTATAATTAATTTTCGTATAATCCACGCCATTCCTACTATTTTCAATCAAAAATTTTATAAAACTGTAATACTCTTTTCTTGTAATATTAGAATCTACCTCTTCCAATAGAGATAATTCTTTTGAATAATCAGGCAATTTCTCATTTTTCTTACTCAAATATTCCTTCTCCAACTTTTTCGTTTCATTCTTCAATCGCTCATTCTTAGCTTTTTCCCTTTCCAACGGTATCAAATTTTGCAAAAAAATATACCCCGCTCCTATCAGTAAAATTACAGCTACATCTTTAACTTCAAATTTCTTTAAATTTTTATCATCAAAAAACTTCTCTTTTTTCAGAAAATTAGGCTCCTCATACAATTCTGTCCCTAAAAATATCTCTTTTAAATTATCCTCACTCAAACCAACTGTTTTCATGTCACTAAAATCATACTCTTCTAAATTCTCTAAATCATCAATTTTTAAATCGATCTCTTCAAACTCACTAATTTTCGAGTCTTCAATCACAAACCTTAAACTTTTTCTCTCTCCAATCGTTAAAATCTCAGTATCTTCATTTTTATTATAATTATAAATTGAAGCTACATCCACTTTTATATCCAGTAATTTCTTTTTTTCCTGCTTAAATACATTTTTAAATTCCTCGATTTTCTTCTTCTCAATACCAAAAGTTACATACTTGTCCTCAATGTGATTCAGAAAAAATTTTTTCTTCAAATATTTCATTTCTTTCATTTTCCAAAGAATTTTTTCCTTTAAAATTTCCCATCTAAAATTTTCCTTAAAACTAATTTTCACCAATTTCTGAGTTCCATTTTTTTCAATATTTCCTTCAACATTTTCTTCAATTTCATCATCAAAATTTTCTATATTTTTAATATTATTATCTCTATAATCCGTTTCCATTCCTTCTATTTTAAAATACGAAAAATGCAAAATCAAAGAAATTTCCACTTCTTCACTCAAACTATATTCATCTAAACTCTCCAAAACCGAACTCAAATCTTGATTTTCATAAAAATAAATTTTCTCTTCTATAAATAAATATATCTTTTCCTCACTTCTAATATATATTTTAATTTGTTCCCTCACATTCTCTCCCCATTTATAACTTTTACATCAAAACTACTACAAAAAATCTCCAAAACCTAACTATCTTCACTCAACTAATTTCTAAAAAATAAAATATTTTCTATAAAAATTTACTCTCTATTCTTATTATCTCAATTTCTTTCAAACTCTTTCGCCTAAAAGAAATTTTCTCCTCATACTCAATTTCCTCGCCCAAAACTTTTCTTGAATAAATAATTTTTAAATTTCTGTAAACCTCGTTTTCCTTCAATGGAATCACGTATTTATTCCCATCTTCATCCATCACTTCTTTGATTCTATATCCTCCAACACTTTCAAAACCAGAACTCAAATAAATCAACTTCTTTATCTCTATTTTACCTAAATTATCAATTCCTATATTTGAATCAAAATACTTTTCTCTAGTTTCCAAATTTACATTTTCATTATTAAAATAAATCCCTTTTTTCAGAATTCTCTCTAAATTTTCCTCTTCCTTTTGAATCAAAAAACTTTTAGAAACTTTTCTCTCACTCTTCACCAACGAATTTATCTTAACCTTTTCCCTTACAAAATACATAAAATTAAAAGAAAATACTGTTATTATTGACAACACAATCAACACATAAATTAAACTTACTCCCCTATTTTTCTCAGACTCTTTCATTTTCCTACCTTCTCAAATAACTATAATTTTCTATCAAAACCAAAATCTCTAAATTCTCTAAATATCAAAATTCCAAAATTTCTATTCTATAAAACTTTAATAAAAATTTCAAAAAAATCAAACACTCAAAATTATAATCTCACTTTTCCCCAAATATTTACTCTTTATAGCTAAAATACCACCAATCTTCTCAAAATTTATATCTTCGTACTCACCAATCAAAGATCTATTACCGAAATTAGGAAATCCACTTACCTCAGAAATATACAATTTTTTATTAACAATCTCCAACTTATAAAATATTCTATTCTTCCAATAAATTATTTGATTACCTCTAACAAATAAATTTGTTTTCTCACCACTATAATCGAATTCCTCCAAATCTCTATCTTCGAGCTCTACCTTCACTTTCTCCAATGCAAAATAAATATTCTCATCCATTTTCTGACTATTCTTTTTCACATTCTCAATTATAGCAACTCTCTTTAAAAATACCGCAATAACCGACACTAAAACAGAAAATATCAACATACTAATCAAAACTTCCACCAACAAATATCCCTTTTGTTTTATCACATTTTTTATATCTCTGCTTTTTCCCATTCTCTCGCAACTCACTCTACTTTTCCCCTTTTTATCCCCATCTTCTTCAGCCCTTTATCTCACAACTTCTTTATTCTTTATTTATTTCTCATACTTCTTATAAATTTTTTCATCCTACTCTAACTCAATATTCCTTTTTCTCAATTTTACCACTCTCTAAATAAAACAATCTCTCACTCTTTCATCTACATTACGAAATTTTTGGAAAATAATACCTCTTTATCCCGTCAACCTCAATCTCAAAAATATATTCCTTCTCATTATTTTCATTAACATAATAATATTCCGTCGAAGATATCTTCACTTTTTTATTCTTTTCAAATAAATCATTTCCTAAAATTCTATATTTATCATCAATCATAAATCTACTATAAAATTCCTGCATCCCTTTGATATCATACTGTCCTTGAAAATTAAATATTCTCAAATAATCAACACCTCTCAATAATTCCAACATATTTTCACTTTGCAAGTTACTCTTTTTTTCATCATCTGATTTCACATTCACTCTAAATGTCTTCAAAAAAATATTCGCTATTGGAAACAAAACACTTACAATAAAAAACATCGAAAGCAAACTCTCTATAAGCATTTCTCCACTATTCTTTCCCAAACTTCTTCCCCCTCAATAATAACCAGTCTATTCAAATCAATAATAATCAACCTATTCAAATATTTTTAAATAATTAATATATTCTTTATTATCTTTTTTACAATTTTAAAACAATTTTTCTAGAATTTTCAAATAATTTTTTAAAAACTAGCATCTTTTATTTACAAAAATATTTTTCACTATTTGATTTTTTCTACTATCTCTTAAAACTATCATCTATTCCCCATTTTTTTACTTATCCATCACATAAAAAACTTTTCAAATAACAAATAATTCAAAATAATATACGGAGCAAATGGCACATACTCTCCTCTTTTCCCTCTCATCCTCCAATAAACCAACACCAAAACCACAATAGCTGCCGACAAAAAATATAAATTCTGATAAAAAAATAACACTTGTCTAAAATCTCTATACTTCAACAACCCACCTATGACAATCATTAATTTTACATCTCCAAATCCAATCAATTCCTTTTTAAAATAGTCCTCAACTATATATAAAATCAATAACGGCATCGAAAACGCACACCATCCCAAATACACCTTTTCAAAATTATTTCTCTCAATACCAAGCAAAATCCCAATAACTAATAAGATTACTAAATCTCTATCCTTAATAATTTTCTCTCTAAAATCTATAAAACATATCCTTACTAAAACAACATATTTTATCAATCCTAAACAAAACCCTAACATCTATTTTCTTATCTCTTCTCCAGGAAAAGCCTTACTACTACTATTAATCTTCGCATAAACCTCCCCTTTATCATAAATAACAACTCCTTCAATATTTCCTATCTTAAAATTACCATTATTTTGTAGTCCAATTCCTAATCTATTCAAATTATCATATTCTTTCAAAACATCTTGCAAATTTTTAGGTAAATCACCACCATTATCAACACTCCAAGAAGTCGAACTATTATTCAAATCTGCAACCGCGCCAACAACCTTACTTCTATTAGCCTTATTCAAATATTTCCCAACTTGCGGTATCGCAATCGCCGAAATTATAGTAATAATCGCAACTACTAAAATAACTTCAATCAAAGTAAATCCCTTGTTCTTTCTTTTAATTCCTTTTTTCAAATAACCCATTCCCTTTCACCTCTTTTTAATTTATTTTTAATATTTATACTATATTTTTTTAAAAATGTCAAATATTTTTTTTATTTTTCTATATTTTGAAAATAAAAAAATAAATTTTTCCCAGTAATAATCACACTTTTGAATATTTCCTATAATTTAAAGAAATTTTTATATACGAATGAAAAATGAGAAAAGTAAGAAAAGATCTATTAAGTGAGTTTAATAAAAAATAAATTTTTTCTCTGTAAACAAAAAAAAGAAGATATTATATCTTCTTCCATTGTCTTTATCTTAACTTTTTATTTATTTACTTTCATAGTTTTTAATAAAATTATTAATTTAAATTCTGAATTTTAAATGGTACGGCCTAGGGGGATCGAACCCCTGTTGCCAGGATGAAAACCTGGAGTCCTAACCACTAGACGAAGGCCGCAGAACTCTTTCTTGGTGGATCCAGCTGGACTTGAACCAGCGACCGCTCGGTTATGAGCCGAGTGCTCTAACCAGCTGAGCTATGGATCCTTAATGGCGTACCTGAAGAGATTCGAACTCCTGGCCCACGGCTTAGAAGGCCGTTGCTCTATCCAACTGAGCTACAGGTACACATCATTATTTTTTCTTTATTAAAATGGTGAGCCATACTGGGATCGAACCAGTGACACCTTGATTAAAAGTCAAGTGCTCTACCGACTGAGCTAATGGCTCTCAATTTGGAGCGGGAGACGAGGGTCGAACTCGCGACATTCAGCTTGGAAGGCTGACGCTCTACCAACTGAGCTACTCCCGCATATCTTTTTTGTGGTGCCTCGGGCCGGACTTGAACCGGCACGGAATTGCTTCCACAGGATTTTAAGTCCTGTGCGTCTACCGATTTCGCCACCAAGGCATATTAATACTTTTTAAATGGTGCCCAGACGCGGAATCGAACCACGGACACAGGGATTTTCAGTCCCTTGCTCTACCGACTGAGCTATCTGGGCAAAATGGCGGGTGAACTGGGATTCGAACCCAGACATCTTGCGATTTCGCCGGTTTTCAAGACCGGTCCCTTAGCCGTTCGGACATCCACCCATACTAAAAGCAAATAATTATTATTAATTTAAATTCTAAATTTTAATGGTACGGCCTAGGGGGATCGAACCCCTGTTGCCAGGATGAAAACCTGGAGTCCTAACCACTAGACGAAGGCCGCAAAACTCTTTCTTGGTGGATCCAGCTGGACTTGAACCAGCGACCGCTCGGTTATGAGCCGAGTGCTCTAACCAGCTGAGCTATGGATCCTTAATGGCGTACCTGAAGAGATTCGAACTCCTGGCCCACGGCTTAGAAGGCCGTTGCTCTATCCAACTGAGCTACAGGTACACATCATTATTTTTTTCTTTATTAAAATGGTGAGCCATACTGGGATCGAACCAGTGACACCTTGATTAAAAGTCAAGTGCTCTACCGACTGAGCTAATGGCTCTCAATTTGGAGCGGGAGACGAGGGTCGAACTCGCGACATTCAGCTTGGAAGGCTGACGCTCTACCAACTGAGCTACTCCCGCATATCTTTTTTGTGGTGCCTCGGGCCGGACTTGAACCGGCACGGAATTGCTTCCACAGGATTTTAAGTCCTGTGCGTCTACCGATTTCGCCACCAAGGCATAATTGTTACCTCTCTTATGTTTTTCACAACTACTCAATTAGTATATCATAGCCTTTTATTTTTGTCAACACTTTTTTTATTTTTTTTATTTATTTTTTTCAATCCCCTTTAATTCATTAGTTTTTTAGAATCAAAGGGGATCAAATTATGTGCTTTTTATTCGCTTTCAACATATTTTGTTATTATTTCTTTTGCTTTTTCAGCTATTTCTTCATATGAACCTTCTGGTTTGATTATATCTAGGACTGCTACTTTTATTTTTTTAGGTTTAGGAAATTTCATATATCTTGAATATGCTTCAAATCCTCCTTTTATTCCTAAACATTGTACATCTATCCCTAATTCTTTAGAAATAATTGCGAATACTTTTTTAAATTCAGCAACTTTTCCATCTTTTGTTCTTGCACCTTCTGGGAAAATTAACACATTTTTTCCACTTTTTAAATATCCTACAATTTCCTCTACACTTTTTCTGATGTTTTTATTTATATCAATCAAAATTACATTTCCATTACTTACTAATAATTTTAGAGGAAATTTTTTGAAATACCAGTCTATTGCTAAAAATATTGTGTTATAAAGGATTGATTTTGGTAGCAAACTTCCTAAAATTAATGGATCAATGAAACTTTGGTGGTTTGAAACATAAATTTTTGGTTTAGGATCTAATTTTTCTCTTCCATTTCTTTGGATTCTAAAATATACTTTTATTATTACATCTAAAAATACTTTTAAAAATTTTGTAATCCAACGATTTTTGTCATCTTTTATGGGTTTGGCTTCTTCGATTATTTGTTTCCAATTTATTTCATTATTTTCAATTTTCACTGCTTTTTCATTAATATATTCTGATAAAAGTTTTAAATTAGGCATTTCAGCGAATTTTTCTTCATCTAATTGCAATCCAAAATTATTTTCGATATAGGCAAAAAATTCAACTATATCTAGTGAATCCATACCAATTTCTAATTCTAGATTTTCTTCTGGTTGAGGTTCAATTCCTTTCGCTTTTTTCACATATTCTTTTAAAATTTTATATACTTCATTGTCTGGTTCTGTTACTTTTGCTTTTTTTACAACATTTTGTTCGTATAAATTTGGAAGCATGAATCTTCGTAATTTACCGACTCTTGTTTTTGGTAATTCTTCTTCAAAAACTTTATAATCTAACACTTTTTCATAATTGTGAGCAGATAAATTATAATCTTCAACTATATTTTTTATATAAGTTTTTACGTTATTGATATTTCTTTTTCTACATTCTAATAAATCAGGAATTATTATGGCTGCTAACTTATTTTGATGATTGAAAATTCCTGCTTCTTTTATTAATTTATCACTTTTAGCTATTAATCTGTTTTCAAGAGTTTCAGGATCAATATTTTTCCCATTTGATAGGACAATCATACTATTTCTTCTTCCAATTATAGTGATGTAGCCTTCTTCGTCTATTTTTGCTAAATCTCCTGTTTTGAACCAACCGTCTTCTGTCATTACTTCTGCTGTTTTTTCTGGCTTGTTGTAATATCCTTTCATAACGATAGGGCCTTTTACCCAAAGTTCTTCATTCTCAATTTTTACATCAACATTGTATAATTTTTTTCCAATTGTTCCGATTTTTCTTTCATTTTTTGAATTTACAGCAATAACTGGCGAAGTTTCTGTTAATCCGTATCCTTCCAACGAATAGATTCCTAAAGTTTCATAAAATCTAGCAATTTCTGGATCTAATTTGGCTCCACCTGCAACGATGAAATCTAAATGTCCTCCAAATTTTTTATGAACTTTTGAAAATACTTTTCTTTTTAGAGGAATAGATTTACTTTTACTCATTATTTTGAAAATTGCTCTTGTTATAAATTTTGCATCTATTTGTTGTTTTATTCCATCATAAAATAGTTTGAATACTCTTGGAACTCCTATTAATGCAGTTACTCTATTTTTTTCTAATGCTTCAAAAATCTCTTTACTTGCGATTTTTCTTACAAAAACTATTGAAGTTTGGTATCTTAACATTAAAAGAACCGTTGCTGTTAGTGGCAAAACATGATGAAACGGCAATAATGCTAAAATCTGATCTCTATGATCAAAAATTCCTTTTTCATAAATTCCTTCCATTTCAGTCATTAAATTATTGTAAGTTAACATAACTCCTTTTGGTGACCCTGTTGTTCCTGATGTATAAAGCATTGCTGCTATTTGATTTCCTTCTGGATTTCTTAACTCAAATTGAGAATTTACAATTTTTTTCATTTTTTCATTATCAATTTTAAAATTATCTACATTCAAAACTTTTATATTATCTTTAAAATTATAATTTGAAATTGCTTCTAAAATATTTTTTTCTGTTTCGTTTGAACACATAATTATATCTGGATTTGAATCTTCCAATACATACAAAATTTCTTTTGGAGAACTTTGTGCATCAATTGCAATAGCAGCTGAATTCTTATCCCAAATTGTAAAGAAACTGTAAATCCACTCTGGTCTATTTTCCATTATAATTAATCCAAATTTATTTTCTCCTAAATTTATAAAATTATCTGAGTAATATTTAATGTTGTTTACTAAATCGATATAGTTAATGTGATTATTTTCAAAATCAACTAATGCTAATCTCTCGGTTTTTTCTAAAAACATAATTTTCCTCCTAATATTTTTTCAAATTTTATTTTGAAATCTTTCTTCTCTTTTCTAATTTTTAATGCTTTTTACCATAATTTTTTTGTAAAATTCGGCTATTTGCTTTCAATGTAGTATAACATAATTTTAATAATTTTTATATCTATTTATTATTTTCAATTTTTCTGTTATACAAAAAAGAGAACTTATAAAATTAAATTTTATAAATTCTCTCTCTTTTTAATATTTTATAAAAAATGAAAAACTTTTTTTGATCTTTCAAAAATTTCATAAATTATTTTCGATTCTATAATAAATTTATTCCGTTTTCTTCGCAAGTTTTTACAATATCGTCTGACCAAATTGAAGCTTGAACTTCTCCAATATGAGCTTTTTGTAATAAGAACATACAAATTCTTGATTGTCCGATTCCTCCACCAATTGTTAACGGTAATTCTTCATTTAACAATAACTTATGGAAGTCTAAATTTTCTCTTTCTTCTAATCCCAATTCTTTTAATTGTTTTCTTAATGAATCTTTGTCTACTCTGATTCCCATTGAAGATAATTCCAATGATCTGTCTAACACTGGATTCCACATGATTAAATCTCCATTTAATTCCCAATCATCATAATCTGGTGCTCTTCCGTCATGTCTTTGTCCTGAAGCTAAAACTTTTCCTATTTGCATAATGAAAATAGCTCCTTTTTCTTTTGCATAAACATTTTCTCTTTCTTCTGGAGTTAATTCAGGATATAAATCTTCTAATTCTTGAGATGTTACAAATGTTACTTCTTCTGGTAAGAATTTTTCTGCTTTTTCATATTTTTCAGCTAACATATTTTGAGTTTTTTTGAATACGCTGAAAATTTTTCTTACAGTTTCTTTTAATGTTTCAACATTTCTAGTTTCTTTTGTTAAAACTTTTTCCCAATCCCATTGGTCAACGTAAATTGAATGTGTGTTATCTAAATCTTCGTCTCTTCTTATTGCATTCATATCAGCATAAATACCTTTTCCAGCTTCTACTCCATATCTTTTCAATGCCAATCTTTTCCATTTTGCTAATGAATGAACGATTTCAATTGTTTCTCCTGGAATTTCTTTCATTTCAAAGGCAACTGGTCTTTCCACACCATTTAAGTTATCATTTAACCCTGTAGCTCTTTTTACGAATAACGGTGCTGAAATTCTTGTTAAACTTAATGTATTTGCTAATTCTCTTTCAAAAAAATCTTTTGTCAATTTAATTGCAATTTCTGTTTCCATAATATCCCATTTTGGATCATAATTTTTTGGTACAATTGTTTTTGCCATTTTCTTCTCCTCGTTTTACAAATTTTCATATTTTCAATAATCGTATAATAACACACATAAAAAAATCTGTCAAATTTTTGAATTTTTATTTTTCAACTAGATATTTTACTTGCTTTTTAGTATAATATTTATAGAATTTAATATTAACGAAGGAGAATTTATGAAAAAAGTACTGTTTGTTTGTCTGGGAAATATTTGTCGATCACCAATGGCTGAGGCTGTTTTTAGAAAAATGGTTGAAGATGAAAATTTATCAGATAAAATTTTTATTGATTCAGCTGCGACAAGTTCTTGGGAGCATGGAAATCCTGTTCATCACGGAACAAGAAAACGTTTGGCAAAAGAAGGAATTACTGTGAATGGAATGTTTTCACGTATTTTAAACGATAATGATTTAACTTTTGATTACATTATTGGAATGGATGAGAGCAATATTTCTAATATTAAGAAATTTCTAAATAATCGATTTAATGGCGAAGTGAAAATGCTTCTTGAATATGCTGGAGAAAAACGTGAAATTGCAGACCCTTATTATACTGGAGATTTTGAGACCACATATAATGATGTTTACAAAGGTTGTAAAGCATTGCTAGAAACTATAAAAAAAGAGATTTAATAAAAATTTTTGAATATTTATGATATAATATAAAAAAGATATATTATTGATTTTATAAAAATTAGGAGGAGAAAAAATGGCATCAACTAAAACTCATATTGGAAAATTTAATTTTGAAAACTGTTTTATGAATGCGGCTGGAGTTTACTGCTTTGATAGAGAGGAATTAGAGAAAATTTTAAATTCTGAAGCTGGAACTTTTGTTACGAAAACTGCTACACTAAGTCCTAGAGATGGAAATCCTACACCTCGTTACCAAGATGTACCTTTAGGAAGCATTAATTCAATGGGATTACCAAATTTAGGATTTGATTACTATTTGGAATATTTGTTGGAATTGCAAAAAACTCATCCAGATCGTACATTCTTCTTTTCACTAGTTGGAATGTCGCCTGAAGATACTCATACTTTATTGAAAAGAGTGCAAGAAAGCGAATTTAACGGACTTGTTGAATTAAATTTATCTTGTCCAAATGTCCCTGGAAAACCACAAATTGCCTACGATTTGGAAACTACAGAAAAATTATTGACAGAAATTTTTTCTTATTTCAAAAAACCTTTAGGTATAAAATTGCCACCTTACTTTGATATGGTTCATTTTGATCAAGCAGCAGCTGTATTTAACAAATTTCCATTAACTTTTATTAATTGCGTTAATAGTATTGGAAATGGACTTATTTTAGATGATGAAACTGTTCTTATTAAGCCTAAAAATGGGTTTGGAGGAATTGGAGGAGAATATGTTAAACCCACTGCTCTTGCAAATGTTCACGCATTTTATAAAAGATTAAATCCTTCTATTCAAATAATTGGAACTGGTGGAGTTCTTACTGGAAGAGATGCCTTTGAACACATTTTATGTGGTGCTAGTATGGTTCAAATCGGAACTACTTTGCATAAGGAAGGTCCTGAAGCATTTAAGAGAATTACTGAAGAATTAAAAGCTATTATGGATGAAAAAGGGTATAAAACTATTGAAGACTTTAGAGGAAAACTTAAATATTTGTAAGAATTTGAATTTTTTGTAAATTTTATAAAAAAATGAAACTGTACCAAATATTATATTTAATAATCAATTTCACGATTTGAATATAATTAAAAATTGGAATAAAGAACTGGAAAAAAGAATAAAGGGTGATTAGTCTGAAAAAAAATATTTTTATTTTAATATTAGTTATTAGTAGTTTTATTTTCTCTAAAGATTTAGGCTACATTATTAAAGATGATACCATAGTTTATAGAGAAGAAATTGAAGGTACTAAAAAAGAATACGAATTACCATTCATTAATAAAGAAAGTTTTGAAATAATTGATGATATTTATGCTAAAAATAATATAAGTGCTTTTTATAAAGGAAAGAGGATAGACTTTTCTGATCCAAAGACATTTACGGTGTTATCACAAAATATAGCTAAAGATAAATATAGAATTTTTTATAATGGTGAGATTTTAAGTAATAATTTGAACACAAATGATATAGAAGTAGTCAATAAATATTATATAAAAGATAAATACTATTATTATGGAATTAATGAATATAAAAGTAAAGATTATTCAGTTTATGGAAAAAATTTTACTAATAAAAATTTAGCAAAAATAACAAATAGAATAAAGATAACTCCAGATATGAAAATACAGGATGAATATTTAATTTCAAAAGAAAATATCTATTATTTAGGTAAAAAAATAGACAATATTGATTTGAATACTTTTCAAAATTTAAAGTATGGAATATCAAAAGATAAAAATAATATTTACTTTAATGGAATTAATATAAAATTTTTAAATGGAATTGAACTAAAAGATAAAGATTTAAAAAGTATTGGCGAAAACTATTTTAGAAATAAAAATAATATTTATATCGTTACTGACTCTGATATAGATAATGAATTTTGGATTTATAGACTTAATTTAAGTTCTGATTTGTTAGATTTCAAGGTAATTTCAAAGGATTATTTTATAAATAATGGAATAGGTTATTATAAAACTGATCAAATTGGAAAAATCGATGAGAAAACTTTTAAAATAATCAGAGATAAGTATTCAAAAGATAAAAATAATATCTATTTTGAAAATAAAATTATAAAAAATGTTGATAAAAATACATTTGAAATTTTAGGCTATGATTATTCAAGAGACAGAAATAATGTTTACTATCGTGATAAAATTTATTTAAATTTTATTCCTAAAGAAATTCAAGTAATTGATAAAATATTTTTAGTTACAGACAATAAAGTATATTTTAAATCTGACAAGAAGTCAGAAATAGAAAAAGATTTTTTTAAAATAATAGATGATAATTTTATTGCAATAAATGATAAAATATATTATTTTATATTTGATGGTGGACTTCACAGTTTTAGAGTAGAAAACTCAAAAAAATTTAGAAATATAGGTTTTAATTTTTATTCTGATGATAGTAATATTTATTATTATGATAAAAAAATTAAAAAAATAGATAAAAATTCAATTGGAATAATTAATAAAAATTATATTAGTGATAAGAATAATATTTTTTATAAAGATAAAATATTAGAAAATATTGATAGGAGTACATTCAAAATTATGGATGAAGTTAATTCAAGGGATATAAATGGAAATTACATTGATAGATGTTATAATATTTTTAATGAATATTGCAATGAAGAATATATCCCTGAAATTATACATAAAATGAAAAAATAATCGGAAACATCAGAAAGGTGGAAGTTATATCGAAGAAAAAAGGGCTGTCTCAAAACTTTAATCATTTTAAGACAGTCCCTTTTATTTAACTTTTTTTAGTAATTTTCTTATTACAATCTAAAAATCAATTTTATTGTTTATAAGTGTTACATCTATTCAACCAACCTTGCAACCACTTTTTCTCATTTCTAGCAGGATCTGAATTTTTAACTCTTCTCTCCAACACAAATTTTGCTGAATTACTGAATTCTACTAAAGCTGCTTTTCCAGTTTCAGTACCTTTCATATTTTCCAAGACTTGCAATAATCCCCATCCTTCTCCTTTGTAATTTTCAGTTGCTGTTGTTCCTTCTCCTTTAAAATTCACATAATCAATTAATGGATAAAGTCCATTTGGTGAATTGGCAACTCTATAAAATTGTTTTTTCACATTTTCTTTATCTTTCGCAACGGCTAACATTTTATTAAGTGAATCTTCCAATCTCTCGAAAATAAACTCAATTTGAACATCTTTTGTATTATAAAGAAAATTGATCAATTCTTGAATATCTGCGTTTTTCTGTGCTTTTAAAGCATCAAATTCTTTTTTATTTTTCCAAGGTGCATACTGATTATTTTCCAAAATTTTTGGCAATTTTATATTTTTTGATTTATAAAATTGTACTAATGGTGGAAAACTTTCTTCAAATGCTCCCTTTTCGCCTTTTTTATACCAAATAAAGTGCCCAATTCCTAGTGATGGAAAATTTTCTCCAGAATTCCATGAAACTAAATTATTTTTCACTCCACCAGCTTCATTTTTAAAAATTTTCTCAGCAACAACACTTAATTCCTCTTTTGAAATAGATAAATTTGCTTTATTTTCTTGATTTATTGTTGGTTGTACTGGTATTTCTGTATTTTTTTGAGATTTCTCTTTTTTAGTATTTTTTTTATTTTCTTTTGTAGTTCCATTGTTTGTTGTCTCTTGCGAAACTGTTTTTGGTTTTCTTTTAAAAATTCCTGCTTCCAACGAATTACTCGAACAAGCAAACACTATAATACTCGCCAATCCTAAAGTTAAAATTTTATTTCCTTTTCTTTTCATATTTTTCAAGATTTTATAAAATTAATTTACAAAATCTAACTCCTTTCTTTTTTCTCCTTTTTATGAAAAACCTATTCATTACCTGATTCGTCACTTATCTCACAATAATTATTGTAAATATTATTTTTATCTCTAGCCAACGGCTCTCCTGTATCTTGATCAGTAACTATATCAAAAGTTTGACTGTCTGCTCGTTTCAAGACTTTATTTGTACAATACACATTGTTTCTATCTTTTGCATAATACTCATTTAATGCTACGAAAGTATTTCTGTTTGCCTTGTTAACTTTTAACAATTCTTCTGTATTTGAAAAATCATAATAATAAATATTGTTTTTATCTTTTCCATAGTATTCATTATACATTGCAAATGACGGTGCATCCACATTATTGAAAACTTTTATCTTGTATTTTGTATCATTGTTTCCTTCATATTGTAAAGAAAATAAATATACATTGTCATCATCTTTTATAAAATTCCCTTGTGGTGTACTTTTTACAATTTTGAATCCTTCTGGATGTACAGATTCAATTTTTTCACCATAATAATACACATCGTTTGCATCTTTTGAATATCCTTCAGTCAAAACAGCAAATGTTCCTGTATCTGCCAATGGAATTTTCATAAATTTATCTTTTCTTGACAAATCATAATAATATACGTTGTTTTTATCTTTAAAGTACCAATCATCTAGTACTTCAAATGAATCAGGATCTATCGTAGGAATTGCTTCCAATTTTTGCCAAGTTGTATCAATTGGATCATTTATTGTAAATAAATATACACTATTTTTATCTCGTAAGAAATACATTGAATAATTTTCTAATAAAATATCAAATTTTTTCGAACTAATTCCTTTCAATTTACTATTTTTAAAATAAACATCTTTTTTATCTTTTGAAAAATAATTATCAAATATTTTAAATGATTTCGCATCTGCACCTTTCATTTTAGAAATTTTTGTCGATGCATCGTAATAATAAACATCTCCTTTGTCCCTCGTATACATGTAATAATCGGGATCAATTATACTGAAGTTTTTAGGATCTGCACCTTTTACTTCTTCAATCGTTCTATCTGGATTCAAAACATTTACAACATAAACTCTTTTTTTATCCTTCACATATGGACTTCTAAAATCTGGATCGTCGTTTCCTTTTACTGTTTCAAATGTCGCTGCGTCCACTTTATTTAATTTTAAACCAATATAATAAATTTTATTATTACTTTTTAATATATACGAATTTTTTACCTCAAAATTTTGAGGATTATATCTATCTATTACATTTAAATTATAAAAGATATTGTTATTATCTCTCGCATAAATTGTGTCTGGTATTAACTCAAATGTTTGCGGATTCGCTTTACTTACTACTTTATTTTTTTGATAAACATTATTTTTATCTTTTGAGTACTCATAATCAAGTACTTCAAATGTTTTAGAATCTGCATTTGGAATTTTCACTCCATTATAGTAGACACCATTTTTATCTTTACTGTAAAAAGGATAATCATTAATTGCCTCAAATGTTAACAAATCCGCACCTTTTATAGCTTTATTACCATAATAAACATTTTTACCATCTGTAGCATAAGAATCACTCAATGCATTAAATGCCTTTGGATTTGCATCTTGTATAGGTTCCGACAAATAGTAAACATTATTTATATCTTTTGAGTATCCTTTATTTAAAATTTTAAATGTTGTCGGATTAGAATTTTCCAACACTATTCCTTCATAATAAACTTTTTTATTATCTTTTGAATATCCATTTTTCAATACTTCAAATGATGCTAGATTTACTCCTTGTAATTCTCTTATTTCCAAATCAGTGAAAGCATACATTTTTTCGTTGCTTTGAACATATACAACTCCATCATCCTCGTCATTATAGATTTTAAGGTCTGCCGCACTCAAATCAGGAAAAACTTCATCTTTATAATATACATTATTTTTATCCTTCGATAATTGATTCGCTAAAACTTCAAATGTTGGCAAATCAACTCTTTTCATTTCCAAGTTCATAAAAAATATTTTATTATCGTCTGTTACATAATTATTTCCTAAAACTTTGAAATTATTTACATCTAAATTTTTTACTACAAGATTATTATTATAATAAACTTTTCCATCCCTTGCTTTATATTCAGAAAAACCTATATTCCCAAATAAAACCATCATTCCTATTAATTTAAATATCTTTTTTTGCATACTACTGTACTCCTCTAGTTCCACACTCCAAACCTTTTAATTTTTTTATTCATTTCATTTTAAGGCTTTATTTCAACTATATTCTATTATATCACATTATTTATTTTTTATCGACATTGAAGGAATAAAATAATTGAAGATTGTATTTTCACTCTAAGATTTTTTATTACTAATAAAATGAAAAACTGCACTTGTGTTTCTTAGAATGTGCAGCTTTTCACTTTAATTAATTTATCTTTTCTTTATAAACCATTTTTTTGCTGGTTCTCTTTTTACATAAACCACTTTGTTTTTAGAATTTTTTCTTTTTATTTGATTTACTCTTCTTGTAATTCTTCTAGAATTTTCTCTCTTCACATAAACTTTTCTTGCTGGTTCTCTTTTTACATAAACTGTTCTAGAAAATCCCAAAATTGAAAATCCTAAAATTCCTAACAACACTACCAATTTTTTCATAAACTTTTCCTCCTAATATTACTATTTAATATTACACAAACTCCTAGTATAATACTTTCTATTGAATTATACCACATTTTTTTGAACGAAACAATAGTAATAAAATTGATTGTTATTATTCGATTATTCTAGGCCCTGCATTTACTATATCTTCTGAGATATTTGGATATTTACTCGCAAAATTGTCATTGAACATTTTTACTAATTTTTCAGCGTATGTGTCATATGATTCCTTGTTATTCCAAGTATTTGAAGGATTTAACATTTCTGCTGGAACATCTGGACAACCTTGCGGAACATCTACATTGAAAAATTTATTGTGAACAAATTCTTGATTTTCGATTTCTCCATTTAAAGCTGCATTTATCATAGCACGAGTATATTTCAATTTTATTCTTTCTCCAATTCCGTATGGTCCACCTGTCCATCCAGTATTTACCAAATAAACTCTTGTGTGATATTTTTCAATTTTTTCTCCTAGCATTTTTGCGTAAACTGAAGGTCGTTTTGGCATAAATGGCTCACCGAAACAAGTTGAGAATGTTGGTTGTGGTTCAGTGACTCCTCTTTCAGTTCCAGCTAATTTTGAAGTAAATCCTGTTATAAAATGATACATTGCTGCTTCTTTAGATAATCTTGAAATTGGTGGCAATACTCCAAACGCATCTGCTGTTAAGAAAATTATTACATTTGGAATGTGTCCAACTCCTGTTACTTGAGCATTTTCAATATAATCTATCGGATATCCAACTCTCGTATTTTCAGTCAAACTTCCATCAAAAAAGTCTAATTTTCTAGTTCCAGAATCCATCACAACATTTTCAACCAAACTTCCAAATCTTATCGCATTATAAATTTCAGGTTCATTATTTTTATCTAAATTTATACATTTTGCATAACATCCACCTTCAAAATTGAAAACCCCATGATCTGACCAACCGTGTTCATCATCTCCAATCAAAAGTCTTCTCGGATCAGCTGACAATGTTGTTTTCCCAGTTCCTGACAATCCAAAAAATACTGCTGTTTCTCCAGTTTCGGCATCCATATTTGCAGAACAGTGCATTGGTAATACATCTCTTTCTGGCATCAAATAATTCATTATGCAGAACACACTCTTTTTGATTTCTCCTGAATATTGAGTTCCACAAATTACTACTTTTTTAGCTTCATAGTCAATAATAATTGCTGCTTCAGAATTTACTCCATCAGTTTCAGGATTACACTTGAATCCAGGTGCTGCAATTATTGTATAATCTTCTTTCGCATAATTTACCAATTCTTCTTTTGTCGGTCTTATTAACAATTGTTGAATGAATAAATTTTGACTTGCTAATTCATTTACAATTCTAAATTTTAATCTGCAAGTTGGATCAGCCCCAGCAAAACCATCAAAAACAAAAATTTCTCTATTTTGTAAATAAGCAATAACTTTTGAATAAATAAAATCAAATTTTTCTTTGCTAATTGGCTTATTCACTTTTCCCCACGCAATCGAATCGTGAATAGCTTCTGTATCAACAATAAATTTATCCTCAGGTGAACGCCCCGTATATTTTCCTGTTGTCACTACCAATGCCCCTGTTGATGATAATGTCCCTTCTCCTCTTTCAATTGCTTTTTCAACCAAAATCGCAGGTGATAAATTACGATAAACTCTCGTCGGATTAATTATCCCCAATTTTTTTAAACCATAAGTTCTTTTTTTTACACTTTTCATATTTTTTACCTCCATGTGTTTCTTTTCTAAATCATATCTTAATTGCAAAAAGAAACAAAAAACAACGATAACGCTTATATTTTAACAATTCTTTCATATAATTATTCTTAAAATAATTTTCTTCTTACTTCCAACCTCCTTACTCTTATATTACCATGATATTTCAAAAAAACAAGTTCTCTACATTATTTTTTATGAACCATAAATCCTGTCGCTTGTTGTGTAGCCATTATTGTTACATCTGTAATTTGAACGTGCTTTGGCTGATTTGCAACGTATAACGCAATGTCTGCGATATCTTCTGGCTTTAATGCTTCAATTCCCAAATAAATTCCTTTCGCTCTCTTTCTATCCCCATGAAATCTGACTTCACTAAAATCTGTCTCAACAATTCCTGGCTGTAATGTGCTAACCTTAATATTTTTATCAATTGTGTCAATTCTAATTCCATCGCTTAAAAATCTTACTGCTGCTTTTGTCGCACAATAAACCGCTGCACCTGCATAAGCGTAAATTCCAGCAGTTGAACCCATATTAATTATGTGCCCTGTATTATTTTCCACCATATTTGGTATAATTTCACGACTTACATACAAAAGACCTTTCACATTAGTGTCTATCATTATTTCCATATCCGTAATGCTATAATCTTGAAATTTATCAAGTCCCAAAGCCAATCCCGCATTATTTACCAAAATATCAATTCTCGAAACTTTTTCCAATATTTTTTTCACAGTTTTTGCAACTTTTTCATATTTCGTTACATCCAACTCAAAAATATGTACATTTACTCCGTATTTTCTCTCAATATCAGCTTTAATTTCCTGTAATTTCTCAATTCTTCTTGCACATAAAATCAAATCATCACCATTTTTTCCAAATGTATATGCAATCGCCTTTCCAATTCCACTTGACGCTCCAGTTATAAATACATTTCTTGACATTTTGTTTCCTCCTTTTAAATTTTTCCTTCTTATTTTGTAACAATCTTTTATAATTTTAAATATTATTTTTTAAACCCTCTATAAATTTTAATTTTTCGTTTTATTTTAAAAAAATTTCTCTATTACAAGTATAACACAAAAACTATTTTTATGGTAAAATGTTTATTATCAAAAATTTGAAAGGAGAATTTTTTACATGGAAAGCTGGTTATTTTTAGCCTTAATTTTATTCGTTGGATTTATCACAAAAAATCAATCAATTGTAATTGCTACAATATTCGTTATGATTTTAAAATTTTTACCTCATACCGACAAATTAATGGCACAATTTCGTACGAAAGGGATAAATTGGGGAGTTTTAGTTATTACAATCGCTATTTTAATTCCTATCGCTACAAGTGAAATTGGCTTCAAGCACTTGATAAATGCCTTCCATTCACCAATTGGATGGGTCGCAATCGTTAGTGGAATCACTGTTTCTTTGCTTTCGGCAAGAGGTGTCAACTTACTTCACGGACAACCAGAAATTACAGTTGCTTTGGTTATTGGAACTATAATGGGAGTTGTTTTCTTTAAAGGAGTTGCTGCAGGGCCTGTTATTGCTAGTGGTATTACTTATTGTATTTTGCAGATAATAAAAATGTTCCATTCATAATGAGTGGAACATTTCTTTTTTTCTAATATTTGAAATTATTTGTTAAATCGGTCTTCTAGATTCCGATAGGAATTTTATTGTAAAAATCAGTTCCTTCTAAAGGTCGATTTCCATCATATAAAAATTCTATATTTTTCATTCTTTTCGTTTCATCTTCGCTCAATCTTCTTAAAATTGGTTGCATTTCATCGTGTCCATCAATTTTTATTAAAACATTATCAGCTTCAACGATAGAATAAGTTTGCTTCATTTTTGGATTATACAGTTTTGTACCTTTTTTTTCTAATTTTATTGGCTTAAACATTACAATATCTGAATTTCCCCAAGTTACATCTGTTGAATCGAAAGTATTGTATGTTTCACCTTTTTCCTTCATTGCATCGATTTTCTTTTGCCACGATTCCATATCCAGTTCTCCCCACTGAATATAATAATCATTTTTTTCCTTGTATATTTTAACTAAACTATTTCCGCTTACATAACTTCCTACAATTTTCTCATTCATTTTTTTATCTTTTCCGTCATCTTTTTTTTGATTTTCAGCAGCTTTTTTTGCAGCTTCCTCAATTACTTTATCAGCACCTTTTGCCACCTTTTTCCCATTATCTTTTTTTGATTTTCCACAAGAAATAACCAAAATCAAAATTATTCCCAAAGCTATAATTTTTTTGTAATTTTTTTTCATTTTTCTACCTTTCCACAATTAATTTTTAATCTTCCATTTTCGCCAATCCCAATTTTGTCTCTGAAATCAATACCGCAAACAATATTAATCCTGCACCAAAAATCACTTTTAAAGTCAACACTTCATGCAACAACAAAAATGCAAATAACGGTGCAAACAATGATTCTGTTGACATTAAAATCGAAGCTCTTGTCGATGTTGTCGCCTTTTGACAAAAAGTTTGTAGCAATGTTGGAATTGCTGTCGAAAATAATACTAGATATATTACCGATACTAATGTCATCCCGCTTAACGGAGTAAACGCTCTTACACCAGTCGTTACAAATTGAGTTATTAAAAACAATATTCCAGCAACTAACATTTGAATAAATATTAATTTCATCGGCTCTATTTTTCTAGAAAAATACCCAGTCGTAGCAATTTGTCCCGCAAAAAAGAATGCACTTATTATTGTCAAAATATCCCCTCTATTTATATCCGTCAAATTCATATTTGCATCAAAGCTAATAACTCCAACTCCTGCCAGACAAACAATTGAAGCAACAAACGAAAATATATCAGGTTTCTTTTTATGCAATATCCAAAAAATATACGGAACAATTACGACATTTATTGCTGTAAAAAATGCATTTTTACTAGCTGTTGTCATTGTCAATCCATAAGTCTGTGTCAAATATCCCATAAATTGAAAAAATCCTATCACAATCCCAGCCTTTATATCCCTTTTCACAATCTTACTAACTTTCTTTCTAAAAATCAAATACAAAGCCACAAATCCCAGCAAAAATCTTATCGAAGACAAATAAAACGGATCTATCCCTTCATTTAATCCAATTTTCACAAATACAAATCCCAATCCCCACAATATTCCAACTAAAAGTAAACCAAAGTCTGCTAAATATCTTTTCATAAAGATTTTTCCTTTCTATCCTCAAATTTTTGTAGCAAAAGCAGAATTTAAGAGTGGTGTTCGAACTCTCAAAAACTTTTAAAATTATTAATTAAAGAATTTATGATAAATATCCAATTTCAAAAACTCATTCCCGATATCTCCATTATTATTCTTCAAATATTCTATCACAAAATCTCTCACAATCTTTATTTCACGTACATTTTTCACAATATCTGTAAACAGCATATCCGAAATCCCACTCTGCCTAGTTCCTAAAATCTCTCCTGAATTTCTTAATTTCAAATCCTCTTCAGCTATTTTAAATCCATCCGTTGTACTTTCCATTGCCTCCAAACGCTTTATCGAAATCTTATTCGTAGTTTCCGATTCCAAAAAACAATATGATTGATGACTTCCACGACCAACTCTTCCTCGCAACTGATGAAGCGACGAAAGACCAAATCTTTGTGCATCACGAATTACCATAATTGAAGCATTTGGAACATTCACCCCAACTTCAATTACTGTTGTCGAAACTAAAATATCAATTTCTCCCTTTTTGAAAAGCCTCATTACCTCTTCTTTTTCCTGATACTTCTGCCTTCCATGAATCAACCCAATTTTCCAATTTGAAAAAATCGCACTATATTCCTCAAAAGTTTCCTGCGCCGATTTTATATTTCCCAACGTTTCACTTTCCTCAATCAAAGGCGAAACAACATACGCCTGTCGCCCTTTCCTCAATTTTTTCTCAATAAATTCGTACATTTTACGTTTTTCTTCCTCTGATTTTATCCATTTAGTAACAATCGGACTTCTCCCCTTCGGCAGTTCATCAATAATCGAAACATCCAAATCTCCATAAATCGTCAACGCTAAAGAACGTGGAATTGGTGTGGCACTCATTACAATCAAATTTTCCAAATTTCCCTTTTCCCTTAATAATTTTCTCTGAGTCACTCCAAAACGATGCTGCTCATCAATTACAATCAATCCCAAATTCTTAAAAATCACATTATCCTCTATCAGCGAATGAGTCCCAATCACAATATCAACCACGCCATTCTCTATTTCAAGCAACATTTTTTCCTTTTTCTTCCCTTTCAAACTCCCAGTTAACAACTCAACTCTGACATCTAAATTATTAAATTGATCCACAATTCCCAAATAATGCTGCGTTGCCAAAATTTCTGTTGGTGCCATAATCACACCTTGATATCCATTTTCAACAATATACAAAAGAATAATGAACGAAACTATTGTTTTCCCTGATCCAACATCTCCTTGAATTAGTCTATTCACAATTTTTCCATTTTTCAATTCTTTATAAATCTCAGTAATTACCCGCTTCTGAGCCCTTGTCAATTCATAATTCAAACTATCAATAAATTCTCGAACCAGCCCTTTTTTATCTTCCAACTTATAAACATTGCTATTCGCCTGATCAATCTTAAATCTATTCTGCAAAATCCCAGCTTCCAAAAGCAAAATTTCCTCCAGCATAAATCGCCTTTTCGCCCTTTCCATAACCTCTTCATTCTTCGGAAAATGAATATCCATAATCGCCCTAATCCTACTCGGCAAATTCTCTTGTTCCATCAATTCTTTTGGAATATTTTCCTCCAATAAATATGCATACTCAAACAATGCCTTTTCCACAATTTTTCTAATAGTCGGTTGTTTCAATGAAGCTGTCGATGGATAAATCGGCAACATTGCCTCGGCTATTTGCTCATCCCTTTTAAATTCAGGATTTATCATCTGAAATTTCATTGTCTTTCTAACTTTCCCATAAACCGAAACTTCATCCCCCACATGAACATAATTTTTCACAAATTTATTATTAAACCAAACAAGCTCAATCATTCCAGTTTCATCTGCTAAAATTGCCTTAAACATCGGTCTTCTAGCAGCAAACTGACTAGAAATATTTACAATCGTACCAGTTAAAATAACAAACTCATCTGCCAAAATTTTATCTATTTTCTTACTATTTCCTCTATTTTCATATGCTCTTGGAAAAAAATACAACAAATCATACAAAGTATGAACTCCTAATTTATTAAATTTTCCAAGTTGTACTTTTCCCAATCCCTGTATTTTCACATCTTTCAGATCACTATACAACAAATTATAATTTACCATTTTCCAAAAAACTCCCGTTCTTATTCTACTCATATAGTGTAACATATTCCAACCATTTTTCAAAAGAAAAAGTTGCAAAATCAATCATTTGCAACTTCTAATTTTTCCAATTTTATTTCATTTTCATTCCACGCTCTTTCAACTCATGTGAATATTTTTTCGCCGTCTCATGATCAGTCATAATCACTAATTGATCCCCACTTTTAACAACTGTTTCTCCATTTGGTATAAACTCTTTTCCACCCGAACGAATCCCAACTATCAAAACCTTTTTCGGCAATTTCAAATCCTTCACCTTTTTATTATCAAATTCTGAATCAATCCCAACATGAATCAAAATTGTAACAATTCTCGATTCCAACGGTACTTTTTCATTCGCATCCTTTTTCCCTGAAATCAATCTTTCAAGTAAAATCTCATAAATTGGCTCCATTGAAAGCAATTCTGTCAAAATATATGTTCCTGTTGAAACAATTATCAACATAAACAAATACGAAAAATTCCCAGTCATTTCCATTATTAAAACCACTCCCGTAATCGGAGCTTTTACTGATGCTGTCAAATATCCAGCCATTCCCAATAGCATAAAATGAACTACAAACTCTTGCGGAATCCCAAAATATATTACTAAAATCGTACCATATATTTTCCCAACTAACGCACCAATTACAAGCATCGGCAAAAAAATTCCTCCAGGAAATCCCGTACCATAACAAATCATCGTATACAAAAATTTTGCAACCAATACAATCGCCAATATTTTTATCGGCAATCTCGCATCAAACATTTTTTCAATTAACTCGTGTCCACCACCTGTTATATCCTTGAAAAAAATCGAAATCAAAAACGCCAACACCATAAACAACGAAATTTTCACATATTTATTAAGTTTTATCCCTTTATATTTATCCTGAAAATATATCAAATACGTATTAAAACATTTTCCACCAAGTGCTAAAATTAAGCAAAATATAGCTGTTATTACAAAAACCTTCATTTGAGAAGTTTCTGTCGGCAAATGAAAATTATACTCAAATGTAACTCCAGATCCAATTATTTTCCGTAACATCATTCCCGAACCACCACTAGCTACAAGTACACAAATTAACATCAACGGTGAAAAAAATTTATGCAATTCCTCCAAAGCAAATATTGCTCCAGCCAATGGTGCATTAAAAGCCGCTGCCAATCCAGCACTAGCCCCAGCCGTCACCAAATATTTATTCTCAACTTCCTTTCTTTTCAAAAGCCTGTCAATTCCTTCACCAATCAGAGCTCCCAAATGAATCGAAGGCCCTTCTCTTCCCATCGACATCCCAGCTCCAATTGCTAAAACTCCACCCCAAAACTTACAAAACAACTCTGGAAACCACCTAAATTTCAACTTTCTTTGTAAAAACGCACTAACCTGTGGAATCCCACTCCCCCCAATTAAAGGATTCTTACTCAACATAAACTGCACAATAACCCCAATCAAAATAAAAACCAACAACCCAATCAAAAATTTCCCAAAATTCATATTCTCATTAAAATTATTTCTAAAAATCGAAATCTTATCAAGCAATATCCGATACGTCGCAACAACAACCCCCGTCACAATCCCCGTCACAAGCGAACACAAAATCAAAATAATTCTCTCCCGTTTCGTCTTTAACAATCGTATCTCTTTCACTTCCTCTAAAATCGTTTCAGCCAAGACACTTCTCCTCCTTAAATAAATGAATATTAATCTATATTTTCATTATATCGTATGTGAAGTTAGATTTCAATTTTTTATTTAAATTTTAAAAGTAATATTATATTTAATACTTATCTTTTTATATTTCCCAAAACTATTTAAGACTATATAATTTATAGATTCCCTTATTTATAAAATAACTAACCTCTTTTAAATATCCTATTACATTTCTAAAACTATATTTTATACAAATTATCATTTTCCAACTTTAAAGATTAAACAAAGTTTTTTATAATCAAAAAAAAAAAAAAGATAAAATATTAGTGATAAAAGGTAAGAAAGGAGGTACCAAAATGGCTGTAACAAAATGGCAATGTACTAGATGTGGAAAAATAGTTACATCTCCTTCTGTACCATTAGGACGTACAGGTGGAAATTGTCCAGATACAAGTTCTGGAAATCATATTTGGGTAAAAATGGGGTAATAAATGAGTAATTATTTAAAATATGGAAAAATTTTAAATACTTATCCTTATAAATACGGTATCAAAGATTGTTCTTTGGGAAAAATTATTTTTGAATCTTTAGATTTACAAGAAATCGTAATTAAAACTAAAATATTGATTACTCATAATCCATCATATTATAATTACAAAATAATTAGTGGAAATATTGTTAAATATTTCGATCAATAATCGATTATTATGAGGTGTAAACTATGGGTGCATTAGAATTTTTGATAATTGGCATATACGGTTTTTTAAAATTTTTTTTAATTTTATTAAAACTGTTACTCTCTACCCCTTTAGGATGGATTATTTTATTCATTCTAATCTTAATTTTAATTTTTAAAAATTAAATTTAGAAAGGAGCCTCTAAAATGGGATTATTGGATATTCTTCAAAAGGGAAAAAAATATTTGGATGAAAAACAAGAAAAAATAAATGAAAAAGCTGATAAGTATAGGGAACGTAATTATTCTACAAGAAGATTGATAGAACTGTATTTGAAAGGTTCTCAAAATATTAGCATCGTTGAATTTGGTAGTGCTAAAACTGTATTGTTAGAAAGAGGGTTTTCAGAACAAGAATTAGCTGAAATAAGACACTTCTCTATAGATAATGGGATAAGTAAAACACTGTCACAATACAGAGATTTAATAAACAACTATAGTTATTAAAATGACAAAAGGACTAGCTTAAAATAATTAAATTTTTAATCTAGCCCTTTTACTATTTTAAATCAAACTATTTTTTAAAAAAATACATAGTTCTCATAGAATTCAATATCGCTATTAAAGCTACTCCAACATCACCGAATACAGCTTCCCACATTGTAGCAAATCCTAATGCTCCCATAATTAAAATAATTCCCTTTACTGCTAATGCAAATATGATATTTTGCCAAACTATTGTTTTCGTTTTTTTTGCAATTTCTATTGCTGTTACAATTTTTGAAGGTTCGTCATTCATTATTACAACGTCAGCTGCTTCTATTGCCGCATCAGAGCCAACTCCTCCCATTGCAACTCCAACATCTGCTCTAGCCAAAACTGGTGCATCATTTATTCCATCTCCTACAAACAACACTTTTCCAGCATTTTTCCCATTTTCAATCATTATTTCTTCCAATTTTTCCACTTTTTGTGTCGGTAACAATTCAGAAAAAACTTTTGTTATTCCCAATTTTTTCGCAACATTTTCACCAATTTTCTTATTATCTCCAGTCAACATTACAATATTTTTAATTCCTTGCTTTTTCATTCCAAAAATAGCACTTTCAGAATCTTCTTTTATTTCATCAGCAATCACGATATTTCCTGCATATTTTCCATCTATTGCCACATAAACTACTGTTCCTAATTTTTCTTCATTTTCAATAGAAATTTTTTCCAAATCCATTAATTTCGCATTCCCAGCCAAAATATCTTTTCCATCGACTCTCACTTTTAATCCATAACCAGACAATTCCTCAAATTTCTCAACTTTCGATTTATCAATCGAATTACCCATTTCTTCGTATTCTTTCACAATCGACTGTGCAATCGGATGATTTGAAAAACTTTCTGCATAAGCTGTATATTTCAAAAGTTCATTTTTCCCTGCAGTTCCTATATTTTGATTATTTTTCATATTAATTTCAGTAACCTTGAAAATACCTTTTGTCAATGTTCCTGTTTTATCCATTACAACCGTATCAATTTTTGTCAATGCTTCCAAATAATTAGCACCTTTTACTAAAATTCCATGTTTTGAAGCTCCTCCAATTCCACCAAAAAATCCTAACGGAACCGAAATAACTAACGCACACGGACATGAAACTACCAAGAATGTCAACGCTCTGTAAACCCAATTAGAGAATGGTTGTTGCAATAAAACAGGCGGAATTATTGCTAAAATCAATGCTACGATTACAACTGCTGGTGTGTAATATCTTGCAAATTTTGTTATAAAATTCTCTGTTTTTGATTTTTTTCCACTTGCATTTTGAACTAAATCTAAAATCTTTGAAACTGTTGATTCAGAGAAATTTTTTGTAACTTTTACAGTTATTAATCCAGTTTTATTAATAAATCCACTCAACACATTTTCTCCAACCATTACTTCTTTTGGTAACGATTCTCCAGTCAATGCCGATGTATCAAAAGTTGAATTTCCTTCTACAATTTCTCCATCCAACGGTACTTTTTCCCCTGGCTTAACCACTATCAAATCACCAACACCCACAGTTTCAGGCGAAACTTTCTTTATTTCATCTCCAATTTTCACATTCGCATAATCAGGTCTAATATCCATCAAAGCAGTAATTGATTTTCTAGAATTTCCCACAGCCACATCTTGAAATAATTCTCCAACCATATAAAATAACATTACTGCAACGGCTTCAGGATATTCTTTTATCGCAAAAGCACCAACTGTCGCAACCGTCATCAAAAAGTTTTCATCAAAAACTTCCCCTCTTTTTATATTTCGTATCGCAGTCAACACAACTTCGCCACCAATAATTAAATAACTAACCAAATACAAAATAATTTTCATAAAATTCGGTAATGGCGCCAATATTGCACCTGCAAAAATAATTCCACCAATCACAAATTTTGTAACTTTTTTCTTGATATTGTCCTCTTCTGAGTGGCTGTGACTATGACTACGAGAATGTACATGTTCTCCTGCATTTTCACTCATTCCACAAGCTCCTGAACAACAACAATGCTCTTCATGTTTATGAGAATGTTGCATTCCACGAATCTTTCTTTCAGAAACAATAACACCTTCTTCAACTTTATCCACAACCTCTTGAATTTTTTCTATCAAAGAATTTCTATTTTCTTCTTCTGTCGTAATAAATAACTTTTCTCCCAAAAAATCTATAGTTGCTTCTATTATTTCTGGCATTTCGCCAATTTTTCGTTCCACTTTTGCAGCACAATTCGGACAATCTAATCCAACTATTGATAAAATCGTCTCTTTAGCCATAATTTCATCACTCCAACTCTAATTTTACTTTTATTTTCTCTCAATAAATCACAAAATTTTTACTATCTTTTCTCTCCAATATGCGTCAATCCTTGCTCAATTATATGAATCACATGCTCATCATCCAACGAATAATAAACAACCTTCCCTTCTTTTCTATATTTCACAAGCCTCCCCTGTTTCAAAACCCTCAACTGATGCGAAATTGCCGACTGAGTCATCCCCAAGGTAATCGCTATATCACATACACACATTTCCGACTGATACAACGCACTCAATATTTTTATCCGAGTTGTATCCCCCAAAATTTTAAAAAAATCTCCCAAATCATACAAAATCTCTTCTTGTGGCAATTTTTCCTTTACCATTTCAACAGTATCTTGATGAATCGCTTCTATTTCACATATCGGTATTTTTTTCATTCTCTCTCCTTCCAAAAATCTAATTTCATAAAACTACCTCACAGCCTAAAACATATTCTAAATAAGATAAATTATTTTTCATTATTGTCATGAGTTCTATTTTATTTTAAAATTTGTTGCATTTTATTATACAATCATCATTTTTAAATTTTAATTCCAAACATATGAATAATTGTTTATATGTTTGATTATACATTATTTTTCACCTATTGTCAATCATATTTTCAACAAAATTTTCTTAAAATTATTTTTTATTTCTACAAATATTTTAATACAATTTTCTCACTGAATAAACTCAATAAAATCACATAAATTTTATTTGATATCTCACGTTATTTATGATAAAATCGAGATTGTAAAAAGAAAGGAGATTATGAATTATGTTAAATTTAATTATTAAACATTTATCTGCGTCAATCATGTTTTTGACTACTCTATTTTCAACTTCAGTTGTCACAACACCAGCACACGCAGATACTGTATCAGCATCAAAACACGTTTGTATTGATCCTGGACACCAATTGAGAGGAAATAGCCAATTAGAGCCTGTTGCTCCTGGTTCTTCTACTAGAAAACCAAAAGTTTCGTCTGGAGCTCAAGGAGTTGCAACTAGAAAAAATGAATATCAATTGACTTTAGAAGTTGGATTAAAATTGAGAGATGCTTTACAAGCAAAAGGTTACAAGATAACAATGATTAGAGATAAAAATGAAGTGAATATCAGTAACAAGGAAAGAGCCGAAAAAGCCAATGATTCAGGTTGTGATTCTTATGTTAGAATCCATGCTGATGGTATAAATAACTCTTCTATTAGTGGTGTTTCTGTATTAACTGCATCGGCTAAAAATAGATATCTTTCACCTGCGGTTCAAAAAGCAAGTGAAAAATTATCAAAAGACATTTTAGCAGAATATTTAAAAACCACTGGTGCCCAAAATAGAGGAATTTCTTATAGAGACGACTTAACTGGTACAAACTGGTCAAAAATACCAACAACTTTAATTGAATTAGGATTTATGTCAAATCCAGCTGAAGACAGAAAAATGTCAACAAAAGAATACCAAGATAAAATGGTTTCTGGAATTGTTAACGGTTTAGAAAAATATTATAGAGAAAAATAATTTTAAAGAATTTAGGGTGGTAATTTTACCATCCTTTTTTATTTTACACATTTTTCTCAACATCTGATTTTCAAATAAAAAAAGAAGTCTTTTGCAAGACATAACTTACAAAATAACTTCTCTTAATACTATCTTTCTTCTTACCTTTTTTCTTATTTGCTCCTTTAAAGTGAAACCTCTATGTACTAACTTCCCCTTTTTCTATACATAATGACCTTTTTCTTCATAAACTATCTAAATCTCTTTAGACTTGACCTTTTTACTTATATAACTATTACAAACAACCTTTTTTCTTCTACAGCAATTATACACTTAAAAACTTTTTAACGATATCGACTTAATTTTAGTGAACTTTTTTCTTCATGATTCGGATTCGACCAAAAACCCTATCCTTTTTAACTTTGTAACTTCATTTTTTGCACACAAGCTCCTACCCTCGTATACATGACCTTTACTCCTTTTTTGACCTTTAACTTTTTTCCTCACAAACTTTTAGATTTTCATAAAATCTTACCTTTTATAACCAAACTCCTTTTTTTGCATATAAGCTCCTACCCTCATATGCACGACCTTTTCTTCATAAAACTCTTTATTTCCTAATCTCTATCTACGTCCCAATCTGTGATTCTTCCAGTATACGCATCGATTTCAAATTCATAAGTGTAACCTCTATAATGAATTTCTCCTTCATAAGAATCTTCATCAAAATAAAAATCTTTAATATTTCTCAATGTTGCACCTGGAACTTTTGCTAATGCTATTTGTTTAGCTCTTGTTGGGGTTATTTTTGATCTTTTATAAGAACTTTTTTTATGGCTGAAATTTGATTTTTTATAATCTTTACTTCCAGCAAAGCTCAAAGAACCTAATACCAAACAACCTAACAATGCTACTTTTAAGAATTTATTTTTTATAATCCTCCTTTGCATTTTTGTATTTGTAATTGCTGTTCCTTTGTTACATTATAATAGTATCATATAAAGATTAAAGAAAAATGAGAACTTTTAATTTTTTCTCATTTTTTTAAATAAAAAAAATAGACACTCTCTAATTCTGAGATTGCCTATTTTTCTAGATTTTCACGACTAATTTCATGATTATCTTTTATTTTTTGATTAATAAATTTATTTAAAAAATTATAATTCAATGTCTTCTTTTCTTAATGTTGGGAACAAGATTACGTCTCTGATTGATGCTGAATTAGTTTGTAACATAACTAATCTATCAATTCCAATTCCTAATCCTCCTGCAGGTGGCATTCCGTATTCTAAGGCTCTAATGTAATCTAAATCCATTCCTTGTGCTTCATCGTCTCCTGCTTCTTTCAATTTAACTTGTTCTTCGAATCTTTCTTTTTGATCTCTTGGATCGTTTAATTCTGAATATGCGTTTGCAAATTCTCTTCCTGAAATGAATAATTCAAATCTGTCAACCCATTCAGTTTCACCTTTTTGATTTTTTGAAAGTGGAGAAATTTCTTTTGGATATTCTGTTATGAATGTTGGATTAATCAATGTTTCTTCCACTTTTTCTTCAAAGAATAAATTTAAAATTCCAAATTTTGTATATGTTTTATCTTTTTCTAAAGGAATTCCAAATTCTTTCGCTTTTTCAATAGCTTCTTCATCACTTGAAATTGAATCAAAATCAAATCCAGTTGCTTCTTTTACAGCTTCTTTCATTGTTACTCTTCTCCAAGGTTTAGCTAAATTAATAGTTTTATCTTCATATTCAATTTCATATTTTCCATGTAACTCGAAAGTCAAGCTAGAAATTAAGTCTTCTGTCAAGTCCATCATATCATTAAAATCAGCATATGCTTGGTACAATTCCATCATTGTAAATTCAGGGTTATGTTTTACAGAAATTCCTTCATTTCTAAAACTTCTATTAATTTCAAATACTTTTTCAAATCCACCAACTAATAATCTTTTTAAGTATAATTCAGGTGCGATTCTTAAGAATAATTCCATATCTAATGCATTGTGGTGCGTAACAAATGGTCTTGCAGTTGCTCCACCTGCGATTGGGTGCATCATTGGAGTTTCAACTTCCGTAAATCCTTTTTTTTCTAAATAGCTTCTAAAAAATCTAATAACTTGGAATCTTTTTTTCATAGTTTCCATAACTTCTCTATTCATTACCAAGTCAACGTATCTTTGTCTGTATCTAGTTTCAATATTTGTTAATCCATGGAATTTTTCTGGTAGTGGTCTTACATTTTTTGATAAAACTTCAAAAGATTTTGCTCTTAAAGTTAATTCTCCAGTTTTTGTTCTAAATAATGTTCCTTCAATACCAATGAAATCTCCCATTCCTAATTTTTTATAAATTTCATATTCGTCTTCTCCAACTTCATCTTTTTTTACATAATATTGAATTTGTCCAGTTGGATCTTGAATTTTCCCAAATCCATTTTTACCCATTCTTCTAAATGCAACAATTCTTCCTGCTGTTTTGAATACTTTTTCGCAAGTTTCGTCATACTTATTAATTTCTGAAATATCGTCTACCTTATCATAATGTCTTCCATAAGGCTCGATTCCCATTTCTTTCAATTCTTCTACTTTTTTCAATTTTTCTTTTATTATACCATTATCATTTGGCGTTTGATTATTTTGATTACTCATCACTTTTCCTTTCTTATAATTATTTCATTTAAACAAACAAATTTATTTCCAATTTTATTGTATTAATTAATTCATTTCTATCCATTATATCATATTCTAACATAATTTTTCCATTTTCTTTAAATATTTTTTTTGTTATTATCTCATATTTCCCTTTAAATTCTTTTGTTATATATGAAAATGACGTTTTTTTATCCAATTTAAAAACTTGTTTTGAGTTTATTTTTCCAACTCGATAAATCTCTAGAAAATCAGAATGTTCTATAATTCTACATTTTCCAAATTCATCGTTGTAATGATACTCATTTTTTCCGTCTAAATGATTTGTTTGTGCTATGTCAAATATTTTATCATATTTTTGCTCAAATTTATCAATACTTGATATTTTTATTTTCATTAAAAATTTTTCTCCTTTTTACTCTAAAAACTCATTCAAAAAGTCATCCAAATCTTCTTCATCTTTGTCACTAGAAAAATCAGCAATATCATCATCATCTAAGTCATTAAATGGTTCTACACCTAAGTCTTCAAGATTTGTTTCATCTTTTACCTTATCATATTCTCCGAAATCCTCGTTCCAGTACATATAATCCTTATCAGTACCATAATAATCTTCGTCCCATATTTCTAATATGTGATCTTCTTCATCTTCATCCAATGTTACTAATTCTTCTTCACTCACATCATAATAAAAAACTCTTTTTACTCCTGATTCATTTTCGCAAATCAAATACTCCTTATCCCCAACTGTAATATTTGCTAAACATGTAAAATATTCCATTTCATCATCAATTACTTTTTCAAATTCTTCGCCTACTGAATACATGCTTCTCCCTCCATTATTTATGATATTTTATATTATTATTAATCGAAATCCATCTATAAATTTGTTCTGCTAAAATTAATCTCATTAACTGATGTGGAAATGTAAATAATGAAAAATTTAATCTAAAATCAACTATTCTTCGCAATTCATCTCCGACTCCGTTAGAACCACCTATTATAAAATTAATTTCACTTTTTTGAATTGTTATTTTTTCTAATAATTCTGCCATTTCTTCAGAACTTTTTTGTTTTCCCTTTAAGTCCAACAAAATATTATATGATTGACTTTTTTTATTAATGACATTTATTATTCTTTCTGTCTCTTTTGAGATTGCACTCTCAATCCCTTTATTATCGTCTTCTTCGCTTAATTCAACGATACTAAAATTTGCATAACGTGAAAGTCTTTTTGAAAATTCTTCAATTCCATCTCGTATGTATTTATCTTTCACTTTTCCAATACATACTATATTAATCTTTACCATATTTTTCCCTTATTGTCAATTATTTTCTTGAGAGTTTTTTAACCGCTCCCAAATTCGGCTTTTATCCTTTTTATTTTTTTCGTCCAAACATTTTATCTAAATCATTTCTCGTTAGTTTTACAATAATTGGTCGACCGTGCGGACAAGTGTATTTTCCAACTTCATGAAGTCTTCTGACCATATTTTGCATTTCGTATAAATCTAATTTTTGTCCTGCTTTTACCGCTCCTTTGCATGACATTGAAATAATTATATTTTCACGCAAATCCTTTATTTCCGCCTCATTTTTTATATCTTCTAAAAGTTTTAAAAATACATTTTGAATTGAATCTCTAAAATCAAAAGCTGGAATAGCTCGAAAAATAATCTCTTGATCTGAAAATTCATCGATTTCAAATCCAAAATCATTAAAAATTTCAATATTTTCAAAAATTATTTCTTTTTCACTTTCAGTAACTTCCATTTTTTGTGGCAATAAAAGCCGTTGTGATTCAATCTTTTTGTTATAAAATTTATCTTTTAATTCTTCATAAAGTATTCGTTCATGAATAATGTGTTGATCATAAATTTCAAGTTCGTTGTCCCTCTTTACCAAAATATATGTATCAAAAATCTGTCCTAGCACATCATATTCTATCTGCTCTCCTACATGCTTTTCAAATGTTCCAATTTTATACCCTGTTTTATCAGAAACACTTTTTTTATCTTCATTAAACAATACAATATCTGTTTTTTTCTCAATATTTCTATTATCCAAATTTTCAAAAATTTTATTTTCTGAATCATTTTCAATAACTGATTTTTTTGCGAAATTTCTATTATTCTCAGAATTTTCCACTTTATTTTTTTTGTTATTCAATTGATTCATAATGTTTTCAAGAATATCGCTATTGTTAGCATTTTCAGTTACTTTACGATTTCCTTCTTCTTCATTTTTTATCGAATTTTCTGAATTGCTTGTAGAAAAATTACTCTGATCTATTCTCTGAGAGTTATTTTCATTTCTATTTTCATTATACGATTTTTTTTCTTCTCTAGAATTTTCCTCTACCAAATTCTCATTATTATCAACTTTACCATCGTATGTCTCAAAACTAATAAATTTTTTACCCATCTTATCATCAAATAAATCATCCGTTACCACATTTTCCGTATTTTTATTAGATTTCTCCGATAAATCAATATTCGGCTGCCAATTTTCCCTGTCATTATAATAAAAAAATTCATCAATTTCATCTTTTATTTGCCGATAAACAATTTTATCATTAGAAAATTTCACAATTTTTTTTGATGGATGCACGTTAACATCGATTTCATTTGGATTTATATCAAAAAATATTATTGCAAAAGGATATTTTCCCTTCATTAATTTTGTATAATAACCATCTAAAATTGCTCTTTCAATAGTTGCAGATTTCACATATCTTTTATTCACATAAGTAAAAATATAGTCTTTACTACTTCGCAAAATTTCCACATTTCCCAAATATCCGTACTTAAATTTTGTTAAATTTCGTAAAACTGATTTTCCAAATAATTCAAGAATTGCATTTTCTATTCCTTTTCCACTTGTTTTTATGCTTGGCTTTCCGTCTAATTCAAGTGAAATAGCAACATCACTATTCACAAGCGCTTCCCTTAAAACAATATCTCGAATTTTAGCATACTCTGTCGACTGTTTTCTCAAAAATTTTTTTCGAGCTGGTGTATTATAAAACAAATCTCTTATTTCAATTTCTGTCCCAACATTTTTTGAAATCTCTTCAAATCCTCTAACTACGCCACCATAACTACGAATTTTGTACCCAATTGGACTACTTGCTGTTTTCGTTGTTATTGTTAATTTTGAAACTGCTGCTATTGAGGCAAGTGCTTCTCCTCTAAATCCGTATGTTTTCAAGTTAAAAACATCGTCTTTTGTTACGATTTTTGAAGTTGCATGTCTTTCTATCGAAAGCAATGTGTCGTCTTTATCCATTCCAACGCCATTATCACTCACTTTTACATCAAGTCCACCCTTAAAAACTTCTATTTTTATCATAGTTGCATTCGCATCCAACGAATTTTCAATCATTTCTTTTATCATAGAAGCTGGATTTTCAACAACTTCCCCTGCTGCAATTATATTTGAAACACTCTCATCTAAAATTTTTATTTTTCCCATTTCGTCTCTCTCTGATTTCCCTTTTCATTTTTTTCTTAATATCATTTTACATTATTCTAGTGCGTATTTCAATAGCTAGAAAAAATTCTATGATTTTTTTCACAAAAAATAGTATAATATAAAAAAGTTTTTAAAAATTGAGGTGAAAAATGAAATTAGAAAATTATACTTTTGATGAGAAAGCAACAAAAATTTTAGAAAAATTAAATTCGAATGGGAATAAAGGGTATTTTGTTGGAGGCTGTTTACGAGATGTTCTTTTAGGTAAAACTCCAAAAGATATCGACATTGCAACAAATATGGAATATAATGATATAAAAAAAATATTTTCTGATTATCCGACAAAGGAAGTTGGAAAAGCTTTTGGAATTTTGATAATTCATTATGAAGATGAAAATTTTGAGATTGCAAAATTTAGAACAGATATTGGGAGTGATGGGAGAAGACCAGATTCTGTTGAGTTTGTGAACGATATTGAAGATGATTTATTGCGAAGGGATTTTACATTTAATGCGATGGCATTTAATGAAAAGGATGGACTTATTGATATTTTTAACGGACAAGAAGATATTAAAAATAAGATTATTCGATTTGTTGGGAAACCGAAAAAACGGTTGCAAGAAGATGGACTTCGACTGATGAGAGCTTTTAGATTTATGAGTCAGTTGGGATTTGATTTTGAGAAAAATACAGAAATTGCAATAAAAGAAAATATTCATGTGTTAGAAAAAATTTCTCAAGAACGAATTACAAATGAATTAAATAAATTAATTGTTGGAAAATATGCTGTTAAAAGTTTTGAAAAAATGAAAGAATTAAAGGTTCTCGATTATGTTTTACCTGAGTTAAAAGTGATTTATGATTTTGATCAGAATAATCCGTATCACAAATTTACACTTTGGGAACATAGCATGAATGTACTTGATGGTGTGAGTCCTGAATTAACAACACGTTGGAGTGCACTTCTTCACGACATTGGAAAACCTGAAGCAAAAACTGTTGATGAAAAAACTGGATATTTTCATTTTTACAAGCATGAAATTATTGGAGCTTCCATTGCAAAACGAATTATGTCTAGACTTGGTCAATCAAACAACATAAGAGATGATGTCTACACAATTGTAAAAAATCATATGAAATTACATAATAGCCAAAGTGAAAAAACAATAAAAATATTGATTAGCAACTACGGTGAATTAAATACTAAAAGATTAATTGATTTAGCAATTTCTGATGATGGTGGAAAAGGTCACGAAAATGACAGAAATAATAATTTGTGGAAAACTTTTTATCATATTGTGGAAAACATGAAAGTTCCTACGATAAATTCTTTAAATATCAACGGTTACGACTTAATGGAACTTGGAATTTATAATAAAGAAATTCAGAAAGTGAAAAAATATTTATTAAATGAACTTTTAGAAGGGAATATTGAAAATTCTAAAGAAGAATTGATTGAAAAAGTTAAGGAATATATTCTTAAAAATTAGTTTTTTAGAGAGTGTCCAAAATTTTATGTGAACCCAAAATATAATATACGTTGCAAGATGATATGAGAGTGTAAATTTTTTGTGTAAATAAACTAGAAAATCCTTATATTACTAGTTTAGTATATCATAAATTTACACAAATTCAGAACACTCTCTAAATCTTTATTATCTATACATCTTATACAAATTATACAAAATTTAAAAAAAGCAGGAGTACAAAACCCCTACTTAAATTTATTATTTCTATTATTTTTCTAATTTTACAAATGTATATGTTAACGCAAAACTTACTCCAGCACCTACGATTATAGAAACTAAGTACAATGGTAATTGAGCGTTTAAGAATAATAAGATTCCAGGTATTACTGTTACTGCCATTCCTGATGCTTTCAATCCAAAAACTGATGCCAAGAATCCTCCTGCAGCTCCCCCTGCTAATCCCATTAAGAACGGTTTACCTTTACCTTTGATCAAGTTTACCCCATAAATTGCTGGTTCTGTAATTCCTAATGCTGCTGACAATGCTGATGGTAATGCCAATGCTTTTAATTTTTTATCTTTTGTTTTAACTCCAACTGCTAAAACTGCTCCAAATTGCCCTGCAACAGCTGCTGATAACAATGGATTAAATTGGTTGAATCCATCTTTTGCAAGTAATTGGATTTCCAAGAAGTTAAATATATGGTGAACTCCTGTAACTACGATTAATTGTTGTAATCCTCCAATTATAATTCCTGCTATTCCAAAAGGTAATTTTAAAATCCATTCTGTTCCAATCAAAATATAATTTTCTAATGAATGGAAAATTGGTCCTATTACAAATAATCCCAATGTACTCATGATTAAGAATACTAAAAATGGTGTTAATAATAAATCTAACGCATCTGGTATAACTTTTCTCAATCTTTGTTCTAATTTTGCTCCAATCATTCCCACAAATAACGCTGGTAAAACTGTTCCTTGATATCCAACTACTGGAATGAAATTGAAGAACATTATTGGATGTGCATCTCCTGATGCCACTTGATAAGCATTTGGCAATGAACTACTGATTAACATTGAACCTAACACGATCCCCAATACAGGTGATCCACCAAACACTTTAAATGCTGACCAAGCAACTAATGCTGGCAAAATAATAAATGCAGTATCTGTTAATACTTGTGTATACATTAAGAAGTTAGGATTTATGCTCTTTGGCGTTGTCCCTAATAATTTCAATAAATTTTCATTTGTTAATAATCCACGAAGTCCCATAAATAGACCTGTCGCAACCAACACTGGTATAATTGGCACAAAGATATCTCCAAATGTTCTCGAAATTCTTTGAATAATATTTCCTTGTTTTGCAGCCTCTTTTTTCATATCAGATACTGAAGACTCACTAACTCCTCCAAGTCCTTGAACTGCCTCATAAACTTTATTTACAGTTCCTGTTCCAAAGATAATTTGATATTGACCTGAATTAAACATAGTCCCTTTTACTTTTTCAATTTCATCAACTCTCTCTTTGTCAATTTTACTCTCATCATTTACCATTATTCTAAGTCTTGTTGCACAATGTGCAAATGATGCAATATTTTCTTTTCCACCGACAGCTTCTACTACTTCTTTAGCTATCTCTTCGTAACTTTTCGCCACTTTTCCACTTCCTTTCAAAATTATTAATAAAAAAAATCATTTATCTATAAATATACATTATATTTTCCTTTTAGTCAATATTTTTTCAAAAATTTTATCAAAAATTTTACAATCTATATTTCTTAGCTTCCAAAAGTCTATCCAAAATCACAATAGCAGTCGCACATTCCAATACAACAATCGCTCTTGGTACAATCACTGGATCATGTCGACCTTTCACTTCCAAAATATCTGATTTTTTTGTTTCTAAATTCACTGTTTTTTGTTCCTTTGAAATCGAAGGCGTTGGTTTTATCGCAACTTTAAAGCTAATCGGCATCCCAGTCGAAATTCCTCCAACAATTCCTCCATTATTATTCGTATACGATTTTATATTCCCATTTTCATCAAAATACATCTCGTCATTCGCTTCATATCCAGTCATTTTAGCAATTCCAAATCCTGCTCCAAATTCAATACCTTTCGTAGCTGGAACAGAAAAAATCATTCTTGAAATTTCACTCTCAATCGATTCAAAAAACGGATCTCCAATCCCAGGTTTCAACCCTGTAATCATCACTTCCACAATTCCACCCAAAGAATTTTCTTCTTCTCTAGCTTTCATTATCGCATTTTCCATCTTTTGAGCTATTCCATCTTCCAAAGTCGGCAAAATCATTCCACGTAATTTATCAATATTCTCTTGAGTAATATCACTTTCCACAAAATCTCTTTCTTCAATATCATAAAGTGATTTTATATGAGCTCCAATCAAAATTCCTTGACTTTTCAAAATCTGTTTCGCAATCGCACCAGCAAATACAATCGAAGTCGTTATTCTCCCTGAAAAATGCCCACTTCCACGAATATCATTAAACCCATCATATCGATTAAATCCACTCCAATCAGCATGTCCTGGTCTTGGTTTTCTTCTAAGTTCACTATAATCCTTTGATCTCTGATCCCTATTTCTAACAATCATCGCAAGTGGCGTTCCAGTCGTTCTTCCATCAAAAAATCCACTCAAAATCTCAAATTCATCTTTTTCCACTCTAGGCGTTGTCAATTTTGATCTTCCAGGTGCTCTTCTTTTCATTTCCTGCGAGATAAATTCTAAATCTAGTTCAGTTCCCGCTGGAATTCCGTCAATATTCACTCCCAATGCCGTTCCATGCGATTCTCCAAACAATGAAATTCTATAATTTTTTCCAAAATTTGCTCCCATTTTCTAGCTCCTTCTCTTTTTTAAATTTAAAATTCTATTTTTCTGCTTTTACCAATTCATCATAATTTGTAACTTTCTTTTTATCCTCTTTTGAAAGTAAATTATACAATTTATGAACCATTTCTAGATATGATTTTTTCGTGTATTTTTCACCAGTTCTATTATTCAATACTATTTTTTCTGCATTTGGAATATCACTTATCAATTTACTTACAATAACATAAGGTTTCCAATCTTCTGTGTAAATATCACTTTTTCCATTAGGCGTATATTGAGCTGTGTTCAACTCAGCAGTCCCAGATCCTTTTTTAATATTTCCATTTTTATCACGACCAAGCCATTTATTTTTTAACTGTTCCACTTTTCCACGAGCTTGAGCAGTTTCCCGTCTTTGCTCAAATAGCCACTCAAAAGGATAATCTATTTGATACCCATATTTCCAAGTTGACATATGCGATCCCTTGCTAAATTCTCCCCAGTTAATTCCTGTACCTGGTTTTGTATTATCATGAGTTGTCATTTTTTTATCAATTTTATTTTGCTCTTCAACAGAAAGATAAGGATCCCATTCGTTGTGTGAAATTTTAATTCCTGCAGCCTTAAAATATTCCTGAATTGTTTTCCACAAACTTGTTGCCATCAAATCATCTGCAGCTGTATGGACTAATACATTATCATCAGAAATCATGTAATACCAATTCTGATAATTTTTTTTATCAAGCCCAAATCCATTAAAACTAATTGGATCATTTTGTGGAGAACGAGCTGCTGCACCATTATTTTGAAAATCTTTATTATAATTATTAGACCATTGAGATCCTAAAATAGCCACTCCCGCAAAAAAATTATCTCTTTGTGCTGCCATATCTAAAAGAAGCATTCCTCCCATAGACTGACCAGTTCCATAAATACGGCTTTCATTAATATATCCTTTATATTCCTTCAAAACAGAATCCAGAAGTTCCCAAATTGCTGTATTTGCTTCACTTGAAGAAACAACATCATTTGTAGAACGACGACTTTCTTCAACTTGTGGAACAATGATTATTGCTGGATTTTTCTCTTGAAGTTCTTTACTTGCCATTTTTGTAGCCGCTTTTGTAGAAGTAAGCGAAGCCATTGGATCAATGTCATTTGCTCCTGCGTGTTCCATATGAAGTACAACCGAGATATTTCCTTTATTCTTTTCTAAAACCTCTTTATTTGGAACATAAATTGCATAAGGTAACTCAAAATTCTCATATTTCCCAGTATATTCACTATACGCCTTAGTTGCTTTAAATCCACCATTTCCAATATAATTTATTTTCCACCCACTATTTTTGTCAAACTCTGGCAAAATAATTTTATTTTTATCTGCTTTAATAACAGTTTGCTTAACTGTTTCACCTGTTGGTCTAGTTTGTGTTTTATCTTCCAAAGTATAATTTGAAATTTCCCTCGTTCCAGCAGCAATTTTTCCATTCTTACCAACAACTTCTCCAATTTGTTTCACACCAGCCATCATTGTACTTGTATAGGATAAATTTTGTCCAGTAAGCATATAATCTGTATTCACTTCAATAATTACATATTTTCCTTCTTTAGTACCACCATTTTTAGAAATTTCTGGCTTATCGTTAACATAAACTTTTGTGATTTGTCCTTCATTCCCTTTTGTATTATCCCTATCAATTTCCACAGTCTTCTCAAAACCATCTTTTTTCTCGCTGTAAATCGCATAATCTGTAATTTCATAATCATTTTTATTTACAGAATCAGCTTTAATATTCTGATTATACTCAACAATAATTGCCGAAGTTTTAGCGCCTTCTAAATCAACAAAACCATAAGATTTGACATCAACAATCGCATTATCAGCCGAAACCGATTTTATAATTTTACTTTTATTCACAGTTTTTGCAAAAGAAACTGTACTAAATGCCATTCCTGTCAAAAATAAAGCCATCATTCCAAAATATATTTTCTTTTTACAATCTAATTTCATAAACTTTCCTTCCTTCTTTCTTTCATTTATTCAATATTATTTGTATAAACAAACTTTATATAAAAAATAAAAGATTTTCTTAATTAATTTGTAATTTTTTACTTCTCAACAATTTCAATCTCTCCACCCATTTTCACAAAGTCATCCCAAAAATGTGGATAAGATTTTCTTACACTTTCAGCTTCTTCCAAAATAATTTCTTTTTCACATCGAGACGACGCAACTGCCAAAGACATCGCAATTCTATGGTCATTCCAAGCACTCACCATAACTCCACCAGTAAATCCTTGTACACCTTGAATAATCAAGCTATCCCCTTTCTCAGCCACATTCGCACCAAGTTTATTAAGCTCAGTTTTTATTGAAATAATTCTATCTGACTCCTTAATTCTAAGTCTTTCCCCATTAATAATCCGAGTCTCCCCTTCACTCAATGCAGCAAGCACAGTCAAAATCGGTGCAATATCAGGACATTGAGAAATATCAATCACAGTTCCTTTTGTTTTAGATGGCTTCACAATCACATAATCATCAAAAATCTCAAGATTTGCACCCATTCTAGTAACAATCTCAATAATTTCCCTATCTCCTTGCAACGAATTTTTATTCACATGCAAACATTTCACTTCATTATCACAATTCGCTGAAATTATCCCCGCAACAATCCAAAACGCCACTTGCGAATAATCACCTTCAACAGTATAATCAAAAGGCTTATAACTCTGATTACCTTTTATTTCAAATGATTTATAATCATTATTTTTTATCTCAATCCCAGCCAACTGCAAAATTTCCAGCGTCAAATCAATATATCCCTTCGACTCCAAATTTTTATTAATAATCAGCTTAGAATCCCCATCAAGAAGTGGCAAAGCATACAAAAGCCCAGTAATAAACTGCGAACTAATATTTCCGTCAATCTCATAATTCCCAGCCTTCAATTTTCCATTAACCGTAAGTGGCAATTTCCCACCAGTCGTCTTATATTTTAACCCTTGCTCCTCAAAAATCTTATAGTACGAAGCCAGCGGTCTATCCACAAGTTTCCCTTTCCCATCAAAAATCAATTCATTCTCACTCGTAATCCCAACAGGAATCAAAAACCTAATAGTCGATCCCGACTCATTACATTGCACAAACTTATCCTTCGGAACAACTTTCCCATCATTCCCAACAATCTCAAGAGCACTCTCAAATCTTTTAATTTTCGCTCCCCAATTTTCCATAATATCCGTTGTTGTAGTAATATCCACAGAAAACTTTAAATTATCAATCATCGACTTCTTCTCACTTTCGGCTAATGCCGCTGCAATTACCGCTCTATGCGAATAACTTTTTGACGGTGGTATTTCTATTTTTCCATTTAATGTACTTGGTTTTATTTTTATTTTCATAAATTTTTCTCCTTTTACATTGTTTTTTTCCTCTTCATTTTAAGTCTAAAAGAACCCTTTAAACCAAAACCTTTATTCAAAATCTTATCCTTATCAAAATTCTCTTTCAACACTCAAAACTAAAAATTTATCCTACAATATCCGCTTCACCTCTAAATTCCCCGTTAATATTCCCCATTAAATCAATCCAATGTCCTGCAAAAAATACTTCGTCATCATAATAGTACACTGTAAAATCTCCATTAGAAGTTATATTCAAACTTTCTAAATAAATTCCATTTTTAAAAACTTTTTTTGAAACTTTCTGTTCTTTTAACTCTTCCTTTTCTTTTTCCGTAAATTTAGAATTTGAATTTTTTTCAAGTATTTCTATCATTCCATCTATATCTTCCTCATCTACTGAAGAAAACCAATCTTCCGCTAACCAATGCAAATCTTCCACAATTCTATCCCTTATTCTCTCATCCCATTCTTTTTGATTAAGATACATAATTTTAAATTGTTCAATTGCTCCTTTAACTTCTTCTACTTTTTTATCTTCACTCCAATTATGCCCAATTCTACCATCAAAACTCACACTTATTTTTCTCCCAAGCCACTCAACTTCAGTTTCAAAATTTTTTATTTCTCCAAAAATTTCATCTATAATTGCTTTACACACACTAATCCTCCATTTTATTCTTTTCCAATTCAAGATTTTAATAAATTTATCAGATACTGCCTAACCTTTTCAATTTCCCCACATAATCACACATTTCTATTTCCACAATTTCAAATGTTTACTCAAAAATCTCTTCTGCTCCAATCTTCATAATCTCAACTTGCCCAATCTCTTTCAAAATCACAAAATTAATCCCGTCATTCGTACTTTTCTTATCCCTTTTCATAATCTTCGCAATCTCATCTTTTGGATACTCAATTTCAGTTGGCAAATTCAATGCTTTAAGCAATTTCGCAATTTTCACAGCTTCCCCTTCTTTAGTAAACCCTTTTTTCTCTCCAATTTTCGTAATATCCACCATCCCAGCAGAAATCGCCTCTCCGTGTGAATATTTTTCATAATTTGTAAACTGCTCAATCGCATGACCAATCGTATGCCCAAAATTCAATATCATTCTCAAGTTGCTTTCCTTCTCATCTTTTTCCACAACTTCCTTCTTTATCTCACAAGAACGATAAACAAGCTCATTCACATACTTCATCAAATGTTCACGCAATTTTTGTATATAATTTTCATCATCTTGCAAAACCCCAACTTTTTCCACAATTTCCACAAGTCTATCAAAAAAATTCTTGTCATAAATACATCCATATTTCACAATTTCCCCAAATCCATCGTAAAAATATCTATCAGTTAATGTATTTAAAAAATAATTATCAATTAAAACAAGTTTTGGCTGATGGAAAGCCCCAACAAGATTTTTCCCCTCAGGCAAATCAACTCCAACTTTTCCACCAACACTGCTGTCAACTTGCGAAACAATTGTTGTAGGAATTTGAATAAACCCAATCCCACGCATATAACTAGCCGCTACAAATCCAGCAATATCTCCAACAACTCCGCCACCAAACGCAACAACCATATCCTTTCTCGTAAGTCCTTCATTCACCATAGCCGAGTAAATCGAAGGCATTATCCCAATATGCTTATGTTTTTCCCCAGCTTGTAGCACAAATATACTATAATTAAATCCTTTAAACATTTCTTTATACTTTTCTTCATAAATCTCATGAACATTTGAGTCTGTAATTACAAACAATTTTTTCCCAGTATAAACTTCTCCAATATATTTTGGAAATTCCTCAAAAAAATTTTCCCCAATCATAATATCATAAGAATTTTTTCCCAATCCAACATGTAATTTTTCCATAATTTATCCATCCTTTTAATCATAATTTTTCATTTAATACTAAATTTACATTTCAAATCAATATTATAGTAAAACTGCTTTAAAACTAAACTCAAAAACTATGAATATTTTACTCAACCATTAAATTTACATAATTTTTAACAGTTTAATTTTAAATAGTTTTTAGCATATTTTTCTAAAAACAATCGTATATTAAAATATAGCAAAACCACTAAATCCAACAATTTAAAATGATTTTACTATATAATTTTTTATTTCAAGTTATATCTTTTTTCAAGTTCTCTTTTTATATAAATCGACTGAAACTCTTCTTTTAACATATCCATTATAATCACATCATAAGTTTTTCCCATAATTTCAACCGCTTTCCGTAACCGTCCTACTTCCTTAAATCCAATTTTTTTATACAAATTATAGGCTGGTTCATTATATTCGAATACTTTTAGCGATATATTTCTCAAATTTAAAAATGAGAAACCATAATCAAGTATTAATTTCAGAGCCTCTGTTCCATAACCTTTTCGCTGATGTTTAGGATTTCCTATTAGAACTCCCAATGCACCGTTTCTATTTACCATATCTAATGAATTAAATCCAATATTTCCCAAAAGTTCATCATTTTCAAGTAGTCTAACAGCAAATATTTTTTCTTTTTTTATTGAAGTTAAAAATTCCTTTTCACTTTCAAAATCTGTAATATTTGTATAAGAAACAGAACCTAAACCAACTGAAACTTTTATATCATTAACCATCTCAGTATACTCTTCAATATCATCAAGAGAAATTGGTGAAAAATAAATATTATCTCCAATCAATGTTTTCAAATACTTTTTCTTTTCAGAATTATTTTCCATTTCATTCCTCCCAAATTAATTTCTATTAATCTATTTTCTCCCTACGTTTCGTAGAAATTATAAATTTCTCTTTTAATGTCCCCAAATCATTATTATTCAAGGCATCTTTAATTACATCCAATTCCTTTTCAAACTGCTGTATCATTTTCAAAAGATTCTTTTTATTTCCCATAAACAGCTCTGCCCACAAATCTTCATTTATTTTCGCAATTCTCGTCAAATCTCGATAAGAATCCCCAATAAAACGATTTGTATCATACTTCTCACTATCACTATTCACAAGCGAAACCGCAATCGCATGAGTAAGCTGACTCGTAAACGCAATAATCTCATCATGTTCCTGTGCCGTAAGAAAACTAACTTTCTTGAATCCCATCAATCTTACAATTTCTGAAAGCAATTCCAAATTTTCCTTTTTATTTTTTTCATCCTTAATAATTATATAATTTGCATTTTGAAAAACACGGTTATCCGCAAAATCAATTCCTCTTTTTTCACGCCCTGCCATCGGATGTCCAAAAATAAAGTCAATATTTTTCCCATTCTTTTTATTACTTTTCTCAATAATCGGATCAATATCTCCAATAATTTTCTCCTTAATACCCACAACATCAGTAATTATAGCATTTTCCTTAAAATTATCAATATTATTCACAAAAAACGATTTCATCAAGTTAGGATAAAGAGTAATTACAACAAAATCTGATTTTTCCAAAGGGTCCTTAGTTTCAAGGAAGCCTTTATTTATCATTTTTTTTTCTTCTGCCTTCTTTATCGTCTCCTCATCAATATCAATTCCGTAAATAGTCTTGATACCGATTTCCTTAAAACTTTGCGCAAAAGCTGCCCCAATCACTCCAAGTCCTACTATCGTTACTGTTAAATCTTCTATTTTTTTCAAAATTGTAAACACCTCTTTTTACAAATTTTTTAGCCATTTGAAAAAGTAAAAACTTTCAATAAAACAGCATTTTTATATTTTTAGCTTTATTATTTTTCTTCATTATCTGTCAAAGGGTCTTGATCCTCTGTGATTATAATGCTGTTGTTCACTATTTATTGCTTTCACTTTTACAACCAGCTAACAATTTTTCTTATAAATAATTACTATAGCCAAATACTGTACACAAAATATGAAAATTTTTATTAAATTGTTCACCAGTCCAATTCTTTTGAACTTGACAAAGAGTCAAGACTCCTTGGTTCATAATATTTGCTTTATTAGTGCAGAACATAACTATTAATTATTCCACCAGCTTTTATTCTGCTTTTCCAATTTTTTCATTTCTTCCGTTCTTCCTTGTGACTTATAAATTTCTATTAGCATATTTCGCTCGTATGTTTTACCATCCGTTGGATGTTTAAATGCCATAGAATTTTTATATGCCTTTTCAGCTTCAACAAAATTATTTTGCAAAAAATATATATCTCCTATTCTAACCCAATAATCTCGGGCATCAAATTTTTGAGTTTTATTAGATATTTTTTCTATTGCCAATTTATAATACTTTATTGCATTTTCATAATTTTGGGTTTTATAATCGTACATTTGAGCTAATGAAGCATAATCAGGCTGATAGTTCTCTAATTCAATTAACTGTAAATAAGTTTTTTCTGCTAAATCATATTTTTTCAAACTTACATAAAAACTTGCCAATGTTCTTAAAATCCGAATATCACCTGTTTCTTTATAATTATTCTGATATTCTTGCAATTTCTGTTCACCAAAACTGTTATCCTTACTCTTTCTTTCTAAAGTTTCTTGAGCTGGTTTATATCCTTTATCAGCAGCTTCTTTCAATAATTTATTTCCTTTTTCATCCTGTTTTATCCAAATATAAAATTCTCCTAGATCATTCAATGCTTTTATATCACCAGATTTTATTAAGTCATTATACCGTTCAATAATTTTTTCTTCCAATTCTTTAGTTTTTTCTATATTTACTTTTAAAACCGAACGTTCTATTGAATCTCTCCAATATCTGTAAAATAAAATAATTTTTTCTTTTATTTCTCTACTATTTTCTAAACTGTTATTTTCTTTTTCATATTTCAATAATAACTTCTCAGATTCTTCAAATTTTCTATTTCGAAAATAATAATCACTTAATTTTAACAGTGAATCCTTATCGCCTTTTTCAATTTGCTTTAAATATTGTTTTTCTTCTTTAGTGTAAGTTTCTTTAGCAAAAGAATTAATTGAAGAAATTATAATTAATAATAATAGCCATTTTCTTTTCATTTTTTACAACCTTCTAAAAATTTATTTAAAACTTTTCCCCAACACATTCGCAATTTTTTCCACATTTTCCATCAAATGTTTAAATACATCTTCTTTCAATGATTGTGGTCCATCTGACAACGCTTTATCTGGTTCTGGATGAACTTCTACCATAAGTCCATCTGCTCCTGCTGCCACTCCTGCCATTCCAAGTGGTTCTACCATCCAATATTTTCCTGTAGAGTGAGCTGAATCAACTATTATTGGTAAATGTGTCAATTTTTTTATCATCGGAACTGCATTTAAGTCAAGCACATTTCTATAAGCTGTTTCATAAGTTCTTATCCCTCTTTCACAAAGAACTACATTTTCATTTCCTCCTGCCAAAATATATTCAGCCGACATTAGCCATTCTTCAATTGTAGCACTCAATCCTCTTTTTAAAAGTACTGGAATATTTGTTTTTCCAACTGCTTTTAACAAGTCAAAGTTTTGCATATTTCTTGCTCCAAGCTGAATCATATCAACGTGTGGACCGAATTCATGTAATTGTGCAATCGACATTACTTCACAGATTATTGGAAGTCCTGTTTCTTCTTTTGCCTTTTTCATCAATTCAACCCCTTCCATTCCTAGTCCTTGAAACGCATATGGCGATGTTCTAGGTTTAACTACTCCACCTCTCAACATTGTTGCTCCATATTTTTTCACTATTCTTGCCGCTGTCATGATTTGTTCTTCATTTTCAACTGAACAAGGTCCTGCCATCATTACAAGATTATTTCCTCCAATTTCTACATCTCCAACTTTTACAATTGTATCTTCTGGATGAAATTTTCTACTTGCTCTTTTGTACGGCTCTTGCACTCTTTGAACATCCAACACATAGTCAAGCGATTGAATATGTTTAATATCAATTGTACTTATATCTCCAACCAATCCTAAAATAGAATATTCTTCCCCTACTATCAATTTAACCTTCACATTATTTTCTGCTTCTAATCTCGCAATCATTTCTTTCAATGTATCATGACTAATACTTCCATCAACTTTAATAATCATATATTTTTCTTTTAGTACAATATCAAAAAAACTTAATACTGTACACTCCTTTCTATAAAATAATTTTAAAATTTTCTATTTTTTTATTTTTTATCTTACCACATTTCCTATTTTTATTTCTTAAACGTTTTTCCCAACACATTCGCAATTTTTTCAACATCTTGCATCAAGTCTTCAAACACATCAAATTTTAACGATTGTGGTCCATCTGATAATGCTTTATCTGGTTCTGGATGAACTTCTACCATAAGTCCATCTGCACCTACAGCTACTCCTGCCATTCCCAATGGTTTTACCATCCAATATTTTCCTGTCGCATGTGCTGAATCCACTACTATCGGTAAATGTGTCAATTTTTTTATCATCGGAACTGCATTCAAATCCAATACATTTCTATAAGCTGTTTCATAAGTTCTTATCCCTCTTTCACAAAGAACCACATTTTCATTTCCTCCTGCCAAAATATATTCAGCCGACATTAGCCATTCCTCAATTGTCGCACTTAATCCTCTTTTCAACAACACTGGAATATTAGTCTTTCCAACTGCTTTCAACAAATCAAAATTCTGCATATTTCTAGCACCCAATTGAATCATATCCAAATGTGGACCAAATTTATCCAACTGTTCAATCGACATAACCTCACAAATTATTGGCAACCCTGTTTCTTCTTTCGCCTTTTTCATCAATTCGATTCCTTCCATTCCCAATCCTTGGAACGCATAAGGTGATGTTCTAGGTTTAACTACTCCACCTCTCAACATTGTTGCTCCTGCAGCTTTCACCGCTTTTGCCGTATCAATAATTTGTTTCTCATTCTCTACAGAACAAGGTCCTGCCATCATAACCAAATTATTTCCACCAATTTCTACATCTCCCACTTTTACAATTGTATCCTCTGGATGAAATTTTCTACTCGCTCGTTTATATGGCTCCTGAACCCTTTGAACATCCGCTACACTATCTATCGACAATATTCTATCCGTATCAATTACACTAGTATCTCCAACAACACCTATAATCGTATACTCCTCACCATACGAAAAATGCAATTTCAATTTATAATCATTTTGCAATCTTTCAATTATTCTTTCTAAATTTTCTTTTGATATTTTCGCATCTACTTTTACTATCATATATTCTCCTCCTAAAATTTCAAATAAGCCAATCCAAAAGACAAAATCATTAAACCAATAAATCTTATAAAATTTTCAATTTTTCTATTTTAAATATATTACATTTTATTATAAAATTTATCTAGAATTTTCCAAATACAAACATTTCTTCATCTTTTTTCGTTTTAAATAGCTTAATTTTCATTAAATAAAAAAACTCTTTTAAACATAAAAGAGAATACGGATAATTATTAACGATATACTTTTAGTTACAATAAATCTCTCAATTTAAATAACAACTTTCTACTCACTAAACTGACTATACTTTGAATTATCTAAATACACAAACCTACACAACATCATTTCAATATCAAAACTTATACTTAAAAAATCTCATTATTAAACAAACTCATCAATAATATTTCAATTCCAAATTTCAAAAATACTTTCAAATTTTAGCTACAACCAACAAGATTCACCAATCAAAATTCAATTTTTCCCATAACCATCTAAATAACTACAACTTTTTGATTTTATAAAAATTTATATCAATTTCTAGACAGTAAACTTTAATTAAATCAAACTACAATTATTACATCTAAAATATTTATTACTATTTATTGAAAAAATAAATCATTATTTCAAATATTATTTTGACATATTTTTATCCTAAATTTAAAAAATTTCATTCTCAACTTAAATTAAAATACTTATAATAACTACAGAATACTTATAAGTTTCATATTTCATGATCATATTCAAAATAACATATCATTTCTAATTTTTCTACTATCCTACTATCCTACTTTTATTTAATTACTATTATTCATTTCATTAATTTATAACTATCAGTAATATACCAAATATCACTTTATTTGTCAAATATATATAATTACTTATATTATATATCAAACTAATGATTATCTATCTGAATATTTTATTTATACTTAAACCTATTTAAAATTAAAGTATTAAAAATTTAAAGAAAGTTATTTTAATTTCTTTACAAATAAAAAAATGGCGTCCCCGGTTGGACTCGAACCAACGACCCTCTGATTAACAGTCAGATGCTCTAACCAGCTGAGCTACGGAGACACTCTTTTTTAATAAGAATATATATTAAAAAGTTTGGCAATTTCCTATTTTCCCTAGATAACTCTAAGTATCTTCGGCGTAAACAGACTTAACTACTGGGTTCGAAATGTAACCAGGTGTATCCCTGTCGCTATTGTCACCAAACTTAAAACTTAATAAAGACAATGAGAAATAAATAGTATGGTAAAAAGAATATTAAAAGCTTTCGTATTATTAGTACTGGTCAGCTAAATATATCTCTATACTTACACCTCCAGCCTATCACCACCTGTTCTCGATGGATACTAAAAGAACACTCATCTCAAAGTGGGCTTCTCACTTAGATGCTTTCAGCGATTATCCCTTCCAAACGTGACTACTCAGCCATGCCACTGGCGTGACAACTGATACATCAGAGGTTTGTCCATCCCGGTCCTCTCGTACTAAGGACAGATCTTTTCAATATTCTAGCGCCTGCAGTGGATAGGGACCGAACTGTCTCACGACGTTCTGAACCCAGCTCGCGTGCCTCTTTAATGGGCGAACAGCCCAACCCTTGGGACCTTCTCCAGCCCCAGGATGAGACGAGCCGACATCGAGGTGCCAAACACTTCCGTCGATATGGACTCTTGGGAAGTATCAGCCTGTTATCCCCGGGGTAGCTTTTATCCGTTGAGCGATGGCCCTTCCATACGGAACCACCGGATCACTAACTCCTACTTTCGTACCTGCTCGACCCGTCAGTCTCGCAGTCAAGCTCCCTTATGCGTTTGCACTCTTAGGTTGATTTCCATCCAACCTGAGGGAACCTTTGAACGCCTCCGTTACTCTTTTGGAGGCGACCGCCCCAGTCAAACTGCCCACCTAGCACTGTCTCCGATACCAGATTAGAATTTCAACAACATATGGTTGGTATTCCAACAGCGACTCTGTAACAACTGACGCCATTACTTCACAGTCTCCCAACTATCCTATACACACATTGCCAAAACCCAATGCCAAGCTACAGTAAAGCTCCACGGGGTCTTTCCGTCCTACTGCAGGTAGTCGGTATCTTCACCGACATTACAACTTCACCAGGCCTCCAGCCAAGACAGCTCTCAAATCATTTCACCATTCGTGCAGGTCGGAACTTACCCGACAAGGAATTTCGCTACCTTAGGACCGTTATAGTTACGGCCGCCGTTCACCGGGGCTTCAATTCGGATCTCTCAATCCTCCTCTTAACCTTCCGGCACTGGGCAGGTGTCAGCCCATATACGTCGCCTTTCAGCTTAGCATAGACCTGTGTTTTTGGTAAACAGTTGCTTGAGACTCTTCACTGCGACCTATTTCCCCTTGAAGTGTTTCTCTTCTCAAGTAATATAGGCACCCCTTCTCCCGAAGTTACGGGGCTATTTTGCAGAGTTCCTTAGCTAGAGTTAGCCTGTCGGCCTTAAGTTTCTCACTCTGTCCACCTGTGTCGGTTTACAGTACGGGCACTTAATTTCCTCCTTAGAAGTTTTTCTTGGCAGTGTAGGATTTGTGACTTACACCAAGAGGTGCTTACCCATCAGTTCTCACGTTTAAGCATACGGATTTGCCTATATGCTCACGCTATTTCCTTAGAAAGGCTAAACCGTCAGCCTTCTCACATACCTTCCTGCGTCACTCCATCAGTAATAACGTTAATTAAGTGGTATAGGAATATTAACCTATTTTCCATTCGCCTGCGCTACTTAGCCTCGGCTTAGGTCCCGACTTCCCCAGGGCGGACAAACCTTCCCCTGGAAACCTTGGACTTCCGGCCGGCGGGATTCTCACCCGCCTTCTCGCTACTCATTCCTGCATTCTCACTTCTGATACCTCCAGCAGGCCTTACAGCCTGCCTTCATCGGCTTACAGAACGCTCTCCTACCAAGATGCGAAAGCATCTTCCACAGCTTCGGTTTATGTCTTAGCCCCGTTACATCTTCGGCGCAGATACTCTCGACCAGTGAGCTATTACGCACTCTTTTAAGGTATGGCTGCTTCTAAGCCAACCTCCTGGTTGTCTGTGAATATCCACCTCCTTTCCCACTTAGACATAATTAGGGACCTTAGCTGGTGGTCTGGGCTGTTCCCCTTTTGTCCACGGACCTTATCATCCATAGACTCACTCCTAATCATTAATATATGGTATTCGTAGTTTGCTTGATTTCGGTAAGCAATACGCCCCCTAGATCATACAGTGCTCTACCCCCACATATCTTAAAATTAAGGCTGCACCTAAATGCATTTCGGAGAGAACGAGCTATCTCCTAGTTCGATTGGCTTTTCACCCCTAGACCTATCTCATCTCCCAACTTTTCAACGGCGGTGAGTTCGGTCCTCCACTAAGTCTTACCTTAGCTTCAACCTGGACAGGCCTAGATCACTAGGTTTCGCGTCTATGACATACGACTTGTCGCCCTATTAAGACTCGGTTTCCCTTCGGCTCCATTCTTTTTAACCTTGCCATATATCATAACTCGCAGGATGATTAACCAAAATCCACGCAGTCACTCTTGCGAGCTCCTACCGTTTGTAAGCACACGGTTTCAAATTCTATTTCACTCCCTTACTCAGGGTTCTTTTCACCTTTCCCTCACGGTACTCTTCTCTATCGGTCAACAAAAGTATTTAGCCTTACGTGATATGGTCCACGCTGATTCACACCAAATTCCTCGTGCTTGATGCTACTCGGGTGCTTTAAGTTTCACTAATAGTTTTACGTTCTACAGGACTATCACCTTCTTTGGTCCAGCTTCCCAGCTGTGTTCCACTTACTCTACTAGTAAAATGACTTTATGGCTATTAGTCTATTAAAGTCCCTCTACCCCATATACACAACGTCGCCAACTTACATGTATATGGTTTAGGCTGTTCTCCGTTCGCTCGCCGCTACTTAGAGAATCGTTTTTACTTTCTTTTCCTCCCGTTACTTAGATGTTTCAGTTCACGGACTTACCTCTTTCGCATATGTGATCTACACATATAGGTTTTCCCATTCGGACATCTTGGCATCAAAGGTTATGTGCACCTCCGCCAAGCTTTTCGCAGCTTATCACGTCCTTCATCGGCTTTTGTTGCCTAGGCATCCTCCGTGTGCCCTTAATAGCTTTTTATTCTAACTCTAACAGTTTTCCTGTTTTCATTGTAATCTTTTTACCTACTATTCATTTCCCATTGTCCTTATACTAGAAGAAACATAATCCAAACAGATTTAGTATTTATATACTCCTTAGAAAGGAGGTGATCCATCCGCACCTTCCGGTACGGATACCTTGTTACGACTTCACCCCAATCACTATCCACACCTTAGGTACCTTCCTCCTTACGGTTGAACCAGTAACTTCAGGTGCAAACAACTCTCGTGGTGTGACGGGCGGTGTGTACAAGACCCGAGAACGTATTCACCGCAACATTGCTGATTTGCGATTACTAGCGATTCCAACTTCATGAAGTCGAGTTGCAGACTTCAATCCGAACTTAGATTGGCTTTTTAGTTTTGCTCCACGTCACCGTTTTGCTCCTCTTTGTACCAACCATTGTAGCACGTGTGTAGCCCAGATCATAAGGGGCATGATGACTTGACGTCATCCCCACCTTCCTCCTGCTCTTCGCAGGCAGTCTAGTTAGAGTCCCCAACTTAATGATGGTAACTAACTATAGGGGTTGCGCTCGTTGCGGGACTTAACCCAACATCTCACGACACGAGCTGTCGACAGCCATGCACCACCTGTCTCTACGTTCCCGAAGGCACGGCCTGTTCTCACAGGCCTATGTAGGATGTCAAGATCTGGTAAGGTTCCTCGCGTTGCGTCGAATTAAACCACATGCTCCACCGCTTGTGCGGGTCCCCGTCAATTCCTTTGAGTTTCAACCTTGCGGTCGTACTCCCCAGGCGGATTACTTATCGCATTAGCTTCGGCACAGACACTCTTCATGCCCACACCCAGTAATCATCGTTTACAGCTAGGACTACCAGGGTATCTAATCCTGTTTGCTCCCCTAGCTTTCGCACTTCAGCGTCAGTTGCTGTCCAGTGGACTATCTTCATCATCGGCATTCCTACACATATCTACGAATTTCACCTCTACTCGTGTAGTTCCGTCCACCTCTCCAGCACTCTAGATATACAGTTTCAAAGGCAAGCTTTGAGTTGAGCCCTAAGTTTTCACCCCTGACTTGTATATCCGCCTAGATGCCCTTTATGCCCAATAATTCCGGATAACGCTTGCGACATACGTATTACCGCGGCTGCTGGCACGTATTTAGCCGTCGCTTCTTCTGCAGGTACCGTCACTTTCTTCTTCCCTGCTGAAAGCACTTTACAATCCGAAAACCGTCTTCGTGCACACAGAATTGCTGGATCAGAGTCTCCTCCATTGTCCAATATTCCCCACTGCTGCCTCCCGTAAGAGTAAGGGCCGTATCTCAGTCCCCTTGTGGCCGTTCATCCTCTCAGACCGGCTACCTATCTTCGTCTTGGTGAGCCGTTACCTCACCAACTAACTAATAGGACGCAAAGCTCTCTCTTAGCATCTCTTTTCATTAAAGCTTCATGCGAAGCTTTAATAATATCTAGTTTTATCAGTCGTTTCCATCTGTTATCCCAGACTAAGAGGCAAGTTCTTTACGCGTTACTCACCCGTCCGCCATGGTTATCACGGTGCAAGCACCGTTTCCCCATTGACTTGCATGTGTTAAGCATTCTGTCAGCGTTCATCCTGAGCCAGGATCAAACTCTTCATTCAATATTTATTTTCACCTTTTAAAGTCTTATTGACAGGAACTTTTTTATTATTAAAAGTCCTTATTTATTACATCTTTCATGGTATATGCTTCTTCTATTTATTTGTTTATTGTACAAGATACATTTTTGTATCGACAAGAGGTATTATATCAAAAACAAAAATATTTGTCAACTACTTTTTTTAATTTTTTTTGAAAACTTTACTACTTTTTAAAAATTAAAGAACTGTCTCAAAATTTTAATTATTTTTAAGACAGTTCTTTCAAAAATTATATTTTACTATTCTATTATTCTTCTATTGAATAATCCATTGCCGCCATACGTTTATAATAATTCCAGTTATCCTTAGCATTTTTCAAATTTGTTTCCAGCAATTCTTTTGCCTTTTCAGGAAATTCTGCAGCCAAAGTTGCATATCTTCTTTCTCCTAGTAAAAATTCTTCATATTTTTCCCAAGCTGGATTTCTTGTATCCAATTGCAATGGATTTTTACCTTTTTCGGCTAATCTTGGATCAAATCTAAAAATTGGCCAATATCCTACTTCTGTTGCTAATTTTTCTTCTGTTTGGAATTTACCCATACCTGCTTTTATACCGTGTTCAATACAAGGTGAATAAGCTATTATTATTGATGGTCCTGGATATGCTTCCGCTTCTTTTATTGCTTTTAGTGTTTGGTTTTGGTTTGCTCCCATTGACACTTTGGCAACATAGATATTTCCGTAAGTCATTAATATTGCGGCTAAATCTTTTTTCTTGGCTGGTTTTCCTGAGGCTGCAAATTTTGCAACTGCTCCAGTTCTTGAAGATTTTGATGATTGACCTCCTGTATTTGAGTAAACTTCTGTATCAAGTACAAGTATGTTTACGTCATCTCCAGAGGCTAGAACATGATCAAGTCCACCAAACCCTATGTCGTAGGCCCATCCGTCTCCACCAAACATCCAGATAGATTTTTTGATTAAGTATTGTTTTAATTCTAATATTTCAGAAATATTATTTTTTACTTTTTCATTTGTATTTTTAGAGTTTTCCTTTTCTAACGCTGCTACTAATTCATCACGTATTTCTGTAGTTTTATCTCCATCATCAAAATTTTCTGAAAATTTATTAAATAATTCAAAAAGTTCTGAAGAAACATCTTCTTTTATTTCTTCCATTCTTTTTAAAATTCTGTGGCGAATTGTATTTACAGCTTGGAACATTCCATATCCATATTCGGCATTGTCTTCGAATAATGAAGATGCCCATGCAGGTCCGCAACCACTTTCAGCCGTTGTATATGGTGATGATGGTGTTGAGGCTCCATAAATTGATGAACATCCTGTTGCATTTGCTATGATCATTCTTTCTCCGAATAATTGTGTTACTAACTTAATGTATGGTGTTTCTCCACAACCTGCGCATGCTCCAGAAAATTCAAATAATGGTTTTGCAAATTGTGAACCTTTTACTGTTCCTTTATTCATCAATTTATCTTTGTATAAAACATTATCGAATAAGTAATCTGTATATTCTATTTCGTGATTATCAATTTGTGATTCTATTGATTTCATAACAATTGCTTTTCCTTTTGGAGCTGGACAAACATCGACACACGCACTACATCCTGTACAATCTAAAGGTGATACTTGAATTTTATATTGTAATCCTTCGAATGCTTTTCCACCTAATGCTTTTACTGTTGGCATTCCTTCTGGTGCTTTTGCCATCTCTTCTTCATCTAATAAAAATGGTCGTATTACAGCGTGCGGACAAACATAGGCACATTGATTACATTGTATACACATGTCTGGTTGCCATTCTGGTACTTCTGACGCTACTCCTCTTTTTTCGTAATTTGCAGTTCCTGGTTGGAAAGTTCCGTCTACCATTCCTGTTTCTATGATTGATGAAACTGGTAATTCGTTACCTTTCATATGGTTAATCGGGTCTACAATTTTTTTGATAAATTCAGGTTTTGCTGCTTCGATAATTTGTTCGTTTACTTCAAGGTCTGCCCATTCTGGTAATACTTCCACTTGTTCTAAACCATCAATTCCTCTGTCAATAGCATTCCAGTTCTTTTGAACTACGTCTTTTCCTTTTCTTCCGTAACTTTTTTCTGCATATTCTTTCATATACTCTTTTGCTTCTTCGTGCGGAATTACTTCTGAAAGATAGAAAAAGGCTGATTGCATAATTGTATTTGTTCTATTTCCTAATCCAATTTCTTTAGCTAATTTTGTAGCATTTATAATGAAAAATTTAATTTTTTTTCTAGCTAACTCTCGTTTAATTTCATTTGGTATGCTTGGAATTAATCTTTCTTTATCCCAAATTGTGTTTAATAGGAATGTTCCTCCTTCTTTTAACCCAGAAATCATATCGTATTTTCCAAGGTATGCAGGTGCTGAACAAGCTACAAAACCTGGTCTTGTAACTAAGTAAGTTGAGTGAATTGGATCTTTACTGAATCTCAAATGTGATCTTGTCACTCCTCCTGCTTTTTTAGAATCGTACGCAAAATAACCTTGTGCATACAAGTCTGTTTTATCTCCAATAATTTTTATCGAATTTTTATTAGCTCCAACAGTTCCATCTGAACCAAGTCCATAAAATAAGCACTCTTTCACATCTTCATTTCCTGTGAAAACTTCTTCTTCAAGTGCAAGTGATGTAAATGTAACGTCATCAACAATTCCTATTGTAAAATTATTTTTAGGCTCTTTTTGTGCAATATTTTTGAATACTGCTACAATTTGTTCAGGTGTTGTATCTTTTGATGACAATCCGTATCTTCCACCTACAATTTCAGGCGCATTTTCTTTTCCGTAATAAAGTGCTTTTACGTCCATGTATAATGGTTCTCCTAATGCTCCTGGCTCTTTTGTTCTGTCAAGTACGACAATTTTTTTCACGCTTTTTGGCATTGCATCGAAGAAATATTTGCTTGAAAAAGGTCTGTATAAGTGAACGTTTAACACTCCTACATTTTCTCCTTTTTTATTTAAATAATCTACAACTTCTTTAATTGTTTCGTTTACAGATCCCATTGCAACAATAACTCTTTCGGCGTTTTCTGCTCCGTAATAAACAAACGGTGCATAATATCTTCCTGTTTTTTCGCTAATTTTTTTCATGTAGTCGTTTATAATATCAGGTACAGCTTCATAAAATTTATTTTGAGCTTCTCTTGCTTGGAAATAAATATCATCATTTTGTGCTGTTCCTCTAGTTACTGGTTTTTCTGGATTTAATGCTCTTTCTCTAAATTCTCTAACTGCTTTTTTATCAAGTAAGCTTTCAAGAAAATCGTAATCCATAACTTCCACTTTATTTATTTCGTGTGATGTTCTGAAACCATCAAAAAAGTGCATAACAGGGACTCTTGATTTAATTGCTGCTAAATGTGCGATTCCTGCTAAGTCCATTACTTCTTGAACCGAGCTTGTTGCAAGCATTGTCCAACCTGTCATTCTTGCTGAATAAATATCTTGATGATCTCCAAATATTGATAATGCCTGTGTTGAAATAGCTCTTGCTGCTACATGCATTACTCCTGGTAGCAATTCTCCTGCTATTTTGTACATATTAGGTATTTTCAATAGTAATCCTTGAGATGCAGTAAATGTCGTAGTTAAAGCTCCAGCTTGTAAAGAACCGTGTACAATTCCTGCTGCTCCGGCTTCTGACTGCATTTCTACAACTTTCACTTGTGTTCCGAATAAGTTTTCCTTCCCGTATGATGCCCATTGGTCTACATGCTCTGACATAGTTGATGACGGAGTGATTGGATAAATTCCAGCAACTTCCGTAAATGCATAAGCTATGTGAGCTGCAGCTTGGTTACCATCCATTGTTTTCATATTTTTTGTCATTTTTCCCTCCAAAATTAAGAAATTTTATAACTATTTTACTTTAATAGTAACGCCGTTTTGAAATCAAACTTAAAAGCTATGACTATTTATTCAAATTTCTATTTTTCATTTGATTAATTTTTTAGAAATTTGAATTTGTTATAAAATTACAATTACATATACAATTATATATTTTCTAGTTCAAATTTGCAATTATTTTTTTATTAAATCCCTTTTTTAACAGATTTATGTTCAACAATATTTTTAATAATCAAAATTATTATCGAAATAAGTACTAAAAGTGAAGATACTGCAAAAGCTGCTGTTATTGACTCTGATGAACCTGATAAATAAAGTGCATCTATTTCTAGTGGCAATGTGAAAGTTCCTCCTCTTGCTTTTGAAAGTGCATTTACTGCACCAAATTCTCCTAATGCTCTTGCTGTACAAAGAATTATTCCATAAAGTAATCCCCATTTTATATGTGGTAATGTTATTTTTCTAAAAATTGTGAATCCATCTGCTCCCATTAGTGCCGCTGCCTCTTCCTCATCTTTTCCTTGCGCATTCAAGATTGGAACTATTTCCCTTGAAATAAATGGAAACGTTACAAAAACAGTTGCTAAAATTACTCCTGGAATTGCGAACACTATTTTTATATCTAATACAAAAAATTTATTCAATGCCGTAATATACGGTGCTGCCCAACCCATTCTTCCAAAGGTCATAATGAAAGCAAGACCTGCAACTACTGGTGAAATTGAAAAGGGAATGTCTATTAGTGTAGCTAAAATATGTTTCCCACGAAAAGAAAATTTTGTGAGAAGCCATGCTGCCGTTATTCCGAAAAAAGTATTTATAATTAGTGCTGAAATTGTTGCAATTATCGTTACTTTCAGGGCTGATAAAACATATTTGTCAGTTAGGCTTTTTATGTAAAATGCCCAGCCTTTTTGAAGTGAATTTATGATAATTGCTATTAGTGGCAATACTAGCATAATTCCAACAAATAGTAAACTTATTGTTATTAATACATATTTTATCGTGTTATTTTTTTTATCCATTGCTTTCCCCTTCCCTAAATATTGTTTGTTCGCTTAAATTGGTTCATTTGAACTAAGTTTATTAAAAATAAAAGTATGAATGAAAATATTAGCATTACTAAAGCTATAACAGTTGCTGAAGGATAGTCAACATAATTTAATTTTTGCATAATTACGTAGGAAATAACTTGTGTATGCTCTTTTAGGCTATTTCCTGAAATATAAATTACGCTTCCATATTCTCCAATTCCTCTCGAAAATGCAAGTCCAAATCCTGTCAAAAGTGCAGGTTTTATCTCTGGAAAAATTACTTTCCAAAAAGTTGTTTTTCTATCTGCACCTAATATGTACGCCGCTTCTTCGTACTGATTATCTAATTTTTCTAATATCGGCTGAACTGCCCTTACCACGAAAGGAATTCCAACGAAAATTAATGCAATTATTATTCCAATGTGAGTGTATGAAATTTTTATTCCAAATTTTGCAAAGTATCTTCCAACAATTCCAGTATCAGAATACATTTTTGAAAGCGTAATTCCTGCAACCGCAGTAGGCAAGGCAAAAGGCAATTCCAACATTCCATCTAAAAACCTTTTTCCAAAAAAATCGTATTTTACAAGTACCCACGCCAAAATTACTCCGAAAATACAATTTATAATGGCGGCAATGAATGAACAACCGACACTTGTAAAAAGTGCACTTAAAACTGCCTTTTCTGTTATAAGCTGCCAAAATTCAGAAGGTGACAATCGAAAGGAATAGACTAATATTGAGGCTAGCGGTATCAATATTAAAATTGACAACATTGCCAGTGATATTCCAAATGTCAGTCCAAAACCTGGAATTACAGTTTTTTCTTTTCTTTTTAAAGCTAATATTTTCATTTTTCACTCCTTCCATTTAAAACCTTTTTTATTTTTAATTTTCATAAATTTTATCAAATAAAGCACCTTCATTGAAAAATTTCTCATATGCTTTTTTCCATCCACCAAAATTATCTATTTTCGTCAATTTCATCTTTAAATCAAATTTATTTCCATATTTTTTTAAAACTTTTTGGTCATAAGGTCTATAACCGCTTTCAGCGATTATTTCTTGTGCCTTTTCAGAATATAGATATTTCAAGTATTCTGTGCTTATTTGATACGTTCCATCATTTTTTGCGATTTTATCGACTACTGCGACTGTCGGCTGAGCTAAAATACTCACACTTGGATAAACAATTTGATATTTGTCAGGATATTCCTTAACCGTTGCAATCGCCTCATTTTCCCATGCAATTAACACATCTCCCTGATTATTTTCCACAAAAGTTGTAGTCGCTGCCCTTGCTCCTGAATCCATTACAGCCACATTATCATAAATGCTCTTTACAAAACTTTTTATTTTATTTTCATCTTTTCCATATTTTTCAAGTCCATACGACCATGCTGCCAAAAAATTCCAGCAAGCTCCTCCACTACTTTTTGGATCAGGTGTTATTACTTTTACTCCTTTTTTTACTAAATCATTCCAATCCTTGATATTTTGTGGATTTCCTTTTCTTATAAGAAAAACGATTGTCGAGGTATACGGAGAAGAACTGCCTGGAAATTTATCTACCCAGCCTTTTTCTAGCAAATCTACTTTCTCAAGAAGTGCTACATCATTTTCCAAAGCTAATGTCACAACATCTGCATCAAGACCTTCAATTACTGAACGTGCTTGCAATCCTGACCCTCCGTGTGACTGGATAATATTCACATCCTTTCCATACTTTTCCTTGTAATATGCCTTAAACAGCCCATTATATCTCTCGTACAATTCACGGGTAGGATCATAGGAAACATTCACAATTTCCATTTTTTGCTTATTTTTTCCAATTTTACTGTTTTGTCGCATAATCCCTACAAAATAAAGTAAAATTATAATTGCAACAAATATCACTGGCACTTTCAGTTTTTTTAGCATATTTCCCTTCTCCTTTCCCTTTTTATTTAATAATTTTTTAAATCACGTAAAAACTATCTCCACTTACTATTCTTCTATAAGTCTCAAATTTTGCCCATTTTTTGTGAATTTCTACTTTATTTTTATTTTGATTATGGTCTGCAAGATAATTTTTCATATCTTCTCTAGTTTTTATCTGCAATCCAAATCCTGCTTCATCTAACACTGGAAGCCCTGTAAAGTGGTAATCTTCCAATTTCACAATATCAAAGATTTTACGGTCCCTAACTAAAACTGCCGCTTCGCTTTCAAGTGAAATAATGTCAAAATATTGCGGATACTCGAAGCTATCTCCCATTTGAGGCACAATATCGCCTACATGATACGTTTTTTCTCCTGTTTCTTCTTTAGACATTCTCGCATTTTCAAAATCAAAGTACAATTCTTCAAAAATATATCCACCAATTTTTATATCATCTTTTTCAAAATATGGTTTTTCTCCAGTCGTATCAATATTTTCCACTACTCCCGCAGCAGCCGTTTGATGAGAAAGTCTATCAATTAATATCAATTCTCCCAAAGTCTTATTTTTCTTAAACAAATCAACAATAACTTTATCTGAAAATTCAATTTTACAAAGAGCAATTTCATTTTTTGTAATACTTTGCGTTTTAATTTTTTCTCCAGTATTAACGTCAATTTTATAAACAATTTCCTTCAATATTGCAGGTAGTTTCTTTGTTCCAAGTTTTGCCAAATATTCTTTTCCAACAATTAACTTATCATCATCCATCCATAATAATGCAGCTTCAACCGATTTTGAAACTGGAAGATTTTTGTTTTTTGTAATAACAGAACCACGGCTCACGTCTACTTCTTTATCTAACTGAATCGTAATAGCTTGTCCTGAAAATGCCTCTTCCACATTTCTATCTCCATTTAAAATTGTTTTCACAGTTGCAGTCTCATTACTTGGTAACACAACAATTTCTTCTCCAACTTTTACAAAACTACTTTCAATTTGCCCTTGGAATCCTCTAAATTCATGATTTGGACGACAAACTCTTTGAATTGGTACATAAAAATCAGAATTTTTAGTATCTTCTGTTACATCAACTGTTTCCAAATATTCGATAATGCTTTCTTCCTTATACCAAGGCATATTTTCTGATTTTTTAGTAACATTATCTCCTTCAGTCGCACTTACAGGAATTATTTTTATATTTTCTAATTCCAATTCTTTTGCCAATTCCTTCACTTCATCGACAATTTTATTAAATTTCTCTTCGCTATAATTTGCTAAATCCATTTTATTTACTGCAAAAACGAAATGACGTATTCCGACCATTGAGCAAATTCTTGCGTGTCTTCTAGTTTGAACAAGTACACCTTTTGTAACATCTAAAAGCAAAATTGCAACTTCGGCAAACGAAGCTCCAACTGCCATATTTCTTGTATATTCTTCATGACCTGGCGTATCAGCCACAATAAAGCTACGTTTATTTGTAGTAAAATAACGATAAGCTACATCAATTGTGATTCCTTGTTCTCTTTCAGCCATCAATCCATCTAAAAGTAGCGAATAATCAATTGCTCCTCCACGTGATCCAACTTTACTATCTAAAATCAATGCTTCCTCTTGATCTGCATAAAGCAATTTCGAGTTATAAAGAATATTTCCAATCAATGTTGATTTTCCATCATCCACACTTCCACAAGTAATAAATTTTAATAATCTCACCATTAAAAATACCCCTCTCTTTTTCTTTTTTCCATGCTTGCTGCTCCACTATCTCTATCAATAACTCTACTTGTACGCTCAGATTCAACCGAACTTAATGTTTCATCAATTATTTCCTCCAAAGTTACAGCATCTGATTCCACAGCACCAGACAATGGATAATCTCCTAGCGTTCTAAAACGAACCATTTTAATTTCAGGCTCTTCGCCTTCTTCCAATCGCATTCTCTCATCATCAACCATGATTAAATTTCCATCTCTTTCCACAACAGGACGTTCTGCTGCCGAGTAAAGCGACACAATTGGTATATTCTCCTTTTGAATATATTCCCAAATATCTTTTTCAGTCCAATTAGAAATTGGGAAAACTCTGATACTTTCACCTTTACTAATCTCTGTATTGTAAAGTTTCCACATTTCTGGACGTTGATTTTTGGGATCCCATGCTTGTGCTGCATTTCTAAATGAGAAAATTCTTTCTTTAGCACGACTTTTTTCTTCATCTCTACGACCTCCACCAAATGCCGCAGTAAATCCATATTTATTAAGTGCCTGTTTCAACGCTTGTGTTTTCATAATATCCGTAAACGAAGATCCATGATCAAACGGATTAATATTTTTTTCAACTCCTTCAGGATTGATGTATTCGATCATTTCAATTCCAAGTTCTTTCGCCCTTTTATCACGAAAATTAATCATTTCCTTAAATTTCCAACCAGTATTTACATGTAGAAAAGGAAAAGGCGGTTTTTCAGGATAAAATGCCTTCATAGCCAAATGTAACATAACCGAGCTATCCTTCCCTATCGAATACAACATAACAGGATTTTCACATTCAGCTGCAACTTCCCGAATAATGTATATCGCCTCTGCTTCCAATTCATCTAAATGAGATAATTCATTCATATTATAAATCACCCTTTCTTTTTTCATATGTTTTAATAATTTTTAACTTCTCAAATTTTCTAATATTTATTAGCATCTTTTCTATTTATATCAATTTCTTCTACAGTTCCATCTCTTTTTTCAATAATCCATTTTAGAATATCGCCTTCCTCTTTAGTCGTCATCGTACTTCCATTTCCACCAATATCTGCTCCGAGGAAAAATGAAATCGCCTGAACTGGACATTCCTTCACGCAGGAAACACATCCCCAACAATCTTTTGGATATTGCATAACTGCCTTTTTGACCTTCATATCTTCAACTTTTTGCATCTCGATTAAAGTACCTGGACACACTTGCGTACATTTCGTACACCCAATACATTTATATGGATCAATTACTATGCTCATACTTGTCCTCCTTCACAATTTCCCTCGTAAATACTTCCAACTCTCCATCAACCAATCTCGAATTTACATATTTAAAATAATTTTCATCGGTTTCAGGATAATCTAAATTTTCATTAAATGAATGCCATCTAGTTTCTTTTCTAAAGAAAAGGTGTCCAATTAACGATTTACAAACCGTCAATCGCTCCTTCAATTCATAAGCAAACATCAAATCATGCATATTATCTGCCGAAAGCTCATCAGAAAGCTCTATCAACTGATCAATTTTCTGTTTTGCCAGTTTCAATTGTTTCTCGTTAAACTGATAATTTGTCGATATTCCACCTGCATACTCATCCATAATTTTCTGCATTCCCTCTTCCATATCTTCAGTTGAAAATCTTCTAGCCTTCGTATTTCTAATTTTTTCATATTGTCCAATAATTTGTTTTTTTTGATTATCCAAAAAGTTTTCCACATTTTCATCAAGTTTTCCACAATTTTTTTCATCATTCAATTTTGAAATTATATCAAGTGCAGCAATTTCTCCTTCTGCCAATGCTCCTGTAACATATTTTTGTGGACAGCCTCCAGCTACATCACCTGCTGCATAAAGTCCGTTAATCGTTGTTTCTCTATTCGTATTTACCCAAAAGCCGCTTGCAGTATGCCCTCCAACAATGTAAGGCTCTGTCCCTTCAATTTCTACATCTTGCTCATTTGGATTTTTTCCACTTTCAATCCACTTCAATGTTTGACTCGGTGCCATATTTAAATATGCTTTTAACAAACTATCGCTTTCATCTTCACTAATTCCACTTGTTTTCAAATAACAAGGCCCATTTCCAAGTTGATTTTCTCGCACAGTTCCATAAACACGCTCACTTGTTGTAAGTCCATATTTATCTTCATACACAAATCCTTTCGAATTTATCTGTTTTGCTCCAACCCCTTGAGCAATTGTCCCAACTGGTGCAATTGTATCCTTACATCTCAAAGCAATAAATCTCATTTCAAAAGTTGTCATCTCAGCTCCTGCCAAAATTCCCATCGCATATCCTGCCCCAGTATTAAATGGCGGATACCACATTTTATGTCGTGAAAATCCAGGATTGTTAGGTTTATATAGTCCAGCAGCTCCTCCTGTCGAAATTATAACTTTTTTTGCTCTAATCACAAACGCTTCCTCTTTTTTTATAGAAAATCCAATAGCTCCATAAACTTTCCCATCTTTTGTGAGCAAGTCCGTAATATTAAGCGTGTTCAAAACTCTCACATTTTTTGTCTTTTTCACCGCATCAGCAAGTATCGGCTTAAAATTTTCTCCATTTATTTTTATATTTCTGTTACCACGTGCTACATATTCTCCATTTTCATCCTTCAAAATTACAAGTCCTAATTTTTCCACTTCAGCCGTAATTTCGTTAAATCTATTCGCAGCAGTAATTAGCAAGTCATTCCGTACAATTCCATTCGCATCTTTTGTTGCATAATCCACATAATCTTGTGGCACACGCCCTTTTACATTGTAGGCATTTATCGCATTAATTCCAGCCGCAAGACATCCACTTCTTTTAATATTCGCCTTTTCAGCCACAATTACTGACAAATCAGAATTTTTCCCAATCGTAATCGCTGCATAACAACCAGCAGTCCCTCCACCGATAATCAAAACATCAGTTTCAAGCTCCTTAATTTTCAATTTTTCTCTTTTTTTGCTCTCTTTTTCATTGCCATTATTCTTAATTCCCTTATTTTCTGCCATAAAACACCTCACAATCTACAAAACCTAAATAATAACATCATTTTGATTTTTAATATTCGCATTTTCCACAAGTTCCACTTTTTCATCTTCACCAAAAGCATATGCCCTGTAAATATAAATATTCACTTTCTCATTCACAGAAACCGATTCTTCCTCAATTTTACGATTCCCTTTTATCAAAACTCCGTTTATTCTAACACCAATTTCAACCTCTTTCCCACGAAATAACGTATATTCCACTATTCCAGTTTCAACCGAAGCCGAATATCTAAAATTCTCATTTAACTTTATAACACTTACATTTTCTGGACGAATAATTGCCTTTTGTCCATTTTCTAAATTTTCAAAACCTTTAAATTTATTAATATTTTCCAACTCTGTAGGATTTCCCATAAATTTTGCCACAAACGCAGTCTTTGGATTGGTATAAATTTCTTTCGGCGTCCCAATTTGCTCGATTTTCCCTCGATTTGTAACAATAATTTCATCCGCTACTTCAATTGCTTCTTCCTGATCATGAGTCACAAAAATGCTTGTAATTCCCACTTTATCAATCGTTTCCCGTAACCAGTTCCTAAGATCTTGCCTAACTTTCGCATCAATTGCCGCAAAAGGTTCATCAAGTAACAATATTTCAGGATTCGGAGCCAATGCCCTTGCAAAAGCCACTCTTTGTCGCTGTCCTCCCGAAAGCTGATTTGGATATCGTTTCCCAAGTCCTTTAATATTCACAAGTTCCATCAATTTTTCCACTCGCTCTTTAATAACCGACTTTTTCTCCTTCGCAATTTTCAACCCAAAAGCAATATTATCAAAAACCGTCATATAACGAAACAATGCATAATTTTGAAAAACGAAACCGATCCCTCTTTTACTAGGTGAAACATCATTCACGACTTTCCCGTCTATCACAATTTCCCCAGAATCAGGTGTTTCCAATCCAGCAATCATTCGTAAAATTGTAGATTTCCCACTTCCTGAAGGTCCTAATAATGCCACTAGTTTCCCTTTTTTTATTCCTAAATTGATGTCATTTGACGCTTTATAGTCGTTATACATTTTATTTATATTTTTTAATTCAACATACATAGATTCTCTCCTATAGATTCTCTTGCTTTTTTATTTTACCAAGCCTTTTTTGCATCAGCATTACGAAAATCATTAAAATCAATCGCTTCAAGCTCAAATTCCTTATATTTTTCAATCAACTCAATAAATCGATCTTCATTCACAAGTTGCTCAAATTCAATATTTTCTGCTTTTATAATATTCGCAATATCTTCAAGAAAATATGGTATTTTAGTAGCTTTTATTTCTCCAATAATTTCATTTAATTTTACTACCTTATCATCAAATTTCCCTCTCGCAAAAATCGCAAAATATTCTCCATCTTTTTTACGTCTTCCACTAAATCCAAGTCTTGCAATTTGTGGAGTTGCACAAGAATTTGGACAACCAGAAATTTTTATTTGTGGCAAATAATTTGCAAGTTCTCTTTTTTCTGGCTTTTCAAAATATTGAAGAACATAATCCAATATAGGTGGCGTATCCAAAATCCCTACATTACAAGTTGTACTTCCGATACACGAATACGAATTAAAAAACTCACTTCCACCGTAATAATCACTCATCAATTCCTTCAACTTGAATAAATCTTCTCTCTCAAGTCCTCTCACAAGCAATCTCTGATTACTTGTAATTTTTATATCCACTTCATATCCTAAATTTCTTATAAATTCAGCCAATTTAAGCCCATCTTCTTTATAAATATTCCCACGATTAGGTCTCAAATAATATCCAAATTTACCATTTTTCCCAGCAACAATATTTGAATCTTCAAACTTTTCAAGCTCTTTAACTTCTCCTGCAAATAAATCTTTCTCTTGAGCTGCTTCATCTAGCAATTCTCTTGTATATTTTTTTAAGCTATCTCCTTTTTCAGCATAAAAATTTTCCACATACTCATTACACAATTTTAAAAATTCTTCTTCACCTAATTTTAATAATACGTATCTCAATCTAGCTCTAGCTCTTATTTTACGGTTCCCATGATCATTAAAAACATTTCTCATAGCATGAACATAATACAAAAATTCATCTTCCTCAATAAATTCTCTTAAAATTATCGCATTTGACGATATTGGTCCTAATCCTCCACCGACATACACTCTAAATCCTTTTTTTCCATCTTTAATTACCGCTTGAAATCCAATATCATTTATTTTTACATATAATGAATTTTCTTCTTTGTTAGAAAAAGCGATTTTGTATTTTCTTGGCAAATGCATAAAAGTTCTACCATTCAAAATATAATCTGTCGTTATTCGACTATGAGGTCCCACATCAAAAACTTCTTCCTCAAAACCAGTTGTTTCTGGCGTAATTACCGCCCTTGTAGAATCTCCACAAGTTGCTTTCGTAAAAAATCCCATTTTTGAAATTGCTTCCAAAACATTAGGTAAATTTTCCCTTTCAATTCCATGCAACTGAAAATCTTGTCTTGTAGTTATATGAAGTCTCCCATCTCCATATTTTTCCACAACTCCCAACAAATATTCTAATTCATCTGGCGTAATTTTACTCTCATAATAACGAGGACGCATCATATATGTCCCTTTTGCTCTCCCTTCAGTATAAAGTGCAAATGATGTTCTTATCGCATTCCACTCTTTTTCTTTCTCAGGGTCAGTCAAAGCCGCTTTCGTCAGCTTAATAATTTCTTGCAGTTCTTTAATTTCTGCCTCTTTCACAAAATCTCTTTCTCTCAATTTTCTCTCCTCCAAAAAATTTTTAAACAAAAAATCCGAACTTTTTACATTCGGATTTATTATCAAATATTGTGATTTTGTATGTCTCCGAATAGCCTTTTATTTTAATTAAAAACCGTCTACTCGAAGATTGAATAAATTTCTAACTTCTTGTAGACCTTATCATACACATACAACAACACATGCTATTTATTAAATTTAAATTGTTTTTTAACCTTTTCACTTTATTTCTCATTTTCTCTCCATCCTTTTTGTTTATTTTTCCCCTACAAACTTCTTTCATATACAAATATTAACATTTTTCAAAAAATATGTAAAATTCATTATTTTTATAACCTAATATATAACATATATTTTTTATCTGAAAATCTATTCATATAACAAATTATCATATCAAAAAAAATAATATCCTATCATTGAAACTATCACCATTTTTTCGACAATTAATAAAGTAAATTTAAAGCAAAATCAAGACAAAAATTTAATTTGATTATTTAAGAAATTTAGGATATAATACATTGTAACTAAAAAATTTATTTGAGGTGATTAATACAATGAAAAAATTATTATTATTATTAATGTCGTTAATGGTATTCAATCTTTCATTCTCGGCAAAAAAAACAGCAGCAGATACTACTTTCACATTCCAAAACTTTGTACCAAGTTCTGCTGACGGTGTTCGTGTTATAGAAAAAACAACTACAACAGGAAATTATCCATATTTTATGGCATCAAATCCTGACATCACAAGTAACATGAATAAATCTGTGGAAAACTTTTTGAAAGAGTACAAAAATACTAAAACAAAATCATACAAAATAAGCTACGAATTAACAGCAAACAATGCTTATTTTGCGAGTGCTTTGTTTAAAATTTTAGAAAAAGATTCAAAAGATGGTACTTCAAAAATTATTTATGATGGTATTTCATTTAATTTGAAAAATGGTAAACCTTTACAATTAAGCGATTTGTTCGTACCTAATTATGAAAGTGAATTAAACAGAGTTATAAATCAAAGATTTACTGAATTTGGACTTACACCAGTTACTGCAAAAGGTAAATTTGAAGGTGTTTCTAAAAAACATAATTTCTACATGGAAGATGAAGCTTTCGTTTTAATTTATAATCAAGGTGAAGCAACTGATTTTGCTGATGGACATTTATTTATTCCATTTGTTCTTAGAGATTTAGTAGGAATCATTAAATAATAACATTCTATAATTTAAAAAGAGATTTTCTCGAGAAATTTGAGATTATCTCTTTTTTTCTTCATTAATAAAAACGAGACAGACTTTACCTCTATCTCGTATCTTGCTTTATTTATTTTACCGATTGTTGAACAATCGCTTCATTTTTATACGTATCAATCGAAACCTTTGCACCAATTGGTATCGTAATAAATGGTCTCACGTGTCCTGATTTCAATCCTTTTATAATTGGAACATTCAATTTACCAAAATTATCATAGAATACTTCATCAATACTCATATCAGTCGGATCTGATTTTTTAGGATTCCTAAAATCTCCAATTATTATTCCTTTTAAGTTTTTGAATTTTCCAGCTAATCTTAATTGTTGTAACATTCTGTCTACACGGTAACTATCTTCATTTACTTCTTCTAAAAATAAAACTTTTCCGTCAGTATCAATTTCATGATCAGTTCCAAGTGTCGCAACTACCAATGAAAGATTCCCACCTGTAATTCTACCTGAACCTTGTCCTGGCTTCATAATCGAATAAGATTTATCGAAATCCAACAAATTGTACGAACCTGTACTTGTAAACGATTTATTAAATGAATTTTCTGTTGTTTCTGGAATATCTTTTATATTGTCAGACATAGGCCCATGAAATGTCACAAGTCCAGTTTTTTCATTTATCGCTAACAATAACGTCGTTATATCACTAAATCCTGATATAATTTTTGGATTTTTCTTAATCACATCATAATCCAATTTATCAATAATTCTTATAACTCCATATCCGCCTCTTATCGCAAAAATCGCATCAATATTTGGATTTGCAAACATATCATTTATATCTTTTGCCCGAACATAATCAGTTCCACCAAATCCATACCAAGTAGAATCAAACGATCTTCCATAAACCACTTTAAATCCTCTCGATAACAAATAATCCACTTCCGCTTGAGCCGAATCCCCTTTATAATTCGCTGGAGCAATAAGTCCTATCGTATCCCCAGGTTTCAACGCTTTTGGAATTATTATTTCTTGAGCAGCAGACAAATTCATTACAAAAAGTACATTTGCTAACAATAAAAATAATATTTTTTTTAACATTCTTTTCTCCTTTTTTATAAATTATTTCGCCAAAAATTCTTTCACAAAATTAACAACTTCCTCAACCTTAACTTCAACGCTTTCTCCAGTTGCTCTATCTTTAACTTCCACAATTCCATTAGCTGCACCTTTTCCAGCTACAATTTTAAGCGGGAAACCAATTAAGTCAGCATCTTTAAACTTAAATCCTGCTCTCTCATTTCTGTCGTCTAAAACAATATCAATATTTTCATTTTCTAACGCCTCATAAATTCTTTCAGCAACATTTACTTGTGTTTCATCTTTTACATTAGCAATAATCACATCTGCAATATACGGTGCAATTGATTTTGGCCAAATAATTCCAAAGTCATCGTGTTTTTGCTCAATTACAGCCGACATCAATCTTGAAACACCAATTCCGTAACATCCCATTTGGATTACTTGCTGTTTACCATTTTCATCTAAAACTTTTGCATCTAACGCTTTTGAATATTTATCTCCCAATTTAAAAATATGTCCAACTTCCATTCCACGAGCAATTTTTAATACACCTTTTCCGTCTGGCGAAATATCTCCCGCTCTAGCCGTTCTAATATCAGCAACTACATCATAATGCAAATCTTCCAAATTAACATTAATAAAATGATAATCCTTTTTATTTGCTCCCAACGCAAAATTTCTCACATATTTTACTGTTTCATCAATAACGACTGTAAGTCCTTCTTTTTTCTCATAAGATCCCGCAAATCCAGGAACAATCTCAAATTTTTCGCATTCTTCTTCAGTCATCATTTCCAATTCCATCGAAGCATTAACTGCATTTTTCAATTTAATTTCATTTACATCCAAATCTCCACGAATAAGTGCCAACACATAATTTACTTTATCTTCCAATACTTCCTTCAACATAACCGCTTTAACAGTTTTTTCCTCTGGAATATTCAAAAATTCTGACAATTCCTTAATTGTCTTAGTATTAGGCGTTTCAACCAATTCTTTTGGCAATTTTTCCTCTGAACTTTCCTTCAATTCAATGATACTCGTAGCTTTTTCAACATTTGCAGCATAATCTGATGAGTCACTGTATAAAATATCGTCTTCTCCATTTTCAGCAAGTACCATAAATTCATTTGAAGCGTCTCCTCCAATCGAACCAGAATCCGCATCAACCGCTCTAAATTTTAATTCCATTCTTTCCAAAATTCTAGAATATGCATTTTTCATATTCAAAAATTCTTCATCCAACGATTCTTTTGTTAAATGGAAACTGTAGGCATCTTTCATTAAGAACTCTCTTCCTCTCATAAGACCAAATCTTGGACGCATTTCATCTCTAAATTTTGTCTGAATTTGATACAAGTTAAACGGCAATTCTTTATACGAAGTAATTGTATTTCTAACAATATCCGTAACAACTTCTTCATGCGTAGGTCCCAACGCAAATTCTCTCTCATTTCTATCCTTCATTCTCATAAGTTCCGAACCATAAGCAAACCATCTTCCAGATTCTTCCCACAATGAAGCCGGTTGCAACACTGGCATTAAAATTTCCTGTGACCCAGCTCTATCCATTTCCTCTCTAACAATATTCTCAATTTTTTTCAAAACTTTATATCCCAATGGCAAATAGCTATAAACTCCTCTTGTCAATTGTCTAATCATAGAAGCTCTCAACATCAATTTATGACTTATAACTTCTGCCTCTTTTGGTGCTTCTTTATATGTTTTTAAAAATACTTTCGATAATCTCATTATTTTTTCTATCCTTTCAATATTTTTTATTATTTAACATATATCTATTATACTAAAAAAGACCGGTTATAGTCCAGTCTTTTTTAATTTTTACTATTTTAAATTATCGTACATTTTTGCAAGTTCAATTGCTCTATCCTTTGTCAAGCCAGCTGCTGTACCTGAATACAGTACACCTGCCAAAGTTCCTCCATCGGCTTCTTTTGCAGCTTCATTTGCTTTTTCTTCCTTAATTTTTACCCAAGCTCTCTGATCTTTTTTCAATTTTTCTTTTCTATCAGCTGGTAATTTTTCCATAAGGAGTTTATACACTTTGTTCAATTCTTTGTCCCAAGCTTCATAAAGTTCATTATTTGCATTTACCATTTCAGAAGTTACACCTGAATCCAATTTACTTTGCATTTCTTTTTCCAATTTTTCCATTCTACTGTTCAATTCTTTTGTGTAAGTTCCACTTGATTTTTTACCTAAATTATCTTTTTGACTTTTAGCTCCTACTTTTTTTTCTTTTTCAGAAGAAACTTTTTGACTTTGAGATTTTTCCTCAGCATTATTCTGATTTTGTGAAGTCTTAATCTCGGCAATAGTTCCTGAATCCACCTTTGAAACTCTTTCTACTTTATTTTCCTTAGAACACCCAATAACTACAATTGATAAAATTAGAAAAATTACTAATTTTTTCATACCAATCAACTCCTTTTTTATTTTAACAAATGAAATTCTCTATTTCACCGATACCTTTTTAAGTTTTTTATTCCTAACTAAATTATTTCTTAATTTATTGTCTATAACTTTCTAAATTAATTTTTACCAAGTTCATCTGCTACTAATATTGCTGCAAAAACATCATCAGCAGTAACTTTAAATGGCATATTATGAATTGTTTCTCCTTCAGCTGTACTTGCTTTTGCTACTTCATATAATCTTCCTTTTGAAACACTTCCCATTCCTAATTCAGCTAATGTTGTTGGAAGTCCTACACTCTTACAAAAGTCTACAACTTTTTTAATTTCACACAAACATCTATTTTCTAGAACTAATTGCGCTATTGTTCCAAATGCTACTTTTTCTCCATGATACATATGGTGCCCTTCTTCTAAAATAGTAAGACCATTGTGAATAGCATGAGCTGCAGCAAGTCCTCCACTTTCAAATCCAATTCCACTTAAATAAGTATTTGCTTCAATTATATTTTCTAAAGCTTTTGTGACTACTTTATTTTCTACTGAAACTTTAGCTTTTAATCCATCTTCAAATAATGTGTCTTTACATAATTCTGCAATGGCAATAGCTGCTTTTGTAATACCAGCTCCAGCAATTGAAGTAGCATTTGCATCGACACAGGCTTTAGCTTCGTAATAAGTAGCAAGTGCATCCCCAATTCCAGCTACAAGAAGTCTAGCAGGTGCATTTACAATTACATTTGTATCCATTATTACCATATCAGGATTTGCTTTTAAGAATAAATATTCTTCAAATTCTCCATTTGGAGTGTAAACTACTGACAAAGCACTACAAGGTGCATCAGTTGAAGCAATTGTAGGAACAATAAATACAGGAATATTTTCATAATAAGATACTGCTTTTGCTGTATCAAGAGTTTTTCCTCCACCTATTCCAAATATTGCATCACAGTTTTTTTCTTTTAGAATATCAATATTTCGATTAATTTCATTTTTAGAACATTCTCCTCCAAAAACTTCAATATGGTAATTGATACCTTCCTTTTCAAAACTTTCTACAATTTTATCTTTAAAATTATCAAAAATAAATTTATCTACAAGAAGGTACGCTCCTTTATTACCACGTAATTTATAATAAGTTGCTAAATTTGCAATTTCATCTTTTCCTTGAACATATTTTGATGGTGAATTAATAATTTTTCTCATAAAAAATCATCTCCTATAAAATTAAATCTTTATTTATTATTACAATTATAACTTATTTTTCAATAAAGTCAATTAAAACCAATAACAGTTTCTTGCAAATTTTCTATTGATTTTCATATCTTTTTATCGCATCTACAAACACTTTTTCTTCACTCGATAAAGGTATTGAATCTTGATTTGAAATATGTCCATGATACCAAGGTTTTGATTTGAAATATCCTTTCAAATCTCCTGTAAAAATATAACCTTTTTCTGCATACAATGTGTTTCTTAATAATCGAAGTTTTTCTTTAGAATAATTTTCTAATACTGATTCATTTCCATTTACTACTTCATCCATTACTTCATGCAATTCTTCCAATTCTTCTCCACTATCATTTGATGTTTGTGTTTGTGATACAGAACCATCATTATTAATATTTGGCAATCCTTCTTTTTCTCTTATTGCATTAATAAAGGCTTTTTCGTAATCTGTTAATTGAATTGTATCTTGATCAACTACAGTTCCGTGATACCAAGATTTTGAATCAAAATAATTTTTCAAATCTCCCGTAAAAATATAACCTTTTTCTGCATACAACGTATTTCTCAATAATCTCAACTGATCTTTTGAATATTTATTCAATGCATCTGTATTACCATTTGTAACAACTTCTTCCATTAATTTATGTAATTCATCTAATTCAGGTGCTGATTGATCATTGCTTGATTGATCTGTTGTAGTATTTGTAGTATTTGTATTATTGTCATTAGTTGTTGAAATCGAAGCTATTCCATCATTTGGATCACTTTTTGGTAATGCTTTTGAAGCATTAATTACTGAAAATACTAAAATACCAATAAACAAAACTACTGAAACTATTCCTGCAATATATATCATAAATATTATTTTCCAGTATTTTTTGTAATTAATAAAAAATTTCTTAATCTCATTCATACTTTTGCTAAATTTATAATCTGATAAATTCCCACCTGATGCAAATAAATTTTTTCCTGCAAATATTATTGGAACCCCTATTATTGCCCCTATTATTGTAAGTGATATCATTCCACCTTGTATCATCAAAATAATTCCTATTATTTTATGTATAACCGATATCCAATTAATCGAATTAAAAAATGTCATCTCTAAAAAACTATTTCTGTTATCTGAAAAATTATTATCCATATTTATCTCTTATCTCCCTTTATTTTCAACTATTTTTGTATTTCCCATATCTGTAAATTTTCTAATTTTATATTAATATTCATATCCTGTATGTCCACCTGAGAAAGTACCAAGAAGTGCTGCTATTGTTCCTGCAAATGCTACAAATCCAATTATCATTAATATAATTGAAATCAACATTGATACTAACAAAATTACCCAGTATTTTTTATACTCATCAAAAAACATTTTTAAATTCGACTCTTCTCTAGTAATTTTATAATTAAATAAAATCTTACTTGTATCCATCAATTTCATACTAGCTATAATCATAGGAATTCCCGTTACTAATCCAACTATGCTTAACGACGCCAATACTCCTTGAATTATCCCCAATATTCCAAATATTTTATGAATATTTATAATCCAATTTATAGAATTCATAAATTCCTTTTCATTTACTTCTTGATAGCCATTCATATTCCCATATTCGTTGTTCTGGCTATATTGATTATCATGATTTAGATCATAATCTTCTTGGTTAGAATTATCTGTATATCCAATCCCATTTTCTATATCTTCTACCCGTTCTGCCTCTTTCATTAGTGCCTCTTTTCCCCTTTTACTCGCTATTTCCATCTCAAAATTTTTATCATTATCTTCCATGAAACAACCTCCAATTATTAAAAAATACTTTTATCTCTATTATTTTACCATATTTTTTGGTTATTACAAGTAACGAAATTAAAATTTTCTTCAAATCCTTATTATAAAAAAATAAATTTCCTTTTTTTCAGCTTATATTTTATCACTCCAACAAAAAAAGAGACTGAAAAATCCAATCTCTCAATATTTTTTAATACTTCTTTTTTTAATTTCATCCTCAATTTCAAAACCAACATTTCTCACAAAAATCACTCCAACAATCAACAAAATATAATACACAAAAACCATCCATAAATCTATTTTCCCAGCTACATTCAACTGCAACATAGGAATTTTACTTCCCATAAAAATAAATCCTTCAAAAGCATTGTAAATCGCTTGTGCTACTGGCACAAAAATAAAATTTAAAAATTTTAATTTTAAAATATTTAATAAGGTTATTGAAAATAATGCTTCGATCAAAATAGTTCCAATCGGAACTCCAATAATATTCAATAAAAATGAAAACAATGGCAATTTTTCAAAATAATACAAAAATAATGGCATACTTACAATTTGAATACAAAGGCTTAAAATCGTTAATTTTAGGCTGTCCTTCAAAATTCCATTTTCCATTTTTTCCAAAAATTTGATATTTAAAATTCTTTCTATATGTGGGTACACAAAAATAATCGCAATCACAGCTGCGTATGACAATTGCATCGAAATATCTGTTATCGCATACGGATTTAACACCAAAATCACAATTAGAGAAATCATAAGCGATTTTTTACTATCTTCTTGTTGAAACAAAATTCTAGCCAAAATCATCATCGCTCCCATAATATACGCCCTCAAAATTCCTGGAGACATTCCAACCAAAGTACAATAAAGAGTCAACGCAATCAACGAAAAAATATACTTCCACTTGTATGCTAAATTCACAGTATCCAAAATTTTCACAATTCCAATTACGACTAAACTAATATGCGTTCCTGAAATTACAATCAAATGTGCCAATCCCGTATACTTAAATTTATCCTTCATATCCTTGGAAACTTCCGATTTTTCCCCTAAAACTGCCGCTCGTGAAAACGCATAAAGATTTTCTTCCGTCATGAACAAATCATCAAAAATATTTAAAATATACCTTCTAAAATTATTCAATTTTGATTCCTTGTATCCCATAATTTTTCCTTCAATTGTCGTAAATCCCTTTTTCGTAACAACTTTTTTCACATCAAATCGCATTAAATAATACCCATAACTCAAATTTTTAGTATTTTTAATACTCGCTTGTTTCCCCAAATATTTATTATTCACTTTCTGAACCGCCCCAGTAGAACCATCAATTTTCACATACAAAATCTTCTCGCCTTTCAGCTCTCCATTAAAAGTAACATACTTCAAATAGCAATTAAACAAAATCACTCCCAACGCCAACAATGTCCCAAAACTTATAATTTTCTTAAAATCTTCCAGCGATAATTTTTTATTCCAAATTTTTCTAAATTCCTCAACTCCACTTTTCCCAATTACTTTCTCCAACATTTACAACTCCTTTTCCCACAAAACCGATTTCGAATAATCATCCTTTACGTTAATCGGCTCCTTCGCCTTGTAAATACTAATAATCGGAAATTTCGCAGCATTTATCGTATTCGTAGAAATTCTATAAAATATTTTGTCACCTTTTTTATTCAACAAATAAATCGAAAATCCTCTCTCAAAATTCCCTTCATTAGTCGTACTTCTAACAAAATCATCATTTTTCTTCGTGTTATTTGTCATATATGAAATTTGATCAGAAATAACCATTTTATCTATAATATCTTTTGTATTTTCTCTAAAAAAAACTGTTTTTTTAGAAATCTGAAAATCTAAAATATATTCTTTTTTATTATGTTGTGAATACTGCTGAATCTTCCTAACAAACTGACTTATATTTCTCTTTTGAATTGCAAACTCCTGTTTTTCCTTCTGTTTCTGCAAACTAATCGAAACAATCGAAAATAAAATCACAACAATCGACGTGTATAACAAAACCTCAACGAGCGTAAACCCATCATTCCCTCTCTTTTTCACTCAAAATCAACCCCTCAATTTCATAATTTAAAATAGATTTCCCCTTTTTAAATCTATAAATTTATGCTTTTTAACAAAAAAACTCAAATAATTTTTTATTATCTGAGTTTATTATAACTTATTTTTTTGATTTTTTCTAGATATTTTTTAATTTTATTTTAATCAATCTACCACATTAAGTGCAACCCCAAAACTTATATACCGATAAAAATCATTATTCACCTTATAATCTTCCATCAATCTCCACTCATTTCCAACTTTTTCAGCAAAAACTTTTACATCTCCTTCCAAATACTGAATATTATTTCTTTCAGACAATTCTAAGAAAAATTCTGTCATTTTTTCGAGTATTGATTCTTGATATTCTCTTTCTGTCATTTGTTTTATTTTCATAGAATTTTGGTTTATATATTTTTTTATATAATTTTCCATTTCATCCATATAAGCCGCAAAATTTGGTGCTTTCATGTGCACAATCAATATCGCTTGATTCCCTTTAATTTCTGTATTCAAGATTTTGTAAGAAATTTTTTCATTCGCTTTGATTAAATAATTTATAGTATTTTCATTTGTTTTATTTGTCACAAGGTTATCTATTTTTTTCAAACCCTCACGATCAGACTTACTAACGCTATTTCCCACTATTTCATCTGTTTTTTTCGTAGAATTTTCACGATTTTTTTCCGTATATTGCTGTCTAATATTTTCAGGATTTTTAAAATTACCAATATATTCTTCAAATGCCTTATTTACAGCACTTTCTTCATTTTTCACACCTATAACTTTTGTAGAAAAATTATTTTTCGATCGTGTCGGCGTCCCTACTACTCCAGTTTTCGAAAAACTCACCACCCCAAAAAGCAATACTAACAAAATCATTCTCTTTTTCATACAAAACACTCCTCTTTTATTGATTTTTTCTCTTTTAAACCAACGTTTTTTCCACATCTTCCAAAGATTCATAACCTTTCATCTTAGCAATATTTTCCAAATTTTTCTTTGCTAAATTAATTCCCTGATTCAATGATTCCTGAATGTATTCAAAATACAATTTCAAGGTTTTTACAGAATACGATGATAACTCTCCTTTCAAGTAAGTTTCAATCGAAACATAATTTGGAGTGTCGTCCTTTGAATGTAAAGGTCTAGCACGAGAAGCCAATTTTGGATACTTCTCAATCATGTCTTCTTCCCATTTCAAATAAATTTCCACAATTTCATTCACTAAATCTTTTTTCTCTTGAGAAATCGGTGTTATGAAGTCCTTTATTTGAGCGTATTCATCTGGTGCACTAAATTCCATCATTCGAGCATATTTTTCTCCAACGATGTTAATTTCCTTGTGTTTTGCCAAAATCAAATCTTCCAAATAACTTCTCAAAATATTAATTGGCATTGTTTCCCACTGACTTTTTCTCATAACAACAAATTCATCAGGATTATTCTGACATTCAGCTCTTCCTTCTGTATGATGAACCATTTGAAAAAACATCCATTCTCTCTCTAATATTTGCTCTATTAATCTCTCTTTTAACCTATTTTCTTGCTCTTCAGTCATTTTTTCTTCGCTCATAATTATCACAACTACTTTTTTAAATCATAAATTGAAATTCTGTTGTTTCAATAATTTATCAACAAAAATAGTTCCCTTTCTTCAAATTTTCTAATTTTAATCCAACATTGGCGGCCAATTTCTTAATTTTTCATCTTGAATCGATTGTTGCACCAAAGGCCCGTAATCTTGCAGAAAATCACTTTGCATATATGGATTTACAAGATTTTGATTTTTCAATTCCTCGATAATATCGCCACAAATTTTTTCAATTATTTGCACTTTCAATCTTGCATTATCAAATGGAGCCTTCACCAACTCATTCAACATTGCATGTGTCTTAAATCCCAATATTTTCAACCTTTTCAATCCTCTATGCTGCCACTTGTAAAATGGCAAATATTCTTTATTTAACAAATAAATCATATGAATCGCCTCAGAAATAAATTCTGTTTCAGCCAATCGTGCTGCCACAAATTCCTCACGTTGCATACATCTCAAAAAATTATATTGCCCAGACTGTGCAATTTTCATACATCTCGTTGCAATTTTATTACGCCGAATATCTTCAGGAAAATACTTTTTCAATTTATCACGAATTTCTGTAAATTTTCCCAAATTATCAAAAAAAACTTCTCCATTCGTAGCTGTTGCCAATGAATTTTCTGGAATTAAACGCCAATCATACAAGCTCTCTGGTGCATCTTCCATTCCCAAAAATTTGTAATACCAATCGTTCATATTAAGAACTCCTCTTCTATCATCACCATACTCACTCACAACCAACGCTGGAAATCCCATAAATTCTTTCGGAAGCTCCCTCAATTTTTGCTCCAACTGAACTCCATATTTTTCAAAGTCCTTAGGCAGCAACCAAATACAGCAAGATGGTCCAAAATCATGATCCCTAGAAATTTCATCATCAAATCCAAAACATTCCGAACCTTCTCCAACCAGTCCAATCGCCATTCTTTCCAACAATTCAGGAAATTCCTCTTTTAAAAATGGAAGATAAATTCCCTCAACATATTTTCTTGAAAGTTCCAATCCTTTCATTTTCTCCATGTTTTCTCCTATCCTATATTTTCCAATCTCTAATTACTTCGTTTGCTCCAAAACTTCCTTAACCATCTTAATATTTTCCATCAAATTTTGATAATTTGCACTATTCTCTCCAAAAGTATTTCTACAAATTTCCGCACTTTTCTCAAAAAGTTCCAACGCCTTCTCAAAATTTCCATCATTAAAATACTGAATTGCCAAATTATTCAACGACGCTGAATACAAATTATGCTCTTTCCCAACAATTTTTTCAATCAATTTCAATGATTTTTCCAAAACTTCATGCGATTTTTCACTTTCACCAACTTTTGCATACGGAAACACCATATTGCTTAATGTTGTCGCATATTGCAATCCATTTTCTGGAAAATTTTCCAATATTTTCAAACTTTTTTCATGCAATTCCAACGCTTCCTTATACTTTCCAACACCTTGATAGAACAACCCTAAATTATTACAAACACTCGCATACAAATAGTCATTTTTCAAATTATTCTTCTCATAAATTGCCATTGTTTCCAAATACAATTTCTCAATTTCATCATTTTTCCCCATAAAACGGTAAGTTTCAGCCAAATTCAAATTACAAGTTGCATACGGAATTGTATCTTTCCCGTATTTTTTCACAATAATTTTTTGCGCCTTCAAAAGTGATTTCACAGCTTCATCAAACTCACTCACATATTTCAAAGTTCCTCCAACTTCATTCAATATTTTTATATTCTCATCACTTTCTTCACCAAAAACTTCCTCAGTCAATTTTGCCAATTCCTTTAAAATCGCAACTTCTTCAATAACTTTCCCCTGTTGCATATAGCTATTTCTCAATTGAGTTAATTCATTTATTCTTACTTTTTTTTCAAATATATCTGACATATTTTTCCTTTCTTTTTCCACTTTTTATTTCCTATATTTTCCATAATAAGCGACTAATTTCTACTCGTAAATTCATAAATTTCTTAATAATATTTCCAATGCTTTTTATTTTCAATACTCTTTAAAGTGAAATATTCTCTACTTTTAATAGTTGTAAATTTCTTTCTACCTTTTATAAAAAAATTAAAGATATCCACCAATATTATACCACATTTTTTCAATATTTCTCCCACAAAAAAATACGCCATTTCCCAAAAATATGGGATTTGACGTATTTTAACAAATAATTTTAAATTTTTTTATTTTTTAGTTTTTTTACTTTTAGATGCTGGTTTTGTTTCTTTTTTTACTTTTTCTTCAGTTTTAGGAACATAATCAGCTCCATAGTAAGCTCTAACTAGAATTTCTTTCAATTCAGAAATTAGTGGGTATCTAGGATTTGCTGCTGTACATTGGTCATCAAATGCATTCAATGCCATTTCATCTACAGCTTCCAAGAAGTCTTTTTCAGGTACTCCCCAATCTCTAATTGTTTGTGGTATTCCAATTTCTTTTTTAATTGCCATAATTCCTTCGATTAATTTATCTACTTTTTCTTCTTTTGTTTTAGCATCTTTTCCAAATCCTAAATGATCAGACATTTCTGCATATCTTTGCATTGCATTTGGATATCTATATTGTGGGAAAACTCCCATTTTTGTTGGTGCATCAGTTGCATTATACTTAATAACTTCTTCTAAAATCAACGCATTTGCAACTCCATGTGGAATATGGAATTGTCCTCCCAATTTATGTGCTAATGAGTGATTTATTCCTAAAAATGCATTTGCGAACGCCATTCCTGCAAGACAAGATGCATTTGCCATTTTTTCTTTTGCTTTAATTGCATATGATCCTTCTCTTACTGATTCTGGTAAATATTTAAATACTAATCTTGCTGCTTCCAATGAATATGGTTTTGTATATTCAGTTGCCATTACAGAAACATAAGATTCCAAAGCATGTGTAAATACGTCAATTCCTGAAGCTACAGTCAAACCTTTTGGCATTGTCAACATTAATTCTGGATCATTTATTGCTACATTTGGTGTCAATTCATAATCTGCTAATGAATATTTTACTCCTGTTTCGTCATCAGTTATAATTGAGAATGGTGTTACTTCTGAACCAGTTCCAGCTGATGTTGCAACTGCTATAAATTTAGCTTTTTGTCCCATTTTAGGGAATGGTAAAATTCTTTTTCTAATATCCATAAATCTCATTGCTAAATCTTTAAATCTAGTATCTGGGTGTTCGTACAATACCCACATGATTTTAGCAGCATCCATTGCTGAACCTCCACCAAGTGCAATAATTACATCTGGGTTGTACTCTAACATTGCTTTTGCTCCTTCTTGAGTTGAACTCAATAACGGATCTTCTTTTACATCAGAGAAAATTCTAAAATCAATTCCAATTTCTTCTAATACTTTTGTAATGTGATTTGCATACCCTAATTCAGATAACGCTCTATCTGTTACAATAAACGCTTTTTTATGTTCACCTTTCAATTCTTCTAGAGCAGTTGGTAATGAACCATATTTAAAGTACACTTTTTCAGGTATTCTAAACCACAACATATTTTCCCTTCTTTCTGCGATTGTTTTTACGTTAATCAAATGCTTAACTCCAATATTTTCAGAAACAGAGTTTCCTCCCCAAGAACCACATCCTAAAGTCAATGATGGCTCTAATTTGAAGTTAAATACATCTCCAATTGCTCCTAATGAAGCTGGCATATTTATCAAAGTTCTTCCCGTTTTCATTTTTCTTCCGAATTCGTCGATTTTTTCTTTTTCAGCCAAGTTTACATAAAGTGCCGAAGTATGTCCTAATCCACCTAATTCAACCAAAGCCTCAGCTTTTGCTAATGAATCTTGATAATCTTCTCCTTTATACATTGCCAATACTGGTGACAATTTTTCATGTGCAAATGGTTCTTCAATATCCACTGAATCAACTTCTCCAATTAACACTTTCGAAGATTTAGGAATATCCAATCCTGCCATTTTAGCAATCACATAAGCACTCTTACCAACTACATCTGCATTCAAGTTCCCGTTAATAAACAAGATTTCTCTTACTTTATCTTTTTCCTCTTCATTTAAGATGTATGCACCTCTATCTAAAAATTCTTTTCTAACTACATCATAAATTTCTTTATCAATGATTACTGCTTGTTCTGTCGCACAAATTACACCATTATCAAATGTTTTAGACATTAAAACATAGTTTACCGTCATTTTGATATCAGCTGTTTTATCAATTACAACTGGCGTATTCCCTGCTCCAACTCCTATTGCTGGTTTTCCTGATGAATAAGCCGCTTTAACCATTCCAGGTCCTCCAGTCGCAAGAATCAAGTCAGCATTTTGCATTAATTCTCTTGATAATTCAACACTTGGTTGATCTATCCAACCAATAATATCTTTTGGTGCTCCATATTTAACTGCTTCTTCCAAAGCAATTTTAGCTGTATAAATTGTACTTTTTTTTGCTCTTGGGTGTGGTGACAAAATAATCCCATTTCTAGTTTTCAAAGTTAATAATATTTTGAAAGCTGCTGTCGATGTTGGGTTAGTTGTGGGAATTACCCCTGCAATAATTCCTATTGGAGTGGCTACTTTTTTTACTCCATAAGATTTATCTTCTTCCAAAACACCACAAGTTTTTTCATCTTTATATTTATTATAAATATATTCTGAAGCAAAGTGGTTTTTTATAACCTTATCTTCTATTATACCCATTCCAGTTTCTTCGACTGCCATTTTTGATAATGTTATTCTTTCATCATTAATTCTTTGAGCTACTTTTCTAAAAATTTTATCTACTGTTTCTTGATCAAAAGTTGAAAATTCCTCCTGTGCTTTTCTAACACGACTAATTAATCCTTTCAATCCTTCTAAATCTTTTACTTCTGCCATTTTGTCCTCCCAATATTTTTAAATCTAATTGATTTTTATAAATAACAAAATTTATTTCCGTAAAACCATCAAACTAATTCAAATAAATCTAATACTTTATATCTTTACTATTATATTCAGTATATTTCAATTTTTAAAATAGTAAAAATGACTTTTAATATTTTGTAATTTTAGTATATCACTATTTCAAAAAAAATCAAACATCTTTTTTTTCATAAAGAATTTATTGTGATTTTTTTCTTTTTACTTTATTAATAATACTCCTTTTCTTCCAAAATGTCAAGTGATTTTTTTCCTTTTTATTAATGTTGATTTTTAAAATTTTTAAAGCTATAATAAAAAAGCCTAGAAAACTATAAAAGTGAGGAAAATAATTATGAATAATTTAAAAACAAATATTAGAAATAATCTTATAAAACAACGAAATTCTCTATCTATCAATATCGTTCGTGAATATTCTGACTCAATAATAAAAAATTTAGCTCCTTTCATCGAAAAGGCCCAAAATATCATGATTTTCATGAACATGCAAAACGAAGTAAAAATTAGTGATTTAATTGAAATGTATCCCACTAAAACTTTTTTTATTCCAAAAATTTTTCCAAAAAGACAGATGAAAATCAACAAATATCAAAAAAACGAGTTAATTCTCCATAAATTTGGCTATTACGAATCTTCTTCAGAAAAGTTTTACGATGAAAAAATCCTCGATTTAATCATTGTTCCAGGACTTGGATTTGATTTAGAAAAAAATAGAATTGGTTTTGGAGGTGGATTTTATGATACATTTTTGACTCAACTGAGAAAAGATGGCATTGATATTCCATTTGTAGCGATTTGCTATGATTTTCAGATAATTGAAAAAGTTCCAGTTGAAGGACATGATGTGAAAGTAGATTTTATCGTAACTGAAAAGGGAATTTACTAGAAATTTAAAAATCACAATCTTTTTTGACTGTGATTTTTTTATCTAAACTTAATTATAACTAAAAATCTGTTATAAGTAAAACTAGAAAACTTTATTAATAATAATCAATAAAAATCTGCTTTCTTAATAATTTTCTGATTACTGCTTCCTCTAAATTTTAATTTTGGATCATGCAACGCTTGTATAAATTTTCCATCCACCAAAACATCGATGTACTCTAAACAACGCTTTTTTTTCTCATCATTTTTAACCTGTTCAAGCGTATATCCTGTATAAAGCCAAATATTTTTTTTAGTCTTTTCCTTCAAAAACTTCAAAACTTTCAACATTTCATCCGGATTAAACAACGGATCTCCTCCACTTATCGTAATCCCATCCAATAGCGTATTCGCATTTATCTCCTCTGCAATCTCTTCTAATCTTTTGAAAGTCAATAATGTTCCGTGTTTCGGATTCCAGGAATACTCATTATGGCAGCCAGGACAAGCATGTGAACATCCCGAAAAATATAGCGAATATCTCAATCCCACACCATCCACTATCGTCTCTTTATACACATTCAACAATCTTAAAGTGAATTCTTGTCCCATTTTTCCTCCTTCTACTGCCATTTTTCACAATATTTTCAATAATATTTTCTATTATTTTTTACAATTTTCTAATCACCTGCTTTATTACAAACTTATTTCAATCCATGTTTAATTCTATCTTTTTCTTCAGCCTTTTTAGCACTATTCCAGCTATCTAAATCACCTGTCAAATAACCAGTTATTCTTCTAACCCTTGAAATATGGTCACTGTGACAAATCGGACATCTGTCATAAACAATTCCTTCGTATCCACAATCCTTACATCTATCAACTGGATGATTTATAGAACCATACCCGATTTGGCTATCTTTCATCACTTTTACAATTTTCAAAATTACTCCAATATTTTTTCGAGCTTCTCCATCCAATTCTACATAAGTAATGTGTCCACCTCTAGTCAATTCATGGAACGGTGCCTCTTTTCTAATTTTATCAAAAATACTAATATTTTTCTTAACATCAATATGGAATGAATTAACGTAATAATCTCTATCTGTTACATTTTCAATTTCCCCATATTTTTCTCTATCCATTCTCAAAAATCTTCCAGCCAAACTTTCTGCAGGTGTCGCAATAACCGAATAATTCAAATGTTCCTTATCCCTCAATTCCACAGCAATTTTCGACATTTCTTTTATCGCATCATACAATGTTTGGTAAGCCACTTGATTTTGACTATGTTCTTCATCAAAAAGCGCATACATCGCATTCGCACCACCGACAAATCCAATTGATAAAGTTCCAGTGTTAATCGCATTCTGAATCTCATCATTCATCGATAACTCTCCTAAACCTTTCCACAAATTATTAGACGCCATAAATGGAAACTGTTTTACCAACGCAGTTTTCTGAAAATCAAATCTTTCTTTCAATTGTTCTCCAACAAAATATGTCATTTCCTTCACTTTTTCAATAAATCTTTCTGACAACATCTTATTTTTCAATTCTAATTTTTCTTGCTCACTAGAAAATTTACCTTGTTTTTCCAACTCTGCAATTTCTTTTTCCACATTTTTTCTAACTTCAATCGCTATTCTCGGAAAATTAATACTTGTAAACGAAATATTTCCACGCCCAAGACTCGTTTTTTCTCCATTTACATTTTCAAAAACCCTTGTTCTACACCCCATTGTTGCGATTTCATATTTGTATCTTTCAGGATCTTCGGCTTTCCATTTTTCATGCTTATTAAACTCTGTATCTAAAAATACAAAATTTGGAAATAATCTTCGGCTAGTCGTTCTACAGGCCAACAACAACAAATCAAAATTTGGTGTCTTAAATTTATATTTTTCAGAAAAATTAGGACTGTCAATTTCCTCAAAAATTTCTTCACTATTTTCCAACGCAAATTGATAATCTTCCTCATCAAAGTTCACGCCTTCCTTTACTTTAAAAATTTGAATTGGAAAAATAGGTGTTTCTTTTTTCCCTAATCCAGCTTCTGTCGCCTTCAACAATTCACGAACAACCATTCTACCTTCTTCAGAAGTATCTGTTCCATAATTAATTGACGAAAATACAACTTGATTTCCACCACGAGAATGCATCGTATTCAAATTATGCAAAAATCCCTCCATCGCTTGATAAGTTTCAAGTCTAGTGTCATCATAAGCAATTTCCAGCAATCTTTTTATATGCTTTTCATTTATTTTTAAATGTTCTGATAATTTTTTAATCGTTTCATCATCCACTTTAATCGTAGTTACAACACTATTTATAAAGGCTTTTACCTCTTGATTAATTTCATCCACATAATCCAAAGATAAAAAACTTAATAATCTATATCTAAAATGTCTTCTAAACGATTTTAACACACCTTTTGCCATAAAAAAATCAAACGCTGGAATTGCTTGACCACCGTGTTGTTCATTTTGGTTTGTTTGAAAAATTATTGTTGCCAAAGTCGCATAAGTCGAAATACTTTTTGCTTCTCGAATAAATCCGTGTTTTGTTTGAAAACCATTCTCAAACATCGGTTTCAAGTCATATTGAAGACAAGTCGTGGTTTTACTTGGATAATAGTCCATGTCGTGAATATGAATTTCCCCATTTTTATGTGCTTCACTAAACTTAGGAGAAATCAAATTCTGCAAAGTATACATTTTGGAAATTTCACTCGCAAGTCTCATCATTTGCCCAGCTGGTGTTGAAGCCGACATATTTGCATTTTCATTATTAATATCATTTTTTTCTACATTTACAATCCCCGATATCATTTTATTTATATCTTCCGTCAAAAATTCTTTCATTTTTAATTCCTCCCATTTTTTTAACTAAAAGCCAATTTCAGTCCATATTTTAAATCTCATTTTTTATTTTATTCTATTTTCCAAAATTGAACTTTTATTATCTAAATCATATAAAATATTAATCATTCATTTTATTCAATCGCTATTTTCACTAGTTTTCAAAAAAACTAATATCTATATTTTTTATATTTATCTTTTTAAAAGTATACTATATCTAGTTTTCACATATAAAATATAACACAATATTTAGTATTCTACAAATATATTTTATATATTTGTAGATTTTTTACAAAAAAAATTTACAACCATTACTTTTTATTTACTTTCCTCCCTTTCTTATTCTTATTATTAAATTTTTTTAATGTTTCATTTTATATATTTTTAATTTTTCATAAAAATCTTATTTTTTTCTATCCCCTAATTTTATTGCTTTAAATGATTTCTCGTGTTAAAATTAATATAGAAATATAAATTTATTTAGAAAGAAGGTAATTTTTATGAAAAAAAATTTTTTTGGAAAAAAAACTGTTGTACTGCTAATATTTGCGATTTTCTTTGCAATTAGTTGTGGAGGAAAACACCCTGCTGTAAAGAATTTTGAGAAAGAAATGTCGATTTTACAAAGTGGTGATATCGAAAAAATGCCTAATGTGAAATCAAATGAAGAGTTTAAAAAACTTAATGAAGATACTTTTGAAACTTTAAAAAATGGTTACAAAAAAATTACATATAAAGTAAATAAAGTTGAAACTGACAAAAATACTGCTAAAATTAATGTTACTATGAAATCTCCAGATTTATCTAATTTAGTTCAAGATGCTTTACAAAAAATAATGTCTACATCACCTAGTGAAATGGCAGGTAAATCACAAGAAGAATTAAATAAAATGGGAGAAAAAATTATGGTTGACTTGATAAAAGAAAAATTATCTAGTTCAAATGTTAAATATAGAGAAAAGACATTTGATGTTATTTACAAAAAAGACGGTTCTGAATGGACAATAGATCCTACTGCAAATTCTGAATTTTTTGATATGACTACTTTTGGAATGTTATCTGGAAAATAAAGTTTTTTCCTTTACTTTAAACAACATTAATGATACAATATTTAATAAGAAAAAATAATCAAATCGTTATAAATTATATAAAAAATTAACAAAAATAAATACTAAAAAGAGGTGAATTTGTGAAAGAGAAAATTTTAATTGTTGACTTTGGGTCGCAATATACTCAATTAATTGCAAGAAGAATTAGAGAAATGGAAGTTTACTGTGAAATCGTTCCATTAATTGATGTAGAAAAAATCAAAAATGGAACTGAACCTGTAAAAGGAATTATTCTTTCGGGAGGACCTGCTTCAGTTTATGAGGAAGACGCTCCAACAGTTGATAAAGCTATTTTTGATTTAGGATTACCTATTTTAGGAATCTGTTATGGAATGCAATTAATTACTCACTTAAATGGTGGAAAAGTTGAAAAAGCTAATTCGAGAGAATTTGGAAAAGCTATTTTAGAAGTTATAAACGGAGAAAATCCTTTATTTAAAGAAATTAAAAAAACTTCTAGCATCTGGATGAGTCACAATGATCATATCACTGAATTGCCTGAAGGATTTGAAATAATTGCACAAACTGACTCTTCAATCGCTGCAATTACAAATAACAATGGAATTTATGCATTACAATTCCACCCAGAAGTAGTTCATTCTGAATGCGGAACTGAAATTATTGCTAACTTTGTTTTCAATATTTGTAAATGTGAAAGAAACTGGAAAATTACAAGTTTCATTGAAGAAAAAACAAAAGCAATTAAAGAAATTGTTGGAGACGAACATGTTTTACTTGCATTATCAGGTGGCGTAGATTCTTCAGTTGCAGCTGTTTTGATTAACAATGCGATTGGAAGACAATTGACTTGTATGTTTGTAGATACTGGACTTCTTAGAAAAGATGAAGGTAAAAAAGTTTTAGAATATTATAAAGAACATTTTAATTTAAATATCGTTTTTGTTGATGCAAAAGATAGATTTTTAAACAAATTGAAAGGTGTAGATGAGCCAGAAGCTAAAAGAAAAATCATTGGACATGAATTTATCGAAGTTTTCAATGAAGAAATTAGAAAATTAAAAGGTCAAGAAGGTGCAAAATTCTTAGCACAAGGTACAATTTACCCTGATGTTATCGAATCTCAATCAATAAAAGGTCCTTCTCATACAATAAAATCTCACCACAATGTTGGTGGACTTCCAGAAGATTTAAAATTTGAATTGTTGGAACCATTAAAAGAATTGTTTAAAGATGAAGTTAGAAAAGTGGGACATGAATTGGGATTGCCTGACACAATTATTAATAGACATCCATTCCCAGGACCAGGACTTGGAATTAGAGTAATTGGAGAAGTTACACCTGAAAAAGTAAGAATTTTACAAGAAGCTGACGACATTTTCATTAATGCTTTGATGGAAGAAGGATTATATGGAAAAGTGGATCAAGCATTCGTTACTTTATTACCTGTTAAAACTGTAGGAGTTATGGGTGACCAAAGAACTTACGAATATGTAGCAGCTATCCGTTCTGTAAACACAATTGATTTCATGACTGCAACTTGGTCTAAATTACCTTACGAATTTTTAGGAGATGTTGCAAATAAAATCATCAATAATGTAAATGGAATAAATAGAATTGTTTATGATATTTCTTCTAAACCTGCAGCTACAATTGAGTGGGAATAATAAAAAATCAGCTTTTATACTAATTTTATCAAATTTAAGTAAAATCTTAAAATAAAAACTAAAAAAGTATTGAATTTTTTTAGAGGTGGAAAACCCACCTCTTATTATTTTCTTTAAATTATTACAATTAATAAACCAAATAAAACTAGAAAATTACAACCTTTTTTGCTATAATTCTTAATTATAAGGAGGATGATTGAACGATGATGAAAATAGAACAACTAAACGTTAAACAATTTCTTGAAACTGGTAGAGAAGAACCTTTTCTTGTTCCAGATTATCAGCGTCCTTACTCATGGGGAGAGGAAGAAATAGTAACATTATTTAACGATTTATTATTATTTACCGAGGGAGACGTTTCCAAAAAAAATAAAAATTCCAATGACACTTATTTCTTAGGAACTGTTATCTCATTTAAAAATGAAAATGGTGAACAGGAAATCATAGATGGTCAACAACGTATTACATCATTATTTTTGTTATTAAGAGCCATTTATACAAAGTTAAAAACTTTTTCCAAAAAGACAAACCTTTATGATGAACTTTTAAGTGAAATCGAACCTATTTTATGGAAAAATGTAATCAAAAGTGAAGGTGCAGTAAAAAATGTTTTAATCTCATCTTCCGTTATCAATGATGAAGGAAATAATATTTTAAAAGGTATTTTAGAAAATGGGGTCACTAAGGAAGAGGCAAATGACAGATATTCATTAAATTACACATTATTTCAAAGATTATTTGATGGATTAGTTTATGAAAATCCAGGACTTATGTTTGAATTTGTCCGTTATGTATTAAATCGAACATTAATTTGTCCAATAATAACTGAATCACAAGAAGGTGCTCTTAACATCTTCTCGACATTAAACACAAGAGGAATGCCTTTGTCTGAATCAGATATCTTTAAAGCCAAAATCTATAATTTTTTAGACGATTCACAAAAAAACCGATTTATTGAGCGTTGGAAAGAATTAACAGAAAAAGCAGAATATGTAAATGAAGATATTCAACAGATTTTTTACTACTACATGTTTTATTTACGAGCATTAGATGGTGATTCTGCTACAACGACCATTGGAATCAGAAAATATTTTTCACAAAATAATTTTGCAAAATTATTTAATAAGAGTCTTTTAAAAGATTTGAATTCAATTTTAGATTTGTGGGCTGTTGTTGTAAAAAAACAGAGTTTAGAAAATGCAAAATGGTCTAAAAATAACCAAATTATCAAGATGCTAGATGTTTTATCATCTTATCCAAATGAATTTTGGAAATATCCTGTTATAATTTATTATTTGGTTCATAAAGAAAATCCTGAATTTGAAAAGAGATTTTTGAAATTCTTGAAAAAATTGACAATCGAATTAGTTGCAAACTATTTGGTTAAACCAACTGTTCTTGCAGTTAAAGCTGGTATTTTAAAGTTAAATGTTGAAATTACAAAAAAACTTTCACCACCAGTTACATTCCAAAATCTACCACTTGATAGCTTAAAAACAAAATTAAGACTTCCAAGTAAAAATTTATTCAAAATGACTTTAAAAATGATGGTTTACAATTTTCAAGAAGAATTATTACCTGACAAATGGGAAATTGAACAAATTTACCCATCAAAATCTGTGGAAGGCTTTAATAATGAAGCATTAGAAACTGTAAGCAAAGATTACTTAGATTCAATTGGAAATAAAATTCCATTTGAAAAAAGATCGACTATTAAGGCAAGTAAAGATTACTTCCAGAAAAAACGTATCCTTTACTTACGTTCTCAAATTCCTTATGTAAAAGAATTTGCCACAAAACATGTTACTCACTGGAATGTCGATGATATAAAAAAACGAAATGAATTTATCACTGAGGAAATAATGCGATTATTTATTTCTTGGAGTGGAGATTATGAATTTTAAATTTTATCATTACTAAAAAACAGTCTGTCTCATAAAGTAGAAAATATTTATTATTATTATTAAAAATTTTTAAGTACCTTCAAATTTTTAATATTTAATTTACATTAATGAAATGAATAATTTTCTAATTATGAGACATTCTGTGTCACATATCATTTTAAATTTACTATATTCTATTTATAATTTTTCATAAAAATCAAACTCCTCTACAAAGTGAACTACTCCCGCTTGTAGAAGCGGGAGCTTCTTGGGAAGTATCTGCTTTTGCTAGCCAAATATATTTACCAAGCTCTTCGGGCAGCCCCTGCCCTATTTTTTTATTTCCTAATATTTCAACATTTCTTTTCCAACATCTCTTATATTCAGTGCCGCATTGTAATCTCTATCAATTTCAATTCCACAGCACTCACATTTATAGCTTCTTTCTGATAACTTCAGTTCCTCTTTAACATTTCCACATTTACTGCAAGTTTTCGACGATGGAAACCACTTATCTATCTTTAAAAATTGTTTCCCTAAAAACATCAACTTGTACTCAAGCATCCTCAAAAACATTCCCCATCCATTATCTCCTACACTTTTCCCAAAATTTAATGCCTGGCTCATCCCTTTCATATTCAAATTTTCAACAACCATAGCATTATATGTTTCAGACAATTTTTTCGATAATTTATGTAGAAAATCTCTTCGACAATTTTTGATATATTCATGCAATTTTGATATTTTCGCTTTTTGCTTATACCAATTTTTAGAAAATTTCACTTTTCTTGACAATGACTTTTGTAATTTTTTTAATTTTTTCTCCAATATCCTAAAATATTTTGGATAATCAGCTCTTTGGTTTTCAGAACTGACAAATAATTCAGACATTGAAAAATCAAGTCCAATTACTTTATCATTACTTGGCATTTTTTGAATTTCTTTTTCAAATTCTGTCAAAACAGAAACATAGTAATTTCCATTACTGTTTGTCAATGTTACCGACTTTATTTTATAATCCTCTGGTATTTCTCTATGATATTTCAATTTTACTTTTTTCAATTTTGGCAAAACTAAATATTTGTTTTCTTCAATTCTTATCGAATTGTTCACACAATTTGTCGTGTAACTTTTAACATTATTCTTTTTAGATTTGAATCTTGGAAACTTTGCTCTCTTTTGAAAAAAATTCGTAAATGATCGTTTTACATTTAATTGAGCATTTGAAAGTGCCAGACTGTCCACTTCTTTCAAAAATTGATTTTCATTTTTTAAACTGGCAGGTGTAATTATTTTATTTTTTCCAGTTTCTTCATAAAATTTATTCGCAGTATACAAAATCGTATTGTAAACAAAACGAACACATCCAAAAGTCTTATTTATCAATAATTCCTGATCTTTATTTGGATAAATTCTGTATTTGAATGCCAAATTATATTTCATGAAATTACACCTCCTTTTGATTTTGAATATTATTTTTAATTATTTCTCTTCGATATTTTATACAAAAATTGTATCATAAGAGTATCCTTTTTTCAATTTTTTTTACAAAAAAAAACAATTCATCTCCCACTTATAGAAGTCGGAGACTTCTTGCTATCTTTTTGTTAAAAATATAAACTTTTTCTAAAATATTATTCATAGTAAAACTGCTTTAAAACTAAATTCAAAAACTATGACTATTTTACTCAACTCTTAAATTCACATAATTTTTAATAGTTTAATTTTAAATAATTTTGAGTATAATATTCTTCTCATTAATTCTAAAACTCAAAAAAATTTTTAAATAAAACTTGACAATGTAAAGATTGGATTGTATAATCTTTACAACGATAAGATTATAAATAAGGAATTTATTGAATATGAAAAATTTAAAAAAAAGTTACCATCATGGAAATTTAAAAGAAGAATTAATTGAAAAAGGAATCGAAATAATAAATGAAATGGGCGAAGAAAAACTATCTTTAAGATATGTTGCTAAAATGTGTGGAGTAAGCAATGCCGCTCCTTATACATATTTTAAGAAAAAAGAAGATTTACTTGAAGCTATAAGTAACTATATTTGGAAAATGTTAGCTAAGGAATTGAATGAAACAAGAGAAAAGTATAGAAATAAAGAAGAATTGCTAGTTAAACTAGGAAAAAAATATGTCACTTTTTTTTGTGAAAATTCTCGATATTATCATTTTATAATTTCAAGAAATAATATGAAAATTGATCTACTATCTGAATTTTCAAAATCAGAAAATGATAACCAGAACGCTTTTTACATATTGAAAACTGAAGCAACCAAAGTATTTGAAAAATACAGTATACCGCCTGAAAGTATACAAGATAAAATCATAGCAATGTGGGCATTAGTTCAAGGATTAGTAACAATAGTAACTATGAATAATTTAAGCTTTTCTGAATACTGGGAGAAAAAAATAGAAGAAATAATAAAATCAAGCTGCATGATACCTTCCCTTTAAGAATTTAAGCTAGGAATAAAAAATTAACTCACGATATAAAAATAAATTGACTACGATAAGGTGATAAATATGAAACTAATTATACACGATTTAAGTAATGAAAAATTAGAAAATTTAAAATCAGAACTTGAAAAAGAAGATAAATCTATAAATATCATAAAGAAAAGCATAGATCAAGGCTCAATAATAATTGACAAAGATGTATGTATCATCAGCAATAATAAAAAAATAAAAAGCTGTATGGGATGCTTTGACTGTTGGATTAAAACACCAGGAAAATGTAAAATTCGTGATGGATATGAAAATTTGTCAAAATTATATTTAAAAGCAGAAAAAGTAATTATTATAAGCCAATGTTTTTATGGCTCTTACAGTCCCTTTGTAAAAAATATATTAGATAGAACAATCCCGTATCTACTTCCATTTTTTAAATTTAAAAATAAGGAAATGCACCACACTACGAGAAGTAAAACAAAATTTGATTTAAATGTATACTTTTATGGAAAAAATTTAACACGAAGCGAAAAAATAACTGCGAAAAAAATAGTAAAAGCCAACAGTATAAACTTAAATGTAAAAAAATTTAAAGTTTTATTTTTTGAAAATTATGATTAATCCACTAAAAAATTAAATTAAAATATATCATAATAAGAAATTAGCTATATATTTGAAGTAAAATTTCGAAAAGGAGAATTATAAAACATGAAAATTATTATAATAAATGGAAGTCCCAAAACAATAAAAAGTAATTCTGAAATATTAGGAAATTACCTTTTTCCATTGCTCAAAGAAAATAACATAAAAAAATATTATTCCATCCATTTCCAATTAAATGACAAAACAAAAAATGAAATTTATAATAGCGATGTTGTAATATTTATTTTTCCTTTATATGTTGACGGAATTCCGTCTAATTTACTAAAGCTACTTGTAAATTTTGAAAAGGAAAATGTTGTAAGACCTGAAACTAAAATTTATTGTATCGTTAACAATGGATTTTATGAAGGAAGACAAAATTTCTTAGCAATTTTACATATGAAAAATTGGTGTAAAAAAGTTAAAGCAAAATGGGGACAAGGAATTGGTATAGGCTCAGGAGAATTATTACCATATTTAAAAAAATTTAAACTTGGACAAGGACCACTCAAAAATTTAGAAAAAATACTAAACAGATTTTCTAGAAATATTTTAACTTTAAACAGTGATAAAAACATTTATATAAATCCAAATTGGCCAAAAAGTCTGTATTTTATACAAGGTTCCTTTTCATGGATTTTAAAAGCAAGAAAAAATAACATAAAAATACAAGAATTATTTAAAAAATGATAATTGACATAGGGAGTGTTAAAATTTTTAAGCTAAAATAAATTCATAATTTCTATAATTTTTTTACTCTACTTTAAACCAAAAAAATGTTATAATTAGTTATAGACTAGTAACATTCGTAATATTTTGAATTGGACAAAATTTTTTCTAAAAATACAATGTCTTAATAATTCATATTTTTAAATTTGAGAAAGGAGCAGTACGTTTAATCGTACAACAAAATATGAGAATTTTAGTTGTTGAAGATGAAAAAAATTTGAATGATATTATTGTAAAAAAATTAAAATTGGAAAAATATGGTGTCGACTTTTGTTTTGATGGTGAAGAGGCTGTCGATTATATTCTTGCAACAGAATATGATGCTATAATTTTAGACATAATGCTTCCAAAATTAGACGGTTTTGAAGTGTTAAAAAAAATTCGTTCAAAAAATGTAAAAACACCTGTTTTATTATTAACAGCTCGAGATAGCGTAGAAGATCGAGTAAAAGGTCTAGATTCAGGCGCTGATGATTATTTGATAAAACCTTTTTCATTTGAAGAATTACTCGCTAGAGTTCGAGTTCTTTTGAGACGAAATAATTCTAGCTCAGAAAACGCTGATAACACCTACACTTTAGCGAATTTAACCGTAATAATAGATTCTCACACCGTTCTCCGTGACAACCAAAAAATCAAACTTTCCATGCGTGAATTTTCTATTTTAGAATATATGATTAGAAATAAGGAAAGAGTTTTAAGCCGAGAAAGTATCGAGCAACACATTTGGGATTACGGTTACGAAGGTGGTACAAACGTTGTCGACGTTTACATTCGATATTTACGAAAAAAAATTGATAATGGTTACTCGCCAAAATTAATTCACACCATTCGTGGTCTAGGTTATGTTTTGAAGGTGGAAGATGACTAAAAATCCTATTTTTGAAAAAGTAAATACAAACTTAAACAATAAATTTTCAATAAGATCAAGAATTGCGTTGTGGTACCTAATTTCAATGGGGTTTATTGTTATAATTTATTCTGGTTTATTTTTCTATATAACAAATAATATTGTCCGAAAATCAACATACACCTATTTAAAAGAACGAGTAAACAAAAGTTTTTCTAGCATTCGATACATTCAAGAAGACAAAGAACTCGAAATTGACGACAATTTACAAACCTTAAACGGAAGTATTCAATTATCGATTTTTAATAATCAAAAAGAATTTATTTATGGAAACTCCCCGCTAAATTTTAAATTCGATGATACTCTTTCAGACAATGGAAAAGTACGGATTTTAAAACACAAAAATCAACGTTGGTATCTTTATGAAGAAAAACATTTTTATAAAGGATATGGTGATTTATGGGTTCGTGGAGTCGTAGAATCTTCTGTTTTAGAATATACTATCGAAGCAATTTTTTTCATAACTTTAGTCGGATTACCAATTTTACTAATTTTTATTACTATTGGAGGATACATTTTTTCAAAACAATTATTCAAACCAATTAGTAAAATCACAGAAATTGCCCAAGAAATAAATGACGGTGACGACTTAACAAAACGAATTAATCTAGGAAACGGAAAAGATGAAATTTATAATCTTGCAAATACATTCGATAATATGTTTGATAAATTACAAAAATCCTTTGAAAATGAAGTACAGTTCACTTCAGATGTCTCACATGAATTACGAACTCCAATTTCAGTAATTATGACACAATCTGAATATGGAAAAGATATCGAGATGACACCTGAAGAGGCAAAACATACATTCAACATAATTTTCAAAGAATCAAAAAAAATGTCACAACTTGTTTCACAACTTTTGACTCTTGTCAGAATCGACAAAGGTCACTTAAAATTAAATTTAGAAAATATTGACATCGGAGAATTGCTAGAAATTTCACTCGAAACCCAACAAATTAACGCTAATAAAAAAAATATAAACTTTATTACCAATATCGAAGAAAATATTTTTACTTTCATAGATGAAATAATGATTTTACGTGCTTTTAACAACATTATCTCAAATGCAATTTTTTATGGTAAAGAAAACGGTTTCTTAAAAATTTCTTTAAAAAAAGAAAATAATAAAATTTTTATCACTTTTGAAGATAATGGTATTGGAATTTCAAAAGAAAATTTAGATAAAATATGGATTAGATTTTTCCAAGCTGATTCCTCACGAACTACTGACAACAGCGGTTTAGGATTACCAATGGTAAAAGGTATCATCGAAGCTCACAACGGAAATATCTCGGTAACAAGTGAATTAGGAAAAGGTACAACTTTTTCCATCATTTTACCATTTTTAGAAAAAATCTAAATTCTCTCATTTTTGTTTAATAATTCTATGATAACATAAAACTATTAAGTAATGGTATCAGTTAAAATTTAACAAATATTAGCAAAATTTTTTACTAGTAATTTATTGATACACTTAAATAATTAGTAAATTAAAAACTTCTGTTATTTATCTCGTAATCTCGTAAATTCAAGAATTTCTAAACAATAACTATTAATTTACCTAAAACTACTATTGATAAAAAACAGAAGTTAATAAATAATGTAACTTTGATAACTTTTATTTAATTTGGAGGAGTAATGAAAAAAATTTTTAATATCACTTTTTTGGGATTAACTTTAGTTACCTGTATTGGATTTAGTTCAAATAATTTAAAAAAATCCAAGAATTATACTTTGGCTAGTTACACAAAAATTGGAAAAGCAAGTACCAATTTAACTTCTGAAGCCGCAAAAAAAATAGCTTTAAACCATGCAAAAGTTTTAGAAAATAATGCAACTTTCACAAAAATAAAATTAAATACATCAAATGGTAAATCTGTTTATAATATCCAATTTTTCGTAAATGGAAAAGAATACAACTATACCATTGATGCAAATACAGGTAAAGTTTATTAATATGTTTAATATTTTAAGTTTTTATACTTTTAAAAAACTAATGATAAAACAAATTTTAGGAAAATAAAACTGCTGTCTCATAAATCATAAAATAATATTATTAATAAATATTACATCTTTTTAAATATATTCAAACCATTTAAAATCAAACTACTAAAATTGTATAAATTCTAATTTTAAGTAAGTAGCCATAAATTTTGAGTTTATTTTTAAAGTAAGTTTACTATATTTAAAAATACTATTTCTATTAGTTTGAAGAAATATTAAAATATAATAATTAAATTGATCTTATGAGACAGTCTTTTAAAAAATTTCTTTTTTATAAATTTTTTATCAAAAATATATAATTCAACTTGAAAAAAAATTTATAATAAAAAATATCCTAAATTTTTTATTTCATCAAATTTATTAAAAAACAAAAAGAAAGGAAGAAAGTACATGAAAAAATATGTAGCAGAATTTATTGGTACCGCAGTTTTAGTTTTATTCGGTTGTGGAACTGCAGCAGTTTTAGGCACAAAAGGTAGTGAAGCAAACGTCGCCTACTTAGCAACAGCCTTTGCATTCGGATTATCAATCGTAGCAATGGCTTATTCAATCGGAAATATTTCAGGATGTCACATCAATCCCGCAGTTTCAATAGGATTTTTATTATCAGGCAAAATGAACGTCAAAGATTTTATTGGATATGTTATCGCTCAATTTTTAGGAGGAATATGTGGAGCATTCATTTTAATGTCATTAATCGGAAAAGAACACGGACTAGGTACAAACGGATTATTTGATTCAAGTATCGGAAAATCATTATTAATCGAAATCATTTTAACATTTGTATTCGTATTCGTAATCCTAGGAGTTACTTCAAAAATTTCAAATAGTGCAATTGCAGGATTAGTAATCGGATTATCATTAACTCTAATCCACATTTTCGGAATTCACTTTACAGGAACATCTGTAAATCCAGCAAGAAGTTTCGGACCAGCATTATTCATGGGTGGAGAATCTTTAATATCAGTATGGGTATTTATCATAGCCCCTCTAATAGGTGGTGCCTTAGCTGCATTATGTTACAAATGGTTATTTACAGAAATTGAAGAATAAAAAATTATTTCTTTAAATACAAGATAAAAAAATAGAGTAACTTTTTAAATTTAATGTTACTCTATTTTTTTATCTTTTCAACTGTCAACTGTCACTTCTAAAATTTATATTTATTTAGTTTCTTTCTTTTATCAAATCTTTTATTTCTATTTTCTTATATATTTTTATTTTTTATATACTAAAACTGCTTTAAAACCAAATTCAAAAACAATAGTTATTTACTCAAAATCTAAATTTATATAATTTTAGTAATTTTATTCTAAATAGGTTCTAGTATTTATCTTTATTCATTTTTTAATTTATAAATATTAGCACTATTTCAATTATCATTTGATTATTTTTACAAATAAAAAAATGGCGTCCCCGGTTGGACTCGAACCAACGACCCTCTGATTAACAGTCAGATGCTCTAACCAGCTGAGCTACGGAGACACTCTTTTTTAATAAGAATATATATTAAAAAGTTTGGCAATTTCCTATTTTCCCTAGACAGCTCTAAGTATCTTCGGCGTAAACAGACTTAACTACTGGGTTCGAAATGTAACCAGGTGTATCCCTGTCGCTATTGTCACCAAACTTAAAATTTAATAAAGACAATGAGAAATAAATAGTACGGTAAAAAGAATATTAAAAGCTTTCGTAATATTAGTACTGGTCAGCTAAATATATCTCTATACTTACACCTCCAGCCTATCACCACCTGTTCTCGATGGATACTAAAAGAACACTCATCTCAAAGTGGGCTTCTCACTTAGATGCTTTCAGCGATTATCCCTTCCAAACGTGACTACTCAGCCATGCCACTGGCGTGACAACTGATACATCAGAGGTTTGTCCATCCCGGTCCTCTCGTACTAAGGACAGATCTTTTCAATATTCTAGCGCCTGCAGTGGATAGGGACCGAACTGTCTCACGACGTTCTGAACCCAGCTCGCGTGCCTCTTTAATGGGCGAACAGCCCAACCCTTGGGACCTTCTCCAGCCCCAGGATGAGACGAGCCGACATCGAGGTGCCAAACACTTCCGTCGATATGGACTCTTGGGAAGTATCAGCCTGTTATCCCCGGGGTAGCTTTTATCCGTTGAGCGATGGCCCTTCCATACGGAACCACCGGATCACTAACTCCTACTTTCGTACCTGCTCGACCCGTCAGTCTCGCAGTCAAGCTCCCTTATGCGTTTGCACTCTTAGGTTGATTTCCATCCAACCTGAGGGAACCTTTGAACGCCTCCGTTACTCTTTTGGAGGCGACCGCCCCAGTCAAACTGCCCACCTAGCACTGTCTCCGTTACCAGATTAGAATTTCAACAACATATGGTTGGTATTCCAACAGCGACTCTGTAACAACTGACGCCATTACTTCATAGTCTCCCAACTATCCTATACACACATTGCCAAAACCCAATGCCAAGCTACAGTAAAGCTCCACGGGGTCTTTCCGTCCTACTGCAGGTAGTCGGTATCTTCACCGACATTACAACTTCACCAGGCCTCCAGCCAAGACAGCTCTCAAATCATTTCACCATTCGTGCAGGTCGGAACTTACCCGACAAGGAATTTCGCTACCTTAGGACCGTTATAGTTACGGCCGCCGTTCACCGGGGCTTCAATTCGGATCTCTCAATCCTCCTCTTAACCTTCCGGCACTGGGCAGGTGTCAGCCCATATACGTCGCCTTTCAGCTTAGCATAGACCTGTGTTTTTGGTAAACAGTTGCTTGAGACTCTTCACTGCGACCTATTTCCCCTTGAAGTGTTTCTCTTCTCAAGTAATATAGGCACCCCTTCTCCCGAAGTTACGGGGCTATTTTGCAGAGTTCCTTAGCTAGAGTTAGCCTGTCGGCCTTAAGTTTCTCACTCTGTCCACCTGTGTCGGTTTACAGTACGGGCACTTAATCTCCTCCTTAGAAGTTTTTCTTGGCAGTGTAGGATTTGTGACTTACACCAAGAGGTGCTTACCCATCAGTTCTCACGTTTAAGCATACGGATTTGCCTATATGCCCACGCTATTTCCTTAGAAAGGCTAAACCGTCAGCCTTCTCACATACCTTCCTGCGTCACTCCATCAGTAAAAACGTTAATTAAGTGGTATAGGAATATTAACCTATTTTCCATTCGCCTACGCTCCTTAGCCTCGGCTTAGGTCCCGACTTCCCCAGGGCGGACAAACCTTCCCCTGGAAACCTTGGACTTCCGGCCGGCGGGATTCTCACCCGCCTTCTCGCTACTCATTCCTGCATTCTCACTTCTGATACCTCCAGCAGGCCTTGCAGCCTGCCTTCATCGGCTTACAGAACGCTCTCCTACCAAGATGCGAAAGCATCTTCCACAGCTTCGGTTTATGTCTTAGCCCCGTTACATCTTCGGCGCAGATACTCTCGACCAGTGAGCTATTACGCACTCTTTTAAGGTATGGCTGCTTCTAAGCCAACCTCCTGGTTGTCTGTGAATATCCACCTCCTTTCCCACTTAGACATAATTAGGGACCTTAGCTGGTGGTCTGGGCTGTTCCCCTTTTGTCCACGGACCTTATCATCCATAGACTCACTCCTAATCATTAATATATGGTATTCGTAGTTTGCTTGATTTCGGTAAGCAATACGCCCCCTAGATCATACAGTGCTCTACCCCCACATATCTTAAAATTAAGGCTGCACCTAAATGCATTTCGGAGAGAACGAGCTATCTCCTAGTTCGATTGGCTTTTCACCCCTAGACCTATCTCATCTCCCAACTTTTCAACGGCGGTGAGTTCGGTCCTCCACTAAGTCTTACCTTAGCTTCAACCTGGACAGGCCTAGATCACTAGGTTTCGCGTCTATGACATACGACTTGTCGCCCTATTAAGACTCGGTTTCCCTTCGGCTCCATTCTTTTTAACCTTGCCATATATCATAACTCGCAGGATGATTAACCAAAATCCACGCAGTCACTCTTGCGAGCTCCTACCGTTTGTAAGCACACGGTTTCAAATTCTATTTCACTCCCTTACTCAGGGTTCTTTTCACCTTTCCCTCACGGTACTCTTCTCTATCGGTCAACAAAAGTATTTAGCCTTACGTGATATGGTCCACGCTGATTCACACCAAATTCCTCGTGCTTGATGCTACTCGGGTGCTTTAAGTTTCACTAATAGTTTTACGTTCTACAGGACTATCACCTTCTTTGGTCCAGCTTCCCAGCTGTGTTCCACTTACTCTACTAGTAAAATGACTTTATGGCTATTAGTCTATTAAAGTCCCTCTACCCCATATACACAACGTCGCCAACTTACATGTATATGGTTTAGGCTGTTCTCCGTTCGCTCGCCGCTACTTAGAGAATCGTTTTTACTTTCTTTTCCTCCCGTTACTTAGATGTTTCAGTTCACGGACTTACCTCTTTCGCATATGTGATCTACACATATAGGTTTTCCCATTCGGACATCTTGGCATCAAAGGTTATGTGCACCTCCGCCAAGCTTTTCGCAGCTTATCACGTCCTTCATCGGCTTTTGTTGCCTAGGCATCCTCCGTGTGCCCTTAATAGCTTTTTATTCTAACTCTAACAGTTTTCCTGTTTTCATTGTAATCTTTTTACCTACTATTCATTTCCCATTGTCCTTATACTAGAAGAAACATAATCCAAACAGATTTAGTATTTATATACTCCTTAGAAAGGAGGTGATCCATCCGCACCTTCCGGTACGGATACCTTGTTACGACTTCACCCCAATCACTATCCACACCTTAGGTACCTTCCTCCTTACGGTTGAACCAGTAACTTCAGGTGCAAACAACTCTCGTGGTGTGACGGGCGGTGTGTACAAGACCCGAGAACGTATTCACCGCAACATTGCTGATTTGCGATTACTAGCGATTCCAACTTCATGAAGTCGAGTTGCAGACTTCAATCCGAACTTAGATTGGCTTTTTAGTTTTGCTCCACGTCACCGTTTTGCTCCTCTTTGTACCAACCATTGTAGCACGTGTGTAGCCCAGATCATAAGGGGCATGATGACTTGACGTCATCCCCACCTTCCTCCTGCTCTTCGCAGGCAGTCTAGTTAGAGTCCCCAACTTAATGATGGTAACTAACTATAGGGGTTGCGCTCGTTGCGGGACTTAACCCAACATCTCACGACACGAGCTGTCGACAGCCATGCACCACCTGTCTCTACGTTCCCGAAGGCACAGCCTGTTCTCACAGGCCTACGTAGGATGTCAAGATCTGGTAAGGTTCCTCGCGTTGCGTCGAATTAAACCACATGCTCCACCGCTTGTGCGGGTCCCCGTCAATTCCTTTGAGTTTCAACCTTGCGGTCGTACTCCCCAGGCGGATTACTTATCGCATTAGCTTCGGCACAGACACTCTTCATGCCCACACCCAGTAATCATCGTTTACAGCTAGGACTACCAGGGTATCTAATCCTGTTTGCTCCCCTAGCTTTCGCACTTCAGCGTCAGTTGCTGTCCAGTGGACTATCTTCATCATCGGCATTCCTACACATATCTACGAATTTCACCTCTACTCGTGTAGTTCCGTCCACCTCTCCAGCACTCTAGATATACAGTTTCAAAGGCAAGCTTTGAGTTGAGCCCTAAGTTTTCACCCCTGACTTGTATATCCGCCTAGATGCCCTTTATGCCCAATAATTCCGGATAACGCTTGCGACATACGTATTACCGCGGCTGCTGGCACGTATTTAGCCGTCGCTTCTTCTGCAGGTACCGTCACTTTCTTCTTCCCTGCTGAAAGCACTTTACAATCCGAAAACCGTCTTCGTGCACACAGAATTGCTGGATCAGAGTCTCCTCCATTGTCCAATATTCCCCACTGCTGCCTCCCGTAAGAGTAAGGGCCGTATCTCAGTCCCCTTGTGGCCGTTCATCCTCTCAGACCGGCTACCTATCTTCGTCTTGGTGAGCCGTTACCTCACCAACTAACTAATAGGACGCAAAGCTCTCTCTTAGCATCTCTTTTCATTAAAGCTTCATGCGAAGCTTTAATAATATCTAGTCTTATCAGTCGTTTCCATCTGTTATCCCAGACTAAGAGGCAAGTTCTTTACGCGTTACTCACCCGTCCGCCATGGTTATCACGGTGCAAGCACCGTTTCCCCATTGACTTGCATGTGTTAAGCATTCTGTCAGCGTTCATCCTGAGCCAGGATCAAACTCTTCATTCAATATTTATTTTCACCTTTTAAAGTCTTATTGACAGGAACTTTTTTTATTATTAAAAGTCCTTATTTATCACATCTTTTATGGTATATGCTTCTTCTATTTATTTGTTTATTGTACATGATACATTTTCGTATCGACAAGAAGTATTATATCAAAAACAAAAAAAATTGTCAACTACTTTTTTTATTTTTTTTAAATAATAAATTATTAAGAATAAATATCACTTTTTGTGATATCTAATCTTTTGAATCTCTACTTTAAGAAAAACTTCAAAATTTCTTTTTATTAATTTATTTCTCCTTATTGGATATACTTATTTTAATATATTTAATTATTTACAAATTTGTTATCTAAGGAAGTGATTGAATTCCCCCTTTTGTATTCAAAACATTATTTTTATTCATTTGCCGAATTTATATTAATTCTTTTATACATTTCAGTTTCGTCCAATCTTTTTATCAAATTTTCAAAGTTTTTTCCTTCTTTTGGTGCCTCTTCAGAAAATTCTTTAAAAGCCAGTGTCATTTTGATTAACAAAGCAGTAATTATTTCTTTATTTTGATTATACTCTGCCACTTCTTTAGAAATTTTTTTATTTGCAATTTTATTTATAAAATCATTGACCATTCCTTCAGTATCACCTGTAAACACTTTTAGAATACCACCAACCATAAAAAAACTTAATTGAGTAGAATAGGCTTCTTCATCAGAAATTCTGTATTTTTCTAGCAAATTTTTATTATCAAGTATTTTATCAATTTCATCCATTTTTTGCGTTATTTCATCTATTTTCTGTTTCATTAACTTAGGATTTCCATCTTCTTTTATATTTTCTGTTTCTTTTGATAAATATTCAAAAAAGTCTATTGTTTTCAAATAATACTGATTATCGCTAATTCTTTTAACTTTTTCAAAATACTCATTTTTTATATTTTTGTTTTCAGAACAATTCCAGAAGTCCCTTCCCAAAACGAAATTTTTTCTATCTTCAGGAATATTCATTTTCAAATATTCTGAAATATATTTTTTCTTCTGAGGATCGTTTGGTATTTCAGTCAAAAAATATGATTCTATTAATCTTTCCAAGGCAACATAATTTCTTTTATCTTTTTGATAAAGTTTTTCCCATTCATCCTTACTTTCAGTTGCCTTCTCATCTTTATCATCCTCATTTACAAATCCTTCTCCAAATTTCTTATCCAATTTTACAGTTTCATCAATTATTTCTTGTTTTACACCTGTTTTTGATAAATCTTGCTGGATTTTTTCCTTTATTGTTAAGGCGGCTAAATTTAAGTTTATTATAAAAAATAGTGCTAATGTAAAAAGTATTTTTTTCATATTTTCTCCTTAAGTTTCTTGTTTCTAGATACTAAATATTTTAAATTAAATTAGAAAATCTTATGAAATTTATTTTTTATAAAAATCAATCTCAATTTTTTGGTCCTACATTTCTTCTTCAAAAATTGAAATTGTAATTCCTTCCATCTTAACTTTCTTTACTAAAAAACTACCTTTTCTGCTCGAAGCTAAGTACGCACAAGGCTCGGAAACGCCATATACTCCGATTTGATTTTTTACAAATTCTGAACGCTCTTCGACTAAATTTTCTACTTCCAAAATTTTTTCTTTTTCAAAAAATTCTATTGGAATATTTAATTCAGTCATTGCTTCTAAAAGTCCAATTTCATCAGATTTTACCCAAGCGGATGCGGCTTTTTTTATCGAATCCATTTCTAAATTTTGAGTTTCCATTACGTAATTTATTTTTTCGATGATTTTTTCTTTTGGTGTATTTCTTTTACAGCCGATTCCGAGAATGATATTTTTGGGAATAATTTTAGAAATTTCGATATTTTTTCTGTTTGAAATAATTATTGCTCCAGCACAATTTTTGTCGTTTCCTACAATATTTTTTGGCAAATGAATGCTCACATTTTCTCCATTTACGATAAGCGAAGTCACTCTTTTAGCATCGTCCAAGCTTTCCAATTTTGCTTTAATTTTTTGTGACAATGTATCAACTGCAATTTTTCCACCGACGTCAGAAGCTGTTGTAATTACTGGGATTGCTCCGATTCCATTTGCAATTTTTTTACATTCTTCATTTGCACCGCCAAGATGTCCTGAAAGTAATGAAATCACAAAATTAGCATGATCATCAACTGTAATAACAGCTGGGTCTGTATCCTTGCTTTTAAATTTCCCTTCAATAATTCTCACAACTGCTCCAGTTGCTGCAACGAAAATATGTAAATCATATTTATCAAATGTTTTTTCTAATAAAATTGGCACTCGCTCATTTATCACAAACAAATTTTCCACATTTTCACTTTCAAGATTGAGCATATTTGCCACTCTTTGTGACACATAAATATGCAAATTTTTATAAACATTGTTTCTTATTTTTAAACATGTTTCGTATCCGTTTTTGCTTACGCAATATACTGCTGTTCTCATTTTTATCTCTCCTAATCACTAAATTTTTAACTTTTTATTTGAACTTATTCTTCTAATTTTCTCATAACTTCATAAAGCTTACTTTTTTCTAATTTATTTAAAAACTCTTCGCTTTCTTTTTCATCAAACGATGCCACCATCCTCATTATTTTCAAGTACATATTTTCTAGAATAATATTATACTTTATTGAATCTTCTGTCATTTTCTCATTATTTGCAATATTTCTCAAATAATAATCAATCGCTTTTTTTATAACTTCTGTTTTTTCTTCACTTGAATCTTCCGAATAATTCTCTAATATTTCATTAATTTTTGAAAAATTTAACGTTAAATCAAATCCGTAAACTAACTCGTCTACAATTTTAAAATCTCTTTTATTTTCTTCTGACTGAAAAAAATCTTTAACAACTACTATTTTTTTCATTTGCTTATCACTGATTTCCTTTATTTCCTTCATTTTTTTCTCATTTTCCAATGCTTGATTAAGTAATTCCTGAAAATTCTTGCTCTTACCATGAATATCAATTTCCATAGTCGCAATTTCAATTAGATCATAAACAGCTGGTTTATCTTTATATTTTTGTTTAATTTTATTAAAATATACTTGAGCTTTTTCCTTTTGACCAATTTGATAATAATAGAGACCTGCCAGACTCCATTTTTCAAAGTCAGTAATTTCCTTATCTTGTAAATTTTCTTCACCTATTTTTTGTGCTTTTAAAATATTTTTATCCCCACCTTTTTTTAAATACAATGTTATTAAGTATTGTCTAACTAAAACATTATTTTTATCTTTTTTCAGCAATACTTCTGCCTTGTTAATCAATTCATCAATTTCATCTTTCTGTGGAATAATTGATAATTCACCTCTTGAATCTAATAGAAAGTCTGATGTTTCATCAATTATACTTTGTTTTACTCCTTTTTTAGAAAGCGTTTCCTGAACATATTCCCTAAGCGTGTATGCATTTGCTCCTAAACTTGTTGCTAAAAAAATTGTAATTGCATAAATTAATTTTTTCATAAAGTTTTCTCCTTTTTTCTATTTTTTAAATCTATAATTTTAACCTTTTATACAGTAATTTCTTTTCTTTTTTTGGTATTTTACTTTTTTCTATAATTCCTTTAGATTTTAAAATTTCCAAAATTTTCTTTTTATCATCCGATTCAAAATGAATAAAATCTTCAATTAATCCTTCATATTCTGGTACTTTTCTAAATACATATTTTTTTAATAATAATTTAGAAAGTTTACTTTTTAAAAGTTTTATCCAATTTTCTATCAAATCTGATTTTTTAATTTCTTGTATTTCATTTTCAACTATTAGTTCTTTCGTATAAGTTTTTCCAAAAATGCTATCTATAAAATATTTAGATACTTTTTTTACACGAAGATAAACTATTCTCTGCTTTATAATAAAATATATAATAAATATTAAATTTAATCCTAAAAGTTGATAAAAACTCTCATAACTAAAATTCTGATATTTTAAATGATAAATTAAATAAATGATTGGTTCAAAAAATAAATAACAATTTGTCATTCCTGATGAAAAACCTCCTTCTATCTCTTTATAATTTATAAGTGCATCCCAATCTAAAATAAGGAAGATTATTCCTATAACTAATGAAATTATCCAATAATTAATTTGTAAACTTCCCATTAACATAAGCATAATTCCTGTAAATTGTAGACATAAAAGAATTAAAGTTATATAAAAAACATAGCCTGAAATTTCTTCATTACTTATTTTTTTCAATTTATATTTAAACATCATATTTTCTATATTTAAGAAAAATGGCTTTGAAAAAATCCAATTTTTTAAAATATTTTCATTACTATTTATACATAAACCCAAAATTTTGTTATATTTTAGAAAAAAATATTTTTTAATAAATTTTTTTATCCCTTTTTCTGAATTGGCTTCGTATTCTTTTAATATTTCCTTCAATTCACTTTTACCATTATTCATAAGGTTATATTTAAAAAAATCTTTTTCAAATTTATTTTGATTTAAAATTTTATCTATTTTATTCGCAAATCTCAAATTATCAGTTTCAACACACTTATCACCTTCAAAAATCAAACTGTAAATTTTATTTATATCTTGTGTCGTACATTCTTTTTTCAATTTATCAAAAAAATTTTTTCTTTCCAAAAAGGAAAATGAAATATTTGATGATTCATAATATTCTTTTAATAATTTTTCTACCTCACCATTTTTAAAATATTGAAATTTTTCTATTTCTAAGTTTGTTCCCTCAATCTCTTCATCAACATCATCTTCTTCATAATCATTTATTGATAAATAATATTCAGGATAAAATTTTTTCAACGCTTTGTAATATTTATTATATTTTTCTCGATTCCAAAAAATTATATCTTTAAAATATTTAAAAATTTTAAATAATTTTATTTTCATAAATCCCTCTAGTCCATAAAATTCTACACTTCCATCTCAAACACATTAATCACAGGCGTTTCATAAGGATGAACCTCCTTAATCAAATAATACGCTAACTCTTGAAAATCTTTTTTCACTCTAAATTTCATAATTTTTTCATTGGCAACACTGGATTTTCCAACTTCTCCGTCAAAAGGATTTCCGCCTTCCAAAGTTTTCCAATGTCCAATTCCATCAATTGTAGAATAAACATCTGCATAAAAGCCTTCTGTCAAAAGATTGTATTTTTGTAAGTTTTCCACAATTTTTTCCACATAATTTTCTGGAACAAAAACTTCAAAACAACTATATTTTTCTTTAAATTCTAATTTTGAACTCAATAAATTGTCGTTTTCATAATTTAAAGTCAAATAAAAAAATGGCGTATTTTTAAACAATAATTCTAAAAATATTTTGTCGCCTTCCCACAATTTTAAATCAAAAATTTCTTTTTTTGGAATCCATTTTAAGTTGCCTTCATCACATTCATGCTGATTTCCTGAAAAATCCGAACTTGTATAAAGATACATAAATAGTGGCTCATCGTTGTTGTAATTAAAAATCACAAGTCCACGAAATTCATAACTATTCAATTTGTAGCCAGTTTCCTCTTGAACTTCTCTTTTTAAACACTCTTCGGGTGTTTCCCCAGCTTCCAATTTTCCGCCAATTCCTAGCCATTTTCCTTTATTTATATCATTTTTCTTTTTAGTTCTATGTAGCATTAGATATTTTTCATCTTTTTCTAAATAACATAATGTTGTAATCACTTTTATCTCCTTTTTTATTTTATTTATAAAATATTATACCATATAGTTATGTTGATTTAGAATAGTGTTAGAAAATTTTAATATTAAAATTTTAAATATTACATGATATAATTTTAAAATAAAGAAACCATGGAATAGCAAAAAGAGGACTAATCGCCAAGTAAGTCCTCTTTTATTTTACATTATTTTCTAGAATTGTTCGATTAAAATTATCACAACATGTAGTATTATAATAACTATAAATCTTATCCAGACTCCTTCCTAAAAAGGATTGCCAAAATTATATTATTTTATTTAAACATTTCCTCATATTCCTTTGATTTCCAATCATTTCCTTTTTTTTCAAAAGTAATATTTTTTTTAGTAATTTCATAAGACGAATTTTCTTTTAGTTCTTTTTTCATTAAATCTGTCATATACATCAAAAATTCTGCAGCCATTTCCTTTTCATTCATATTTTTTAATTTATCAGCATTATATTTCTCTGCCAAATTTTTTTCAATTTCCTCTTCACTTAAATCATCCGATTTATCAAATGAAGGTATTTTTATTTCACATTTTACAATTGCTTTTGAATTTGATAAATACTTTATACTTTTTACTTCTATTTTAGTATTTTCAGCCATAAGATCAAACATCTGTGAATAAGCTTCTAAGAAAGTTTTATAAAGATAAACATCTTCTGATTTATTATTTTTTTGATTTTTCATGGCATTTTCTGCTTCTGAAAATGTTGATAAATACTCTTTAAAACCTCTATTTATATAATCCTTTATCTTTTCTTCAATCTTTTTATTCTCCATTTCAATCTGTTCTGCAGACAATGTAACATTTTTCCCCTTCGTCACTTCATAACCTTGTCCAAAAATTTGTAACGAAAATGTAAACAATACGATTAATAATAATTTTTTCATCTAAAATTCTCCTTATTTTTTTACTTTATCAAAATTTTTATTCTTTAATCCCTCTTCTAAACTCATGCGAAAACGTCTTATCATAAAGTTTAGATTTAGAATATTTATCTCCCATAAAGTTTCCAACTAAAATTTGTGCAGTTTTCGTAATTTTCTCATCTTTCACTTTTTGAGCAATGTTTTCCAATGTTCCCATAATGATTTTTTGATCATCCCAAGTGGCTCTTTGGACAATTGCAATTGGAGTTGTTTTCTCGTAATGTTTTAATAGTCTTTTTACAACTTCATCAATCATTTGTACAGACAAAAATATTGCCATTGAGCATTTGTGTGAAGCTAGGCTTTCTAGACTTTCTGTTTCAGGAACAGGTGTTCTTCCTTCCAATCTTGTACAAATTATTGTTTGACTCACATCAGGCAATGTGAACTCTTTTTTTATTGCGGCAGCAGCAGCTACAAATGAACTCACTCCTGGCACGACTTCATACTCTATTCCATATTCATCCAAAATATCCATTTGTTCCCTTATTGCTCCAAAAATACTTGGATCCCCAGTATGAACTCTTGCAACCAATTTTCCATTTTTCTGAGCTTTTATCATAACTTCCATTACTTCATCTAAGTTCATTGAAGCAGAATTATAAACTTCCGCTCCTTCTTTATGACATTCAATAACTTCTCTAGGCACAAGCGAACCCGCATAAATTATGACATCTGCTTCCTTTACAATTCTTTGACCTTTTATTGTTATTAATTCAGGATCTCCAGGCCCTGCTCCTATAAAATATACTTTTTTCATAAAATTACCTCTTTCTTTTTGAATTAATTTTCCATTTTTATAATATTTCATTTATTTCAAAACTTACTGATATTTCTGTATTCAAATATATTTTTTCATTTTTCTTAAAAAACGCTTCCCAGACTTTCCCATTTTCAAGATAACCAGATACTGTCTGGAATTTTTGATATTTCAAATAAAATTTTCTCATATTAAATGAATTTGATTTTGAAAATCCCTTTCCGTGCTCTTTTGTCAATTTTTTCGACAATTCTTTTAAAAGTTTTTTACCATATTCCGCTCTCTCATTATTTTCCTGCTCATCTTCTATAATAATTTTCCCAACTTCCCAATAAGTCTGCACAAGAATATTATTAATCTTTACAGACACCTATTTTCTCGCATTTTCCATCAATTCTTTGATTTGAAAATAAACCATACTACTCTCAATTCCTTTTTCAATTTTTCTCATTTTTATCCCCCATTTATATTAATTTCAAAAATAACTTATCAAATATTTTTTACTAATAACTAATTTTTTGTTCCATATTCGGATTTTGAACCGCTTTTTTATACAGTTCTTTTAATTCTTCAAAATGATTTCCACTTTTTTCTCTATATTCTTTTTCCTTTTCTGTCAATTCCCTATTATACGGATTATCTCCCAAACTACTGTGAAGTGCAACTCCAAATTGGGTTATAATATCAAATTTCATGATTTCCTGTGACAAACTTTTATCTGTATAAAATTTATAACCATCGTAATTTGAACCTCTTCCAGCATCATAATAAGTATTGTTATTATATTTTATCTTTACAATATTTTTTATTTCTTTTTTTGTTTTTCTTTCATAAATAGTCGCTCTACCGTTTTCCACTAATTCAGCGATATAATTACGAACATAATCCAATTTTTTATCTTTATCCGAAATACTATCTTTTATATTTTTTTCTTTTTTATCTCTATTTTTATTATATAATTCCAACAAATCACTTTTTCTTACTACAATATCAAAATTTTCAGTTTTGTAAGTCACCAAATCTTTTTTATCACTTGGCAATACATAATCTAGTTTAATTTCTTTGACAAAATCTTGACTCAATTCTACATATCTTTTCTTTTTTGTATCGTAAGTTCCTTTTACAATCGTTTCTGCCATTCCTTGAATTGCCACTATAAATGACAAAATAAATAAAATTTTTTTCATAATAATTCCATTCTCCTTAATACTTAAATTTAATTTTTAAAACCCTGATTTTTTCAATATCATCGTCGAAAAATAAGGAACTTCCTCCACACTCTCAATATCCCAATAAACAACTTCATTATCTTTCCCGCAATCTGAAACAATTACAGCATTTTCTTTATTTCCTGTTTCAATTATCGCCTTTTTAATTTTCTCAAAATTTCTGCTTATTTTCATTAAAACTAAATTATCATTATTTTCAATTTCCTTGTAAATATCAGTTTTTCGATTGACAGACACCACTTTTAAATCTTCATCGCCAATCATCAAAGGCACATTCAGTCTAGCTGCAATGCTATTAAACGAAGTTATTCCAGCAATCGTCTCTACTTCTACATCATCTGCAATATGCTCCAAAACATAAGTATATGTGCTATAAGTCATCGGATCTCCAATTGTCAAAAATGCCACATTTTTCCCTTTTTCAAGTTCTTCACTTATTTTATCAGCATTATTTTTTCTAAAAACTTTTCTCGCTTCCACATCTTTTATCATCGGAAATTCCAAAAACATTTGCTCTACACCAGGTTTCAAATATTCTCTTACAATATTAAAAGCCGTGCTTCCTTCTCCACTTTTTGCCTCAGGCAATACAATTACATCCACCTCATGCAATTTTTTCGTCGCTTTAACCGTTATATTTTCAGGATCTCCTACTCCTACTCCAATACCGTAAAATTTACCTTTTTTCATATTTCACTTTCCTTTCTTTTTATTCTCCTATTTATTTTAATAAAAAATTTACTCTTTATTTCTTATTTAACTTCTTTATTTTCAAACTTTTTCTATGCAACACTCAAAATACTTTTTAAATTTCAACTATTTTCCCAACTTTTCCTCAATAAATTTCTTTAATACAGGAATATGGCTCAATTCTGGAGTTCTACTCGCATAAACCATTGTCACATTTCCCTTCTTCAACTCTTCCAATATTATACCCTCAAATTCCTTAAAATCCGAATTTTCTTCCAATTCTTTTCTATATTTTTCAGAAAAATTTTCAAAATCGATAATTCCTTTATGATAATTTTGTCTTAATTCCTTCGATGGCGTAATAATTTTTGCCCAATAATCGATTTTCGCATCTTCCTTTTTTAACCCTCTAGGCCACAATTTATCAACTAATATTCTAAAACCATCTGCTTCTCCAATTTTTTCATAAGCTCTTTTCCATTTAATTTCAAATTTCATAGCTCCCTCCTTTTCTAAAATCAAAAATCTTATCAAGATCACAACTATTTGTCAATCACTTTTCATAAAATTACTTTAACTATTATACCATATTTGTTATACAAATATTTCGATAATACAACAATTTTTAATTATTTTTCCACTAAAAAAATATTTTCTGAAATTTTCTTTTTCATAATTCCACCAAATTGATTTTTGTAAAGTTCAAGATATTCTGAAAATTCGCAAGAACAATTGTATCCTAAAATTTCCATCTCAATTCCAAATAAGTCAACATTGAAAGGAAATGGCGAAAATCCATTTTTCAAATAAAATTTCTTTCGATTTTGACGCTCTTCGTAATTTTTAGCATTTTCATCCTCAGCATTTTCAATCTCAAGAAAAAAACGATAATTTTTGTAATATTCTTTCAAAAAAGATAGCGTTTTAGAGCCGTATCCATAACTTCTAGCTTCTTCAGTTATTGCCAAATAATCTAGCAAAACCAAGTCCTCATGTTTCAATGCAATTGCTAAACCTTTAAACTCATACGAATCTCTATTTTTCTCATCAGTTTTTTTCTTCTCGATTGAAAAGATCTCAAAATTCCCTCTCAATACTCCGATTAATATTAATCCAAATGGCTTTTTTTCCTCTTTTGGAAACGAATTTTGATATAATTTGTAAATATTTCTAATTTGTTTTATTGATTTTATTTTTCTTAATTCCAATTTAAACCTCTCCTTTTGCTAAAAACTAAAATTTACTTTTTCTTAATTAACAAAAAAGAGAAAACCTGTTGCATTATATCATGCAATCCTAATCAAAAGGTGGTTTTCTCTTTGTTATAAAGTTATTAACTAAATAATTAATTTATAATTTCTCCGCTTTTTTCAGATTTAACTTCAAAATTATAGTATGTGTCAACTGTATCAAGCATATAACCGTCTACACCCATATCATCTAATCGTTTTTGATAATCTTTTACGATTTTTCTCCATTCAGGACTCCAATATTTTACAATGTAATCGTCTGCCCAATTTGGATTTTCTCCCACAATCCAACTAGGTCTTGTAGCTTTATTTTTCCATTCAGGCTTCCAGGAATCTCTGTATCCTCCAGCTTCTCCAATACTAAAATATGCTATCACTATTCTCTTAGCTCCATTTTTCTTTCTCTTCAATGATTCTATTTGCTCTTTTGTCATATATTTTCCACTATGTGAAGGCTCGATTAACAACAAATCATAATCAGTATTTTTCAAATAATTATAAAAATCATCAACATCTCTAAATTCTTTTGGATTTAATAACACCAAGAAATTTTTTACATCATTCAAAGAATTTATATTATTCGAATTAAAATTTTGTATTGGCATATATGCTTTTTCAGCTCCAAATGATGGTAACAATTCATTTATAATATTTGTTTGATTAGATTTTACCAACAAATCTTCTCTCAATTTATTCCCTACTCCATAATTTATCGCAAAAATTGGTTTCCCTGCTTTTCTAATTGGATTTAAAATACTCAAAAGAAACTCATTTGACTCCTTTTTAGTCGGATGCGACAATTTTAGACCTTCTCCATAATAAAGTGATTCTTGTGTAGTTCCGTTCGTAACATTAAAAAAATCCTTGTCTATTTGATTATTACGATAATACAACAAATTCCCATTTTGTGTGATTAAATATTTATTCTTTGTTGTATTTGAACGCACTTCACGAATTAAATCTCTCATTCTGTCACGATAAATTTCACTTCCTGAAACATATTTTTTTGTATTTTCAACTTTTGAATTCTTATTGTCTTTTACATTTGTATTTGAGAAGCAATAACAAAAAATAAATAATGACAATATTAATAGTACTTTTTTCATATTCACCTCTTTTTTAATTAGATATATTTTAATATAAATATTTTTGTCTTTGTTTAGTTTATCCTATTATTTTAGTTTTTTTCTTTTAACTTGTGGATTGTTTGTAAGAAATATAGCGAAATTAGGATTTAAAAAGTTAAATATAATTGAAAATATATATTAATATGATAAACTTTATAAAATATTTTAAATAAAAAAAATAAGAAAGAAGGGATAAAAATGAAAAAATTATTGATTATTATTTCATTATTTATGACATGTATTTTCGGATTCGCAAATGCAAAGCCTCTTGATGTTGATGTAACAGAAGGTGCAAAATTACCAAATTTTGAATTAAGAGATTTTCATGGGAAATATACTAAAAGTAAAAAAATATTTGGAGATGGAAAACCAACACTTTTAATTTTTGCGGCTGAATGGTGTCCTTATTGTCAACGTGAATTAGCTGATGTACAAAAATTTTACGAAGAAAATAAAGATAATATAAATGTTGTAGTTGTATTCACAAGAAGAAAAACAAACTTATCAGCAACTAAAAAATATGTAGAAGATAGTAAATTTACTTTCCCTGTGTATTACGACGCTACAAATACTCTTATGACAGCCTTCAAAGTAAAAACTGTTCCATACAACTTGATTATCCAAAATTCAAGAATCCAAAAAGATTTGGGTGGATCAAAAAATTATGAAGAGTTGAAAGAAGCATTTTATTTGAATTATTAATTTAGAAATATTTTATATTTTAGACATCAACTATTGAAGGCTCTTTTGCAGGAGGAGTAGGATATACTTTTGATAGAGGAGCTTTCAAATTAGGATGGTAATCGAAATTTTTAAGGAGGTAAAATTTATGAATAAGAAATATCAAAATATGATAGTTATAATGGCTTCAATATCTTCAGCCATAATTGGTGGTAGAATAATTGATGAATATGGATGGGTTATAGGTTTAATAACAGCTGCAATTACAGGTGCTGTTGTTGGATTGCTTGGAAAAATTATATTAAAGTTTCTTAAAATTAACAGATAGATTAAATAAATACGTATTTATTATAAAATTATAGTCTTTAACCTAATCTTAATAAAAATTTTATTTGAATAGAGAGTTTCTAGTTTTTAGGAACTCTTTATTTTTAAAGAGAGAGAGGGGGAAAAAGACTTTTCCGATATTTAAGTTTTACAGAAGGATGAGAATGATTGTGGAGCTGCCTGTATATTAACAATAGCTAAGCAATATAATTCAAATTTTTCAATTGCCAAGTTACGGCAAATATTAGGAACAGATAAAAACGGAACTAATCTTGCGGGAATGATAAAAGGGCTTGATTATTTGGGATTTGATTCAAAGGCAGTGAAAGTTGAGGATAAAAAAATTGATAATAGTGTGTCTTTTCCTATAATAGCACATATTCAAACCACAAATAATTTTTTACACTATGTGGTTGTTCATGATTTATATTTATTTTGAAGGAAGAATTTAAAAACAGGATGATAAAACTACCATCCTGTACCATATATTATATTTTGAGTTTACACAAAATTTTGGACACTCTCCCTTTTTTTAATCAACTACAGTCATTATTCTATAATTGTTATGTGGATTTATTATTACTACTTTTTTAAGTTTTGTGTCGTAAGCATAAGCGTAATCCCCATCTTTGGCTACTTCTCTAAGAAATACTTTCTTTTCTAATCTTAATCTTACTTTTTCTTCTTTTATTGAATCAGAACTGTCTTGCTCTAGAGATTCATCGATATATTTTGTAACAAAATATCCTTTGCTGTCTTTTTGAATTTTAAAAGTATCAGCTGTATCTGTATAACTAAGTGTTTTATTCAAAAACTTTTCTGCATGCAACTTTCCATCTGTAGTAAATTTCTGATCTATTCCTTTTGCTAATCCGCCTGGAAATTCTTCACTTTGTGTAACAGCTTGAGTGTTATTTTGAGCAGTTGCTCTTCCATTTGCATAAGTTACTACTCCCATTGCTAATACTACCATTAGCAAACATAATTTTTTTAAATTTTTCTTCATAACAAATTCTCCTTTTTATTTGTTTTCAAAATATCAAATTTTTTATTCTGCTTCTTGATTAATGAAATTGTATCATAGAGTTTACAGGAATTCAATGTTGTTTTTTTGTGATTTTTTTGAAATTCTCTATCTCTAACACCTAATAATGATAAGCTCTGTCATCAATCTTTTCAAATTTCAAAACTTTCCCATCATTAGTAGTCAAAATCAAAAGATTATTATTAAATTCTATAGTTTTAGAATCTTGTAATAATTTTAAATATTCAAATTCAATTTTCATTAAATTTTCTGGTCCTGCCATTCTTGTAGAGCCAACTGGTCCGATTTTAATGCTGTTATTTTTTATTTCAAAACTTCCAAAATAGTTGTTTACTCCTGAATTTCCGTTTACTTTGTTTTCGTCGAAAGAAATTGTTATTTCTCCATCTTTTTCTGGGAGTGTTGTTTGTCCCATTTCCAAAAGTTTCCATTTTGTATTTTTTAATTTTTCACTTAAATCTAATTTTTGGAATGTCCAAATTTCTCCATTTTTATTTCTCAAACTTAAAGTTGTATTGCTATAAGTTATTCTTGGAGAATTTTGTAATATTTCTAAAAATCTTTGTTCAATTTTCATTAATTCTTCTGGACCTGCCATTAATGTTGTTGCTGCATTTGCAGTTAAAATTGAGTTATTTTTGATTTTATAACCTCCAAAATACCTGTTTACTCCTGAATTTCCATTAATTTTGTTGTCTGCAAAATTAATTGTGATGTTTGCATTTTGGGGAAATTCTTGTTCTTTTCCTCTTTTTATAATTTGTGATAATTCCCATGAAGTTTCGTTTAAGTTAATAATTTTCTTTTTAGTTTTTGCACTTAAAGAAATGCAACTTAGTAAGAAAACTGTTAAAATTCCGAATAAAATAAATGTCTTTTTCATTTTTATTCCTCTTTTCTAAAATTTTTTATCTAAAATCTTAAAATTTATATTTCTAATATTTTCAAATTTCTCTAAATTTTATAATAGACTTTAATTTAAGATTTTATGATTTATTCTTTTTATCTTTTCATCATAATAATATCACATCTTCATTAAACAAATATTAGAAGTTTTTAAAAATTAAATTTTCAAAATTTATTTATAATCTTTTTTCCAAAATAAATATTGAAACGAAAACCAATACAAATCCAATTAATTCAACAACAGAAAATCTTAATCCAAAAATTATTACTGATAATATTGCCGCAAGTACTGGCTCGAAGGCTGTCAATATCCCTGCAAGTGATGAGGAAATGTAGTTTAAACTTGCGATATAAATTAAATAGGCGATAGAAGTTCCTAAAATTACGACTATTGCTACTTGAATTATAGATTTTGTGTTTATATTTCCTTCTATTTTCCAAATTGGATGAACAATGTTTGAAACTATGCTTCCTATAATCATTCCCCAGCCAACTACTGTTATGCTTCCATATTTTTTTTAATAGTTTTTTTGGATAAATTGAGTAAAAGGCGATCATAATTGCTGAAAAAATTCCAATAAATAGCGCTTCTGGAGGGACAGATAAACTTGAAATTTTTCCTTTTGTCGCTATGAATACAACTCCTAAAACGGTCATAAAAAGTAAAATTAAAGTCGAAATTGCTGGAATTTTTTTATTTTTTACAGATTCATAAATAAATATGAAAAATGGTGCTGTAAACTGTAAAATTGTTGCAAATGAAACATTACTTAATTCGATTGTTCGAAAGTATGTGTATTGAACAAAGTACATTCCGGCCAGTCCGAATAGAATTATTCCAAGTGTGTCTCGCTTGTTTTCTAGTGGCTTTAAGACTGATTTTTTTTCAACGAAAATTACAATTAAAAATAGTAATATTCCTGAAATCAGAGTTCTTGTGGAAACTAGCCAATCTGATGAAAAATTGTATTTTTTAAAAAGGATTTCTCCTGAAATTCCTGAAATTGACCATAAACTTGAGGCTAAACTTGCCAGTATCACTCCACGCATTTTTTCTCTTGATTTTGTATCCATTTTTCGCCACCTTTTCCTTCTAAAATTTCAAATTAATTAATAACTGTCAATAATTTTTTCTCCATGCTTAGAAAGTTTGAAAACTCCGTTATCAACATAAATATATTTGTTTTTTTCAGCTTTGTCAATAACTTTTTTCAAAAAACTTTTGCTCCAACGCAAATGATTTTCAATAGTTTCAACTCCACACTCGTCTTTTTCCTTTTTAGTATTGGCGTGATTCGACAAATGAATTAACAAAATTCTTAGTGAAAATGCCATTTTTTGAGATTTTTTCCGATTTATTGTAAAAATCAAACCTTTTTTTGGAGAAAAAATTAATGTTAAAAGAAAAATTACTCCGATTGCAACGGCAATGCTTCCTGCGATTGAAACATCGAAAAGTCTTGCAAAATAGAAACCTGTGATACTAGCAAATGCTCCTAACAGTGTGCTTAAAATAATCATTACTTTTAGTTTGTCAGTAAGTAAGTAGGCTGTTATTGGAGGGCCTATCATGAAGGCTACGACTAAAATGGATCCAACTGCTTCAAAAGAGGCGACTGCTGTCATTGAAACTAGCGACATCAACATATAGTGGATTAATATTGGTCTCATTCCAAGTGTCAACGCCAATGCTCTGTCAAATACTGAAATTTTTAATTCTTTGAAAAAAATTGTTATGAATGATAGATTTACTAAAAAAATTATAGTAGTTGTTAGTAATCCTTTTGGAATGCTTAATCCGAAAATTGCTACTCGGTTAAATGGTGCAAAGGCTAATTCTCCTAATAATACTGAGTCAACATCCAAATGCACATTTTGAGCAAATTTTGAAAGCAAAATTACTGCAATACTGAATAATAGTGGAAAAATTACTCCAATTGCAGAATCTTCTTTAACAAGCCTTGTTGAATTTAATAGTTCCACAAGGTAAACCGTCATAACTCCTACAATTCCTGCACCGACGATTAATAAAGGAGAATTTAAGTCATGAACCATAAAAAATGCAACTACAATTCCAAGTAAAATCGTATGAGTGATAGCATCTGACACCATTGCCATACTTTTTAATACAAGAAAAGTCCCTAAAATCGAACAGGCACTCGCAACCATAATTGCAATTAACTGTATTTCCAACGCAAAATGTATCATTATTTATCCTCTCCTTTCGCCTCTTTTAATTTAGCTAGATTTAATTTTCTCTTTTGATTATTTCTTATAATTTTAAAAATAATTCCTCGCTTGTTTGAAAATAGAATACTGAAAAGCACGATTAAACTTATAATTACTACGATAATCGGTCCTGTCGGCAAATTTTCTTGGCTTATACTGATCAGTGTTCCAAAAAATCCTGATATACCGCCAAAAATCGCTGATAAAATTACCATAACTGAAAGTTTATCTGTCCATTGTCTTGCGGCAACTGCTGGAGAAATTAACATTGCACTTATTAAAATTACTCCTGCTGCTTGGATTCCGATTATTACAGTCGCTACGATTAATACGGAAATTAAAATTTCGATTTTTTTACTTGGAAACCCTAATGTTTTTGCAAAATCTGAATCGAATGAAACAAGCTTGAACTCTTTCCAAAATAGCATAATTATTGCTAAAAGTACAATTCCTGCAATAAAAATTACATTGACATCTCGTTCGATAAATGTCGACGCTTGTCCAAAAATAAATTTATTCAATCCAGATTTATTCGAGCCAGGTAATTTGTTCATGTAAGAAAGTAAAACTAATCCTAATCCAAAAAACACTGATAAAATCAAGGCTAACGCACTATCAAATTTTATTTTTGTATAATTTTGAATTAACTGAATTAATCCAATACAAATCACACCCGTTACCAATGCTCCGAATAACAGAACTTCTGTTTCCTTCACATTTGTGAATAAAAAGGCAAGGCATACACCAGGCAAAGAAGCGTGAGAAACTGCATCTCCAAGCAAACTTTGTTTTCGCAATACTGCAAAACATCCCAATATTCCTGACACCATTCCAAGCAACGAACACCCGAGTGCAACTGTTCTAAAAGTGTGGCCAATCATAAAATTCATATTAACTGCCCTCTCTTTCACTTAATTTTTTATTTTTGTAAGTTTTTTCAATGTTTTCTGGCGTGAAAATTTCTTCAACAGGCCCAGATGCAACGACAGACACATTTATGAACGTCACATAATCAAAATATTCTTTTACAGTCTGTAAGTCATGGTGTACAGCAATCACTGTTTTTCCTTCATTTCTCAATTTTTTCAGAATATCAATTATTGATTTTTCTGTCTTACTGTCTACTCCTTGAAATGGTTCATCCATAAAATAAATTTCAGCTTCCTGAACTAATGCCCTTGCCAGAAAGACTCTCTGCTGCTGTCCTCCCGAAAGCTGGCTTATCTGTCTGTCGGAAAATTCTTCCATTCCAACTTTTGCAATAGCTTCCTTTGTTTTTTCCTTATCGATTTTACTTACCCTCTTAAGCCATCCAACCTTTCCATAACGCCCCATTTCAACCACATCAAATACAGTCGTTGGAAAATCCCAGTCAACGCTCCCCCTTTGAGGAACATATGCTATTTTATTTCTTACTTTGCTGTACTTTTCATTATAAAATAAAATTTCTCCAGTAACAGGCTTTATAAGGTTGAGCATTGTTTTAATTAATGTTGATTTCCCGGCACCGTTTGGACCTACAATAGCCATCAGTACTCCCTTTTTTACATTTAATTCAACATCCCATAAAACAGGCTTATCTTCGTAGGCTACTGTCAAATCCTCCACTTTTATAATTATTTCATTGTTCTGTTTATTTCCCATACTATTTGCTCTTGTCATAACTTAACCTCTACATTCTTCTTTTTATCTTTATTATATACCTATTTTAATGCATTTGCAATTGTGTCTGCATTTGCTTTTACTGTTTTTATATAAGATTCTGTATTATGTTCCTTGTCTCCTAGTGAATCTGAATAAAGTTCCCCACCTATTTTTATTTCTTTTCCTTTTGCCTTTACCGCTTCCTGTAATGCTTCTATACTTTTTTTAGGTACTGAAGACTCTACGAAAATTGCCTTTATATCCCTTTCAACAATGAAGTTTGCCAAATCACTTATATTTTTAGTACCTGTTTCAGAATCTGTAGAAACTCCCTGTATTGCCTTAACTTCAAGTCCAAACTGTTTTCCAAAATATCCAAATGCATCATGGGCTGTTACAAGCACTCTACTTTTTTCAGGAATTTCATTAATTCTTCCTTTTACATATTCAGTAAGTTCAGCTAATTCTTTTTTATAGTTTTCATAATTCTGTTTATAATAGTCAGCATTTTTAGAATCCATTTCTGCTAATTTATTTGCCAATGCTTCAGCTTCTTTTCCCCAGAATTCTGTATTAAACCAGACATGTGGATCAGGTGTGTTTCCTTCCACCATTGTAACTTGACTTTTATCTATTGCTTCTCCTACATTAAGTATAGATTTCTTCTGTTGTTCCATACTTTCAAATACTTCTGTCATTTTACCTTCCAGATGAAGTCCGCCATAAACAATTAAATCAGCTTTTGAAAGTTTATCTACATCTCCTGCGCTGGCTGTATACAAGTGAGGATCTACTCCTTCTCCCATAAGCCCTTCAACTTCAACTTTATCTCCACCGATTATTCTGCTAAGATCAGCAAGCATTGTTGTTGTTGTAACAATTTTTATTTTTTTATCTCCATTTCCCGACTGGGCATTGTCTTTTGCTGCTCCACCTTTATTTCCGCAATTTACCAGTGCAAGTATCATTAATCCAAACATTATTACAAATTTAAAGTTCTTTTTTATATTTAATAGATTATTGTTCATATTCATCATTCTCCTTCATATTTTTTTCTATAAATTTCTATTAGTTTAGCCGCATCATATGCGATAATTTTTATTTTCTTATTACTATTTTCCAGATAAATAGGTCCATTAAAAGGATCTTTTTTTGTAACTTTATAACTTTCTTTTATTGTTATATCCATTTCTCTTAGATAGTCGTACAGTTCTATATTATCTTCTACACTTAATATTACTATCTCATCTTCTTCTGCTACTTCAGACAGTTTCATCATATTTTCTTCACTAAATTCATCACTGTCATAAAATATTGAACTTCCATGTGGACATTCTTTAGGATAGAAAAGAAATTTCTCAAGTTTTTGCAATAATTTTTCACTTGTCACATGTTCTAAAACTTCAGCTTCTTCATGTATCTCATCTTTATCATAACCCAGCTTTTCTACAAGAAACACTTCCCAAACTCTATGTTTTCTTATAATATTTACTGCAATATCACTTCCCTTCTTAGTAAGCTTTATATTCCTGCCTTCCAGGATTAGATAATTTTCATTTGAAAGTTTCTTTATCATTTCACTAACTGATGCAGGTGAAATATTGAGATATTCAGCTAAATTCTTATTTGAATACTGTTTTCTTTTTTTAAGGAGATATATTCCCTTTAAATAATCTTCTAAACTCTTACTCATTATACTCCTTTCTTTGACTTTATCTTTATCTCATTTTTTAGTCTTTCCTAATTTTAAATTAGGTCAACCTAATTACAAAATAATAGTACCACTTAATAATTTGATTGTCAATATAAAAATTAAAAAAAATATACTATATTACAGAAAGAAATGCAGAAAAGTAAATAAATAAAAAATATGAATTTAATTTCCTTATAAATAACAAAAACCTCCAAATGTTATACAGTTATTTTACTATATCTCATTTAGAGGTTTATATAAAAATTTTTACATATCATTTTTAAAATTAACTAATCCACTTAATATATCTTAATGATGTAACAGTATTGTAACATAATAAAATATTTTTATAAACAGACACGATTTTATATTTATAAAAATTTAAATTTATGATAAAACAAAATATAATCAACAAAAATGATTATTATGAAAAAATTTTCATAATAAAAAACCACCTTTTAATATGTTGCAAGTGGTTTTTTTATATATTATTTTCTCGCAGAAATCACATAAATTGGATTTTCCGACATCATCATGTTAAAATCCTTCACTTTTCTATTTTTTGCCACAATTATTTGAGAAATATCAATATCCTCAAACTTCGATTTTTTCAAGTATTCAAGTGCTTCAAATGTGTTTTCTAAAACGATAAAGTTCAAAGCGATTATTCCGCCTTCTTTTAAATTTTCATAAGAATAATTGATAATTTCTGATAAATTTCCACCTGAACCACCAATAAACACTTTATCAAAAGTTATTCCTTGTGGTAAATCTTCTGGTGCTTTTCCAGAAATTACAGTCATATTTTTTATCCCAAATTTTTCCATATTTTGTTTTATTAAATCAATGGCTTCCTCTTTTTGCTCAATCGTGTAAACATGCCCATTTTTAGCAAATCTAGCCATTTCAATACTTACAGAGCCAGTTCCACCACCAATATCAATACACACATCTTCATCAGAAATTTCCATTTTCGCAATACTCACCGCTCTTATTTCTTCCTTTGTCATTGGAACTTTTCCACGAATAAAGTCCTTATCTTTTATATGATACATTTTCTCTCCACTTCTTACATTTAATTTTTTTATTTTGTTAAAAACCTTATTTTTATTACAAAAACTTTTAACCTTTTTTATTTTTTCAAAATCACAACATTCATTCCAAATTTCTCTTCATAATTTGCCAACTCTTTTGCCTTAAAACGATAAATTTTTTCATTTTCATAAGACAAATTTTCCCCAACAAAAATTTTCACATTCTCAAAATTATTTTCTAACAATTTTTGAGCAATTTTTTGCGGCGTATTTTCTTTAAAATCAGTCAATAATCCAATTTTTTCATACTCATTCAATTTTTCCACAAAATCGAATTCCTTCCCATGAACACTGGCAATACAAGCATCATACCAATATTCTGAAATTTTTGCGAACATATATTGAACCGATGAAATTCCTGGCACAACTTCTAGCTCTTCACTTTCAAAATATTTTTTCATAAAAGTTAGAAGACTGTAAAATCCAGTATCTCCAGACACAATCACAGAAATCTTTTTATTTCGATTCTCATTTATGAAATCCAGAACTTTTTGCAAATCAGCTGAAATATAGCAATATTCCTTATTCTCCGCATACTCTCCCAAACTTTCAATATGCCGCTTTCCACCGACAATTACTTCCGATTCCTTAATTTTCTTCAAAACAATTGGTAATGTGTAGTCTAAATTTCCAGGTCCTAGACCTAAAATTTGTATTTTTTCCATTTTCCCTCTTTTCAAAAACTATAATTTTTTATTATGTTTTTTTCTTTAAAAATAAAAAACTAGAACTCTTTAAAAAAGTTCTTACTTTGCCCAATAATTTTTTTCTCAGCTGATAAAATCAACGTTTCTACTTCCAAGTCCCAGCCATTTTTTCTGCAATGTTCTTCACATTTTTGCTTTGCCTTTTCAGCTAGTAAATTGAAAACTTCCTTTTTTTCAATATATCCAGAAGCTTCTTCAGTCGTATTCGAATCTAAAATTTTGTAAACATTTTCCAACTTTTCGCCAACTAATAAAGCATTTGCAGCTAAAATTTCCATTTTTGCATCAGAAACTCGACTGTGTGTATGAAAAATTCCTCCTGCCACTTTCACAAATTTTCCCAATTCACCAATAAAATAAACTTTCTTAACTTCATATTCACAGGCTTTGTCAAACATATATCCAACAAAGTTACTGATTACAACCCCTTCTTCAGCTCTTTTAGGGAATTCCTTGCTCAAAAACATTTTTCCACGATTTCCAAAAAGAAAAATCGCTGTCTTTGTATTAAAATATGTCAAATTTTGCTTCAATTCTATTGCCAAAGAGGCTTTCCATGACTCTTCAGACATTGGTCGCACAATTCCCATTGTTCCAAGAATCGAGATTCCACCGATAATTCCTAACTTTGCATTCATTGTTTTTTTTGCAGCTTCCTCACCCAAAGGCACACTGATTTCAACATCAATACCTTTTCCCTCTGGAAGAAACTCCTCAACAATACTTGTCAACATTTTCATTGGTGTTGGATTAATTGCTGATTTTCCAATTTCTACAGGAAGCCCAACTTTTGTAACTTTTCCAACTCCTTTTCCTCCAAAAATATTGATTTTATTATCTTTTCTAAAACTCACTTTTGAAACAATCTCCAAACCATGTGTCGCATCAGGGTCATCTCCCCCATCTTTCACAACAGTCGCCATCGTATAATCCTTCATCTTTTCAAAAGATTTAATCCCAATTTTTATTCTCTCACCTGCTGGAACGTCTATTTCAACTTCTTCGATTTTTTCGACTTTTCCCAGCAAAAGTAACAATGCTGCTTTAGTCGCTGCCGTTGCTGAACTCCCAGTAGTATAACCATATCGCAATTTTCTACCGTTAAAATATACATAATTTTCCATTTTTTACTTCTCCAAAATTATATTAAAATATATCTGAAAATACTTAAATCAATAATTTATATTATCTTTCGTTATGAAAAAATAAAATATAAAAATTGAAATAAATTTTCAGATATTAATAGATTTACTAATTAATTTTCACATAAAATTGTGATTAATTATTAAAATATTTATCTCTTTCGTACATTTGATAAAGGATTCCGTGCATCACACCAACTGCAACTGTGCTTCCACCTTTTGTCCCATTTGTTCTAATAAATGGAACATCGTATTTTGAAAGCTCAGCTTTCGATTCAGGACATCCCACAAATCCAACTGGCACTCCAACTATCAATTTTGGAACATTTTCTCCTTCTTTATCCATTTTTTCAAGTAATGTGAACAATGCTGTCGGTGCATTTCCAATTAGAAAAATTTTCGTTTGAGGATCCTTTAATGCTCTTTCCAATCCAACCATTGAACGTGTAATTCCTCTTTCTTTCGCTTCTTTCGCCACATCTGGATCCGCCACCAAACAATACGCCTCAGCACCAAATTTTTTCAACCCATTTTTATTCAGTCCATTAACAATCATATTTGTATCGCAATAAATTCTGCAATTTCCAGCTTCTAACGCTTCTTTTGCCGATTCAATCGGATTATTTTGAAATTCAACAATGTTTACATAATCAAAATCTCCCGTCGTATGAATCAATCTTTTAACAATCAATTGCTCTTCCTCACTAAAATGATCAGCCTTTCCAGCCAATCCTTCAGTTATTATTTCAAAACTTCTCACTTCTATTGATTTTGGATCTTTAATATATGACATATTTCATTGTGCGATAATAACTACCACACTCTCCTTTCTTCTTTATCCTTTTCCACACTTCAAATTCATTATTTTTCAAATTCATTATTTTCAAAAAAATTAAAAATTTCTCATTTTTTCAACAATCGTGAACTACTCTCAATTATAGAAGGCGGAGACATCTTGCTATCTTTTTGTTAAAATTTCTCTTCAAAATCTTCTTAATCTCTTTTCACATCCAACAAAAACTCAAGAAACTCCACATTTGAGTAAAAATGAATATGCGGATATCCGGCTATCGCATTATTTTTCATATATCCACATTTCCATTCTTTCCCATTATTCTTGTAAATATTATAAAAATAGCCTTCTGAATCATTCCCGTTTACTTCATTATTTTTCAAAATTTCCGAATAATGAAATTCATGTCCTTGCAAGTTTATCCCATTTGCAGTTTCAATATTGATATACCCAAATCTTCCAATATTTAAACGTTTTCTCATCCCAATTTCAATATCAAAAATTCCACACATATCAAAAATTTCTTCATTTAATAAATGTAATTTTTTTGCTAAATACATAAATCCGCCACATTCAGCAAATATTCTCACGCCATTTTTACACGCTTCAACAATACTATTTTTCATAGAAATATTTTCACTCAACTCTTTTGCAAATAATTCAGGATAACCTCCACCAAAGTAGATAAAATCTTTATTTTCAGGAAGTTTTTTATCTCGAATTGGACTAAACTCAACTATTTCCACTCCACAAAATTTCATCAAATCAATGTTTGCCTCATAATAAAACGAAAATGCTTCATCTCTTGCAATCGCTACTCTTTTTCCTTTAAATTTATCTTTTAGATATCCTATTTTCGCATAATTTTCCATATTTCGACTTGACTCAAATTCTTGTGCAATTTCTTTTATCCGCTCCAAATTCAAGCAATTTTGTGCGATTTCCTTAAATAACTCCTGTTTTTGTGCATTATCCTCTTCAAAAGCCTGTTTCAAGCCTAAATGCCGGCTCTCTGTAGCAAGTTGCTCATTTCTAGGAATGTAGCCTAAACACTCAATTCCTGTATATTTTTCAACTGCTTCCTTCAAGCTCTCATACAATTTTTGTGAAGAAACATTGTTAAGAATCACACCTTTTATATTCACTCGTTCATCAAACATCTTAAACCCAAGAACTTCTGCCGCAATACTTGTTGAAATCGCTTTAGCATTCACAACTAAAATTACGGGAATATCAAGTACTCTTGCTAAATGAGCCGTGCTAAAATTGTCCTTTTCGTTCCCAATTCCATCATAAAGTCCCATAACACCTTCAACAATAGAAATATCCCTGCCTTGCGAATACATCTCAAATATCTGTCTCACAGCATCCTCACCTGTCATAAAAATATCCAAATTGTGTGAATGATGTCCTGTAAATACCTCATGATGAGTCGGATCAATGTAATCTGGTCCCACTTTAAAAGGAGCCACATTTTCTAATGCAGACATCAAAATGCTACTTACTGTAGTTTTTCCGCTTCCGCTCATCGTTCCTGATATTAATATTTTTTTCATAACAAATTTTTTTCCTCCAAAAATTTACAATAATCATTTTCATCAAGATTTTTATACTTAAGATAACTTTTAATTTTCAAAACATTTGGAACATTCAAATTTAATTTTTTCAAAAATTCAAAATCCTCAAAAACTTCGTCTCTACTACCTTGTCTTACAATTTTCCCTTTATCAAGAACATAAATATAGTCAGCAAATTCATATGCAAAATCTGTATCGTGTGTCGAAACTACAAGTGTTTTCCCAGCTTTAGAAAAATTATCTAAAATTTCAGAAACTCTTTTTGTATTTTTTGAATCCAACCAAGCTGTAGGTTCATCTAGAATCAATAATTCTGGCTCCATTGCTGTAATTGCCGCTATTGAAACCCGTTTTTTCTGACCATAACTCAAATGATGACAAGGTCTGTCCCTCAACTCCTCAATATTGATTTCCTTCATTGCTCTATTAACATTTTCTTCTACTTTTTCCTCAGAATATCCAAGATTTTCAGGTCCATAAGCCACTTCTTGAAAAACTAACGGAGCAAAAATTTGTATTTCAGGATCTTGAAAAATTATTCCAACTTTTCTTCTCAATTCCTCCAAATCCTTTTTTTTATGTTTAACCTTCTTCCCCTCAAAATAAATGTCTCCTTTTTGTGCCTTCAAGAGTCCATTCATTATTAAAAATAAAGTTGATTTTCCTGAGCCATTTTCCCCAAGAAATAATGTTTTCTTTCCTTTTTCAATATTCAAAGTCACATTTTTTAACGCTTCTGTTTCATTATCATACGAAAAAGTTATATTTTCAAGTTTAAGCATTTTATTTTACCACCAAATATAAATTTATTGCAACTATTATTATTACAAAAATAGTTTCAAATCCAATTTTTTTGTATTTTCTATGAGAAAAGATAAATTCCTTTCCCAGTCTTGATTCTACAGCCTTTATAGAATTAAGATTATAGTAATATGTTTTTTTTAATATCGCTACCACTAACATTGGAAATGATTTCATCCCATTCTTAAAACTACTGTATCCAAGTCTTACTTCCTGTGCATTTTTGAGTCTTTCCTTATTCTCAAACAACAAAAAAATATATCTATAAATCAACAAAAACATTTCTCTAAAAATTTTTGGAAATCTCATTTTTTCAAATATATAGTCTAAATCTACAACTGGTGTTGAGCAAATAAGAAAATAAATTACTGATATTGACGAAAATGAACGTAACAAAAATGTCCAAATATCCGCCTTTATTAGCCATAATGAAATTACAGTTGTTAAAATAAATAAAGCTGGAACAAAATTCAGCTTTAGTAAATCTTTCACTTTCACTTTTACTACAAATAAAAGAAGTAAATTAAATAATGTAAGATTAAAAATAAATACTACTTTACTTCCCGTGTAAAGCAAAAATACTAATGTCATCATTGACAACGTAAATTTTATTCCAGGATTAATATTTTTTATGGGATTCGTATATGATATTTTATCTATTAGCATTTTTTCTTTCACCTTTGAAATATCCTAAAACATATCCTACAATTCCTGCACCTAATGCTGCTTGTAACGCAAAAAGTAAACTTTCAGTTTCCTCTCCAGGCAATTCTATTAAATTTTTAGCCCAAGGCTTGTAATCAGGTTTTATCGTTTTAATCATTTCTTCTCCCTTGTCATCTGAACCACCAAATTCAGATTTTACGAGAAGTAATGGTACGACACCTATCAAAAGTATTAAAACCAATAAAATAACATTCTTTTTAAAAACACTTTTATTTTTATTCTTATCCATTATTCTTCCACCCCTTTTACTTCATATTTGTCAAGTATATTCATTACAACATTTGTAAGCAATCCTTCAATTATAGCAAGTGGAATTTGAGTTACTGCAAATACCATTCCAAATTTAATAAATGAAGCAAGTACTCCACCTTCAGGCGATGGATACGCAAGTGCCAACTGAAAAGATGTAACAACATAAGTTGCAAGATCCCCTATTGCTGCTGCCAAAAATATTGCAACCGCTCTATTCTTCTTAGCAAGTCCTTTATAAATCAAGTACGAAACAATTGGTCCAGCAATCGCCATTGAAGCCGTATTTGCCCCAAGAGTAGTAAATCCTCCATGTGCAAGTAATCCAGCTTGGAATATTAATACAATTGTCCCTAAAATTGAAGTTACAAATGGTCCATATAAAATAGTTGAAAGTCCTACTCCAGTCGGATGTGACGAACTCCCTGTAACTGATGGAATTTTCAACGCCGACAACACAAAAATAAATGCTCCTGCCAATGCAAGTGTCATTTTATCCTTAACACTCCCTTTAGAAACAGTTTGAAGTTTTTTTATCCCCAAAATCCAAAACGGAATACACACAACAAACCATACAATAACCCAATTTAATGGTAAAAAACCTTCCATAATGTGCATTGAAAAACCGTTTACACCTATTAAAAGCATACTAGTCAAAACTAAAAATAATAATGTTTTCTTTTTCATTTTTTCTCCTTCCAAAACTTTTATTTAGTTTTAAGCAATCCAAAAAAAAATCAGCTAAAAGCCGAATTTAATACACGTCAAATTCCATAAAAGCAATATTTGTACTAACATCGTACATTCACTATGTGCTAATGGAACAAATCACCATTGATTCATTTACTGATGTATATCAAATTTCCCCTTCCCAGAAAATCTATAATATATCAATATTAGGCAAGTCTCCTGACTAACTTCAACCTACTCACTTCCTTCCCAAGATCCCATCAATCTCAGTGGTCATCACGCTTTCGTCAGTTTCACAGTAGTGGGGGCTGTATCGGATTTCAACCGATTTCCTTATTAAGTTTGCAAAACACCTATTATCTTCTAATAACATTATACCTTTTATTATATTTTTGTCAATAATTTTTTTAAAATTTTTACAAGATTGTACCTAAAAAAATTAATTGAAAGAATTAATTGATTTTTAAATTAACAATAATCTCCACAATTTATATGCATCCAATAAAAATGGAGTCATCTCAATGATGAGACAACTCCCAAATCAAACAATACATACTTTTGAACCTCTCGCAAAGATAACGAGGTTCTTGAGTTTTCATCTTTTTCAAGACCAACAATCAAAGACTCATCACTCAAGACTTTTGAGAGTAAAACTCTACTGAAACGCTTCACGTTCCACTGGCTCGGTTCTCAACCATTTTCTTTTATACCAGTCAATATTTCCTTTTATTGTTTTTTATTAACCATAAATTTCAATATCAACTATAATTTATATTACATCCATAGTATACCTTAAAAACATATTTTGTCAATAATTATTTTAAATTTTTATTAGTAAATCGCTCTAAATCCGATTCCACCTCTGATGTTGCTTCCTTTAGTGTCGTATCCTGCGTTTACAGTTACTCCGAATCTAGTGTTGTCTACACCTAAGTTAAAGTCAAATTTACCGTTTCCTCTTCTGTCTTCTTTTTCACTTCTCAATTCATACCAATCAGCATTTGTGTATCTTACTCTTGCCTTGTTTGTTCTGTTTACTTTTCCTAATTCATTTTCGTAAGCAGCTGTTAAGCCAACTGATAATTGTGATTTAACTGCTACTGGTTGAACATATTTGAATTCTAATCCAACTTCTGGTTTAACTGAGAAGTAATTGTTTCCATCTACTTCCAATCTAACTTGTCCTTCGTCTTCTTTAATGTCAGTAAATCTTCCATATTCCATTTTCAATGCTCCGTAAGGTCTCAAATGAGTTTTTTCAGATGTTCTGATATCATATCCTAAATCTGTTTTGAAAGCAGCTCCGTATGAATAATAATCAGATTTTGCATCAAACGTATCATCTACAATCCAGAATCTACGTTTCATTTCATTTTTACCTGCGAATACATCTCCAGCAATTGTCCATTGTAATGAACCATTATGATCCATATATGGTGACATTGTTTTAAAGATTCCAGCTTTTAACATAGTTTGATTTTCTCTTGATCTACTTATATCTTTAAGTTTGTAATGATTATTTACAGCTCCTGCATACCATCCTGATTTATTTCCAAGTTTAACTGTTTCATTTTCATGAACATAAGCTACTCCAGTCGCATTACTTGTGTAATCATAAATTCCAGCAGAATCAGTATTGTATTCATTTCTTATACCAAATACTTTAATTTTATTATTATCTTTAGTAGGATTTCTCCATTCATTTTGTAAGTAATTAAATTCTTTGTCTAATACATTTCCAGTTTCATTAATTCTTTGTTGCACATTTCCATATTGGTGACCTTTCATTTCATCAATTGCTTGTGCTAAAATGTGAGCTTCTCCTTTTCCTAAATCATTCAATTTATTGAATAAATCTTTTTCTCTTCCGCTAGTTTCTACTCCGTATCTTTGTTCTAATCCATCCAAGAAATTGTATGTATTTTTATCTTGAGCGAAAGCTGTATAAGGTATTTTAACTAGGTAAACTTTTCCTAGAGCACCTGTTGATAAATTTTGTGTTGCAGTTGCAAACCATGTCAAACTTCCAGCACTTAATGCAAATTTAGTTCCAGTTCCTGAAGCTGCCATATTTAAAATCATTGAATTATATGGATCAATTATGTTGCTACCAACTTCAATTACTTTACTGTCAGTATATCTAGCTGCTTCATTACCAAATAACAAGTCAACTTTTTGTAATCCTGTAAGATTATTAACTCCTACAATTGGATGTGTATAGTTTACTCCTGACGTATCAATATACATTCCTAATGAACCAACTTGTTCGTTTGTTGGAATACTTCCTAAACCAGTTGCTCCTAGATCAACAATTGTTGTTGCTCCACTTGGAGAAGTAACTGATACTGAGCTTGGTGTGTTAGTTCTTGCATTTGTGTCAACATAAGTTGGCGTTACAACTGAACCATTTATTTTAATTGTAGCTGAAGTTGCTCCTGCTGGTGCTATAATTTCTATTCCTGCTACTGTTTTACCTGTAGGGCTTCCAGATTTTCTTACAACTCCTTCGGCTCCACCAGTATTTGTAACCATTCCTGTTGTACCTCCACTAGTTTCATTTGAGAAAGTTCCTGTAGAACCAAGATATCCAGCTTTATTATTAGGCCCATCTACAATAATTTGTCCATAGTTTTTAATTACTCCACCACCTGTGGCAACTACACCTAAGATACCATCATTAGTTGCTGTTGGAACTGTTTTAATAATTCCCCAGTTTTCTCCTACTGCGTTATTATCAACATACATTCCTTTTGTATTTTTTCCGCTTAATTCAATTGTACCATTATTTATTGCTTTTGAACCACTTCCTGAAGCGAACATTCCAATTCCTTCATCAAGAGCTACTTTTATTGTTCCATCATTTATAATTGTTCCATTAGAAGTAGCCATTCCCATTCCATATTCTGGAACTGGAGTTGCTGATAAATTACTTCCACTTACTGTAATTGTTTTACCTGCAGCATTTCTAGCAGTTCCTCCATCAATTGCATAAATTGCTACACTTCCTGTTCCTCTTCCAAAATCAATATCTGCATTATTTGTTACTGTTCCTGCAGAATAAATTCCATAAGTGTTATTTCCTGTTGAAGTTAATGGAACATTATTTGTTACTGTTATATCTTTATTATTCGAATAAATAAATTTCGCTTCATTTCCTAATGTTGCAGTTCCATTTGTAGTTAAATTTGTTGTTCCTGTATTTTTAATTACATAACCAAATGAAGAATTTCCAATTGTCATATTCGTATCAGCATTTATCGTTCTTCCTGCTGTTCCAGTAGTAAATACTCCAACTGCTTCATTTGCTCCAACATTTATTTTAGAACCTGAATTTAATGTAATATTTCCTTCTGTCGAATAAATTCCAACACCTTCATCTCCAACTGTAATTTCTCCAGTTGAACCATGTGTTACTGTCTTACCAAAAATACCATAATTTTTATTTCCACCAATAATCTTACTATTATTCGTAATATCTGTAGCAACATCATCAGTGTAAATTCCAACACTTGGAATTGAACCTGTCGAAGTCGCCAAATTAATTTCTCCATTGTTTATTAATGATGAACTATTATTTGCAAACATTCCAACTTGTTCTTGTCCTGTCATATTAATTTTTGCATTTGTATCATTTGTTAACGTTGCTTTATCTCCTATCATTCCAATAGATTTATCTCCTGATAAAGTTAACACTCCGTTTCCTGTATTTGTTCCAATAGCATCAGTTTTTGTTCCTGCTGAATTATTATTTTTTACGTAAATTCCATATGAAGTTGTTCCATCTAATGAAACATTTCCTTTATTTATAATACTAGTTGTTCCTTCACCGGGTCTTCCTCCAAATTCATTTACTTTAGGTGCTCCAGTAACTGCATCTTCCCTATATGCCAATCCTAATAATCCGATTGAACTGTTTCCACCAACATTTACAGTACCTTCATTATTTACTTCAGAACCGTTTACTGCGTAAATTCCTACTGCACTGTCATTGTGAGGATTTGTTGTTAACTGCTCAACATTTATTGTAGATGATGCATCTGTATTCACTTTTCCATAGTTTATGAATAATCCAACTGCTCCGCTTCCTGCGTCTGTTCTGTCTGCTGAAACCGAAGACCCTGCTGCAAGATTTATTTGAGTCTCATTATTTGAAGCTGCTGAACTGCTTGAACTCATATCAAGTCCTACAACACCTTTCATACCAGCCGCTGTTAAATCTGAAGAACTTAAATGTGCCGTTACATTTTTCCCTGCCTGTAAATTTAAAACTGCACGTTGAACTAAATATCTTTTAACAAATTTAAATGAATCTGTTGCTTCGTTAGCAATATTAGTAGCCAAACTTTTATCAATATCTGTATTAATATTATAGTTTAACATTCCATCTACAAAAGCTTTTTTATAATTAGTATATGTTGTTGTTCCATCTTCCCCATTTACAACTTGAATTCCTGAAGCAGCAATACCTAAATCAGTATCTATAGATGTTAAATTTACTATTCCTTTATCTTTAAATTCAAATGGAATAGCATCATTTGACATAACAACTATCTTTGTATTTGCATTTGTTGTTATATCACTTAAAGAAGATCCTTGTACTCCTATCGCTTTTCCTCTTAAAACAACTGTACTTCCTTGTAAATCGATTTTTCCATTGTTTCCACTATAAATAGAATAACCGCTTCCTTTATAATCTAAAATTGAATTTTTTAAATTTATATTACTTGTAGAGCCATCACTGTACACACCAACTAATCCATCAGATAATTTCATAAAACTGTTTTCTGCTTCAATTTGCCCTCCATTTGTTGTATAAAAACCAACTCCATTACTTCCAGAAATAGTAACTTTAGGAGTTCCTATTGATGAATCAGTTACAACAGTTACTCCTGATGCATTTACAGTAGCAGATGGTTGTGCAACAGCATTTTCTGTTATAGTTACTTTCCCTCCATTTTTTGCATAATACAGCACTGCATCAGAACCGACAACTTCTCCAGTAGCACCTTTATCCAATGTTACTGTAGATCCAGCTACTTCAGAATAAGCCAACGTGAACCCATTTCCACTAACTGATGTTGAAGATAAAGGCAACGAATTATTTACTTCTAATGTTCCTCCATTTTTTGCAGCAAACAATATCGCATTTTTTCCACTAACCTTAAAATTATTAGTTATATTATTATAAACTAAATTATTATTTGCACTTCCATCTGAAAGATACCCTATATTATCTTCTCCACCAATAGTTATCCCACTAGTAGCTGAATCTTTAAATGTAAGATTAGCTTCCCCTAATCTTATAGCTGTTGAATTTTTAGCATTATTTTCTAGTTTTACAATATAATTATTCACATCCTTTTGTGTAAATCCTGCATTTCCTTGTGAGAAATCAAAATTTATTCCTATAGAGTTTTGAACTTTTGATGCATCTCCTTCTGTATCTCCATAAGTAGCATCTTGTGCCGTTAATGCTGAACCTCCAATTTGCACATTAAATTTTGAATTGGAAAAATTAGGAGAAACTGTATTATCAGATTCTACCAAGAAACTAACTCCTACTGATTTATCTCCATATATCTCTATTGGTTTATTTAATTGGATATCAGCCCAAGAAGTCTGAGTTACTGGATCAGCTCCTGTAGTTCCTGAAACTCCTATACTTTCACTCCCAAATAATCTCATAATTCCATTATTAATAGAACTTCTTTTCAACGGAGCATTTGTAGCTGATGTATAAACCCAACCATAACTTTTAGGTGCATAAAATTCAATAACTCCATTATTTCCATTTTCAACAGTATCAACTCCAGCATCACCATATGTAAATGCCGCAAAAATATGCCCTTTTGGATCATTTCCAGTTCCACCAGGTATTCCTGTAACCAAATCAGTATATGCCCCTTTTTGAGCATATCCATTAATTTTACCTTCATTTACAAATGTGATATTGCCATTACTACTTACGTTATCTATTTTTACAACTAATAAATCATTTCCATATAAATTAGTAGTTCCTTTGTGAATTAATTTTGATTCTGGATTAGATGCATTGTTATTATTTCCCATATAATAAAGCACATTCACATCACCAGATACATTAGAAACTGCATTTACAGTTACATTACTTGGTATTTCTGCAAGAAGTTTACCACCCATACCAAAAAATGCTACTTTTGGGGATGTTCCATTGTCTGAAGAAGGAAGGTGGATTCCACTTCCTGTTGGTGTATATGTGGCATTTTCTGAAGCATTTATAAATGAATAATCATAAGTATTACCTCCACCATGAAAAAATAAATTAAAATTTCCACCAGTAAGATCTAATTGAGACAATAAACTATTATTATCCATAGTTCCATCTTTATTATATCCTGTACGATTCTCAGGTACATCTTCAACCCCTACATTTATTGTTGGTGATTGAGGTGGTTGACTAATATTAACATTTTTAGGATTAATAACAGGCGGTGTTACCATCAATGGATCAAACGGAGGCAATCCCCCACTAGGCGTAGTAGGCACAAAAGTAGGTGCTGGTTTATCTATTGATAATGTTCTCAATGAAGCATCCACTTGAATTTCTACTGGTCTTTCCATTGCATTTCCTAATCCTATTGAAGTTGTTCCATATTTCCCTTCTGTTGATTGGTAATTGTATTTACCTAATCCAGCGTTTCTTTTATACTTGACATTGCCAGTTTTGTCTCCATGACCTTTATACGTTCCTTTCCATTCATTTAAGAACGTATTGGCTCCATATTGCCATGATTTCCAAGGCGATTTTACTACTTGATCTCCTTGTTCCATTAATTGAATTAATTCCAAATTGTAATCTTTCATTAATTTATTGTTTTCTGCTTTAGTCTTTCTAAATTCTTGTCGCATATCTCCTATTGAAGTTGATATTTCTTGTCTTTGATTTTGAATTTCTTTATCTGTTGTTTCAGAAAACCCGAATATTCCTCCTAACAAAAATGCCAATAAAGCTTGTTCCGTATATTTAAAGTCTTTACATCTCTTTGCAAAAGCTTTTAAATCTTTTTCTAACTTTTTTAGGTTGTTAGTCATACTTAAATCACCTCATTTTTAGTTTCTTATTTTTCATTTTTCTACTAATTTAAATTTTATAAAATAATAAATCAAAGTTTATTACTTAAAGAAGAAAGTTTTATTAATATTTTAAATTTATTATTTCACAGAATTTTATAATGGTTACATTTTAAAAATTAATTCATTATAGTAATAATTTCAAATTCATTTGTTATTATAATGAATTACTATAGTTTAAAATTAGCTAATCTTAGTATACTACAAAAAAAAGAAAAAATCAATTGAATTTTGTATTTCTTTAATAATTTTCTAAATTTACTTATACTTTTATATTTAAAATACAAAAAAAAGACCATTTTCTAAATCAGAAAATAGTCTAAACTTTTTCAAATTTTCTCTCTCTCAAACCTAACCTCAAACTCTTTCCCACAAAAAGCCAATCCAATCTTCAAAACTTTCTCTATCCCAGCATTTCTCAATGCTGAAACATACTCTTTATCATCAATTTGTTTCAATGCAATTTCACATTCTCTTTTTAATTTTTCCTGAATTTCTTCCAAACTAGAATTTTCCTTTACATTAACAACTTTTAATTCAAGTATTATTCCTTCATCTCTTCTTAACAGATTTCTAGGTTTCAATAATAAATCGTATCGACCTTTTCCTGAAAAATTATTCGACGTAATTTCATATTCTCTCCTCAATTTCAAAATTAATCCAAGCATTAATCCATGATAAAATTGCTCCTTGTAAATTCCACTTACATCAAATATCCCAGTATTCTCCAATAAAATTCGCTTCATTTCAAACCTAAAAGTTTCAATATCTCCTGTTTTTAGCGCGTAAGTCATTCCTGAAAATTTATCATAATCCTCAAAATACACATCAATAAACATTTCTGAAAACATTCTTAAAATCTCTTCATTTGGAATTTTTAAAAACACGTCTTCTTCCTCTTCGTCATATTTTTCAGCTAAAGTCAAATATCCACTATGAAAAAATAAATTCCAAATATTTCGACTAAAATTCGCTTCTAAATTACCAAAAGTCATGTTGTCATTTATTCTCTTTAGAATGCTTTCTTTATTCAATAATTTAGAAAAATCATTGAAAATCTCATTTTTTAATCGTTTTAAGTATAATTTAATAAGCTCATTTCCGCTCGTATTTACCCAATATGGTTTTAATTTTTTCTCATCTAAAAAATTAATAATTGACCATGGATTGTAAACTTGAATATCGCCAAACAAATAGCCATTATACCACTTCTGAACATCTTTCAAATCGTATTCCAAATTAAAGTCCTTCAATGCTTGTTCAACTTCTGACTCAATAATTCCAAAATATTCTGTAAATTTATCATTCAAAATTGTATGAACTTTTAAATTGTTTAAGCCTGAAAAAATATTTTCCTTTGCAACTCGTAATATGCCTGTTATTACCCCTAATTCTAAGTATTCGTTATCTTTCAAAACACTTCCGTAAAAACTTTTGAAAAAGTCGATTGCTTCTTCATAGTAGCCTTTTACGTAGGAATCTATTATTGGTTGGTCGTATTCATCTATTAGAATGACTACTTTTTTTCCATAAAATCCGTATAAATATCGTGTCAAATTTAATAATGCCTTTTTCCATCGAGCATTTTCTCTTCCAAACCAAATCGCATCAAATTCTTCTAAATCTCTTTGATTTAGCTTTTCTCTGATTAAATAAAATTGATTATAAAGTTCTTTTATTTCGTCCTGAATAGCTTTAAACCCATTCTCCCAGTTTTTCTCCCCATAATTCCTAAACGAAATCGAAATTACTGGATAATTCCCCTGTTTTTCAAAATATTTACTTTTAGAAATATTCAAATTTTCGAATAATTTTCGATTTTCTTCTTTATTTTCAATATTAAAAAAATAGTTTAACATTGATATATTTAAGGTCTTTCCAAATCTTCTTGGACGAGTGAATAATTCTACTTTTAAACCTTCTTCCAAAATATTCTCGATAAAATTAGTTTTATCAACGTAGTAATAGTTATTTTCTATTATTTCCTTAAAATTCGATATTCCAATTGGTAACCGTTTTCTCTCATTTTTTCCCATAAAATTCTCCCCTTTTTTCTTTTTCCAAAACTATTATCAAATTTTCTCTCTCTCAAACCTAACCTCAAACTCTTTCCCACAAAAGGTCAACCCGATCTTCAAAACTTTCTCTATCCCAGCATTTCTCAATGCCGAAACATATTCTTTATCATCAATCTGTTTCAATGCAATTTCACATTCTCTTTTTAATTTTTCCTGAATTTCTTCCAAACTAGAATTTTCCTTTACATTAACAACTTTTAACTCAAATATTATCCCTTCATCTCTTCTTAACAGATTTCTAGGTTTCAATAATAAATCGTATCGACCTTTTCCTGAAAAATTATTCGACGTAATTTCATATTCTCTCCTCAATTTCAAAATTAATCCAAGCATTAATCCATGATAAAATTGCTCCTTGTAAATTCCACTTACATCAAATATCCCAGTATTCTCCAATAAAATTCGATTCATTTCAAACCTAAAAGTTTCGATGTCTCCTGTTTTTAGTGCGTAAGTCATTCCTGAAAATTTATCATAATCCTCAAAATACACATCAATAAACATTTCTGAAAACATTCTTAAAATCTCTTCATTTGGAATTTTTAAAAACACGTCTTCTTCCTCTTCGTCATATTTTTCAGCTAAAGTCAAATATCCACTATGAAAAAATAAATTCCAAATATTTCGACTAAAATTCGCTTCTAAATTACCAAAAGTCATGTTGTCATTTATTCTCTTTAAGATGCTTTCTTTATTCAATAGTTTAGAAAAATCATTGAAAATCTCATTTTTTAATCGTTTTAAGTACAATTTAATAAGCTCGTTTCCGCTTGTGTTTACCCAATATGGCTTTAATTTTTTCTCATCTAAAAAATTAATAATCGACCATGGATTATAGACTTGAATATCTCCAAACAAATAGCCGTTATACCACTTCTGAACATCTTTCAAATCGTATTCCAAATTAAAGTCCTTCAATGCTTGTTCAACTTCTGATTCAATGATTCCAAAATATTCTGTAAATTTATCATTCAAAATTGTATGAACTTTTAAATTATTCAAGCCTGAAAAAATATTTTCCTTCGCAACTCGCAATATGCCTGTTATTACCCCTAATTCTAAGTATTCGTTATCTTTCAAAACACTTCCGTAAAAACTTTTGAAAAAGTCTATTGCTTCTTCGTAGTAGCCTTTCACGTAGGAATCTATTATTGGTTGGTCGTATTCATCTATTAGAATGACTACTTTTTTTCCATAATATTCATACAAATACTTTGTCAAGTTTAATAACGAATTCTTCCAATCTCCCTCGTCATTTTCCAACCAAATATCCTCAAATTTTTTTAACTCTCTTTTATCTAAATTATCCATTACAAATTTATGCTCATCATATGTATTCGAAATTACCGTTTTTATAGCTTTGATCCCATTCTCCCAGTCTTTCTCCCCATAATTCCTAAATGAAATTGAAATCACTGGATAATTACCCTGTTTTTCAAAATATTTACTTTTAGAAATATTCAAATTTTCGAATAATTTTCGATTTTCTTCTTTATTTTCAATATTAAAAAAATAGTTTAACATTGATATATTTAAGGTCTTTCCAAATCTTCTTGGACGAGTAAATAATTCTACTTTGAAACCTTCTTTCAAAATATTCGCGATAAAATTAGTTTTATCAACATAATAGTAGTCATTTTCTATTATTTCCTTAAAATTCGATATTCCAATTGGTAACCGTTTTCTCTCATTTTTTCCCATAAAATTCTCCCCTTTTCATATTTTACAAAACTATTATCAAATTTTCTCTCTCTCAAACCTAACCTCAAACTCTTTCCCACAAAAGGTCAACCCGATCTTCAAAACTTTCTCTATCCCAGCATTTCTCAATGCCGAAACATACTTTTTATCATCAATCTGTTTCAATGCAATTTCACATTCTCTTTTTAATTTTTCTTGGGTTTCTTCCAAACTGGAATTTTCTTTTACATTAACAACTTTTAACTCAAATATTATTCCTTCATCTCTTCTTAACAGATTTCTAGGTTTTAATAGTAAATCGTATCGACCTTTTCCAGAAAAATTATTCGATGTAATTTCATATTCTCTCCTCAATTTCAAAATTAATCCAAGCATTAATCCATGATAAAATTGCTCCTTGTAAATTCCACTTACATCAAATATCCCAGTATTCTCCAATAAAATTCGCTTCATTTCAAACCTAAAAGTTTCAATATCTCCTGTTTTTAGCGCGTAAGTCATTCCTGAAAATTTGTCATAATCCTCAAAATACACATCAATAAACATTTCTGAAAACATTCTTAAAATCTCTTCATTTGGAATTTTTAAAAACACGTCTTCTTCCTCTTCGTCATATTTTTCAGCTAAAGTCAAATATCCACTATGAAAAAATAAATTCCAAATATTTCGACTAAAATTCGCTTCTAAATTACCAAAAGTCATGTTGTCATTTATTCTCTTTAGAATGCTTTCTTTATTCAATAATTTAGAAAAATCATTGAAAATCTCATTTTTTAATCGTTTTAAGTATAATTTAATAAGCTCATTTCCGCTCGTATTTACCCAATATGGTTTTAATTTTTTCTCATCTAAAAAATTAATAATTGACCATGGATTGTAAACTTGAATATCGCCAAACAAATAGCCATTATACCACTTCTGAACATCTTTCAAATCGTATTCTAAATTAAAGTCCTTCAATGCTTGCTCAACTTCTGACTCAATAATTCCAAAATATTCTGTAAATTTATCATTCAAAATTGTATGAACTTTTAAATTGTTTAAGCCTGAAAAAATATTTTCCTTTGCAACTCGCAATATGCCTGTGACTACCCCCAATTCCAGATATTCGTTATCTTTCAAAACACTTCCGTAAAAACTTTTGAAAAAGTCTATTGCTTCTTCGTAGTAGCCTTTTACGTAGGAATCTATTATTGGTTGGTCGTATTCGTCTATTAGAATGACTACTTTTTTTCCATAATATTCATACAAATATTTCGTCAAGTTTAATAACGAATTTTTCCAATTTCCTTTATCTGATTCTCTTCTAATCGAATTAAATTTTTCAATTTCAATTTCATCCATTTTTTCAATCAAAAATTTATGCTCAGTATACAAATCTCCGATTATTTGTTTTATTATCTTAAACCCATTCTCCCAGTCTTTTTCCCCATAATTCCTAAACGAAATCGAAATTACTGGATAATTCCCCTGTTTTTCAAAATATTTACTTTTAGAAATATTCAAATTTTCGAATAATTTTCGATTTTCTTCTTTATTCTCTATATTAAAAAAATAGTTTAACATTGATATATTTAAAGTCTTTCCAAATCTTCTTGGACGAGTGAATAATTCTACTTTGAAACCTTCTTCCAAAATATTCGCGATAAAATTAGTTTTATCAACATAGTAGTAATTATTTTCAATTATTTCTTTAAAATTCGATATCCCAATTGGTAACTTTTTTCTCTTGATTTTTTCCATAAAAAGTCCCCCTCAAATTTTTCTATTTTCTACGACCTCTTAGCATTCCGCCACCTAAACCAGGAAATCCGCCACTATTAAACATTTTCATCATTTGCTTCATTTGCTCAAATTGTTTGATTAATTTATTTATTTCGTTTACTGTAACTCCGCTTCCTTTGGCAATTCTAGCTTTTCTGCTTCCATTTTTCAAAATTTTTGGATCTCTTCTTTCTTGAACAGTCATAGAACAAATAATTGCTTCGACTTTTTTCATTTCTTTTTCAGCCATTCCCATGTCAATCATGCTTGTATCAACACCTGGTATCATCTTCATAATTCCAGCAATTGACCCCATTTTTCTAATCATTTTAAATTGTTTCAAGAAATCTTCAAAATCAAATTGATTTTTTCTAAATTTTTCTTCCATCTTTTTAGCTTCTTTTTCATCAATTGCTTCTTGTGCTTTTTCAACCAAAGAAACAACGTCTCCCATTCCTAAAATTCTTGAAGCCAATCTATCTGGATGGAATGGTGCGATATCATCTAATTTTTCACCTTCACTTATGAATTTTATTGGTTTTCCAGCAACTTCTTTTACTGACAATGCAGCTCCACCACGAGTATCTCCATCTAATTTTGTAAGAACAACTCCCGTAATTTCCAATTCTTCATTAAATGATTTTGCCACATTTACAGCATCTTGCCCAGTCATTCCATCTACAACTAACAATATTTCATGCGGTTTAACTTCCGATTTAATTTGTTGTAATTCCTTCATTAATTCTTCATCAATGTGCAATCTTCCAGCTGTATCCAAAATCACATAAGTTGCATGTTCTTCCTTCGCTGCCTCAATCCCTTTTCTACAAATTTCCACCGCATCTGTACTATCTTCAATCGTAAACGAAGGCACTTTTATCTGATCAGCCAACACTTTCAATTGTTTTTTCGCCGCAGGTCTGTAAACATCCGCTCCTATCAAAAATGGTTTTTCCCCTTTTGATTTCAAATGTTTTGCCAATTTTCCTGAAAAAGTAGTTTTCCCAGCTCCTTGAAGTCCACAAAGCATAATAACCGTAGGATTTTTATCAGCTTTAGCAATAGCTACATTCGTACCACCTAAAACTTCTACTAATTCATCATTTACAATTTTTATAAATTGTTGAGTCGGATTTACACCGTTAATTACTTCTTCTCCCAACGCTTTTTCTCTAATTTTTGCAACAAAACTTTTAGCAACTGTATAGTTTACATCCGCTTCCAATAATGCTAATCTTACTTCCCGAAGTGCATCTTTCATATTTCCTTCAGTTAATTTTCCTTGACCACTTACCTTTTTAAATATATCTTTAAAACGGTCTCCTAATCCATTAAACATTAATTCACCTCATCATATCCAAAATCTTTTATTATTTTTTCTAAATTTTCTTTCGTAAAATTACTTTTTAAATTTTCTAACCTTTTTTTCAATTCTTTTTCTCTCTCAAATATTTTCAGCTTACTCTCATATTCCTCAAGCTGCTTAAAACCTCTTTTTATATTATCAAAAACTGCCTGCCTCGTAACTCCATACTTCTCCGCAATTTCTGTAAACGAACTATTTTCTTCCAAATACAACTCTAAATATTGCTTTTGTTTCTTTGAAAAAAGTTCACCATAATACAAAAAAAGCACCGAGTATCTCAAAAAATCTTCTAATTTATCCATAATACCCTCATTATACAAGAAATCCATATCTATTGTCAATTTTACTTTTTTGAGCCCTTTTTCTTAAAGAAACTTATTCAAAGTTACATCAAAAATTCCTCGTGCAGTCACTCTAATCTCTGGAATAACTGGCAATGCTAAAAATGACAAATTAATAAATGGATCAATATTCGGATTTATTCCCATTTTTTTAGAATATTCCAACATTTTTTCTAATTTTTCATTGACTTTCTCACTTGGTTCATCACTTATAAGGCCCATTATTACAAGCGGTAATGTATCTACAACTTTTCCATTTTCCACAATTGTGTATCCACCTTGTTTTTCAGCCAATTCCTTCACAGCAATTTCAATATCCCTGTCGTTATCTCCTACAACCACGATATTATGTGAATCATGAGCCACTGTTGATGCAATTGCACCATTTTTTATACCAAACCCTTTCAACACTCCAACCCCAATTTTACCAGTATTTTTATGTCTTTCCACAACCACAAGTTTATTGTATTCCTGATTTGGCACAAATTTATTCTCTCTTGCTGGAATTTTCTCGCAAACTTTTTTCGTAACAATTTGTCCTTCTATAATCTCAATCACTGGAAATTCAGCATTTTCATCTTCCAACTCAATCTCAATTTTTTTTGCATCAAAATCTTTTACATGAACCGTTTTTTTCAAATGCTCTGGACATTCAGGAAACTTAATTTCCTTTTTAAAAATATCATTCACATCTTGTCCTTCAAAATACACATTTTCAATTTCAACATTTTCAAAATCCTTCAATACCACAAAATCCGCTTTAAATCCAGGTGCAATCGCTCCTATTTCTCTATCTTTTTTTATAGCCTGTGCAGCCTGAATTGTCGCCATTTTATACGCTTTTATCGGTTCTAACCCAATACTAATCGCCTTTCTAATATTGTAGCAAATATGTCCTTCTCTATAAATTTCCTCCACATGCTTGTCATCTGTACAAAAACAGTATCTCTCTGTAGAAGCCTTATTTGCAACAATTCCCGATACAATCGCCTCTAAATTTCTTGCCGCACTTCCTTCTCTAATCAATACATACAATCCATTTTCAATCTGTTTTTTTGCATATTCGTAAGTACAAGCCTCGTGATCATTTTTTATCCCTGCCAAAGCATACGCCGCCAATTCTTCGTCTGTCAAAGCTGGAGAATGTCCGTCAATATTCATTTCCTTAAACATTTCTAATTTTTCCATCATATTTTTTTCGCCATTTAAAACAGCATTTGTGTCCATAACTTCTGCTAATCCCAAAACTCTTGGATTTGAAAGATATCTCTCCATTGTTTCTGCTAACAACGTTGCACCATTATCTTCAAATGAAACAGCTGGAACGCAAGACGGTATCATTACAAACACATTTGCAGGAACATTTTCAGTTTGCTCAATAATATAATCAATCCCATCTGTCCCTGATACATTCGCAACTTCATGAGGATCTACAATAAAAGTCGTAGTCCCTGCTTTTACTGCTGCCTTCAAAAACTCAATTGGTCTCACCATCGTAGACTCCAAATGTAAATGACTATCCACAAATCCTGGAACAACATACTTCCCAGTGATATCTATTTCTTCTTTTCCCGAATACTCGCCAATTCCAACAATAATCCCGTCACTAATCGCAATATCCGCTTTCACTATTTCTTCTGTAAAAACATTCAAAATAAATCCATTTTTAAAAACTTTATCCGCTTTTTCCAATTTTCTGGCTATTTTTGAATATTTTAAATAATTTTTATAATTCATTATTTCCCTTTCTTTTGGTTAGTTACAAAAAAATATACCTTTATTATGAGATATGCTCTCATTGTAAAATTTATCTTGTGTTATCTCGTGTTGCTGGTATTCTTTTCGGGATTATCCACTCACTTTCTTTTCCTTGCGCATAATTTTTTATAAACTCATCTTTAAATTCCTTAAATCTACCTTCTTTTATAGCTTCTCTCGAATCATTCATCAATTTTATTAAAAAGTGCAAATTATGATAAGTCGCCAATCTTTGCCCTAAAATTTCCTTCGCTTTGAATAAATGTCTAATATACCCTCTCATATAATTTTTACAAGCGTAACAGTCACACCCCTCATCCAAAGGTCTGTCATCCAATTCATAAGCCTTATTTTTTATAACTAAACGTCCATATTTTGTAAATACTGTTCCATGTCTTCCAATTCTTGTCGGTTGCACACAATCCATCATATCAATCCCAGATTCAACCGCTTCAAGCATATCCAACGGTTCTCCCACTCCCATCAAATATCTTGGTTTATTCTCAGGTAATTTTGGCGTAATATATTCTAAAATTCTATACATATCTTCTCGTGGCTCTCCAACTGCAAGCCCTCCCAAAGCATATCCTGCAAAATCCTCATCATATTGAGAAAGTTCCTCAAAACTTTTATCTCTCAAATCTTCATAAATTCCACCTTGAACTATCGCAAATAATCCTTGTCTATCCTTATTTTTATTCGCATCAATACATCTTTTAGCCCATCTTGTAGTTCTTTCAATCGAAGGAATCAAATATTCTCTCGAAGACATTCCTGGAGGGCACTCATCCAACACCATCATGATGTCACTTCCTAAATTATTCTGAATTGAAATTGATTTTTCAGGCGACAAAAAATGTTTCGATCCATCCAAATGCGATCTAAAATGCACTCCCTCTTCCTTTATTCTTCTCAACGAACCCAAACTAAACACCTGGAATCCTCCACTATCAGTCAATATTGGTCTATCCCATCTCATAAATTTGTGTAATCCTCCAAAATCATCTACTAAATCATCTCCTGGATTCAAATACAAATGATAAGTGTTTCCTAAAATTATTTGTGAGTTAATCTCCTCTAACTCTTCTTTTGTCATTGCTTTTACTGTCGCTTGCGTTCCAACTGGCATAAATACAGGCGTTTCGATTTTCCCATGTGGTGTTTCAATTACACCTGCTCTAGCATTGCCATCTTTTACTTCAAGCGTATACTTTATTGGTTTATTCATATTTTTCCTCTCTTGCTTATTTATTTTTTCTTTTTGTAATGATAAAAAAAGTTGTAATTACAAAGGTTTTTTTGCTGGAATTCCAGTTTTTCTAGGATACTTCTCATGCGTTTTCTTATTCTTCACAATTTCCAAAATTATTCTCTCGTCACCACATTTTGGCAAATTAAATTTATGAATTTCTTCAATTGTCGATCCCAGCAGTTTCAACGCATTTCCAGACTCTTCAACCTCATTCAAATTCAATTTTTGTGGCAAAAATCTTCCATTAATTTTAATAAACGGAATCATGTACTCTAAAATTATTCTCAAATTAGCAACTCCTCTACAAAGTGCCACATCAAATGTCTCTCTCTTACCTTTAATCAATTCTTCAGCTCTCTCAAAACTAGTTTTCACATTTTCCAATCCTAATTTTTCAATAACTTCATTTATAAATTCAATTTTTTTTCTAACAGAATCCACTAACAAAAAGTTTTTTTCTGGATAAAAAATCGCAAGAACAAATCCTGGAAATCCAGCTCCCGTCCCAACATCAATAAATGATTTTTCCTCATCTTTAATAACTTTCGTCAACAATAACGAATCTATAAAATGTTTCTCAAGCATTCCTTCTTTATCTCTAATCGCTGTCAAATTCATAACTTGATTTTTTTCATACAACAATTCCAAAAAATCCAGCATTTTCCCTTTTGCTTCATCATTCATTTCAATACTTGATTTTGTAAGTAATTCTTCAAAATATTTTTTTTCATTTTCCATAATTTTTCTCTTCAATTTCTCTTTTCTTTTATTTTTATATATTTTTTAATCTATTTATTTATCTGTTTCCAACTAAAAATTTTTTTAAAATTCCTACTTCAAAACTCCATCCAAATACATCAATAAAACCGAAATATCGGCTGGTGTTACTCCAGACATTCTCGACGCCTGACCAACATTGTAAGGTCTACCTTCCTTCAATCTTTGTTTAGCCTCACGCGTAATCCCTTTCATCGCCTCATAATCAAAATCTTTTGGAATTTGTTTATCATCAAGTTTCTTATGCTTTTCCATCACTTGCATCGCCTTCGCAATGTAACCTTCATATTTAACTTGCACTTCAATTTGATATTCAGTTTCCGCATCAAATGTCAATTGAGGCCCATTTTCAATAACTTCTGCAATATATTTAATATCTTCGTAAGTTACTTTCGGTCTTCTCAAAATTTCCTTCAAAGTAGTCCCACTTTTCAACGATTCACCATATTTTTCCAAAACTTCAACTAATCTTTTATTACTAGTTCCCAATTTCGTATCTTCCAGTTTTACAATTGTTTCTTCAACATTTTTCTTTTTCTCCAAAACTTTATCATAATATTTTTTATCCAACAATCCAATTTTATAACCTTTTTCTGACAAACGAATATCCGCATTATCTTCACGTAAAATCAAACGATACTCAGATCTTGCTGTAAACATTCTATACGGTTCAAATAATTCTTTATTAATTAAATCATCAATCATTGTCCCAATATACGAAGTTTCTCTATCTAAAATCAACGGTTCCTCACCTTTTACCTTCAAAGCCGCATTTATCCCAGCAATAATACCCTGTGCAGCAGCTTCTTCATAACCACTTGTTCCATTAACTTGCCCTGCCAAAAAGAGTCCTTTAACTTTTCGTGTCTCAAGCGTATAATCAAGCTCACTTGGATCAACAATATCATATTCAACCGCATATCCATATCTCATAATATGTGCATTTTCCAAACCTTCAATCGTATTTACAATTTTTTGCTGATATTCTGCAGGATAACTCGTAGAAAGTCCACTAATATACACTTCCGTAGTCTCAAACCCTTCTGGCTCTAAAAACAAATGGTGACTATCCTTATCATTAAATTTTACAACTTTATCTTCAATCGAAGGACAATATCTCGGACCAGTACTTGCAATACTTCCATTATACATCGGTGCCTTATCTAAATTTCCCAATATTATTTCATGCGTCTTAGCATTCGTTCTAGTCAAATAGCAAGATAATTGTGGCTTCTCAGTAACTTCCTCATCAGACGTTCTCATTGAAAATTTCAATGGAATCCCAGTAATTCCAGGTTGTTCCTCTAATTTTTCCAAGTCCAATGTACGAATATCTAATCTAGGCGGTGTCCCTGTTTTGAATCTTCCCATTTTAAATCCTAATTTTTCCAACGAACCTGTCAAATCATCAGCTGACAATTCTCCCATTCTTCCACCTTTTACTCTTTTATCTCCAATATACAACAATCCTCGCAAAAATGTCCCCGAAGCAATTACAACAGCCTTTGCTGAAAATTCCATTCCAGTTTTCGTTTTAATCCCTCGAATTTCTCCATTTTCAACAACTAATTCTGTTACAATGTCTTGAACCGTATCCAAGTTTTCTTGTGCTTCAACAGTTTTCTTCATTTCCCTCGCATAAATTTTTCTATCAGCTTGTGCCCGTAAAGACCTTACTGCTGGACCCTTCTTCGTATTCAAAATTCTCATTTGAACAAAACTTTTGTCCATATTTCTTCCCATTTCTCCACCAAGAGCATCAACTTCCTTCGCCAAATGACTTTTCGCTGGCCCTCCAACTGATGGATTACAAGACATCACACCAATATTATCAAGTGTTATTGTAAAAACGGCTGTTTTCAATCCTAATCTCGCTGAAGCCAAAGCCGCCTCTACTCCCGCATGCCCTGCTCCCACGACAATAACATCATAATTTCTCATTTTCTCTCCTCTCTAAAATTTTCTCTATTTATAAAAATCATATTTATTTTTTTATAACTTTTGTATTGTAACTATTATATCATATAATCAAAAAAATTGACAAAACAATTCAATGTCTTGCCAACTTTTCCTATTCCTCAAATTTATTTTTCAAAAAATTCAAGAAATAAATTATTTATTAACTTCTAAATCTTTAAAGTTAAATTCTCCACCAATTGCTACAAATCCAAGTCCTTTTACTTTAGGATTTACCAAATAATTTTTTTGTCTTTGGAATAATACAACTACTGGTGTTTGTTCAGAAATTATTTTTTCCATTTTAATCATAGCTGGAACTCTAACTGCTGGATCAGCTGTAGATTTAGCTTTTTTAGACAATGCATCATATTCAGCATTTGAGAAATCTCCACGGTTTGCACCTTTATTAGTTGATTCAAAAATATCTAAATATGTAATTGGATCTTTGAAATCTCCTGTCCAGTTAGCGATTGCAATTTGGTAATTTCTTTGTTTAGATCTACTAATTCTTTCTTTTCCTGTTACAACTTGTAAATTCAATTTAATTCCTAAATTTTTACTCAAATTTTCTTGAATGTATTGAGCAATCATTTTAGTACTTCCTGTATCAGCAAAAATTACTTCCAATTCTGGCATTTTAGTCATTCCTTCTTCTTTCAATCCTTCAGCCAATAATTGTTTAGCTTTTGCTACATTAAATTCTGGTATTTTTGTAGGAACTTCTTCAGCAAAGTCTCCTTTTAGCCCTTTAATTCCAACTCCACTTGGAGTAAATGTATTTGTATTTTTTTCTGAACCTTCTAATACTTTAGAAATCAATTCTTGTCTATTTATAGCATATTGCAACGCTTGTCTTACTTTCGCATTATTCAAAGGTTTTACTTTATTATTTAACAATAAGTACCAAATTCCACCATCTGCAGCATTTACTAATTCAGGTTTCCCTTTGTACGCTTTAGCTTGTTGGTAAGTTACTTTTGTTACATCTAATTCTTTATTTTTAAACGCATTAAACGCTGCTGTTGTATCTTCAGTCAATTTCAATGTGATAGCATCAGTTTTTACATTTTTAGCATCCCAATAATTAGGATTTTTTTCAAATTTCAAATCTGAATCTTGAGTCCATTTTTTCAAAACATATGGACCTGATGAAATTGTGTTATCTGGAGTTTCTGCAAAATATTTATCTCCTTTTTCTTTAAAGAATTTTTCATTCAAAGGCATATATGCTTTAAATGTTACCAAATCATCAAAATATGGTGTTGGTGTTTTCAATTCTACTACTAAAGTTTTAGGATCTACAACTTTAATTCCCACTTGATCAGCTGTTGCTTTTCCACTATTAAATTCTTCTGCATTTTTAATCATAAATAACAAATAAGCATTTTCAGCTCCTGTTTTAGGATCTAACGCTCTTAACCAACCTGCTTTAAAATCATTTGCTGTAATTGGATCTCCATTTGACCATTTTGCATCTCTTAAATGGAATGTCCATTTTAATCCATCTGGAGTTGATTCCCATTTTTCTGCAATTCCTGGCACTGATTTCCCATCTTTATCTTTTCTCAATAATCCTTCCATTAACAAATCATCTACTGTCCCACCTGCGATATCAGTAGTAATTTGCGGATCAATTGAAGTTGGTGCTGTTCCTAGATTCAATACTAGTTCTTTACCTTTATTTCCATGTCCGCCACATGATAAAACAAACATTAGCACTAATGCTAATAATACCGACATTTTTTTCATTCTACTTTCTCCTTCTTCTTAAATTTAATAATATACTTTATTATACCTTATTTTTTAATATTTTTCTATTGTTATTAGCTATATTTTTTTTAAATTATTTAATATATATTATATATGAATACTATACTCAATTTCTATCACTATTTTCTATGCCAAACTATAATAAAAAATCATATATTTATAACTTCAATATCACTCCAATTTTATATCTACAATAAATTTATTCAAAAAAAATTGGCAAAACAAATTTTATTTCACCAACTTTTTCTAAATTATTAAATTATTTCATTGATAAATTTTTAAAGTAAAATTCTCCACCGATTGCAGTAAATTTCAACCCTTGAACTTTTGTATCTCTCAAGTAAGGTTTTTTTCTTTGATATAATACTGCTACTGGAGTATCATCAGCTATTATTTTTTCTAATTCAATCATTGCTGGTACTCTTACATTAGGATCAGCTGTTGATTTTATTTTCTTAACTAATGCATCATATTGAGGATTTGAGTAAGAACCTCTATTTTGTCCTCCACCTGTTACAAACAAGTCTAAATATGTAATTGGATCTTTAAAGTCTCCTGACCATCCTGCTAATACTAAATCAAAATCTTTTGAAGCCATTCTCGAAACTCTTTCTTGGAATGTAACTGCTTTTACATTAAGATTTAAACCTAAATTTTTTCTTACAGATTCTTGAACAAATTCAGCAACTGATTTGTTATTTCCTGAATCATTTATAAGTACTTCTAATGTTGGTGCACTTGTCATTCCTAATTCTTTCAATCCTTCAGCGAATAATTGTTTAGCTTTTTGTGGATTGTATTTTTCAATTGAAGTTGGAACTTCTTCTGGGAAATCTTTTGAAATACCTTTTATTCCAATTCCTGATGGAACAAATGTTCTCGCACTTTCTCCAGTTCCATTTAATACTGATTTTACTAATTCATCTCTATCAACTGCTAACAAAATTGCTTTTCTGATTTTTGAATTACTTAAGAATTTATTTTTTAAATTTGGTAAAATATACCAAACTGAACCATCTTTTGATTTTACCAATTCTGGTTTACCTTCATATTCTCTCGCTTGTTCTGCAGTAATTTGAGTTACTTGAACTTCTTTATTTTTAAATGCATTTAATGCAGCTGAATTATCAGGTATTATTTTATATATAATGTTATCAACTTTTACATTATCTTTATTCCAATAATTTGGATTTTTTTCAAATTTCATTTCTGAATCATGAACCCATTTTTTCATTACATATGGTCCTGATGATATTGTTTGATTAGCTTCTGTATCAAATTTTTCTCCTGCTTCTTTTAAGAATTTTTCATTAATTGGAGAATAAGTTTTAAATGTTACTAAATCTGCAAAATATGGTGTTGGTGCTTCCAATGTTACTTCTAATGTTTTTGGATCTACAACTTTAATTCCTACTTTGTCAGCTGTTACCTTTCCTTTATTAAACAATTCTCCATTTTTTATTGGATATAACATGTATGCATATTCTGATGCTACTTTTGGATCCAATCCTCTTATCCACGCTGCTTTAAAATCATTTGCTGTAATTGGATCTCCATTTGACCATTTTGCATCTCTTAAATGGAATGTCCATTTCAAACCATCTGGTGAAACTTCCCATTTTTCTGCAATTCCTGGATCTGGTTTACCATCTGGAGTTCTTTTTAATAATCCTTCCGAAAGTAATTCGTTTACTGTTCCTCCTGCTATATCTGTCGACAATTGAGGGTCGATTGATTTTGGTTCTGCTGCTAAATTTAATGAAAAGGTACTTCCTTTAGAACCTTTTGCACCACATGCAAAGAACATCATCGCCATCGCTAAAATTAACAATACTTTTTTCATTGTTCTTCTTCCTTTCTCTTAATAAATCTTATATTACATAGTATACCTTGAAAATTTAAAAATTTCAATTAATTTTACAAAAATAATTATATAAAAAATAAAATTTATTTATGATTTTTTTATATTCATCTATAAAATCAAAAAAGAACTATCTTAAAAATTAAGATAATTCTTTTTCATCATATATATTTAAAATTTTCTAAATATTAGAACCATCACTATTTTCCAATAGTAGTTTTTCCTAAATAATAATCAATTCCAATTGGGTGGAATACAATTCCTTTTACTCTAGGATTGATTAATTTATTATTTGCTCTGTAGTAAAGTAATCCTACTGGCATATCGTCAGCAATCATTTTTTCTAATTCAATCATCGCTTTAACTCTTGTTGCTTTATCCATAGAGTTTTTAGCAATTTTCAATGTTGCATCATATTTAGGATTTACATATTGAGAATAGTTATTTCCATCTTTTGAATCGAATCTTTCCAAATAAGTCACTGCATCTGGATAATCTCCATTAAATCCTGCCAATGCAATTTCATAATTTTTTGATTCCATTCTTGCTAATCTTTCTTTAAATGTAATACCAGTTACTTTAAAGTCAATTCCCAAATTCTTTTCCATACTTTCTTGAATAAATTCAGCAATCGCTTTATTACTTCCTGTTGTGTTAAAGATCATTTCCAATGTTGGTAATTTTTTTAATCCTAATTCTTTCAATCCTTCAGCTAACAATTGTTTTGCTTTTTGCGGATTATATGCTGGGAATACTTTTCCTGCTTCTTCAGAGAAATCTTTACTTACTCCATAAATTCCAACACCTTTTGTTGTATAAGTATAAGCTGCTTCTCCTTTATTATCTAAAACTCCTGTTATCAATTTTTCCCTATCTACAGCCAATGATAACGCTTGTCTAATTTTTTTGTTTGCTAAAACTTTATTTTTCATATTGTAAGTCATATACCAAACAGATCCATCTTTTGCCACTCTAAGTCTTTTATCATTAGCATACTCTTTAGCTTGTTCAGTTGTGATATTAGTTATATCAATTTCATTATTTTTAAACGCATTTAATGCAGCTTCATCTGCTACAAATTTAATTTTAACTGTTTCTAAAGGTATATTATCTTTGTTCCAGTAATTAGGATTTTTTTCAAATACTATTTCAGAATCTTTTGTCCAAGACTTAATTACATATGCTCCAGAAGAAATTGAATCTTTAGGACTTGTCATATATTTATCTCCAACTTCTTTTAAGAATTTAGTATTAACTGGTAGATATGTATACAATCTAACCGCTGAATCAAAATATGGTAATGGTGCTCCCAATGTTACTTTCAATGTATAATTATCTACAGCTTGAATTCCAACTGCATCTTCTTTTACTTGGCCTTTATTATACGCTTCTGCATTTTTTATTGGGAATAATTTTGAAGCATATTCTGCTGCTGTATTAGGATTCAACGCTCTTAACCATCCAGCTCTAAAGTCATTTGCTGTAATTGGATCTCCATTTGACCATTTTGCATTTTTTCTTAAGTGGAATGTCCAAACTAGTCCATCTTTTGAAGCTTCCCATTTTTCGGCAACTCCTGGAACTCCTTGTCCATCTTCACCTTCTCTAATCAATGTCTCCCCTATTAACGAATCAACAATTTCTGCTGTTGAATCATTTGCTAATTGTGGATCATAAGATTTTCCTTCTTCTTTTAAGTTTAATAATAATGCATGACTATTAGAAGATTTTCCGCACGATAAGGCGAATACTAAAATTAAACTTATTACTAATAAAATTTTCTTCATTCAATACACTTCCTTTCAAATTTTAAATTAATAATATTTTTTATAAATTAATTCATATATAAAATTTATACTAAAATTCAAACTTATAAATTTTTAAAATTTTTCTATACAAATATATACTCTTTTTTTAGGAGTTACCTCGAAAAACATTTTTTATTTTTCTTGAATAACTCCTCTGTCTTAATATTATTTTTTATATTTTACTATTTTTTCCATCAAATTTCAAGATATTTTTTTAAAAAATATTTTGATTTACTAATTAATCTTTATATGCTGCATAGAAGTCAATAGGATTTCCTACTGCTCTTATAACAACACCTTTTAAATGTGGATTTTGTAAGTATGTAGCCACTTCATAGTAAAGTCCTGTATAACGGAAATCATCCATTAAGATTTTTTCAGCTTTTTTCATAGCATCCATTCTAGCTTTATTATCTTGTTCCTTTTTAGCAAACTCAACTAATTTATCATATTCAGGATCTGAAAATTTCGCAACATTAATTTGTCCAGCTGATGTTTGGAAAATTTCTAAATAAGTCATCGGATCAGCATAATCAGGTCCCCAAGCATATCTTACTATTTGGAAATCTCCTGCTTTCGCTCTAGATAATCTTTCTTTATACGTAATAGTTTCCACGTTTACATCTAATCCTAATTTTTCTTTCCATTGAGATTGATAAAATTCTCCTTCTTTTTTTCCACTTCCTTTTTCATCAACTGTCAAAGTCAAGTTCAATTTATCTGGAGTCAATCCTTCTTCTTTCAATCCTTCATCAAATAAAGCCTTAACATTCACATTTTTATATTGTGCATAAAGATCTCCAACTTCTTTTCTGAAATCGTCATTTTCTCCTTTTGTTCCTTCAGAAACAACCCCTGAAGCTACAATTCCTGAACCATTTAACACATTACTAACCAAATTTTTTCTATCTATAGCCAATGATAACGCTTGTCTAATTTTTTTATTCTTCAATCCTGGCGCTTTTGTATTAAATGCTAAATAATAAACTCTTCCATCTGGCACTTCTTTTAATTCAGGTTTTCCTACATAAGAAGCTTTTTTCTCAAGAGAAATTTTTGTTAAATCCAATTCTTTATTTTCAAAATAATTTGTTGCAGCATTAAAGTCTGAAACCATCAATGCTTTCAAAGTATCGAATTTAGTGTTCGCTGCATTCCAGTAATTAGGATTTTTCTTCAAAATAACTTCATTATCGTGAGTCCATTTTTCGATTGTATAAGGCCCACTGTAAATAGATTTATTAGCTTCTGTCGCATATTTATCTTTAAATTGATCCAATGCTTTCGCATTTATTGGATAATAAACTGGCATAACCAATGTTTTATCAAAGAATGGTGCTGGTTTTGATAAAGTAAATTCTATAGTATAATCATCTTTAGCTTTTATTCCAACTTGATTGAAATCTTTAATTTTCCCACCGTTATAATCTTCTGCTCCTTTAATGTAAAACATCAAAAATGCGTATTCAGACGCTGTTGCAGGTTCCAATCCTCTCTTCATCCCATTTACATAATCTTTAGCTGTCAAAGCATCACCATTTGACCATTTCATTCCTTTTCTTAATTTAAATGTCCAAACTGTTCCATCTTTTGATTTTTCCCAACTTTCTGCTCCTGCTGGTACAACTTCATTTTTTTCATTCAATCTAACAAGTCCTTCGTAAGTAAGTCCTGTAATCATAAATCCACCCATATCAGTCAAAAGTTGTGGATCTAAAGATGATGGCTCTGCTTCCATGTTAAATGTAGCTGTTTTTCCATTTCCTCCAGCTTTTCCACACGACAAAACAAACATCAACAATGTTAAAATTACTAAAATTTTTTTCATAATTTTCTCTCTCTCTTTCTAAAACTATAAGCTTATATTAATTTATTTTCTTTCAAAAAAGAAGTTTCTACAAAATGTCCTGGCTCATATTCTGTCAATTCTGGAACTTCAGGAATTTTATTAATTTCTGAGACATCTCCCATTGGACTTCTTAAATATGATTCGTCTACTCCAACTTTTTCGTGTTTTTTTGCAGTTGGATCAGCTATTGGTACTGCTGAAATTAATGATTTTGTGTAGCTATGAATTGGATTATTATACACTTCTTCAGGCGTTCCTAATTCTACAACTTTTCCACGATACATAACAGCTACTCTGTCTGAAATGTATTTTACCATCGACAAATCATGCGCTATAAATAACAATGTTAAATTTCTTTCTTTTTGTAAATCCTTTAATAAATTTACTACTTGCGCTTGAATCGACACATCTAATGCTGAAATTGGCTCATCACATACTAACACTTCTGGATCCACTGCCAAAGCTCTCGCAATCCCAATTCTTTGTCTTTGACCTCCTGAAAATTCATGTGGAAATCTATTCGCATGTTCTCTATTCAACCCAACAATTTCCAATAAGCTATAAACTTTTTCCATTCTTTCTTTTTTAGTTTTAGCCAATCTGTGAATATCGATTCCTTCAGCAATAATATCTCCTACTGTCATTCTTGGATTTAGTGACGCTTGCGGATCTTGGAAAATCATCTGAACTTTTTTCGTAAATTCTTTTATACTATATTTTTCAACAGGTTTTCCACCAAATAATATATCTCCATTCGTTTTATGATACAATCTACTAACTGTTCTTCCCAAAGTTGTTTTCCCTGAACCTGATTCTCCAACCAAACTCAAGATTTCTCCTTTATGAATATCCATCGTTACATTGTCAACCGCTTTTAAAACTTGTTTTTGTTTCATAGGGAAATATTTTTTTAAATTTTTCATTTCAATTAATTTTTCATTACTTGGCATTCTTACTCATCTCCCTTTTTATCAACATTTTTATTCGCAAAAGGCGATTCAACTTTTGGTGCTCCATCAACATAAAGCCACGATTTTACCAAATGACCATTTCCTAAATCAATCATTGGTGGTTTTCTTTCGTAATCTATTTTCATCGCATATTCTGATCTAGCTGCAAACGGATCTCCAGCTGGTGGTTTCAATAAATCTGGCGGTGTCCCTGGAATTGATATTAATTTTTCTCCACTTGTCATATCCAATCTTGGCAATGATTTCAATAATCCCCAAGTATACGGATGTTTTGGATTTTTAAATAATTCAACCACAGGTGCTTCTTCTAATTTTTCTCCAGCATAAAGAACTACAACTTTATCAGCTGTTTCTGCAACAACTCCCAAATCATGCGTAATCAAAATTACTGCAATATTCAATTCTTTCTTCAATTTATTTATCAATTCTAATATTTGTGCTTGTATTGTAACATCCAATGCCGTTGTTGGCTCATCACAAATCAATAAATCTGGCTCACAAGAAAGTGCAATCGCAATAACCGCTCTTTGTCTCATTCCACCAGAAAATTCATGTGGATATTGATTAAATCTTTCTTCAGGTTTAGGTATTCCAACTTTTCTAAGCATTTCAATTGCTTGTGCCTTAGCTTCAGCTTTACTCACTTTTTTGTGAATTAAAATACCTTCCATAATTTGTTTTCCTACTTTAATTGTAGGATTTAACGAAGTCATAGGATCTTGGAAAATCATTCCGATTCTTCCTCCTCTTAACTCCATCATTTTTTTATCCGAAACTTTTACTAAATCTTCTCCATCGAAAAAGATTTCTCCACCTTTTATTTCACCTGGAGGCATCGGAATTAATTTCATAATTGTTTGAACAGTAACTGATTTCCCAGACCCTGATTCTCCAACTATTGCAAGTGTTTCACCTCTATCTACAGAGAAACTAACACCTCTTAATGCTTGAACTTCTCCAGCATAAGTATTAAACGAAACACTTAAATTATTAACTTCTAATAGTTTTTTGCTCATTTTCTATTTCTCCCAATTTTAATTTTAAGCTTGTTTAAAGTCGTTTTTTTACGATCTCAATTTAGGATTTAATGCATCATTTAACGCATCTCCTACAATATTAAACGCCAATGTAATTAATGAAATTACAACTGCTGGAATTACAAATAAATAAGGATAAGAATCCATATTTATGAATCCATCAAATACTAAGTTTCCTAATGAAGCTTGAGGAATTGGTACTCCTAATCCAATAAAACTCAAAAATGCTTCTGTAAAAATAATATTTGGTATATCAGTTGTCAATCTAATAATTATAACGCTTAATGTATTTGGTATTAAATGTCTCAATGTTATCCAAATAAAGTTTCCACCAAGTGATTTTGATGCTAACACAAATTCACTTTCCTTAATTTTTAAAACTTCCCCTCTTACTAACAATGAATATCCTAACCATCTAGTCAATGACATCGCTATAATAATTGTTTTTACGCTATTTCCCATTACAACCATTAATAAGATTATGTAAATCATCGAAGGAATTATCATTAAAATTTCTACAATTCTTGTCATAATTGTGTCGATTATTCCACCAAAATATGCAGAAATCGCACCATAAACTGTACCAAAAATAACACAAATAATTGCTGTTACAATTGATAATTCCATTGAAATTCTAATTCCTTGAGAAAGTCTTGCGAATAAATCTCTTCCTAAATTATCCGTCCCTAAATAATGCCCTGTTTTTATACCTTGAGATGGACTTAAGAATTTTTGTGTTAAATCTTGTGCTCTGTACGAATATTTTGTTAGATGTTGTCCAAAAATCGCTAAAAACGCAAAAAATACTGTTAATGCTAAAAATGATAACGCCAATTTATTTTTCTTAAATCTTCTCCAACCGTCTTGCCAAAATGTTAAACTTGGTTTGTAAATTACCTCATTTTGAGCCGTATCTGGTCCAACTATTTTAAAGTCTTCTGCCGTTGGAATATATTTTTCATTTGTACTATTTGACATACTTACGCCTCATCTCCTTTTCCAAGTTTAATTTTAGGATCTACTAACGCATACACAATATCCATAATAATCATCATTATAATCAAGAATATCGCATAAAATACTGTTACTCCTAATACCATCGTATAATCTCTATCATTTATACTTTGAACGAAATATTTCCCTAATCCAGGAATTGTAAAAATTTGTTCAATTACAAATGAACCAGTCAATAATGCTGCTATTGTTGGTCCCATTATTGTAATTATTGGTAAAATGGCATTTCTTAATGCGTGTTTTAATACTATATCTTTAGGTTTTACACCTTTTGCTATTGCCAATCTAATGTAATCTTGTCCCATTACCTCAATCATTTTATCTCTAAGTAATCTCGCTATTAACGCTACTGTATACAATCCTAACGCAATTACAGGCAATATTTTTTTAGACGGATCATCCCAACCTGACAATAAAATTCTAAACAGTGGTAAATTCAGCTTATCAATCAAAATTCCATTATGAAAATCAACTGCATATTTCTGCATTAATCCCGCCAGGACAAAACTCGGAACCGATATCCCAATAATCGCTATTACCATTGATATCTTATCCTGATACTTCCCTCTCTTCAATGCTGCAATTATTCCTAAAGGTATTCCCACTACCAATGCAAATATAATTGCTCTAGCTCCTAAATCTGCTGACACAGGAAAACTATCTACAATTACATCATTTACAGTTCTTCCTCTAACTTTCATCGACATTCCTAAATCACCTTTTGAAATGCTCTTCAAATATTCTACATATTGAACACCTAAAGGTTTATCTAAGTGATATTTTGCCATTAGGTTTTCTTTTATCTTCGGTGGTATCGCTTTTTCACTTTGAAATGGATCACCAGGTAATAAATGTAATAAAAAGAACGTAATTGTAATTACTAACCATAAAGTTACAAATCCCATTAAAATTCTTTTTATTAAAAATTTTAATACATTTTTCATCTGTTTTCTCTTCCTTTCTTTATAAATAACAAACGTTATGCGTCAATTATACCACATCTTATTTTATTTTTGCAATTTGTTTTTGTCACGAATTGAAGTAAATTTTTCATTATAGCAAATTTTTTATAATTTTTTTTACATATTATAATTTTTCTTAGTTGTAAAATTATTAATTTTTTGTAAATAAATTTTATTTTTCAGATTTTTTTATTTTAATAATAAATTATTTGAAATCCAAATAAAAACTTTTACTTGCCTAATATAGTTAAAATGGGGTATACTCCTAGTGAAAAGAATTACAAATTAAAAATATTTACAGTTCTGTAATACTAAAAATTTTTTTGCATTTGGCAGAAAGATTTTATAAATTTAGGGAGGAAAAATGAAAATTAGCTTAAATTATGCAAATTTTAATAAGGCTTTGGATGCTTTAAAAAAAGAATATGAAATTCATGCACCCGTAGAAGTTCCTGGTATTGGGAATTTCTCTGATACATCTGTTATTAGATATCACCAAATTGATAAAGTTGAAGATATTTGTTTTGATAGAAAATCAAATTTTTCAGCAAAGGAAGTAATGTTACCAATTACTCAAACAATGTTTTATTTTACTGAAGATAATGTTAAAGTTCCTGAAGAAAAAAATAAAAAATATTTGATTTTTTTGAGAAGTTGTGACTTACATTCTGTGAAAAGGGTTGATGAAATTTATTTGAATAATAAATTTTTGGACATTTATTACAAAAAAGTTAGAGAAAATGTTAAATTTGTTGTTTTTGGATGTCCTAATAGTTTTGAAAACTGTTTCTGTGTGGATATGGGGACTAACAAAACTGATGATTATAATATTGGAATTAAAGTTACTGATTCAGAAATATTTTTAGATATTAAAGATGAAGAATTTATAAGCTATTTTGCGAACGATAGATTAAATTATAGAAAACAGGAATTTGAAATGGAATTTGTTGAAGATAATGAAATTCACGTTGATATTCCTGATAATATTGAGTTGGAAGATGTTATAAACTTGGATTTATGGCGTGAATACGATAAGAGATGTATTGCTTGCGGAAAATGTAACTTTGTGTGTCCTACTTGTACTTGTACTTCTACACAAGATATTTTTTACAGCGAAACAGAAAATGTTGGAGAAAGAAGAAGAGTTTGGGCTTCTTGCCATGTTCAAGGATTTACTGATATGGCTGGTGGACACTCATTTAGACAAAGACATGGAGATAGAATGAGATTTAAAGTAATGCACAAAATTTCTGATTTTAAGAAAAGATTTGGATATAATATGTGTACAGGATGTGGAAGATGTGATGATGCTTGTCCTGAGTACATCTCTTTCTCAAATTGCATCAATAAATTGAGTGCTGAATTAAAAAGAATTTCTAAAGAAAAAAAGGAGGCTGCTATAAATGAATAATTCTAATTACGCTGAAAGTGCTTTACCTCTTGTGAAAAAAGCAATTGAAGAAAATTTTAACTCTTATTACACTGAAAATGTGTATTTACCAACTGTACATAGATTATTAAAAGTAGAAAAAGTTACTCACTTGGAATGGCTTTTTAGAGTACAATACAAGGGAAAAGTTAGTGCTGGACAATTCATGCAAGTTTCGTTGCCTCGTGTTGGAGAAGTTCCTATTTCTATTGCTAATTTTAACGAAGAAGAAGGATGGCTTGACTTTTTGATAAGAAAAGTTGGAAAAGTTACTGATGAAATTTTTAAATTAAAAGAAAATGATAGAATCTTTTTGAGAGGACCTTATGGGAATGGGTTTCCAATTGATAAGTATAAAAATAAAAATGTGATTTTGATTGTTGGAGGAAGTGGAATTGCACCTGTAAGACCAATAATTGAATATTTTTATGTACATCCTGAAGAAGTTAAATCGTTGAAAATCATTGTTGGATTTAAAAATATTGAAGGATTAATTTTTAAAGATGAATTTGATAGATGGAAAGAAAAATTTGATGTATTGATTACTTTGGATAACAATGAAGGTGCCAAGGATATGAATCAAGGAATGGTTACTAAATATATTCCAGATTTATTCTTGCCTGAAGATACTTCTGATTATGAATTTGTAGTTGTTGGACCTCCAATTATGATGCATTTCACTTGCTTAGAAGTATTAAAAAGAAATATTCCTAAAGAGCAAATTTGGGTGTCATTTGAAAGAAGAATGTCTTGTGCTGTTGGAAAATGTGGACACTGTAAAATTGATGAAACATACATTTGTTTAGAAGGGCCTGTATTTAATTACAGCTTTGCACAAAAATTGCTTGATTAATAAATATAATTTGAAAGTGGCGACTGAGCTTTTAGTAAAAAATGATGGAGGAAAAATCAATGAGTATGGATATAAATAGAAAAGTTGTTACGAAAAACGCTTTTAGAGTAACAAAAGATAGACATAAAACTGCTTTGAGAGTCAGAGTTCCTGGTGGAAGCATCACAACTGATGTAATGGAAATGGTTAATGATATTGCAAATACTTATGGAGATGGTAGAATTCATATCACAACTAGACAAGGATTTGAAATATTAGGAATCGACTGGAAAGATATTGAAAAAGTTAATAAAATGGTTCAACCAATTATGGAAAAATTGGAAATTAATTACAAAGGGGAAAACGAAGGGTATCAATCAGCTGGTACTAGAAATGTGGCAGCTTGTATCGGAAACAAAGTTTGTCCAAAAGGTCAATACAATACAACTGAATTGGCTAAAAAGATTGAAAAAGTTATTTTCCCAAATGATTTGCATTTTAAAGTGGCTTTGACTGGTTGTGCGAATGATTGTCAAAAAGTTAGAATGCATGATTTTGGAATTATTGGAATGGCTAAACCTGTTTTTGATGCACAAAGATGTGTTTCTTGTGGAATGTGTGAAAGAAAATGTACAAAATTGTCGACAGGGGCAATAAAAATGGTTAATTATAAACCTGTTAGAGACCATGACAGATGTATCGGATGTGGAGAATGTGTATTAAACTGTCCGATGAATGCTTGGACAAGAGATTCTAAAAAATATTACAAATTAACAATTATGGGAAGAACTGGTAAAAAGAACCCTAGACTTGCTGAAGATTGGTTATTGTGGGCTGATGAAGAATCAATCATCAAAATCTTAAAAAATACATACGAATATGTAGAAGAATATATCGACAGAAGTTTACCAAAAGAACATATTGGTTATATTGTTGACAGAACAGGATTTGAAGAATTTAAAAAATGGGCATTGAGAGATGTTAATTTAGACGAAATTGCTGTTATGAAAGACAATGTTAACTGGGGCGGAGTAAAATATCCAGGAATATTATAGGATATTTTATACTCAAAACTATTAACAATTACGTAAATTTAAGAGTTGAGTAAAATAGTCATAGTTTTTGAGTTTAGTTTTAAAGCAGTTTTACTATAAAATTAAGAATGTGAACTTATCTCCAAAAATGGTTTTAAATTCACATTCTTTTTTATTTATTTAATTAATTTATTCTAAATCAATTTTCTTTGAATGAATATAATTTATCAAGAAAAACGAACCAACATTCAATAATATCAAAGCAATCATCAATGTTATTCCATGGGTACTTAGTACATTAAATACTTGTATTTCAGAAGATGCTGATCCTTCAATTTTCGATAAACTGACAATTCCTGAAATCATTAAAGTTACTGAGATTATCATAACAATTACGTTACAAATGAAAAAAGTTATTATTCCAACAACTATTTTATTTAATTTTATTAAATTTGCAAAAGTAACGCTTAGCATGTAATACCAAGAATATAGTAAAATATACAAAACGTAGCAAATTATCGCTATTATAATTAAAGCTATAATTTTTGACATATGTGGATAACTTGCCATTCTTTTGAAAAGTTCTACTTTTACTTCATTAAAATGATCAAATAACTCTTTTCTTTCATATTTATTTACATTTGAAAATAATCCTGCAATATAGAAAATTGAGTAAAATATTCCTGAAACAAATGTCCAGAATAAAAAGTTAAAATATTTTGCTAAAATTAATTTCTTTGATTCTATCGGTAATGAATTTATTAAATAACCTTCGTTCCCATAAACTGAACTATGAAAATTTGAGATTAATATAAAAATTGTCAATATCGAAATATATGAACTCAGTATAAAAAATGAAAATGACAACAAGCCTTTTAAAATTGTCAATATCATAAATGTTACTTCTTGAGCCTTCGAAGTATAATCGCCACTTAGCATATTTGATAATATGCTTGAACATATTACATTAATAACTCCTATTACTATTCCAACTAGATACAACGGTATCAATCTTCTACTTATCGCTCTAAAATCGTACTTAAATAATTTTAACATTATTTGAACACCTCCCTAAAGTATTCGTCAATACTTTTATTCTCATTTTTCGATCTAATGTTTTCAACTGTATCATGAAGTAAAATATCACCATTATTTACAAAAACCACTTCATCCAAAATTTTCTCAACATCATTTATTAAGTGAGTTGAAATTAATAAAGTCGCATCTTTATTGTAATTTTTAATAATCGTATTCAAAATATAATCCCTCGTAACTGGATCCACTCCCGCTATCGGCTCATCCAATAAATACAATTTAGCTTCTCGACTCATAGCCAAAATCAATTGAACCTTTTCTCTGTTCCCTTTCGACAACGCTTTAAATTTTTTCGTCGTATCAATTTTCAAATCTTGAAACATTTGCAACGCTGTCTGTTTATTAAAATCAGGATAAAAATCCTCAAATAATTTAATCAATGAATCCACATTTTGATTTTTGTCCAAATAATCTCTATCCGGAAGATATGAAATTATCTCTTTTGTTTCCACACCAATTGGTTTCCCATCTATCAAGATTTCTCCCGATGTCGGTTTCAATAATCCAACCGCCAACTTAATTAAAGTTGTCTTCCCACTCCCATTCGGTCCCAACAAACCAATAATTTTATTGCCTTTTATCGAAAGATCAATATCATTCAATGCATTATTAAGTTTGTAAGATTTTCTCAATTTTTTACATTCTAAAATTACTTTTTCTTCCATTCTCTGCACTTCCTTTCTTTTATTTCATTCTATAAATTTTTTTTGCATTTTCCGTAGTTACTCTTATAACTTCTTCCACTGAAATTTCCTTAATTCTAGAAATTTCTTCTGCCACATATTTTGTATAAATCGGCTCATTTCTTTTCCCTCTAAAAGGAACTGGTGTCAAATATGGACAATCTGTTTCTAGGACAATCTTTTCCAAAGGAAGTTCTCTCACAAGTTCTTTCGTCTTTTTATTATTCTTGAATGTCAAAGTCCCACCAATTCCGATATAATATCTATCTAAAAGTGGTTTTGCCGCCTCAAGCGATCCTGGATAACAATGCAAAATCCCACCAACATTTGGATATTCCTTCAAAACATTAATCGTATCCTGCAACGCTTCCCTCGTATGAATCACAACAGGCTTTTTCACTCTTTCAGCAAGTTCCATCTGCTTTCTAAATCCAGCAATCTGAACATCCTTCGGATCTTCCATCCAATGATAATCCAGCCCAATTTCCCCAATCGCAACAACCTTTTCCTCATTCAAAGCCAATCGCTCCAACTCTTTTTCCACTTCATCATTATACTTCTTAATATCCACAGGATGAACTCCAATCACCGCATAAATAAACGGATATTTATTCGCAAGAGCCACACTCGTAAGCGAAGTTTCCAAATCACACCCAATAACAACAGCACTTTCCAATTGCTCCTCAATCCGTTCCAAAACTTCATCAAAATCTTCTGCAAATTGCTCGTCGTAAATGTGTGTATGTGTGTCTATTATTTTTGCCATTTCAATCCTTCCTTTGTTACAAAAAATTTTTAATTTTTATATAAAAAATTTCCAATCTTATTAATTTTCTAAAATTTTCTATTTTAAATTATTCATTATAATATTCCATTTTCCATTAATTTTTGTCGCTTCGACAGTTCCTTCTTTTTCATCAAATTCTTTTATATCCTTAATTTTATCTGAAATCGTTTTTGATATTATATCTATCAAGGTTGGCATCCATTTCTTTTGAAAATCTTCCCCTGAAACATTTGACAAATATTTTATTGATTTTCCAGTTTTTTGCTCAAATGTTTTATTTATTTTTTCTTGGTCTTCAGCTCCCAAAAGAGAATTAAAATTTAATTTTGGTGCTTTTAAAACAAATTTTAAATCTGCACTTGAATTAGAATTATAATTTATCTCCTTAATACGATATTCCACATTTCTCATATATTCTTTCAAAATTTCACCAAAAAATCTTGCTCCTAATTCATCTTTTTGTTCTGCAATCTGATTGTCAACCTCTTTTATTCCTTCAAGAGTATCTCGTTTTATATTTTCAAAAAAAACTTTTTCAATTTCCAAATTGTTCTTTTCAATTTCTGACTGTTGAATTTTTACATTAGGCTTAACTTCCACCTTATAATTTGCAGAAAATCCAAGACTTGCTGTTAGTAAAAATAACATTAACATCTTCTTCATTCTCATACCTCATCCTCATTTATTCAAATTATTTTCCAAAATTTCAAACATAGAATCAAAAATATCAAAACCATCACTTTCTAATGTTTCTTCATCTTTATATTCCCATCCTTTTTTCTTTCTTTCCAAAATCATCTTATTTTTATTAGTCATATACTCAAACTGATTACTATCCAATATTTTTATCATTTCATTTTGATATTCAGACAAAATTATTGCATTTGCTTTCATTCTTTCTTCATTGGATAATTTTTGAATTTTTTCATTATCCAATTTATATCCCAATTCTTTCGAAACTTTATCTTCTAGCATTTTATTAAATTCTTCAGAAAACATAATTTTAAAAATATTTGGTAATTTTTCAGTATAAATTACTTCCACTTTATTTTTTGAAATAAAGTTAATCTTTTCAATTTCATAAATTGTTTTTTCATAGACTTTATTATTCATCAAAACATCAGGTACATTCGCTTTAAAAAACCCAGTTATAAAATTAGTATTTTCCGAATATTCAATTCCTTTATTTTGACTTTCTATCCTATCTAAAATTTCTTTATCAAAAATTTCAACAATTTTTTCACTTTGATTTTTCATTTCTTCTTCCGATATTTTTAAACTCTTATTTTTTACAATTTTTAAATTTTCTTTTTTTAATTCAAATGAAAAATTTAATGAAAAAACAACTAAAAATAAAATCAGTATTTTTTTCATAAATCTCCTTTTTTATATTAATTATTTGAAAAAATCTAAAAAAACAAACTAATCTTCTATTTTTAAATTTCTCTATCTAGGATAAACCAAATTCGCTTCCGTCAAATTCTCCAAAGTTTCTTCCAAAAATTTTTTCGATTCAAAATTAGCCATCGCCAAGTTTTGATCTAAATAGTTTCCACATTCAATTGCAGTTGCTCCTGGGATTTCGCCTTTAAATTCTGCCATAAATTTGTAAAGTTCTTTCATTAAGTCAATGATGTCCTTTGATTCTAATTTTCCTTTCAAAATTACATAAAATCCTGTTCTGCAACCCATTGGTCCAAAATATACAACTTCATCTTTCCAAGTTGGATGATTTCTTAAAAATGTTGCTCCTAAATGTTCCATTGTGTGAAGTTCTGCGATGTTTATTACTGGTTCTCTGTTTGGCAGCTTCATTCTCACGTCAAAAGTTGTGATGTAATTTCCGTTAATTTCGTCAATTCTTGACACATAAATTCCTCTGTTTAATTTTTTATGATCTACTGTAAAACTTGCTATTCTTTCCATATTTCCCTCCATATTTTGATATATTTGATAACAAGGGGACAAAACTCCTTGCTTTATGAATATTTACTTTCGTTTATCTTTCCACTTTTAATGAAGATTCGATTAATAAATCTAATGTTTCTGAGTAGCTGTATCCTTTTGAAGCTGTACTTTTTGGCAATAAACTTGCAGCTGTCATTCCTGGTGATGTGTTTACTTCCATGAAATATGGTGTTTCTTCGTTTACTACCATAAAGTCAATTCTTGCGAATCCTTCACATTTTAATCCATAATAGCTATCTTGTGCAAATTTGTTAATTTCAGCTTGTACTTTTTCTGGGAATTCAAACACATATTCTTTTGCTCCACCTTTTGCATATTTTGATTCATAGTCAAAGTAATCTCCAGCAAGAGCTTCGATTCTTATTGTTGGGAAAACTTTTCCACCAATTACTGGCACACTTATTTCCACTCCATGTAATACTTCTTCAATCAAAGCCTCTTTATCCATTCCAAATACAAGTTCTAACCCTTTTTTCAATTCTTCTTCAGTTTCCACAAAACTTACTCCAATACTTGAACCACCGTTATTTGGTTTTACGATAAGATGATCTCCTAATTCTTTTTTTACTGTTTCAAAATCAACTGTTTCTCCTACACGAACACTTTTCCATTTTGCAATTCTAACTCCGTATTCAGACACAATTCTTTTTGAAAATTCCTTATCCATACAAACTGCACTTGACATTACTCCAGGCCCACTGTAAGCAATTCCAAAACTTTGTAAAATTGCTTGTATTCTTCCATCTTCTCCAAATACACCATGTAAAGCAATGTAAGCAAAATCTAGATTCAAGTCTTTTATTTTTTCATAAACTTCCTTTTCAGTATCAATTACAATATCAAAAACTTCATATTTATCTCTATTTAAATTTGCTACAATTTCACTTCCTGTTTTTAGCGACACTTCTCTTTCAGTCGAAACTCCCCCACGTATTACACCTACTCTTAATTTTGACATTTTTTTCATCTCCTTATTAGTTTATAATTTTATTTATTTTTTATCATTTCAAAATAACTCACAACTTTTTATTTTCAAAATTTATATTTTTCTCAAAAATTAATTTTATTCAAAATCCTCTTTTGTAAATTCATATTTTTTTCTACAAAAATGACATTCCACTTGAATTTTTCCTTCTTCTTCTAAAATCTCATTAATTTGTTCATCTCCAAGTGTTTTCACTGCTGACAAATATTTTTCTTTTGAACAATTACATTTGTACTCAATATCACTTTCTTCCAAAATTTCATAATCTTCCACATAAGTTTTTTTATGCGCTCCATCAACATCAGTTTCCTCTTCAAAAACCGTAATATCCTCATACAACAATTCTACAATTTGCTCCAAGCTCATTCCACCACTCAACAATTCAGTAATGCTTCTAATTTGTCTTAATTTATCTTCCAATTTATCAATAAATCCATCTTCTACTCCTGGAAGTAACTGAACCATATATCCACCAGCTTTTTGAATTTCACCATTTTCGTCTATTTGAACGCCTAAGGCTACCACTGATTTTATTTGTTCCGAAAGCAAGAAATAATATGCAATATTGTCAGCAATTTTCTCACTTTCTAATTTTATTACGCCAGAAAACGGATCTTTCAATCCAATATCTTTTATTACTTGTAATGTTCCTTCACCGATAAATCTGATTTTTCCATTTTCATCAGTTATGAAATTCCCATTTTCGTCTATTATTTTAAAAATATCTTCAGATGGATTTCCGCTTACATATCCTTTTACTTCTCCATTTTTCCCTGAAGTCGCTAACATTTTTCCAAACGGTCCATCTCCATTTATTTTTACAGTAATTAAATCATTTTCTCCTTTTAAATCTTTTCCCATCATCACAGTCGCTGTCAATAATTCTCCAAAAATTCTCGCTGGTATTGGATCCAACTCATGAATTTTTTTAGCTTCTTTAACTAACTCTGTCGTATCACAAACGAAAAAACGTGCACATTTACTCGTTCCTCTTATTATTCTTGACTTTTTTTCCATTATCTTACCTTTTCTTTCTATAAATTTTTCTTTTTTAATTTTAAAACATAATTTATTATACAATATTCGAGAAAAATAAAAAAGTCTTTTTTTATTAATTCCTTTTTTTTGCATAAAAAAACTGCCTTGCAAATTTTACAAGACAGTTAATTGAATTTATTTTTTTGTTATACCGTTTATTTCACCATTTGGAGAAACTTGAGTCGGAGCTACATTTGGACCAGATTTTGGCAATTGAGCGTTGCTTGAATTTGGTTCAGTTGATGATTGTTGTGAATCATTTTCTCCTAATTTATTCAAATTTCTAAATGTCGTATTGAATTTTCCTAATAATACATCGATATTTTCTGCTGTTACATCAATTTTGTAACCATTGCTTGTTTTCTTAACAATAAATTGTGTTTCATTTTTTGATTTTGGAACATCTTTAGATTCCAATTCTTCTTTGAAACTGTCTTCTACAGATTTAGCATTTCCGCTAGAAAATGTGCTATCTAACATATTTTTATAAACTTTCAAAAATACTTTTTCAACATCTACATTTTCTACAGATACTGTAACAATTGATGTTTCATCATCTTGTTTATGTACTTTCTCAATTTTATAATCTATATTTTTGAATAATGTTTCAAAAAATAATTGTTGAAATTTGTTGTTGTATTCTAATTTTAAATCATTTTCTGATTTATTGTCTAACGCATATTTTTTATACGTTTCTTCAATTTTTTGACGTTTAATACCATCAATAAATTTTGAAACTGTTGATTCTGGTTTTTGACTACAACTAACTGCGAAAATTAGCAATAACATTCCTAATAATATTTTTTTCATACCGCACTCCTATCTTTTATTTAAATTTTAATTAATTTATTAATACCTTATATTTTTGTGTAATCATTTGGCTCTTATAATAATTTATTTTAACATAAAATATTACTTTTTACAATAGGAATACGAATTTTTCTTATTAAAGTAATCACTAATATTTATTTTTTCAATTCTTCGATTTCCTTTTTCAATTTTCTTACAGTTTTCAATAATTCAGGCACTTTTCCCATCGACATTTTCACTCTCAAATCGTCCATGTGGTCTCTCAAAGGATATCCTGACATTTGTTTTCCATCAGGAACATCATTTGTAACACCTGATTTTGCAGCAATTACAACATTATTTCCAATTTTCAAGTGTCCAGCAACTCCAACTTGTCCTGCAAGAGTCGTATTATCTCCAACTTCCACGCTTCCAGAAATTCCCACTTGTGCGATAATAAAGCAATTAGAACCAATCACATCATTATGAGCAATATGAACCAAATTATCAATTTTCGTACCTTTTTTTATAATCGTATCTCCAATCGCTCCTCTATCAACACAAGTATTTGCTCCTATTTCCACTTCATCTTCCAAGATAACATGTCCAATTTGCTCGATTTTCACATTATCACCTTTCACTTTTATGTATCCAAATCCATCAGATCCAATAACTGCACCTGGCTGAAAAATACATTTTTTCCCAATCTTAGAAAATTCTCTAATCGTAACATTTGAGTAAACAATTGTCCCGTCTCCAATTTCTGTCCCTTCAAAAATCGAAACATTTGGATAAATTACAACATTTTTCCCAATTTTTACATTATGTCCAATGTATGTATTAATTTTTGAGACACTCGCTGTTTCATCAATTATTGCTGAATCTTCTATCGGTTTTTCAAATGGTTTCACTTTCGGTTTAAAAAAGTTAAGCAAAATTGGCATCAATTCTCTCGGATTTTTTTCAACCACAATATACGTTCTGTCTTTTGGCAAATTTTCCAACGGTGGAACAATTATTGCACCAGCAGTACATTTATCAATACTTTTCAACATTTTTTCATCTGCTGCAAAAGTCAACTCATCTTCTGTCGCATAAAAAAATGGAGCTAATCTTTTAAAAATTAAATTTTCATTTCCAACTATTTTTCCACTAATTAATTCTGCAACTTCTTTTATATTATACATGTGTATCCCTCTTTTCTTGTCTGTTAATAACTTATTTATTAATCATAAAAAATTACTAAATAAAATTTACTTTTTTATACAAAATTTTTGATTTTAAAAAATTAACAGGGAAATAAATTCCCTGTTTGATATTATATTAGAATGATTGTCCAAAGCTAAAGTAGAATTTACCTTTATCTTTTTTCTTACCTGGTTTTTCAGGATCCATTGGCCAACCGTAATCAAATCTTAATGGACCAACTGGTGTATTTATTCTAAGTCCTACTCCATATCCTTTTTTCAAGTCTTTGAAATCATGTGCACTTTTTCTGTCTGGCGAATATGTTCTTCTTCCTGCAGCATTTATGCTTTCTTTTTGCCAAGCATTTCCTATATCAAAGAATGCAACTAATTGAACGTCACCATTTTTACCAAATCTTGTTCTATTTTCAATACTTGCATAAAATTGATCGTATCCGTCAAATGCTCCATATTCATATCCACGAACTGATTCTGCTCCACCAACACTAAATCTCATAGAATCTGGAGTTCCACTTCCTGTTGATCCCCAAACTGCTCTATATGCCATTATATTTTTCTTACCTATTACTGGGTGGAATGCTCTTAAATCAGCTTCAAATCTATCGTATTTTCTACGATCACCTAATAATTTCCCTTTTTCATATGTCAAATCAGCATAAAGTCCTTTTGTTGGATCACTTACATTATCTCTAGTATCATAAATAAATTCTGGAGTTATTGCTAATAAGTTATAACTATCTTTAACCTCTCCACCAGAATAGATTTCTTTTTTATGATCTAATCTAGTTGAAGCTCTTACATAAATATCTTTGTTTAAACCTTTACCTATTGTCCATCTTGTACCAATAGTTTTTACTTTTTCTAATTCATCCCAGTCAGCATCGTCATCTCTAGATTCTCTCCAGTAAGCCGAACCTCCTGCTTGAACTCTTTCAGTATTTTTAATCCAAGGATCAAACCAGTCTATTGAGAATGTTTTGTCCCCTTTATTTGATGCTTCTAAGTTAATAGCCGCTTGTTGGTCTCTTCCTAAGAAATTATCATCAGATAATTTAAGTCCTCCAACTAATCCAACTGCAGTTCCATAAGAAATACTTCCGTTAATTGTAGTCGTTGGTCTTTCTTCGATTAAGAACTCTACATTTCTTGCATTTGGATCTGTTTCACTTCCTGTTATGTTAGGCTCTATTCTATTAAAGATACCCGTTCTATACATTTCTTTCATTGTTGACTCAATATTTTTACCTTCTAAAACTTCTCCAGGTTTTACTTCCAAATATCTTTCAAGAACGTATGGTTTTGTTCTTAAATTAGCTCTTTTTGGATTTGCTCTTTCGTCATCTGTTTTACTTGAAGCTTTAGAGAATGTTACATTTTGAACAACTCCTTCAGTCATTCCTATTTTTATTTTTCCATCTTCTCCAACATTGATAGATTCGATTCTTGCTGTTGCATAACCATTTTTTTCATATAATTTTATAATTCCATTTTTATCAGGATTCAATAAATTACCATTTAAAATTTGTCCTTCTTTAATTCCTAATGCTTGTTTTAATTGATCATCAGTGAATAATGTATTTCCTGTAATTTCAATTCCTGTTACATCTGGATTTTCTTTCACTTCATATGTGATAACAACTGTATTATCAGCTTTTCTATCTATTTTTGGTTCAACAGTTGCAAAATAACCTGTATTAAAGATTCTTTGAGCTTCATTAAGTGCTTCTTTAGGTACAAATTGTTGACCTTCTTTAATTTTCATTCCACTTAATAATTCTTCTTTAGAAATAGTTTTAGTTCCAACTATATCAATTTTAGAAATAACAAACTCTGTTTTTTGACTTAATGCTTTGTCTCTTTCTTCATTTTGAAGAGTAGCTGAAGCATTTGCCGCCTCACTTACTTCTACTCTTAAATTAACTGTATCCCCATTTATTTCTGGAATAACACTAACATTATCAACATAATTCAATTTTTTCAATGCTAGATAAATGTCACTCATACTTTTATTTGAATAATCATCACCTGATTTTACTGGTATTTTTGATAACAGGTAATCTTCTGGTAACTCTCTTAAATGTGAAAACTCTATTTTACCTACTTTCAAATTTTGTTGTTCTGCTGCACTTGAAATGTTATTTATTGAAACAAATAAAGTAACAGCCACAATAAATGCGTAAATTTTATTTTTCATTCTTCCTCCTATTTTTTTAATGTTTCCAATTTCTTTTTCTTAAACATTCTTTTTAAAATTTCGCCTAAGGAATGACCCCTTGTTGAGAAATCAACTCCAATATAGTAATTTCCTTTTGTACCTGATTTCATATTTGCATTGGTACTCTTTTGATTTATAGTTTCTCCTCCAACTTTTAACTCTAATGATTTGTTAAAATTATAATTTAACCATGCATTATAGCCAACTGGAAGTGAACTACTATTTCCTCCGTTAGTATCTTTAGTTACTTGGAATGGAAATTTAACTTCTAAATTCCAGAATAATTTATCTTTATATAAATTATCTTGAACGTATAAAGTAGTCGCTGCTCTATATTGTCCAGTTTTTGATTTATCAACATCTGTTGAAATTGAAAAATTCGATAAACCTAAGCTCTCTCCAATTTTACCAGTTACTGACGAAAAAATCAACTCATTTAATGCAGTATTTACTAAAGAACCTACCACAACTACTCCATCATCTGTATTATTTTTATGATTTAATGATGTATCATCGTGATTATTACTGTTGTTTCCGACTACTGTCTTAAATGCTAACAATGATAAAATTTCTTCTTTCGTTTTTCCTGACGAAGAGCTAAATGCCATTTGTGGACTACTTACATTTCCGCTTACATCCACTTCAATTTTCTCTCCTTTTACAGTAGTTGAAGCTGTGATTATTACAAATGGATCACTCAATAATGTAACTCCATCTTTTGAAATAAATCTTATTTCCCCACTATCAATTTTAAATCTATTACCATTTAAGTAAAATTTACCATCTCTAAGTGAGAATGTTCCATCCATTCCAATTGCTCCATTTTCGTATCTAATCTTTGCTCCACCGTCAACTTTACTTTTAATATTTTTCACTAAACTCATACTTGGAATATCAACTTTTACATTTCTTCCCATTTGTACATCTAAACCAACAGTGTATTGTTTTAATATTTTATCAATTACTCCCTCAATTATTCCTTCTGCAATTGTTTTATCTTTTAATTTTTGAATTTTTTGGCTTTCAGTCAAATTCTCTTCTTCATTTCCACCAAAATTTGGAATTCCTCTGATATCTGCACTATCAACTTTTAAATTTCCTGATAAGAAATCTTCTGTAAGATTAACTTTTCCTGTTAATGCATAATCTATATCATTTCCGTATCTCAATCCCAATTTATCCAAATTTGCATCTATATCGATTTTTCCTAATTCTAGATGTTTTGTTTTCATAAAATCACCAGGAATTGTTGGTATATCCATATTCCCGTCGACAATGAATGTTCCGCCATTAAATCCACCATCAAGACGATTAATTTGTAATTTGTTATTAGCTACGTCGATTTTAGCGTTTATGTTTTGAGCATTTGTCAAGCCATCTTTAGTTATATAACTAAAGTTTACAAGATCAATTTTACCTGATGTTGCTGCATTTGTCAAAGTCATATCCATATTAAGTATACCTTCTGCTGTCTTAATATTTGGATCTAATCCTAAGAATGACAAATTAAAGTTTTCTGCATTTGCGTGTAAATTGTATTTCATTGGTTCGTATTGAAGGTATCCATTTATTACTAATGGATTGTCTTCGTATTCCAACGAAATTTGTCCAATATTCAACAATTTATTACTAGCTGACGCATCGATGACAAGATCTTTTACATGGAATCCACTTAATGTAACGTCGTCTGCACCTATTCCAAGTATCGCATTGAAATTGTTAGGTTTTCCTGTAAGTGAAAAATTCAAGTTTATGTCTCCACTATATCCTTTATTTTTCAAGTCTTCCACCGAATCCAACGCAAATTTTTGATTTTCTAATTTATAGTTAAAATGCGTATTCGCTAAATCAACTTTTGTATTTGTTTGGAATAAAGTTTCTTGATTATCCCCAATAAATCTAAAGTCTTTTATATCTAACGTTCCGTAATTCAATAATTTATCGATATTACCGTCTGCATATTCTATAATTGTTTTAACACCTGGTATATTATAACCTTTGTAATTTACATTGTTTAAATCTATAAATCCTGCTAAATTAAATTTATTCAAGTCTCCTTTTAACTTCAACTTAGAAATCGCTCCAAATTTCAAATCTGGTACATCAATTAAGTATGGAACATTTTCTTCATCCAAATTCAACACCATATCTGCAATTCCTGTTTTTAAATTATATGTTCCCGTTAAATTATTTTTTCTTAATCTAACATCTGTCAAATTAATAACACTATTTTTAATATCTGCATATATTTGTGTTTCACCAATATTTTTATCATTTATTGTTGTTCTAGAATCTGGTACGATTATTTTTCCAGATAAATTGTCCATTTTTCCATTTAAAGTTAAATTTGCATTATTTATATAAAGATTTAACTCTGGTTTTACAGTGTTATATACAACATAATTATTTAATTTTGAATTAATATGCATATTACCTGTTTTCAAATTATATTTTCCGTTTGCAACTAATTGTCTGTCATTACCTAATTTTTCAATATTTACAACATTGTCTTTTATCACTAAATGTGTCGAAACTTCTTTAAATCTTTGGTATTTTACCCACAATTCTTTCATTTTTGCACTCATATCCAAATCCATTTTTTGTAAATCATGAATTTTACCTTTTGCATGAAGTTCCTCATACTCAACAATAAATCGACCATATGCACTTGAAATTTCATAATCTCCAGAAATCTTGTTACTATCTCCAAAAATATTCAATTTAACCAGTTTTATCGGTAATCTCGCAGTTTCCAATCCTTTAATGTCAACTTTATAATTTTTCAATAATTTTGCAACATCTAGAATTTTATTTTTATCCTTCAATTCAACTGTATAATTATGTTTCATGTCGCTAGTTGTTTTTCCAGCAACTCTAAATATTTCGCCTCCTGTTGTTACAAGTGCATTTATATCATAATTTCCATTATGCACTATCACATCAGCATTTATATTGTCAACATATTTATTTTGTATTTTTAAATCTGTTTTTATTCTTCCAGATTGTAAAATATTTTTATTTTTAAACGCCAATTTTAAATTCTCTATTTTTGGCTTCAAAGTATATTTCTGTTTTTGGTAAATAACATCAAAATTTTGATTACTTTTTGCGTTAACAACCATCTCCATTAATTTTGGATTTATTCTAAAATTTCCTGACACTTCTTTTGAATTAAAATTACTTGTTATGATATTTTCACTATTGATTAATGCTGTCCCTGCGATTTCTTTTATACTAAAATCTGATCCTCTATTTGTCAAAATATAATTTCCTGAACCAATTTTAGTGTTCGTATTATATGTGAATTTCGGAATCACAGCATCAGCTTTAACCTTAAATCCAGAAATTGTCTCATCAAAATTAAATTTGGTATTATCTAAAACTACAATTTTTTCTTTTGTATCTAATTTCATTTTAGTTTTCACATTTCTAAAATTATAGTTTGCAAGTTTAATATTTTCTGAAGAAAAAATACCATTTAATAATGCATTTTTTGTTTTCAAATCAACGTCAATATCAAGATCTGCAGTCACATTTCCAATCGCATCAACCTTAAATTCTTTAATAATCTTATAACGATTAATTTCTGAATACGGTAATTTATCCGCCGTTAACTTTATTTTCAATTTTTCTTTTGGTCTATCTTGACTTAATTTGAAAGTCACTGGTCGATTTTTTAATTTTGTTTTTGCATCAACTGTATTTTTGTCTTTTGATAAAATTACAGTCGCATCAACATTTTTAATGTCACCTTCAATATCTTCATACCAAACAGTACCATTAGTTATCTTTAAATTTCCTACTGGAATCGTCTCTTTTTTAGGATTTTTGTTAGATAAAAATAATCTCCCATCTAAAATCCCTGATTTAGCTTTAATCATATCCAAAGGAACATATTGACCTAATAATTCTGTTATTTTTACATTTTTAAAATCCAGTGTCATTTCAAAATGTTTCTCTTTTTCATCATTATTTTTTTTCTTATTAAAAATTGACCAAAAATTTTGAACTCTTTTTATTGGATTTCTTAATTTTATACCTAAAACCTCGTTGCCATTACTTCCTTTCGCTTCTAAAGTAAAACCACGTGATTTTGCAGATTCCAAAAAACCGTTAACTTTATTCAATGTTTTTTCTATTTTTTTTGCATAACTCACATCCGAATAATTTACAGTAGTATTGTGAATATACAATTTTCCCAATCTACTCGCTCTATCAATAGGATTTTTCTTATTCGAAGGTTTCATAATATCAAAAACATTCATATGATTATTTTTTTGTCTCTCAATATTAACAGTCGCATCATAAACATCTATCCTATTCAATCTCGACGGAACTAACAAATTTATATTTGCAGTCGTTTTCTTCGAATTAATAAAAACGTTTCCGTGAATATCTCTTACAATCAAATTATCAATCTTTAATTTGTTAAAGCCTTGCAACTCAACTTTTTCAAAAGTAACATTTAACCCTGAATTTTTTAAGATATTTGTTAATAAATCACGAAAATTATTTGTAGAAATATACGCTCTTAAAGCAAATAGACATAATAAAAGTGGAATAAAAATATATAATCCCCTTCGTACGTACTTCAATATAGCCTCCTTTCCAAAACTATTTTATTTTTAGAAAGAAATTTTCATCAATTCTATTATCCTCTTCAATTCCTCATAATCTGAAAAATCTATTTGTATTTTACCACTTGAATCTAAATTGCCTATTATTTTTACTTGTGTTTCAAAAAATTCTCTCAATCTATCCTCGATAAATTCTTTTTCAGAATTTTCAGGTTCTATTTTACCACATTTTTCATTATTATTATATTTTTTTTTATTATTTTTTTGTGAAAGATTTCTTATCATTCTTTCCAATTCTCTTACAGATACTTTCTCATTCTTCACTTTTTGAGCCATTTCTTCAATTTGAGATTCATCTCTAAGCCCCAGAAGTGTTCTCGAATGTCCAAAAGAAATTTCTCCAGCTCTAACCATTTCCTTCACAGAAAACGGCAATTTCAAAATTCTCAATTTATTAGAAACCGATGACCTCGTTTTTCCTAGCTTTTCTGCCAATTTCTCTTGATTATACCCATAAACTTCCATCAACATCAAATACGATTCAGCTTCTTCAATCGGATTTAAATTTTCTCGTTGAATATTCTCTAAAACAGAAAATTCATAACTTTTTGAATCATTTGCCTGTACTTCCAATGCTGAAATCTCACTCATTCCCAATTCCTTACAAGCTCTGTACCGTCTTTCTCCAGCAATAATCTCATATTTATTACTCTTCAATTTTCTAACAACTATCGGCTGAATCAAACCATTATTTTTTATTGAATTTTTTAATTCTTCTAATTTTTCAATATCAAAATTTTTCCTCGGTTGATTTTTATTCCTAACAATTTTATCTATTTTCAAATTTAATAATTTCATTACTTTCCCTTCTTTTCAAAATATCTAATTTTATAAAAAATAATGTATTAAAAAATATACAAAAAATATAACCAAAGCTATTCCAAATAACTTTTTCGTTATATTAAAAAGAATTTTAAATATGAATAATGCTATTACAATTTCAAAAATTACTTTAAAATCTACACTTTCTCCTATTGAACGATAATAAAGTAATCCAATAAAAATTATTATAATCCATAATGTTTTCTTCATTTTATTATCCCCCTGTTCCCTTTTTTCATTTTCTTAAAATATCCGTAACATCTTTCATTGATAATAAGTTGTTTGCAAGTCTGTCAAAATCATCTCTTTTTCTTATCATAATTCCAAAATGTAGTAGAACATATCTGTTTCCATTTTCTCTTGTTTGGTTTGTGTTTACGTTTACTAATTCCATTTTGTATTCGTTTAATATTCGAATTATGTCTAATAAAATTCCGTTTCTTTCGATTGCTTTTACAGTGAAATTATACTGATATTTTGTAGCATTTGAGTTTATTACTTCTTCATCCCAGTAAACTTCAATTTCACGTCCAGGTTCTCGTTCTACAAGTGTTTGGTAATTTTGACAATCAGAACGATGAATTGCAATTCCACGTCCACGTGTTACATATCCTCTTATATCATCTCCTGGCAATGGACTACAACATTTTGCAAAACGATACATCGTATTTTCTGTTCCAGAAATTTTAATTCCACCATGACTTTTTTCTTTTCGTTTATTTCCTTTTTCTGTTTCTTCTTCCAAAACTTGATTCAAATTTTTCTCTTCTTTTGTCTCAAATTTATTCAAAAATCCGTCAAGCGACAAATCTCCAACCGCAAATTTGTAATAAAGCAAATCCATTGTAGAAATATTAAATTTCTTCATATAAAGGAATACTCTTTCATCCTCTTCCAAATCCTTCAATTTAATACCTAATTTATCGAACTCTCTTTCAAGTAATTGTTCACCTTCTTTAATTTTTTGCTCAAATTCCTTATCTTTAAACCATTTTCTGATTTTAGTTTTTGAACTGTGGTTATTTACCATATTAATCCAGTCTTTTCCAGGTCCTTTGGCATTTTTAGAAGTCATTATTTCAACTTTATCTCCGTTTTCCAAAACTTGGTCAAGCTGAACAATTCTATCATTTACCTTCGCACCAATTGTTCTATATCCAATTTGTGTATGTACTTGAAACGCAAAATCCAAAGCCGTTGAATTAATTGGCAATTCCAATACATCTTCTTTTGGTGTAAAAATAAAAATCGTTTGATTTAATACTGCTTGTGCATAATTTTTTGGATTGTCCGCATTTGTTTGAATCATTTGTTTTACAGCTGCATAATATTGTTCATTTTTATCTTTTGTTTTTTTCTCTTTGTATTTCCAGTGTGCTGCAATCCCTTCTTCTGCAATTCTATGCATTTGAGCTGTTCTTATTTGGATTTCTACATTTTGATCGTTAGGCCCTTTAACTGTTGTGTGAATCGATTGATATCCATTTATTTTCGGAACAGCGATATAATCCTTAAATCTACCTGAGACAGGAATATACAAATTATGAATAATTCCTAAAACGTTGTAGCACTCTTCTTCCTTGTCAACAATTATCCGAATCGCAATCAAATCATTTAAATCAGCAAATTTCTTTTCTTTCTCATACATTTTCTTGTAAATACTATACAAATGTTTTGGTCTTCCAGTAACTTCCCCTTTTAACTTATGTTTTTTCAACTCAGCAGTAATTTCCTCAATAACTCGGCTTGTGTACTCTTCCCGCTCTTTTCTCTTCGTATTTACCAATTCCCTAACTTCCTGATATTTTTCTGGCTCCAAATATCTGAAACTGATATCCTCAAGTTCCCATTTTATCTTTGCCATTCCAATTCTATGAGCAATCGGCGCATAAATTTCTATCGTTTCCTTCGATTTCTCAATTTGCTTTTCAGGTTTCATATATTTCAAAGTCCGCATATTATGCAGTCTATCCGCCAATTTTATAATTACAACCCGAATATCATCAGCCATTGCAACGACCATTTTTCTAATGTTCTCAATTCTCTTACTATCAGTTCTTGGCAAATTTCTTAATTTCGTAACTCCATCAACCAATTTTCTTACATCAATACCAAAAATATACTCAATATCAGGCAATGTAATCAACGTATCTTCAACAACATCATGCAAAATCCCAGCAATAATCGTATCAGTATCCATTTTCATATCAACCAGTATTTTCGCTACCTCAATTGGATGTAAAATATAGTCTTCTCCACTTTTCCGCTTTTGCCCAATATGAGATTCATTCGCCAAAATAAATGCTTGTGAAATCCTTTCAATATCAACATCTAAATTATTTTCTTTTATTCTATCAATTAATTGTTGTAACAATTTTTCTTCAGTCATAATTTACCTCCAGCAATTTTATTAAGGATATTTCTCAAATCAAAAATATTATTTTTATTGATAAATATATTCTATATTTTATAAAATTTTTTCATTATTGAAATAACCTAATATAGTCTCAAAAAAGGGAATTTAAAATAAGAATCTCTTATTAAAAATCCCCTGTTCCTTCTAATATTTTAATTGCGAATAAACTTTATTTCCGTGTAACAATTCTCTTCCTTTTAAATCTTCTAATTCAATCATAAATGCCAATTCGTGTATTTCAGCACCTAAATCTTCAATTAATTTTACCATTGCTGCTGCTGTTCCTCCTGTCGCTAACAAATCATCTACGATTAAAACTTTCGATCCCTTTTCGATAGCGTCTTTGTGAACTTCGATACTATTTTTTCCATATTCCAATTCATATTCCTCTTTTACAGTTTCAGCCGGTAATTTACCAGGTTTTCTAGCTGGAACAAATCCCGCACCAATGTTATACGCAATCGCCGCTCCAAAAATAAATCCTCTCGCATCTGCACCTAAAACATAGTCAATCCCTTGATCTTTATATCTTTCTGTAAAATCTTTTATAACAATCTGCAATCCTTTTTTATCTTTTAAAACAGTCGTTATATCTCTAAAAATAACTCCTTTCTCTGGAAAATCCTCTATTGTTCTTAATAATTTTGATACTTCTTGTACTTCTTGAGTAGTCATTTATCCTCCTAATTTTATTTATCCCACAATAATCCCAAATACGGAATTACTGGTTCATTATTTAATAATTTTATTAATTGACCTTTTATATTCGGATATAATTGAATATTTTCAATTTCATCTTTTTCAACAAATTTCAAATCTGTCAAAACTGCTTCGTCCCCTAGATGTAATTCACTTTTAGTATTTTCTGCTCTTTTTATTTTGAAATATAAATTTATAACATGTCTATTTTTATCAGGTGCTATTGTTTCTGACAAAAATAGAAAACTTTCCACTTCTATATCCAAATTTGTCTCTTCCTTGTACTCCCTAATCAATGCTTCTGAAGTACTTTCTCCCCAGTCTACACCTCCACCAGGTACTAACCAGTATTTTTTATCCTCTTTGTGATGCTGTATCAAAAGTATCTTTCCATTTTCAATCAATACTCCTGCCACTCTCACTCTAGGCCTAATCTCTTCCATCTTCGTTCTCCTCGTTATCTTTTCCAGTGATTACTATTCTAATTTTCTCAACTCTCATGTTATCGACTTCCATAACTTTCAAAATATATCCTTCTCCTGTTATATGGTCAGAAATTTCAGCGACTTTTCCTAATTTATCTTGAAAATATCCAGAAATCGTATCATACTCTTCTGAAAGCGGTATATTTACTGATAATTCCGAATTAATTTCCTCAATCAAAGTATCACCTTTCAAATCATAAATTTTATCTGTCACCTGTTGAATATTCTCTTCTTCCTGGTCAAATTCATCACGAATTTCTCCAACAATTTCTTCCAAAAGGTCTTCAATCGTAACAATTCCCAATGTTCCACCATATTCATCAATTATTACAGCCATGTGAGATTGTTTCTCTCTAAATTCCTCTAGCAATTCAAGCAACGTTTTTGTCGCAGGAACAAAATAGACATCTTTCATCAAATCTTTCATTTTTAAATGTAGTTTTTGATCTTTTATATATTCCAATAAATCCTTTATATGAACAATTCCTACAATCTTATCAATCGTTTCACTGTAAATTGGTATTCTTGAAAATTCTTGTTCAAATATCTCATCTATTACTTCGCCAAGCTCTTTTTCAGCCTCTATAGCAAATATATCTCTTCTTGGTGTTAAGATTTCTTTTACTGCTGTGTCAGAAAACTCAAAAATGCTATGTAACATTTCCTCTTCGCCTTCTTCAATTGCTCCACTTTCAGTACCTTCTTTAATATAAGTAATTATATCGTCTTCCGTTATCTTAAATATTTGAGAACTAGTATTTATTTTAAATACTTTCATCATTCCTTTTGAAATTTGAATAAAAATTAATATTAATGGTCTCAATATTATTCTTAGAGTATTCAACGGAACTATTGTAAATTTCGAAATACTATAAACCTTACTTTTGGCTATTGCTCTCGAAAATAACTCAACAAATAAAACTACTACTGTACAAATCAATGCAAACGCAATTGAATAGTATATATTTTTTGACATATTCAATTCATATATTTTATAAATATCCTTCGAAATTCTTAACATTGTTCCAATTAAAAGCAAATACGCTATCGTTTTACAAAGCAAGAGTGTCGTCAAAAGCTCATTTGGATTTTTTAGCCAAATATTTAATAATTCTTCTGTATCTTTTTGACTTTTTGAAGTTTCATTTCCTTTCATATGAATTTTTTTTAACGAACTTAATGCTGTTTCAGCTGCTACTAAAAATGCTGATAAAAATAGCATAACAACTAATAAGATGATTTCCATCCAAATCCTCTTTTCTTCCAACTCACAAATCTCCTTCCTTCACTATCCAATAATCGCAATTGTTTGACCTTTTTTAATTGCATCTCCATTTTTCACAAGTATCTTTTTCACTTTTCCATTTACTGTAGATTTTACTTCATTCATCAATTTCATTGCCTCAACAATACAAATTGTTTGACCTTCTGTAACAGTGTCTCCCTCTTTGATAAATGGTTCTGATGTTGGTGATGCTGAACCATAAAAAGTTCCAACCATTGGTGAAACAATTTCAGTTCCAGTAATTTCTTCTGCTGGTGCTACCTCAGTAACAGTTTCTTCACTTGCAACTTCTTGTTGTACAGGTGCTGGTTGAGAATACTGTGCTGGTGCAACTCCTCCACCATTAACAATTATATTTCTCTCTTTTTTCTTTTTACTTAATTGAATTTCAAAACTTGCCTCTTCGTATTTTACAGTTTCAATCTTATTTTCATTCATGCTTTCTGCTAACTCTTTTATAAATTTAATTTTATCTTTCACTATATTTTTCCTCCTAAAAATTATTTATATTACTTTTTGTTAGCCACAAAAAGAAACAAAAAAGGCTTTGTTTTAAAATTTTAATAAATTTTTCTTTGATAAGAAATAAAAGTATTTTTTATCAAACTTGCTATCGTCATTGGTCCTACTCCTCCAGGAACCGGCGTGATATAAGACGCTTTTTGTGCTACATCTTCATAATCAACATCTCCACACAATTTCCCATCAACTCTATTTATCCCAACATCAATAACAACAACACCTTCTTTAACATCAGTAGCTTTTATCATTCTTGGAACACCAACTGCTACCACGATTATATCAGCTTTTTTCAATTTTTTACTCAAATCTTTTGTTCTAGAATTACAAACTTGAACTGTCGCACCTTTTTGAATCAACATCATTGCCATTGGTTTTCCAACAATATTACTTCTTCCAACAACAACAACATCTTTTCCATTCACATCAATATCATAACCTTCCAACAGCTGCATAATTCCATAAGGTGTGCACGATAAAAACCCACTTTCATCTCCAATAACCATTTTTCCAACATTTACGTTACTAAATCCATCTACATCTTTTTCTGGTTTAATAGAATTAATTACCTTCAACTCATCAATACGTTTTGGCAATGGAAGTTGCACTAATATTCCGTCTATTTTATCATTTTCATTCAATTCTTCAATTTTTTTAATCAAATCATTTTCTGAAATATTTTCTTCCAATTTTATTGTTTCTGAATAGAATCCCACTTTTTCACAAGCTCTAGTTTTATTTCTTACATAAACTTGAGAAGCTGGATTTTCTCCAACAATAATAACAGCCAATCCTGCTGGTCTTAAATTTTTTCTCTCTACAATTTCTTTTTGCTCATTAGAAATTTCTTCTAAAATCTTTTTTGAAAATTCTTTTCCATCAATTATTATCATTCAGTCTCCTCTTCAATATTTATAGAATTTAAAATTCTCCAAAAGTTTAATTCTTGCAATTTTGCAGATATATCCATATTTATAACAGTTATATTATCATCAACTTCTAATTTGTATGTTGTCATATTTAATATCGCTTTTATTCCATTTTTAATAAGGTTATTCGCTGCTATTTGAGCTTGTTCCTTTACAACTGCCAAAATAGCTGTTTCTACTTTTAAAGTTGTATCTTTTAAGAACTCACCTATATTCTCCACATCTTGTACTACCAAGTGATCTAATACTTCTTTTCCAATTTTATTTGGATCCTTATCAAAAATTCCTACAATTTTGAATCCTTTCCCCAAAACTTTACTATTCGAAGCAATCATTTCTCCCATTTTTCCATGTCCAACTACAATAATATTGTTTACTACGTTTATTCCCAAAATTCCTTCGATTATCTCAATTAATTTATTTACATCATAGCCTCTTCCTCTAACTCCAAACTCTCCAAAAGTCGACAAATCTTTTCTCACTTGCGCTGATGTAGTGTTCATAATTTTTGATAATTCTATAGAATTTATTTCATTATCACTTTTGCTAACTTCTTTTAATATTGACAAATATTCTGTCAATCTTTGAACTACTCTGTCTGATATATCCAATTTTTTTAATTTTAGTCCCATTTTTCCTCCTAAAATACTTAATTTTTTTACTTTAGGTATTTTTTATATTTTTTTAAATAATTGTTAGAATAATTTCTCTCCTACTGCCATTTTTCTACCATTTACAACATCTGCTCCACTTTGAAGTTTTTTCCCTTCAAATTTTATTTCTAATAACCTTAGTGCACCATTCGCCACTTTTACAACAGGCCCTTTTTTCGTCATTTCCACAACTGTCCCATTTTCTCCATCATATTCTTTTTCAAGTTTTTCACTCTTATATATTTTTATATTTTCATTTTTTTCATTATGAGTGTACGCTCCTGGAAAAGGATTCAATCCTCTAATTTGATTAAAAATCACTTCTTTTGTGTTATTCCAATCAATTTTTGCCTGTTCTTTCGTAATCGGTTTGACAAAAGTCGCTTTTGAATCATCTTGTTTTTCTGCTTTCACTTCTTCCGCTTCAATCAATTTCAAAGCCTTTTCCAATCCAATTGCACCCAATTCCTTCAATCTGTCATGCAAAGTCCCAAGCGTATCATCTTCTGTAATTTCACAAGTTTCCTTCAAAATCACATCTCCAGAATCCAAACCTTCCTCGATATACATAATACTTACTCCAGACTCCTTATCTCCATTCAAAATTGCAGAATGAATCGGTGAAGCACCTCTATATTTCGGCAACAACGAAGAATGCACATTTATAATCCCATATTTTGGAATATCAATAATTTCTTTTGGCAAAATTTTTCCATACGCCACAACTACTATTAAATCTGGATTTACCTCTTTTATTTTATCAATAACTTCTTCATCTTTCATTCTTTTCGGCTGAATAACTTCAATGTCATTATCCAATCCAAACTGTTTTACAGGTGAATAAATAATTTTGTTACCTCTTGCGTTACGCTTGTCTTCTTTTGTAAAAATTAATTTTAAATCTGTATTTTGGGAAACTACTTTTAGGCTTGGTATTGCAAATTCTGGGGTTCCCATGAATATTGTTTTCAAAAAATCTCCTCCTTTTTAACTTCTTTCTTTTGGTTATCACAAAAAGAAACCAAAAAGACTTTCAATAATTATGATATTATCAAAATTCTATTCTCATCTCTTATCAAAAAAATTATTCAATAACATCTTCTCTATAAATTTTTCCTTTTAAGAAATTCTTTTTCAATGTTTCTAGTTTTTTTGCAATTAATTTTTTACTTAGTGGCGAGACTCTGTCTACGAATAAAATCCCATCTAAATGGTCTAATTCGTGTTGGAATGCTCTAGCCCACATTTCTTCTAGTTCTTCTACGATTTCTTCTCCTTCTTCATTTTGATATTTTACTTTAATTTTTTCTGGTCTAACTACTTTTTTGTAAACATTTGGTATGCTTAAGCAGCCTTCTTCGTAATCGATTTCTTCTTCACTGTTTTCTAAAATTTCTGGGTTTATCACTTTTTTTACAACTCCATCAATTTCCAAAACAAAAAATCTTTTATCAACATCTACTTGATTTGCTGCAAGACCTACTCCATTAGCTTCCCTCATTTTATCAACCATTTGACTTAAAGTTTCTTTTACTTCATCGTTTATTTCTGTTACTTCTGTTGACACTTTTCTTAAAGTTGGGTGTCCATATAAAACTATTTTCATATATTCTCCTTATCCCTTTTGTTGTATTATAACATATTTATTGGATCTACATCTATATTTATCCTAATTTTTCTATGCTCAAAATTAAAAAGCACTCTCCTAATAATATTTTTTACTTTATTTATATGCTCTCTGCTAAATTTTATGAATATTTGTTTTCGATAACGCCCTTTCATTTTGTAAATTGGAGCGTTGAATGGTTCAGAAATAAATTCATTCATTGTTATAGCCAGAGTTTCTTTTATTTTATTTTCTAGTTCATTATATAATAATTTTGAGTTCTCTTCCAGTAATTTCTCATCTGTTGATGATAAATTTAAAATAATTAATCGTCCAAACGGTGGATAATTAAAGGTTTTTCTCAAAATTAACTCATTTTCATAATATCCTTCATAATCATTTTCTACTATTTTTTTTATAACATCATTTTCCTCATTAAATGTTTGAATGACAACTTCTCCTTCTTTTTCACCACGACCTGCACGACCTGCAGATTGCACTAGCAACTGGAATGTTTTTTCACTCGCCCGAAAATCAGGAAAATTCATTATTATGTCAGCATTCAAAACCCCAACAAGTGTTACATTTGGAAAATGAAGTCCTTTCGCAATAATTTGTGTCCCTAACATTATATCATATTTTTGGTTCTTAAAGTCATTATAAATTTTTTCGTAATGCTCTTTTGATTTTATACTTTCGGAATCCACTCTTACAATTTTACTTGAAGAAAATATCTCTTGTAATTCCTCCTCAATTTTCTCAGTTCCCGAACCAATTAACATCATTCTTTCGCTCCCACATTCATCACATTTTTTATTAAAAAATCTTTCATATCCACAATAATGGCATTTTAATTTATTTCCATTTTTATAATAATTCAATGAAATACTGCAATTTGGACATTTTGGTACATTTCCACAGTCTTTACATCTCACTTGCGTAGAAAATGATTTTCTATTCAAAATCAAAATTACTTGTTCTTTTTTCTTCAAAGTCAATGAAATTTTCTCTAATAATTTATCAGAAAAATTTTCAGTAACTTCATTCAAATTTATAATTTCATATTTTGGTAATTTAGCTTCTTTGTATCTTTTTTTTAATTCAATTAATTCGATATCACCTTGTTTTGCTTGGTAAAAGGATTCAAATGACGGAGTCGCCGACCCTAAAATCACTTTCACATCATTTTTTTCCAGCAATGCCCGTTTTATCGCAACATTTTTCGTATGATATCTTGGATTATTCTCTTGTTTGTATGTATTTTCATGTTCCTCATCAACTACAATATACTTCAAATTTTGCACTGGTGCAAACACAGCTGACCTTGCCCCTACTACAATTTTTTTCTCGCCTTTTCGGATATAAGTCCACTCCTGTCTTTTCTCCTGCTCTGTCAATTTACTATGCAGAATTGCCACCGAATTTAAAAACTGTTCTTCCAATCTTTGTATCATCTGCGTAGTCAACGAAATTTCTGGGACAAGAAAAATGCTCCCTTCCCCTTTTTCAAGTGCCTCTTTTATTAAATTTATATAAATTTCTGTTTTCCCAGAACCAGTTACACCTTTTAACAAAAAAAACTGCTTTTGGCTCTCTTTTATTTCATTTACTGCTTTTTGTTGTTCTTCATTTAAAATAATATTTTTTTCTATCAATTCACTTTTTTCTTTTTGAGCTATTTTTCTTTTTGAATTTAAATTTATCTTTTTTTCAATCTTAATAGCCTTCTCCTTAATCGCCCTATTAATAATATTTTGCGAAAAATGTTTTTTTAATGTTGCTTCTGTAATCTCTTGCTTTTCTCGCATATATTCATTAAATTTTTCGACAATCTCAGAATCCAATCTTTTTGATTCTTCCAAATCTTCCAAATAAATCGCTTTTTTTGAATAAGTTAACTTTAAAGCCCCTGGATATGCCGTCTTTATAACATGATAATAATCACTCAAATAATATTTTGCCATCCAATCTATTAAATTCATTATCGGATTTGGAATAGATAAAATAGGAGCTTTAGAGATTATTGGCTTTAATTTTGAAAGATCAAACGTAATTTTATCTTCAGAAACCTCAAAAAGCACCAATCCTGCTTTATTACGATTAATAAAATTTATAATGCACCATTCACCTATCTCATATTTTGTTTCAGATTTATAAGTAAAAGAACCCTTTTGATCTTCGACATAAATTTCATAATAATACATAACCCCTCCCTTTTATCTTTCTTACTTAAATGCAACATTTATAGTCGTATTTCTATTTATTTTTGTTTCAGCTTTCGGAAATTGATCCACTACAGCTCCACTTCCATTAATTTTAAGATTTGGATACTTCTCTCGTGGGAAAACGTCTAGAAATTCTCTCAAACTTAAATTTTTAAGATCTGGCATTATTCCTTTGTTAAATTGCTCTTTCACAACGTTTATATCCACTTTTTTTACTGCAACTTTTTTTTCATCATTTTCATCGTCTTTTTTACCGCCAACTTCACCATCTGGACTAATTCTCTTATACTCAATTAATTTCGATAAAATATTTTTTACAGAAGGCAACGCAACCGTCGCTCCATAGTAATTTCCAGTTCTTTTTGGCTCATTTATCGTTACTAATATTGCATATTTTGGATTATTAGCTGGAAAAAATGCGAAGAATGAACTGAAATAACGACCTTTCTGATATCCTCCAATTCCTGATTTTTGTGCCGTACCAGTTTTTCCACCAATTCTGTAACCTTTTATTTGAGCAGCTTGTCCAGTTCCTCTAGTTACAACGGCTTCCATGAATCTTCTATTCGCTTTAGAAACTTCATCACTAAATACCTTTTTTATAACAGTCGGCTGATTTTTCTTAATTATTTTTCCATCAGAATCTTCTATTCTATCCACCAAATATGGTTTCATAAGTTTCCCATTATTTATAACTGTATTCAACGCCATCAACATTTGCATTTGCGTCATCGCAATTCCTTGTCCAAACGCCACATTCGATTTTTTTACTGCTGTCAAACTTTTAAATGGAAACAGCTTTTGTGTCATTTCAGAATAAGTATCTATCCCTGTTTTCGACCCTAAACCTATGTTCATCAAATAATTATAAAATATTTTATTCTTTATCATTTGTGCAATTTTTACCATTGCAACGTTTCCTGATTTTGCAATAATTGTTTCCAAACTTCCTGAAATTGGTACTCCATCATGATCTTTAATAGTTCTATCGTCAACTCTTATAGAACCTGATGAATAAATTTGTGTGTTTGGAGAAATCACTTTTGTTTCAAGTCCTATCGAAGCTGTAACTGGCTTGAATATCGATCCCGGCTCAAATAAATCAGTTATTGGTCTATTTTTTACTTTTGTATTCGAATCAGCTTTTGGATAAGATGACATTGCCAATACTTTTCCTGTTTCAACTTCGATTAAAACTCCCATTGTCGAAGATGCATTATAATAATTATAAGTATTTTTCAATTCCTCATCCATTGCATATTGAAGAACACTGTCAAGCGTCAAAATTACGCTATTACCATTTTTAGGCTCAACCAATCTTTCACTTTTATCCATACTCGCCATTGTCGAATTATTTTTATTAAAAAGTCTTATAACTCCTTCAGTCCCTTTAAGTTGAGAATCATAAAATTTCTCAATCCCATAAAGTCCTTCTTTTTCATTATTGATAAATCCTACAGTTTCTTGAAATGCTCTATTATCAATATAAGTTCTAGTGAAAATATTTTCAAAAGTAACACCTTTTTTCACATCTTTATTTCCAGCATCATTTAACTCTTTTTCAATCGCTTTCTTCTGATCATATCCAAAAATCTCTTTTATTTTCATATATCGAGCATTTCGTTTACTTTTAGCATCTAATTCCTTCATATATTTTTCAGAGTCAATTTCTGGAATATATTTTTTCAATATTAAAAATAATTTTTCAACTCTTCTAGCAGCATCTATTTTTTCTTGAGCCTCTTTTTCTAATTCTTCCTCTTTTTTACTACCTTTATCTTTAGCTTTTGGAACAATCTGTTTTTGAACAATCGATGGATCCAAGATAATCGCATAATTTTCCTTATCATAAGCTAACACTTCACCGTCATCAGTTGCAATTTTTCCTCTTTTTACCTTTATTTTGTTTATACTTGTATACTGCGCTTCTCCAATCTTTTCCCATCTATTATCAACGATTTGAAGGTAATAGACTCTCCCAATCACTGTAATTAATGCAAGCGACATAAGGCTCAACGCAATACTTAATCTTCCACTAAATGTATTAAAAAAAATTTCTGTTTCTTTATTATTTTTAAATTTTTTCCCACTTTTTTTAGAACCTGATTCTTTTTTTCCTTTTATATTTTTTCCTTCAAAAAATTTCATTTCTTTCCCCCAAAAATTCTAGCTTAACCTAGCTAAAATCATTTCATTAATCATTTGAGGATTAGCCTTACCTTTAGACAATCTCATTGCTTGTCCAACAAGATATTTTAACGCATTACTCTTACCATTTTTGTAATCTTCCACCGATTGTGCATTTTCAGCCAACACTTGATCAACAATTTTCTCAATCGCACTATCATCAGTAATTTGAACTAATCCTTTTTCTTTTACGATAATTTCAGGATCTTTATCTTCTGTCAATAAAATTTCAAATACATCTTTCGCTATTTTTGAGCTAATTGTTTTCGCTTGAATCAATTTAATTAATTTTCCTAAATTTTTCGGCGTTACATTAAATTCTGAAATCGAAATATTTTTTTCCTTCAACACTCTCAAAACTTCTGTCAACACCCAGTTTGCCGCAAGTCTTGGCTCTTTTGTATCATTTACAATTTCTTCATAATATTCAGCTAATTCTTGTTCTGAAGAAAGTGTTGCAGCTTCCATTTCATGCAATTTATACTCATTTACAAATCTTCTCGCTTTTTCATCAGCAAATTCTGGCATTTCTCCTTTTACTTTTTCCAATCTTTCGTCAGAAATTACAAGTGTAGGCAAATCTGGCTCAGGGAAATATCTATAATCCATAGCTTCCTCTTTGCTTCTCATTGGCTTAGTTACAGCATTTTCCTCATCCCAAAGTCTAGTTTCCTGAACAACTCTTCCACCATTTTCAATCACTTCAATTTGTCTATTTGTTTCATATTCAATGGCTCTCATAACCGCTTTAAACGAATTTAAGTTTTTAGTTTCCGTTCTAGTCCCCAATTCTTTTTCACCTTTTTTTCTAACAGAAACATTCGCATCACATCTAAGCGATCCCAATTCCATACTTACATCACTAACTTTAGTATATTTCAATCTATCCTTCAATGTATTCAAGTACGCATAAGCCTCTTCAGCATTTTTAATTTCTGGCTTAGAAATAATCTCGATTAATGGTACAGACGCTCTGTTGTAATTCAACAATGTTTCAGAAGTTGTGTGAATACTTTTCGCCGTATCTTCCTCAATTTGAATTCTCTCAATCCCAACAACTGCTTCTTTTCCAGAATTTGTCGTAATTTTCAAAGTCCCATTTTCCGCATAAGGTTTAAAATATTGCGTAATTTGATAATTTTTTGGCGAATCTGGATAAAAATAATTTTTTCTATCAAATTGACTTTCCTCATTTATTTCACATCCTAAAGCAAGTGCCGCTTTTATCGCATAATCAAGCACTTTTTCATTCAATTTTGGCAATGCTCCTGGTTGACCAGTACACACTGGACACGCCGATGTATTTGGATGTTTGTTATCATAATCGGCATCACACGAACACCATACTTTTGTATTTGTTTTTAATTGACAATGCACTTCCAGTCCGATGACTGTTTCATATTCCATACTCATTTTTTTTATTTTTCCTTTCATAGCATATTAGTAATAATCATATTTATCATTAACTCTTCAATGGTTTCTCCCACTTCATTTAGTTCTCTTGAATCATTCTCTTTATTTTCTAATTCTTTATTTAACATTGTTTCTATTTCATATTGAATCTTTTTTGAAATTTCTTTTTCTTCTGTATTTTTTATTAAATTATACAAATAAAAGTCAAAATCAAAATTTTTTTCTATATAATTTTTTGATAATTCAACTTTGAAATAATTATTAAAATACTTGCTAAAATATAAAACATAACAAGTTATTCTTGTCGTTATAGGATTTTTAAATAGAAATAAACTATGATAGTTATTATTTGTTCTTTTTGTTTCTCTAACTTCAACTATATTTTTTAATTTGTTAAAATTATTTTCTTGAGATAAATTTTCTATAACATTTTCTATTTTCTCAACATTATTTTTATTTTCTAAATAAAATCCTATTCCTGTTTTCAAAATAGATTTAAATAATCTTTCTTTATCAATTTGGTCTTCTCTATTTAAATTAATCTCATTAACAACATTTACACTTTCATTCTTTAGTATTCTTGTATTATTTTTTAAAAGTTCTTTCTTTTTTTCTTCAACAAATTTCTTATTACCACTTACAGAGATACTGTCTTTATTCCTGATAATTTGGTTAAAATTAATTTTTATTCCCGTTTTATTACGTTCAAATTCAAAAGGCATGTTATTAAAATTTCTATCATAAAATTTTTCTTTACTTAAATTTTTATTATTATCTTTCTTGACTCCAGAAATTATCATAGAAGCGTTAAACATTTTAGACACTTCACTATCATACTCTGTTCCTAGTTTAGAATTACATTTTTTACATAATAGTTTTTTTGATTTTAATCTTCCACCTATAGAATTAGGAATTATATGTTCTACTGATTCATTCTCTTTAGAAAGAACTTGTCTACATAAATAACAATTATTCATAATTATCCACATCCTTTTTAATTTTACAATTCAGGATACTCTATCTCCCCACGTTCCTTCTCAAACTTATTCGCTACATTGAACAGCAAGTCTTCTCTAAAATAATTTCCAATTAATTGAATTCCAACTGGCAATCCATCAACAAATCCTGCCGGTACTGAAATTGCAGGAAGTCCAGCCATGTTTACTGAAACTGTGTAAATGTCTGCTAAATACATTTGTACTGGATCTGTGTTTTTTTCTCCTTTTTTGAATGCTGTTGTTGGAGAAACTGGTGTTAATAAAACATCTACTTCTTTTAATGCTTTTGAAAAATCGTCTCTAATAAGTCTTCTAACTTGCGAAGCCTTTTTGTAATAAGCGTCGTAGAATCCAGAACTTAACACATAGTTTCCAATCATAATTCTTCTTTTTACTTCGTCTCCAAAACCTTTTGTTCTTGATACAACATACATTTTTTCCACATCTTCGTTGCTTTCTCTCACACCATATCTTACTCCGTCGTATCTTGACAAGTTTGAAGCAGCTTCAGCCGATGAAATTATGTAATAAGTAGAAATCGCATATTTTGAATATGGAAGTGATACTTCTTTAATTTCAGCACCTAATTCCTTCAATTTTTCCACCGAATCCATTATTACTTTTTTAATATTTTCATCTAATCCTTCTGCAAAATATTCTTTTGGAATCCCAATTTTCAAGCCTTTCAAGTCATTATTCAAACTTTCCAAATAGTTAGGAACTTCCACATTTACACTTGTCGCATCTTTTTCATCATACCCCGCAATTATTTGTAAAAGTCTAGCCAAATCCTCAGTCGATTTTGCCAAAGCTCCAATTTGATCAAGCGAAGATCCAAACGCCATAAGTCCGTATCTTGAAACTCTTCCATAAGTTGGCTTAACCCCAACAGTTCCAGTCAAACAAGCAGGTTGTCTAATACTTCCACCTGTATCCGAACCAAGTGCAATCGGTGCTTGTCCCGCTGCAACCATCGCTGCCGAACCTCCACTGCTTCCACCAGGAACTCTTGTCAAATCCCAAGGATTAGAAACTGATTTTATCGACGAATTCTCATTTGAAGACCCCATCGCAAATTCATCCATATTAGCTTTCCCAATTATCGGTGTCCCAGCCTTTTTCAATTTTTCCACAACTGTCGCATCATAAACTCCCACATAATTTCTAAGAATTTTCGATGCAGCCGTAGTCAAATCTCCTTTTGATACAATATTATCCTTCAAAGCCACAGGCACTCCAAACAACAAATCATTATCATAATTTTTTCTAGCTTCTTCATTATTTTCAGAATCATATTTTTTTGCCTCATCTAAAGCTTTTTCAGGAAACACATTAGAAAATGCTCCTATTTTTTCTTCAGTTTTCTCAATTCTATCCAAAAAAGATTTTGTCACTTCTTCAGAAGTAATCTCTTTATTTTTTATCATTTCAGCTATTTCACTAGCCGTTTTTTTGTATAAACTCATTTTTCCACCTTTCTAAATTTTTTCTAAAATGTATCTAAAAATCTCAATTTTTCAAAAAATTTTTTCTCTTCCAATTTTCAAACTTCTATTCTCCAAAAATTCTACCAATCAGACATTTTTCAATACATCCTAATTATCCGCATTTTCTCCCACAACTTTTGGAACAATTATAAATTCCTCATCGCTATTTGGTGCATTTTCCAAGATTTCTTTCTTAATTCCACTATCCTTAACAACATCTTTTCTCAATACATCCTTCAAATCAAGCACATTAAAAAGTGGCTCAACCTCACTCGTATCCACACTATTCAACTCTTCCATATGGTCAAAAATTTTATTCAAATCCACTTTAAATTTTTCAATTTCATTTTCTGAAAATTCCAGCTTTGAAAGCGCTACTATTTTCAGTACATCTTCTTTGCTTAACATTCGCTATTTTCCTCCTTTAAAAAATATTTTTAGCCCAATTGGGTAACTCATCAGATTGTTTTATTATTTTTTTATTTATAATTTTTAAAATCATTTTATACTCTTTTGTATTATCATAAACTGTAACATTATCAAATTTCTTTAAAACTTTCGATAAATTTTCCAAAGATTCATTATATCTTTTTCCGACAATTTTATCAGGAATATCATGTCCGCCTCTTAAAACTCTATTTTTTATTCTTTCTTTTACAATATCTACGCTGTTTATTCCTATATAAAACAAATGAAGTTTGTAATCTTTGTTTTTTAATTTATCAATTAATTTTAATATTGTTTTTCCAGTTAATGTAGTTTCCTCAGTGAACTACTCTCGCTTTTAGAAGCGGGAGCTTCTTGGGAAGTATCTGCTTTTGCTAGCCAAATATATTTACCAAGCTCTTCGGGCAGTCCCTGCCCTGTTTTTTTATTTTCCTAATATTCCAACATCGCTTTTCCAATGTTTTTTATATTCAGTGCCGCATTGTAATCTCTATCAATCTCAATTCCACAACACTCACATTTATAACTTCTTTCTGATAATTTCAGTTCCTCTTTAATATTTCCACATCTACTACAAGTTTTTGATGACGGAAACCATTTATCTATCTTCAAAAATTGTTTCCCTAAAAACATCAGTTTATACTTAAGCATCCTCAAAAATATTCCCCACCCATTATCTCCTACACTTTTCCCAAAATTTAATGCCTGGCTCATCCCTTTCATATTCAAATCCTCAACAACCACAGCATTGTATTCTTCAGACAATTTTTTCGATAATTTATGCAAAAAATCTCTTCGACAATTTTTAATATACTCATGCAATTTTGATATTTTCGCTTTTTGCTTATACCAATTTTTAGAAAACTTCACTTTTCTCGATAATGATTTCTGTAATTTTTTCAATTCTTCTTCCAACATTCTAAAATATTTTGGATAATCAGCCCTTTGGTTTTCAGAACTGATAAATAGTTCAGACATCGAAAAATCAAGTCCAATCACTTTATCATTACTTGGATTTTTTTGAATTTCTTTTTCAAATTCTGTCAAAACAGAAACATAGTAATTTCCATTACTATTTATCAATGTTACTGACTTTATCTTGTAATCCTTTGGTATTTCTCTATGATATTTCAATTTTACTTTTTTCAATTTTGGCAAAATCAAATATTTGTTTTCCTCAATTCGTATCGAATTGTTCACACAATTTGTCGTGTAACTTTTAACATTATTCTTTTTAGATTTGAATCTTGGAAACTTCGCTCTCTTTTGAAAAAAATTCGTAAACGATCGTCTCACATTCAATTGAGCATTTGAAAGTGCCAAACTGTCCACTTCTTTTAAAAATTGGTTTTCACTTTTCAAACTGGCAGGTGTAATTATTTTATTTTTTCCAGTTTCTTCATAAATTTTATTAGCAATATATAAAATCGTATTGTAAACAAAACGGACACATCCAAAAGTCTTATTTATCAATAATTCCTGCTCCTTATTTGGATAAATTCTGTATTTGAATGCTAAATTATATTTCATAAATTACACCTCCTTTTGATTTTGAATATCATTTTTAATTATTTCTCTTCGATATTTTATACAAAAATTGTATCATAGGCATATCCTTTTTTCAATTTTTTTTACAAAAAAAGCAATTCATCTCCCACTTGTAGAAGTCGGAGACTTCTTGCTATCTTTTTGTTAAAATCTTTATAACTTATCGTTTCTATCAATTTTTTCAATTCCATATTTTCAATATCTTGATTTGGAAATAATTCTTTTAATTTCATAGTTTCTCACTTCCCTCAAAATTTTCCACAATTTTTCCCTTTACAAACAAAAATTCTTTCAACGATTTCTCCTCAAATTCCCCATAATTTTTTCTCAGTTCACAAACCGCATTTCTAAGGATTTCCCCTTTTCTCACTCTTTTCGATATTCCCCAAAAAACTCTATCCAAAAAATCCAAATTTTTATACCTAGCCAAAACTTTTTCTCTCTTCAACCAGTCAAAAAAACTTTTAAAATCACTTGGAAAAAATTCATCATATTTTTCAATATTTTTAATTATTTTTCTTTCAACTTTTTCCATATTTTCAAAATCAGAATTTTTACAAAATATATCCTCAAAATTTTTGCACAAAAAATGATCAACATACATATCCGACACAATCCCCTTAAAAATCCCAAATTTTTCTCGCAAAAGTCCATTCAAAAAATTTTCTTCTCTATCAGAAATTTTATCAATTAATCTATGCAAGATTATCCCACTTTTCAGATTTTCTTGTAATTCGATTTTCTCAACCTTCCCTTTATAAAAATCTCCAGTAAAATTGCCATAAAGCGTATTTTCATTCATTTTTTTATCAATTTCAAGTGATATAACCGAATGAGCTAAATAATTCATTTTGACTCCTGTTTTTTCAAATAGTTCAAAATCTCATCAAAATTCTCAAACTCAAAAAAATCAATCTCATTTTCTTGACAAAACTTAATCGCTCGAGTCCCTTTTCTAACAAAAGAAAAATCTGCCACTTCAATCGCCCTGTAATCCGAAGGTCCGTCCCCAACGAAATAAACCGTATAACCTTCATCTTTATATTTCTGAACAGCCTCTTTTTTGTCAACACCGTAATATTGCTCTTTATCTAAGTAAGGAAATGAAACAGTAATTTTATTCTCATCAAATTTAATATCATTTGATATAATTTCATCTTCATTCAGGTCAATTCCATAATTCCTAAGAACACCTGCGATATTCAATTTTGTCCCAGCGCTCACAATTCTAAATTCTATGCCACTTTTAACAAAATCTACAAATGTCTCGTCAATCCCAACCAATTTCAATGTTTCCAAAAATTCCTCTTTCGTAATATTCAAACTCTCAATCCCAGTCTGCAAATATTCCTTCATTGTAATTTCGCCACTTCGATATTTTTTCCTAATATCTTCCTTCAATTCTGGCTGATACACCGAAAGCAACGTATCCGTCGAATCTCTTTTACTAATCGTAATATCAAAATCTATTAAAAATATTAATTTTTTGCTCACATTTTCTCCTTCTGTTTTACTTTTTCAAACTTTTCGCTATATCTCATTTTCTCATTATAGATTTTTCAAATATTCCACTTCTTCTCGCGTCAATTCTCTATAATCTCCAACTTGTAAGTGTCCCAAAGTCAACTCACCAATTTTAACTCTCTTCAATGAATCCACATTATACCCCAATGTTTCAAACATTTTTCTTATCTGTCTATTTCTTCCTTCAAAAATTGCGATTCTAATTTCTCTTTTTCCAAGCCTTTTCACTTTCGCAGGAGCCGTTCTTTTCCCTTCAATCACAACACCATGTTGTAATGCTTCCAAATCCTTTTCCTCAAGCTCTCTATTAATTTTTGCAATATAGCTCTTATATAGTTTTTTTCTTGGATGCATAACATGATTGTAAATTTCTCCATCATTACTAATAATGATCAAACCTTCTGTCATATAATCCAATCTACCATATGTAAACAAACGTTTTTTCGATTTTATATAATCAATCGCCAATCTTCTTCCAAATTTATCCTCATTTGAACATAAAACCCTTTTTGGTTTATTTAAAATGTAATATTCAAATTTTGTATTTACTTTTATTCTTTCACCATCAACTCTTACCACATCTTCTGGCTTAATTTCCATCCCAATAATTGCTTCTTGTTTATTTACTGTTACTCTTCCTTCTTTTATCAATTCATCGGCTTTTCTTCTAGAGCAAACTCCAGATTCTGCTATAAATTTATTTAATCTCATTTTTACCTCTATTTTCCTTTTTATTTAAATTTCTTCCTCGTTTTCTTCTCTTTCTTCATCCTCTAGCATTTGTATCTCTCTAAATTGCTCGTAACCAGGCATCTCATCTTTTCCTTTTATTCCCAAATAACTATAAAAATCATCAGTCACTTGATACAAATTTGGTGTACCAATTGTTTTTCTTTTCCCAGAAATATACACGAGATTTTTTTCCAAAAGATTTGCCATTGCCTTTTCGACATTAACACCTCTTATTTGTTCTATTTCTGTTCTTGTGATAGGCCCTTTATATGCAATAATTGCCAAAGTTTCCATTGTTGATTTCGTTAATTTTCTTATTCTCAATTCTGGATTAAAAAACTTTTTCACATCTTCTCCAAACATCGGATTTGACACCAACGAAATAATTCCATTTTCTATTCTCAAATTAATTCCCGTTTTTTTTCTATTTTCAGCTAAACTTTTTACTGCCTCTTCTATCTCAAATTTCTCCATTTTATAGAATTTTGCAAGATCATCAACCGTCAACAATTCCTTCGAAAGAAACAACAACGCTTCTATTTTTTCTTCAATATTTTCTATTTTAATTTTCTTTTCTATATTTCCCATTTTTCTCTTTTCTTTTTTGAAAATTTTTTAAGCTAAAATTATAACAAAGTGTGAGAGCAAAATGCTCTCACAATCAATTTGTATTTCATACTCTAAAAACTTTAGTTTAAATTAATAAACCATTATTAAAAATATCTAATTTCTTTTTACTAAATATTCTTATTGCAAATTCAATTTATTAATATTCTGAATTTGGAGAAATTATAATATTTTTGTAATCAGGGAAATTTTCTAAAATTTTAGCAATCCCATTTACAACCGCATGAATCGCATCGTCTCCCACAGTTACTTTCAATTTTAATTCCGCTTCAATTCTTTCTTTCAAGATTCTAATTCCAGCTCCTCCACCAGATAAATAAATTCCTGTTTCATAAATATCCGCTGCAACTTCTGGCTCAATTTCTTCCATCGTAATTCTTATTTCATCAATTATTGAATTAATATGTTTCAAAATAGCTGCATCTATTTCAGATGCTACTATTTCAATACTTTTTGGCAATCCAACACCAATTTCTCTTCCTCTAATTTCAAATGAACGAGTGTCATCAAATTCACTAATTGTATTTATTTTCAATGTTTCTGCTGTTCTTTCTCCAATTAACAAACTATGATTATCTCTTACATAGTTGATAATATCTTCATTCAAATGATCTCCTGCAATTTTTACAGATTTAGAAATAGCTGCTCCACCTGAAACGATAAACGCAATTTCAGTAGTTCCTCCACCTATATCAACAATCAAGTGTCCTTTTGGTTCAAATAAATCAATTCCAACTCCAATAGCTGCTGCAATTGGTTCTTCAATCAAATAAACTTCTTTAGCTCCAGCATCTTTTACTACTTCTACCACAGCTCTTCTTTCTACTTGTGTAACTCCACTTGGAACGCAAATAATTACTCTCGAACTTTGAACTTTATCTTTTCTAATTTTTCTTAAAAATTCTTCTAACATTTTTTCAGTTACTTCATAATCTGAAATAACTCCATTTTTCAATGGTCTAATTATTTCTGTATGCTTAGCTGTTCTTCCAATAATTTCTTTTGCTTTTTCTCCAATATGTTCCACTTCATCTGTTTTTATATTTATAGCAACATATGTTGGTTCATCTATTAAAATTCCTTCCCCTTTAACATACACTACTGTATTTGCTGTCCCTAAATCAATCGCTATATCTCTTGTTGATCTTGAGCTATGCGTTGCTCCTCTCATGCTTCTTTTAAAAAAATCGAAAAATCCCATAAAACTTTATCTCCTTAATATTTTGTTTTTTTATTTACAATTTAATTTAATAACTTTTTCATACTAAACTCTTTCAAAATCATTCATCACAATTTGATTATTGTCATCAATAATTCCATTTTCTTTTAGTTGTTCATAAATTTTTGACGCTCTTGGAAATCCTATACTTAACTTTCTTTGCAACAATGAAATTGATACTCTATTTTCTTGCCTTACAATATCAACTGCATTCTCAAAGAATGAATCCAACGTACTAAGCGTATTTTCATCTTGTTCAACTAAAATGTCATCTCTATACTGTACTTTCGAATTCATTTTCAACGTATTTGTTAAATCATTAACTTCTTCGTCTGAAATGAATGCTCCTTGTATTCTTTCTAATTTTGAAGATCCATTTGCTAACAATAGCATATCTCCTTTTCCTAACAGTTTTTCAGCTCCCATCACATCCAATATTGTTCTCGAATCTACTTGCGATCTCAATGCAAACGAAATTCTACTAGGTAAATTAGCTTTTATCAATCCTGTTACAATATCTGTCGACGGTCTTTGAGTAGCAACAACTAGATGAATTCCTACAGCCCTTGCTTTTTGAGCTATTCTAACTATCGATTCCTCTACGCCTCCAGAAACAGTCATCATCAAATCAGCCAACTCATCAATGACAATAACAATAAACGGCATCTTTTCTACAAAGTTTAATTTATTATAACTTGTAATATTTCTTACACCATTCTCAACCAACAGTTTATATCTATTTTCCATCTCATTAACCGCCCATTTTAACGCCAATGCCGCTTGATGTGGGTCAATAATTACTGGAACTAATAAATGTGGTATTCCATTATATGGCATCAATTCTACCATCTTCGGATCAACCATAATAAATCTAACTTCTTTTTCTGACTTTTTAGAAATTAATGTAGAGATTAATGTATTTATTGCTACTGATTTCCCTGAACCAGTTTGACCAGCAATTAACAAATGTGGTGTCTTAGCAATATCAATTATTTTATCACGTCCAACCACATCTTTTCCTAAAATTACATTTAAATCTCCCTTTTCTAATTCTTTATTTTTTATTATATTAGAGAAATAAACTGGCTCTTTTATTTTATTCGGCGTTTCAATCCCAATCGTATTTTTTCCTGGAATTGGTGCTTCTATCCTAATACTTTCTGCCGCCAAATTCATAGCAATATCATCCGAAAGATTTGTAACCTTACTTACTTTTGTCCCTGTAGGTATTGTTATTTCGTACCTTGTTATTGTTGGTCCATATTCATAATTCACAACTTTCGCATCCACTCCAAATTCCTTCAACACATTTTCCAAATGCGACACATTTTCCACGATACTTTTCTCAATTTTATCTTTCGTTTCATTATCCATCGGCTTTTCTTTAAAAATAGCACTAATTGCTTTTTTTACTAATTCATTATAGCCTCTACCATTTTCCAACTCTTGGTTAATCTTTTCTAACTTTTCATTAATTTTTTTCTGGTTTTCAATTGTATCTATATTCTCAAAAGCCTCTATTTTAGGAAATTCTGGCAATTCCTCTTCCACTGTTTTTTTATCTTTTTTATCTTTTTTATTCTTTTTATCATCAACTACAATTTCCAATTTTGTTTTCTCATCTTTTTCATTTTCAACCGTAGCTTCTTTCTTATTAATTTCCTCAGTCTTTTCAACTTTTGAATTTTCTTTATTATCAGCTTTTACAGGTTCTTCTTTCAAAACCACTTTCTCTTCTGATAATTTTTTCTTCACATTGTCTTTAGGCAATACTCTTTTTTCAGAAGCCTCTTTCCATTCCTTCTCTTTTACCTTCATTTCTTCAGGTGTATAAACTTCCGTTTTTTGTAAGAATTTTTCCTTCGGCTTTTTCGACAATTCAAAACTCAATTTTTCTTTTCTTGATTGTATAATTTTTTCTTTTAATTTTTCTTTTTGATATAATTTATAATTAGTTCTCTTTAATTTTTCTGTCTCTCTTTTTGCTTTTAACAATGCTTTTTTCTCTTTATACTCATCACTTTTATGATATTTCAAGATTCCTATGATTATTTCGTAACCTAATTCTATGTAATCCTTAAATACCAAATAAATTGAGACTAACAACAAACAAGTCAGCAAAAATCCCATTGTCATTGAATACATAATTTTATACAATGGCATCGAAACTATCGCACCTAGAACTCCACCACTTTTACCATTAAATCCTATTTCTAATAATTTCTGCCCTGCCACAGTAAAATTATCTCCAGCTAATGATCCTGTCAACGCCTTTTTTATAAGTAGCAACGACCAGCTAAAAAACCATCCTATAAATCCAATAACCTTTATTCTTGTAAATTGAAAATCACCTCTATATGCGATAATTCCTCCAATGACTAGAATCGAAACAGTAATAAACCACGCTAACTTACCAAAAAGTAAAGTTAACATTTTTAGAAAAAATATTAAAAGATTTTTATCAGAACTACCGTTACTTTGGATACTTGCCTTATTGGACAATAATACCAATAAAAATAGCCCTAAAAGAATCCAAAAAAATCCTTCTATCCTTTTTTTATTCATTCCTCATTCCTTCCTTATTTTAAATTTGTGCATTAAAGTTTTTCGATAAATGTTAAAACTCACAACAGTTCCAATTATCAAAACATTTTCTGTATAATTAATTTTTTTCTTAAAAATACTATCTAAAAATATTCCCCTTGAATTTTAATACTATAATTATTCTAGCACAATTCAAAAATTTTTTTAAATAATATTTTTATATTATCTTCTCACTATTATACATTATTTTTCTTATTTTGTCATTGGTTATAAGCAATTTTTAACAATTTTTTCTATAAATTTGCTATATTTTTAAATTTTTAATACTTATTCAAAATTTCTTTTACTCTTTCTTGTTCTAACTCATCCATTCTTTTTACTGGTTTTGGCTCCAATCCATGCTCTAATATCGCCTTTTCAAACCACATAACATCTAACCATTTCCCAAACTTATATCCAGCCTTAGTAAAGACACCATTTTTCTTAAATCCTAAATAATTATGTAATTTCTCACTATTTTCATTTGGAAAAGTAACACATCCATAAACATTTATTACATTTTGCAATCTCAAAATATCAATTAAAATATTGTACATTTTCTTCCCAAAACCATTCCCAACATAATCCTTATCCGTATAAACTGACAATTCAACATCCCATTGATAAGCAGCTCTCTCCCAAACTTTATGTGCATATGCATACGCCACAATTCTATCATCCACCAAACAAACAATATACGGATATTCCCCTTCAATATCCTCTATTCTCTTCTCGAATTCTTTTATCGTCGGCACATCATACTCAAATGTAATCGTCGTATTCTCAATATAATATCGATATATTTCTAATATTTCTTTCGCATCTTCCTTTGTCGCAAGCCTAAACAAAGCATTTTTTTTCATTTTCACAAACCTCCCTTTACTCAAAACTTTTATTCTCTAAGTATATCATAATTTTAGAAAAAATAAAAAATAAATTTTATTCCCAAAAAAATTTTCTATCTATTTTACTTTCAAAATTTATGATATAATACAATAAATTAATTAATTCATAATTTTAAGAAAGGATTAAAAATGAAAAAAGGTATTTTAGTCACAAGTTTTGGTACTTCTCATTCTGACACAAGAAAAAAAACTATCGAAGTTATCGAAAATCTAGTAATTGAAAAATATGGAAAAGAATGTTTTGAAAGAGCATTTACATCAAATATTATAAGAAAAATTATTCAAAAAAACGAAAATTTAAAAATTTACAATCAAAAAGAAGGTCTTGAAGCCTTAAAGCAAAGAGGATTTTCAGAAGTAATCACTATGTCTCTACACATTTTAGCTGGAATTGAATATTCAAAATTAGACGATACTTATGGAAAAATCACAGAGCCACTTTTAGCAACTGACTCTGATTATGAAAAAATCGTTCAAAATAATGAATTTAACGATTTAGAAAATAATGATGCAATAGTTTTTATGGGACACGGTTCTGATCATAAAGAAGATGTTATTTATAAAACTCTACAAGAAAAATATAATTCCTCTGGAAAAAATAATATTTTCGTTGCTACTGTTGAAGGCAAAATCACTTTAAAAGATGTCTTAGAAAAATTGTCAAAAACGAATTTTAAAAATATTTTATTAAAACCTTTAATGATTGTTGCTGGAGACCATGCCAAAAATGATATGGCATCTGACGAAGAAGATTCATGGAAATCCATTCTTAAAAAGAATGGCTACAATGTTACAGTTTCATTAAAAGGAATGGGTGAATACGATTTCATTCAAAAAATATTTATGAAAAAACTAGAAAAAGTTTTATAAATTTTTAATTTTTATAAAATTTAGCTTGAATATTTGAATTTTTGTGATATAATATCAATACGATAAATGTGGGAATGTTTTGGTTTCGACAGGATAAAAAGCTTATTACTAGCAAGTAGACGGGAGTCTTTAAATCCAACTTTAAATTAATCGGAAACGATAATTACGCTTTAGCTGCCTAGTTACGCGGCTCGTCTCCATTTGAATTTGCCATTGTTGATTTGGAAGACGTCATTTTAAATGGCTTACTCTAGTGTATGATTATGTCATTTGAGGACAACTTATAATCTCGCTTTTAGACTTTTGTTCATTTAATATCTAAAAGTTAAAGCGTTAAATGAACTAAACTTGTAGAAGGTAGTAAGGACTTTCTATTTTGGACACGGGTTCGATTCCCGTCATTTCCACCAAAAAAAATTCAAATTAATGTTATAAATAAATTATTTACTAAAAGAGATTTTCTAAAAAGTGTTAGATTATCTCTTTTTTATTTTTAAAATCATATTTTGAATTTTTCTCTAAAAAATTTTTCTAAATATTAAAAAAAATTAATCCTAGAAAAATCTAAAAAAAATTGTTATAATGTGCTAAAGAAATTAAAATTAATTATATCTTCTATAATTTATATTTTAATTTATCTTTTACAAATCTAAAATAATACTAGGAGGTATTTATGAAAAAAGGAATTTTTAAAATTTTAATGGCTTTAGTAATTCTTATGCTTGCTATAAGTTGTGGTAAAAAGAATGACACAATTAACATAGTATTTTTGCCAAATGAATCGAATGATTCTCTAAAAGCTTCTCGTGAAGAATTTGCTAAAATCATTGAAAAAGCAACAGGTAAAAAGGCAAATATTGTTACAACGACTGACTACAATATTGCTATGGAAAACATTATTTCGGGGCAAGCTCAAATCGCTTATATTGGGGCCGAAGGTATTTTAAGTGCTGACAAAAAAACAAAAGATGTACAAGCAATTGTTACAAATGCTGGAAAAAGTGGTACAAATGCAGATGCTCTTTATTACAGTTTTATAGCTGTACCTAGTGATGCTGCTAACAATTACAAAGTTGGAAATACTTATGATTTGAAAAAATTAAAAGGTAAAAAAGTTTCTTTTGTAACAAATAGTTCCACATCAGGATTTGTTGTTCCTGGAGAAGTTTTAGTTAAAGAATTTGGATTGAAAAATACTGATGAATTACTTCAAGAAGGAAAAGTATTCTCGAAAGTTATTTTCGGAAATTCACATCCTGGAACACAAGTAAATTTATTGAAAAAAGATGTAGATGTTGCTACATTTGCTATTCCTAAATCTTTTACAACTTATGAATTAGTATCAGGGGAAGAAAATAAAACTGGGGCTACATACAAAGTTAAAGCTGGTGCACCTTCACCATTTGGAGAATACGTTGGAAAAAGTTTTACAGTTATAAAATCTATTCCTGTACCTAATGGAGCAATCGTATTCAACGTAAAATCACTTAATAAAGATGACCAAGCAAAAATAAAAGCAGCTTTATTATCTAAAGAAACTTATGAAAACCCTGCAATTTTTAGTGCTAAAACAAGTAAAATTAGAGGAATGTTCTTAAAAGAAAGTGACAAAGTAGGATTTGTTGAAGTTAACAATAAATGGTATGAAGATATAATGAAAGAAAAATAATTTTTTGCTACTTTAATTTATTTTAAAAGAGTGGCTATTAAACAAAGCTTTTATAATTTCTAAATGATATTATGAAAGCTTTTTTATTTTTTTAAACTATTATTTTTATAAAATATATGATAAAATTGTTTATGAAAATTTTCTAAAAAAAACTTTTCAGAAATATCTTAATAAATAAAATTTTTCATAAATAATTAGTTCTATTTTACAATTTTTTATGAAACTAAATTCTTATTTTTATTGATAGATTCTGATAGAAAGGAAGAAATATGCTTTTAAGTTTAAAAAATGTATTCAAAACTTATAAAAATAAAACTGTTGCTCTTTCAGATGTTTCATTTGATGTAGAAAAACAACAGTTTATATCTATTATTGGACCTTCTGGGGCGGGAAAATCTACTTTACTTAGAAGTATTAACAGAATGATTGATATTTCAAGTGGTAGCATTATTTTTGAAGGTAAAAAAATTGAAACATTGAATAAAAAGGAAACTAAACTAGTTAGAAGACAGATTGGTATGATTTTCCAAAATTATAATTTAGTTGAACGTTTGACTGTTATTGAGAATGTTTTGCACGGAAGACTTGGCTATAAATCGGTTTTAGCTGGAGCTTTGGGGATTTATACAGAAGAGGAAAAGGAAGAAGCCTTTAGATTATTGGAAAAAGTTGATTTGGCAAAATATGCTTATCAAAAATGCAGTGATTTAAGTGGAGGACAAAAACAAAGAGTTGGAATTGCACGTGCTTTGATACAAAAACCAACTTTGTTATTATGTGATGAACCTATTGCCTCGCTTGATCCAAAATCATCTGAAAAAGTTATGGAATACCTTCTTAAAATTGTTAAGGAAATGGGTGTTACTTGCATCGTTAATCTTCACCAAGTTGATATAGCTTTGAAATATTCTGACAGAATAATCGCTTTAAATAAAGGAAAAAAAGTATTCGACAATTCTGTTGATAAATTATCAAAAGAAGAAATTGAAAAAATTTATAAAAATGAAGAAACCGAAGAACATTAATAAGAAAGGGGTGTCACAAAAATGTTAAAATCACAAAAAATAAATAACGATATTTTTAAAAAAAGAAAAAATAGTAAAATCTTTTTTGTATTAATAGTTTTTATTTTATATTTTTTTTCTAGCATTATTTCTGGCTTTAAAAATACCGCTGCTTTTTTATCAATTCCAAGTGGGATAATTTGGCTTTTCCAAAAATTTATTCCAACATCAGAATCTTTGCAGTATTTGCCAATTATTTTTAAAACAGCAATTGAAACTATTTTATTAGCAGTTTCTTCAACAATTGTATCATCTATTTTTGCACTATTTTTAGCATTAATCGGTTCTGAAGCAACTGGAATAAACCTTTTTACAAAAGTATTAGTAAAAATTATTGCTTCGTTTTTCAGAAATATTCCTCTTGTTGCTTGGTCTTTAGTTCTTCTATTTTCATTTAAACAAAGCCAGTTTACAGGATTTTTAGCACTGTTTTTAGTAACTCTTGGATATTTAACAAGAACTTTCATTGAGACTATAGATGAAGCATCAGAAAATATTATTGAAGCCTTAAAAACAACAGGTGCATCATATTTCCAAATAATTTTTCAAGGTGTTATCCCAAGCGTTTTACCACAACTAATATCTTGGCTATTATTTTTTATAGAAAATGGAATTAGGGAAGCAACTTTAATCGGATTACTTACAGGTACTGGAATCGGATTCATTTTTAACCTCTACTATCGAAGTTTCCGTTATGATGCGGCTGGAATGGTTATATTGTTCGTAATAATAATTATTATCAGCATAGAATTACTATCTAATAAAATCAGAAAAGAATTAATGTAGGAGGATCTTTAAATGAATTCAAAATATATTGAAAAAACAAAAAATAATAAAATAATAATAAGAAAATTCACAAAATCTAGAATTTATTTGTGGTCTACATTAAGTATTCTATCTTTAATCACCATTTTTACACTAGCTACAATCAATATGGGTGGTGTTAAACTGTCTTCTGCTTTTTTAGAATTTTTAAAAGATTTAAAAATTATGTTTTTCGAAGCACGATTATCAGATAGATATACGTTTCTAGAAGTATTTAATAGTCTTTTAATCACTATTGCACTTGCTATATTGACAACATTGATTGGATCTTTTATAGCGTTATTTTTATCTTTTTTTGCAGCAAAAAATCTTTCAAATGAAAGAACATCAAAAATAATCAAAATTATTGTATCATTCATACGAGCAATCCCGACAATACTTTGGGTTTTAGTATTTTCAGTTGTTGCAAACATTGGTGTGGAATCTGCTATTATTGGAATGTCATTTCATAGTATTGCTTATTTAATAAAAGCATATTCTGAAAGCATAGAAGAAATCGACACAGACACTATCGACGCCCTTAAAGCAACAGGTGCTTCTTGGTGGCAAATAATATTCCAAGCAGTTTTACCATCTACAATTACTTCCATCCTCTCATGGACTTTTGTAAGATTCGAAATCAACTTTACAAACGCCGTAGCAGTTGGCGCTGCATCAGGAGCAGGTGGAATCGGATACGACATGTTTATGTCAGGAACAATGTATTTTGACATTCGAGAAATTGGAGTATTTGTTTACTTAATATTTATCGTAGCACTCATACTAGAATTTATTTCTTATTTCTTAAAAAATAAATATCTAAAAAATTAAACTTCCGTAAGACTGAACCAAAAGTTATTGCTACTTACTTAAAACCTAAATTTATATAATTTTAGTAGTTTGATTTTAAATAAATTCGAATATAAAATAAAAAATCTCTTAAAAAGAAGTTATTCTTAATCAGAGATTTTTTTATTATATTTTTATTTATTTTTTCTACTTATAAAACCTTTCATTTGTTTAACAGCTAAATATGAATCAATTTGTAACAATAATTCAACAGCTGTCCCAACTAAGATCAATAAGCTTGTTCCTCCAAGTAATACAGGTATATGAAGAACATATCCAAACCAAATATTAGGCAATATTCCTAATATTGATAAGAAAATAGCACTTCCAAAAGTAACTCTTGTAACAACCTTTTCTAAATAATCAGCTGTTTCTGCACCTGCTCTTACAGTAGGTATTGTTCCTCCACTTTGTTTCAAATCTTCTGATACTTTATCTGGATCAAAAGCTATTGTTAACGTATAAAAGAACGAAAATACTGTAATTAATACAGCAAATAATAATAGATACAATACTCCTGTTTGTGAAAACCAAGTTGTCAATCTATTTTTCCAAACACCCGGTTTCATTAATGTAACTAAAAATGGTGGTGCCGCCATTAGCACTGAAGCAAAGATTATTGGCATTACTCCAGACATATTTATTTTTAATGGTAAATATGTTCTTCTACCAACTGCACTTTGTCCTCCACCAAATCCTAAACTTCCTTTTCCAGCATATTGAATTGGTATTCTTCTTTCAGCAAGTTGCACTAAAACCATTAAAGCAATAAATACAACAAAAACTATTATTGATATAAACATTAAGATTATACCTGTTCCACTTCCTTTTAAACTTGAATATGCTTGTGTTAAAACACTAGGCAATCCTGCAACAATATTTAAAAAGATTAACATTGAAGTCCCATTTCCAATACCTTTTATAGAAATTCTTTCAGAAATCCACATTAAAAATGCAGTTCCTCCAGTCATTAATACAACTGTTCTTATAATAAATTTAAAACTTGTATCTTCTAGAACAAATCCTTGATTAGCAAGCATTACTGCTATCCCAAATGATTGTCCTAAAGCTAACACTATAGTCAAGTATCTTGTCCATTGTGTTATTTTATCTCTTTCTTTTCCACCTTCTTTTTGCATTTCATCTATTTTAGGGAAAATAACTCCTAATAATTGAAACACAATAGAAGAGTTAATATAAGGAATTATTCCTAATGAAAAGATCGAAGCTCTTTCTACAGCCCCTCCAGAAAACAGATTTAAAAATCCTGCAATTGCATTATTATGCGAAAGACTCTTGAATACATTTGTATCTACTCCCGGAACAACTATATGTATACCTACTCTAGCTACTAGTATCATCAATAGTGTAAACGTTATTCTTTTTTCCAATTCTGGAATATTAAAAATAGCTTTCACTCTACTTACTATTGCTTCAGTTAAAGTCAATACAACCACTCCTTATATATGAAGAAAAAGCAAGATATTAAATCTTACTTATTCTCTTCTTCTTTTTTGTTATTTCCTGCTTTAGCTGAATACGATTTAATTTCAAGTAATTCTACTGATCCACCAGCTTGTTCAATTAATGCTTTAGCAGTTCCTGAAACTTTATGAGCTTTAATTGTTAATTTTTTAGAAACTTCTGCATTTCCAATTACTTTTAATAAACTTGTAAATTCTTTTTCTTTAACATATGATTCAACATTTTCAGCTAAATATCTTTTTACTGCTTTTTTACCTTTTACTTCTCTTAAAGCTGCATCTGAATATTTAGATATAAATTTAGGATTTTTAATAATCCCATTTTCAACTAATGTTTGTAAACTTACAACATCACCATCGTTGAATTTATCTACTATATCTGATAATGTAATTACTACAAAATCTTTTTTGAATGCTGAATTAGAGAATCCTCTTTTAGGAACTCTTCTAACTATTGGCATTTGTCCACCTTCAAATATAGGTGATACATATGAACCTGATCTTTGTTTTTGTCCATTGTGCCCTTTACCAGCTGTTTTACCCCAACCAGTTCCGTGACCTCTTCCTACTCTTTTTCTTTGTCTTTTTGATCCTTCAGCAGGTTTTAATTCATTAAGATTCATTTATTCTTAAACCTCCTCTACTTTAAGTAAATAAGAAACTAATTTTATTTTTCCTTCTATATCTGCAGTTTTATTATGTACTGCACTTTGACTGATTTTTCTTAATCCAAGTGATTTCACAGTCGCAATATGATTAGGTTTTCTTCCATTAATTCCCTTAACAAGTGTTACTTTTACTTTAGACATTAATTTTACCTCCTAACCTAATTATCCTAAAATTTCTTCTACTGTTTTTCCTCTTAATCTAGCTACTTCTTCAATAGATCTTAATTGTCTTAATCCTTCTAATGTAGCTCTTGCAACATTACTTTTATTTTTTGAACCTCTAATTTTTGTAAGTACGTCTGTTACACCAGCTAATTCTAATAATTCCCTAGCTGCTGACCCAGCAATAACTCCTGTCCCTTTTGAAGCTGGTTTCAATAATACACTTGTAGAATTGTATTTACCAATTTGTTCATGTGGTAAAGTTCCACCTTTTAAAGATACAGTTACTAAATTTTTCTTAGCGTTAGCGATTGCTTTTCTAATAGCATCTGGTACACCATTTGCTTTTCCTAAACCAATACCAACTTTACCTTTTTCGTCTCCAACTGCTGCTAAAACTGAGAATGACATTCTTCTTCCCCCTTTAACAGTTTTAGAAACTCTATTTATTCTTAAAAGACTTTCTTTAAATTCACTTGCTTTTTCATTTCTTTCTCTATCTCTGGCCAAAATAAGTCCTCCTTCTCCTTAGAATTTTAATCCTGCTTCTCTTGCAGCATCAGCTATTGCTTTGATTCTTCCAGTGTAAATATATCCACCTCTATCAAATACAACTGTCGTTATTCCTTTTTCTAATGCTTTTTTAGCAATTCTCTCACCAATTTGTTTAGCTGCTTCAATATTTGAACCATTTTCGATTTTTGCACCTTTTTCAATTGTAGATGCTGATACTAAAGTATTTCCAGTAGTATCATCAATAATTTGAACAAATATATTTTGTAAACTTCTGTAAACAGAAAGTCTAGGTCTTTCAGCAGTTCCAACGATTCTTCTTCTTATACTTTTATGTTTTCTAGTTCTTACTTTTTTTCTATCTAGTTTTTTTATCACTAAAATCTACCTCCTATCCTTTCTTACCTTCTTTTCTTCTAATTACTTCATCAGCATATTTAACTCCTTTTCCTTTGTAAGGTTCAGGTGGTCTCTTAGCTCTGATATTTGCAGCAATTTGTCCAACTAATTGTTTGTCAATTCCTTCAATAGAAATTTTTGTATTACCTTCTACTTTGAAAGTTATTCCTTCAACAGCTTCTATTTCAACAGGGTGAGAATATCCTAAAGCTAAAGTCAAACCTTTTCCGTTAGCTTGTACTCTGTATCCAACCCCTACTAATTCTAATTTTTTCTCAAACCCTTGACTAACACCAATAATCAAATTATTAACATTTGCTCTAGTTGTCCCATGAAGAGCTCTAATGCTTGGTAAGTCATTAGGTCTTTCAAAAGTTATTTCAGTGCCATCAATATTTACTTTAATTTCATCGCTTAATTCTCTTTCCAATTGTCCTTTAGGTCCTTTAGCGATAAATTTATTACCATCTAATTTAACTTCTACACCAGCTGGTATAGTTATAGGTTTATTACCTATTCTTGACATGACTCTCCTCCTATTTTATAAAATGCGTAAATTACCACACGTAGCAAAGAACCTCTCCACCAACGCTATGCTTTCTGCATTCTTTGTCTGTTATAACACCTTTTGGTGTTGAGACAATGGCAATTCCTAATCCACCTAATACTTTAGGTAAACTTTCTACAGATGTATATACTCTTCTTCCAGGTTTAGAAATTCTTTTCAACCCTTTGATTACAGCATCTCCATCCATATATTTTAATGTTACTACTATATCTTTTTTTGTACCTTCTTCTTTTACTTCGTAACTAACTATATATCCTTCATTTTTTAATATATTCGCTATACTTTCTTTAATTTTTGAAAATGGTATTTTAACTTCAGCATGTTTTGCCATATTTCCATTTCTAATTCTAGTAAGCATATCAGCAATAGGATCTGTTAAATGCATTTACTTATTCCTCCTCTCGAACTTCTTCTTACCAACTTGATTTTCTTACTCCTGGGATTGCACCCTCTCCTGCTAATTTTCTAAACATTACTCTAGAAATTCCAAATTCTCTCATGAATCCTCTTGGTCTTCCATTAATTTGACATCTATTTCTCAATCTAGTAGGTGACGCATTTCTTGGCAATTTAGCCAATTCAGCTATTGCTTCTCTATCACCTTTTTTAGCTTTTGCTTTTAATTCTGCTCTTTTTTCTGCATATTTATCAACTATTTTTTCTCTTCTTAAGTTTCTTTCAACCATTGCTTTTTTAGCCATTTATTGAATTACACCTCCTTCAAATTGTAAACTATTTTGCAAACGGCATTCCGAATGCTTTTAATAACGCTCTTCCTTCTTCGTCAGTTCTTGCAGTTGAAACTATTGTAATTCCTACTCCAAATGTTTTATCAACTTTATCAATTTCAATTTCAGGGAAAACGATTTGTTCTCTAATACCTAAAGTATAGTTTCCTCTTCCATCGAACCCTTTAGGTGAAACTCCTTCAAAGTCTCTAACTCTTGGTAAAGTAATACTAATTAATCTATCTAAAAATTCGTACATTTTTTCTTTTCTTAATGTTACTTTTGCTCCGATTTTTTGTCCTTCTCTTAATTTAAATCCTGCTTCTGATTTTTTAGCTGCTCTAGCTACAGGCTGTTGTCCTGTAATTTGCCCTAATTCTCTCATTGCAGTATCAATTAATTTAGGGTTGTTTACCGCTTCACCAATCCCCATATTAACTACTATTTTTTCAATTTTAGGTACTTGCATAACATTAGTGATGTTTAATTCTTTCATTAATGATGCAACCAATTCTTCTTTATATAACTTTTGTAATCTTGGAATATATTTCTCAGCCACTGAGTTTTCCTCCTTTCTATATTTCGTTACCAGAAACAACTGATATTCTTACTTTTTTTCCATCTTTAATTTCATATCTTACTCTAGTCCCTTTTTTTGCACTTTCATCCCAAAGCATTACTTTAGATGAGAAAATTGGCATTTCTTTTTCTACAACTTCGCCTTGTGGGTTCATTGCATTAGGTTTGATATGTCTTTTTTGAATATTTACACCTTCAACAACTATTTTACCTATTTTAGGGAATACTTTTAATACTTTTCCAACTTTTCCTTTATCTCCAGTTTGACCTTTGTCATTTCTAGATAAGTCTTTCGATCTACCACTAATTACAACAACTGTATCTCCAGTTTTAACATGTAATCTATTAGGTATTGATTTTACTCTTGGTTTAGCCACTTATAAACTCTCCTTTCTATAATACTTCTGGTGCTAGAGACACTATTTTCATAAAGTTTTTAGCTCTTAGTTCTCTTGCTACAGGTCCAAAAATTCTTGTACCTCTTACTTCTAAGCTTGTATTTAATACAACTGCTGCATTATCATCAAATTTAATATATGAACCATCTGCTCTTTTTAATTCTTTTCTTGTTCTTACTACAACAGCTTTAACTACATCTCCTTTTTTTACATTTCCATTAGGTATAGCTTCTTTAACAGATGCTACTACGATGTCACCAATTTTACCGAATCTTCTTCTTGACCCACCTAATACTCTAATAACCATGATTTTTTTCGCTCCTGTGTTATCAGCAACATTAAGTATCGTTTGTTGTTGAACCATTTAAAATTTCCTCCTCTCAAAATTTCATTATCCACTATTCTCTATTTAGCTTTTTCTAAGATAGTCACTACTCTCCATCTTTTATCTTTACTTAATGGTCTAGTTTCCATGATTCTTACTCTGTCTCCTACACCACATTCGTTATTTTCATCATGTGCTTTATATCTTTTAGAAGTTTTCACTCTTTTTTTATAGATTTTATGTAATCTCATTGTTTCTTCAAGAACAACTACTGTTTTATCCATTTTATCAGAAACAACAATACCTTCTCTTACTTTTCTTTCGTTTCTTTTATTCTCCACTCTTGTTCCTCCTATTTAACAGTTTTTTCAGTTGCGATAGTTTTTATTCTTGCTATCGTTCTTTTAACTTCAGTTATTTTAGTAGTGTTTTGTAATTGTCCAAGAGTTTTTTGAAATTTTAAATTAAACAATTCTTGTTTCAATTCTTTAACTTTTGCATCTAATTCTTCTAATGATAATTCTCTTATTTCATTTGCTGTCATTACTTATCACCACCTACTTCTTCTTTTCTTACAAATTTAACTTTGATAGGTAGTTTATGTCCTGCTTTTCTTAATGCTTCTTTAGCCTTTTCTTCTGATACTCCAGCAACTTCAAACATTATTTTTCCTTTTTTAACTACAGCTACCCAACCTTCTGTATTACCTTTACCTTTACCCATTCTTGTTCCTTCTGGTCTTTTTGTATAAGGTTTATCAGGGAATATTCTAATCCAAATTTTTCCTTCCCTTTTAAATGTTCTGTTGATTGTTACCCTACAAGCTTCTATTTGTCTTGAAGTAATCCAACCAAATTCTCTAGCGGCCAATCCAAATTCACCAAAATCAACTTTGTTTCCTTTAGTTGCTATACCACCCATTTTTCCTCTGAACTGTTTTCTATATTTCGTTCTTTTAGGTATTAACATTAATTATTTCCTCCTTCCTTTTTAGTAGAAAGAACTTCACCATTGAAAATCCATACTTTAATTCCTAAAGCTCCATATGTAGTATGTGCAGTTGCAGTTGCATAATCAACATCTGCTCTCAATGTATGTAATGATACTCTTCCTGAAAGTGTCCATTCACTTCTAGCTATTTCGGCACCATTTAATCTTCCTGATACCATTACTTTAATCCCTTTTACACCTGATTTTTCAGCTCTTTGAATTGCTTGTTGAACAGCTCTTTTATAAGCTACCCTTTTTTCAATAGCAGTTGCTATACTTTCAGCCACTAATTGTGCATCTTTATTAGGATTTTTAATTTCTTGTACTTTAACTTGTACTTTTTTGTTAGTTAATTTTTCCAAATTATTTTTTAAAGCTTCAATTTCTTGACCTTTTCTACCAATTAGAATTCCAGCTTTCCCAGTTTCTATTATTACAGAAACATCAGTTGGTGATGTTCTTTCAACTTGAACTGTTGAAATTCCTGCATGATAGTAATTCTTTTTAATGTATTCTTTTATTTTTATATCTTCATGAAAATTATTTAAGTATTCTTTCCCTTCAGCGAACCATTTTGAATCCCAAGTTTTTGTGATTCCAATTCTAATCCCCCTAGGATCTACTTTTTGTCCCACAGACTTACCTCCTTATACTATTCTTAGTTTCTTTCTGAAACTTCTACTGTTATATGAGCAGTTGGTTTTCTTATAACATCTGCTCTTCCCATTGCTCTTGGGCTAATTCTTTTTAATACTGGTCCTTTATCAATTAAAATTTTAGAAATATATAATTTTTCTGGATCCAAATTAAAATTATGTTCTGCATTTGCAATTGCTGATCTTAATGTTTTTTCTATATATTTAGCTGCTTTTTTATTTGTAAACTCTAATACGTTTAAAGCTTGTAAAGCATTTTTTCCTCTAACTATATCAGCTACAAGTCTAGCTTTTTGAGGGCTTAATCTTTGGTAACGTAATTTAGCTACTACTGCCATTAAATGGCCTCCTTCCATTACTAATTTTATATATTTTAATTAGATTCTTTTATATTTAATTATTTTTTACCTTTTTTTGCATCTTTCCCGTGTCCATAGAAAGTTCTTGTTGGTGCAAATTCACCTAATTTATGTCCTACCATTTCTTCTGTTACGTATACAGGTAAATGTTTTTTACCATTATATACTGCAAAAGTATGTCCAATAAATTGAGGGAATATAGTAGATCTTCTTGACCATGTTTTAATAACTTGTTTTTTTTCTCCTAATGCTTCTACTTTCTTCAATAAATAAGCATCAACAAAAGGTCCTTTTTTTAATGAACGAGCCATTCTTTCCTCCTTATCATCTCATCTTTAAGTTGAAAATGTTAGCTCACACACATAAAAGTGTGTTAAGCAACATTATCATATATCATTTTGTTAACTTGACTATTTTTTTCTTTTTCTAACAATAAATTTATCGCTAAGTTTTTTACCTCTTGTTTTCTTACCAAGAGTAGGTTTACCCCAAGGTGTAACTGGTGATTTTCTACCTATAGGAGATCTACCTTCTCCTCCTCCATGAGGGTGATCTACAGGGTTCATTACTGATCCTCTTACGTGTGGTTTTCTTCCTAAATGTCTATTTCTTCCAGCTTTACCTAATGATACTAATGAGTGTTCAGAATTTCCTACTGCACCAATTGTTGCCATACATTCTTTATGAATTAATCTTAATTCTCCTGAAGGTAATTCAACGTGGCAATAAGTTCCTTCTTTAGCTACTAATCTTGCAGAAGTTCCTGCAGATCTTGCTAATTGTCCACCTTTTCCAGGCATCAACTCAACATTGTGAATAACTGTCCCGATTGGTAAATCTTTTAATTTCAAAGCATTTCCTGGTTTGATTTCAGCACCTTCACCAGCTAATACTACATCACCTTTTTTCAATCCATTTGGAGCTAAGATATATCTTTTTTCTCCATCAACGTAATGTAATAATGCAATGTTTGCAGTTCTGTTTGGATCGTATTCAAGAGTTGCTACTTTTGCAGGAACTCCTAATTTATTTCTTTTCCAATCAATAACTCTATATAATCTTTTATGACCTTTATGTCTATTTCTACCTGTTCTATGACCGTAGTTATCAATTCCATAAGATGAACCTAATGGTTCTACTAATGATTTTTCAGGTCTTACTTTATCTAATTCATTATTAACTAATATCGACATATGCCTTGTCCCACTAGTTATTGGTTTTAACTTTTTAATTGGCATAACTTTTATTACCTCTCTTCCTTAATTTCATTTTTTCACAACCTGTATATTATATCATTTTTATGAAATAATTCCTATACTAAAAAATATTTTTTTCATATATTTTTTATATCATAAAAAGGATTCTGATAAATCAGAATTATCCTTCATATGCTGCGATTGTTTCACCTTTTTTCAATTTAACCATTGCTTTTTTTATAGCAGATGTTTTATAAACTGACATTCTAAATCTTTTTGCTTTTGGTTTAATATTCAAAGTATTTACGCTTTCAACTTTTACATTGAATAATTTTTCAACAGCTTCTTTGATTTGAATTTTGTTTGCTCTTCTATCAACGATAAATACGTACTCATTATTTTCAAATAAGTTTCTAGCTTTTTCTGTATTCAATACTGGTTTTTTGATTATATCAGTAATATGCATTATGCTAACACCTCCTCGATAGTTGCAAGTGCTTCTTTAGTAACAATTACTTTATCTTGTTTGATTAATGAATAAACATTAATTTCTCTTGAATTTAAAATTGAAACTTTTTTAATATTTCTAGCTGATAAATACAAGAAGTAATCTCTATCAGAAGTTTCATAAGAATCTTCAGTTACATATAATTGTTTAGTATCAGCAAAATTTAATGCTTTTGCAAATTCAACAAATGTTTTTGTTTTTGGTGCTTCTAATGCAAAGTCATCTAAAACAATTAAGTTTCCTTCAATAATTTTTTGAGCTAATGCTGATCTTAAAGCTAATTTTCTAACTTTTTTATTAACTTTTTTAGCGTAATTTCTAGGTTTTGGTCCGTGAACAACTCCTCCACCTACCATGTGTGGTGCTCTTGTAGAACCTTGTCTAGCTCTTCCTGTTCCTTTTTGTCTAAAAGGTTTTCTTCCTCCACCTCTTACTTCTGCTCTTGTTTTTGTTGAGGCAGAACCTTGTCTTAAAGCTGCTAATTCAGCAACTAAAACTTCGTGCATTACAGATTTATTTGGTTCAATACCAAATACTTCATTGTTTAATTCAACAGTTCCTGCTTGCGAACCATCTAATTTATAAATATTTAAAACTGGCATTTTATCCTCCTCTCTTTCCTATTAGTATTTCTTAACCGATTTTTTAATAACTAAGTAACCATTTTTAGGTCCTGGTATTGCACCTTTTACTAATAAAAGGTTGTTTTCTACATCAAATTTAATAACTCTTAAGTTTTGAACTGTTACTTGTTCATTACCTAATCTTCCAGCCATTTTTTTACCTTTAGGTACATTACTGTTTGATGCAGCACCTCCAGCATTTGACCCTCCTAATCTATGGTTTCTAGAAACCCCATGTGAAGCTCTGTTTCCACCAAAGTTATGTCTTTTCATAACTCCTGCAGTCCCTTTACCTTTTGAAGTTCCTGTGATATCAACAAATTCGATTCCTTCTAATACGTCTACTTTAAATTCTTGTCCTAATTCATATGAAGCTGTATCAGCAACTTTGAATTCTTTTAAGAATTTTTTAGGAGTAATTCCTGCTTTTTTGAATAAACCTGCTTCTGGTTTATTTGTATTTTTTTCTTTTTTTTCATCAAATGCTAATGTAATAGCATTGTATCCTTCTTTTTCATTTGTTTTAATTTGAACTACGAAGTTTGAACCAGCTTCGATAACTGTTACTGGTATTAATTTTTCATCTTCGAAAATTTGAGTCATTCCGATTTTTTTACCTAATATCATTTTATTTATTTATCCTCCTTAATATATTGGTTGACATTGAATTAAGGAAAATTCCTCAATCCAATTGCCAACATGTACTAAGCTTATAATTGCTTAATTTCTATTCCTACACCTGATGGTAAGTTTAATGATCCTAACGCAGCCATTATTTGTTGACTAGAATTTTTAATTTCAACAAATCTTCTGTGTATTCTCATTTCAAATTGTTCTCTTGAATCTTTATTAACATGTACAGATCTTAAAACTGTATATTTTTTAGTTTTAGTTGGTAAAGGTAATGGACCAGCTAATTCTGAACCATTTTTCTTTACTACTTCTGCAATTTTTTTTGCAGATTGATCTAATAATTTATGATCATAAGATTGAAGATATATTCTGATTTTATCCAAAGTTTTTTCCTCCTATAATTTTTGACTATTTAGTAATAGTTGCAACTACTCCTGAAGCTACTGTTCTTCCACCTTCTCTAATCGCAAATCTTAATCCTTCTTCCATTGCAATTGGGTGAATTAATTCTACTGTCATTTCAATGTTATCTCCAGGCATTACCATTTCTACTCCTTCTGGTAAGTTTACTTCTCCTGTAATATCAGTTGTTCTGAAATAGAATTGTGGTTTGTATCCTGTAAAGAATGGAGTATGTCTTCCTCCTTCATCTTTTGTCAATACATATACTTCTGATTTAAATCCTGTATGTGGAGTGATTGTTCCTGGTTTTGCCAACACTTGTCCTCTTTCCACTTCTTCTTTCTTAGTTCCTCTTAATAATGCTCCTATATTATCTCCAGCTTGTCCTGAATCTAATAATTTTCTGAACATTTCTACTCCTGTTACTGTTGTTTTTGAAGTTGGTTTAATTCCTACGATTTCTACTTCTTCTCCAACTTTTACTACTCCTCTTTCTACTCTTCCTGTTACAACTGTTCCTCTTCCTGTAATTGTGAATACATCTTCAATTGGCATAAGGAATGGTTGGTCAATTGGTCTTTCTGGTGTTGGAATATATTCATCCACTGCATCCATCAATTCTACAATTGCATCTATCCATTTTTGTTCTCCATTTAATGCTCCTAATGAAGATCCTTTGATTACTGGTACGTCATCTCCTGGGAATCCGTATTCGTTTAATAATTCTCTTACTTCCATTTCTACTAATTCTAATAATTCTTCGTCGTCTACCATATCTACTTTATTCAAGTATACTACGATGTAAGGTACACCTACTTGTCTTGCCAACAAGATATGTTCTCTTGTTTGAGGCATTGGACCATCTGCTGCTGATACTACTAAGATAGCTCCATCCATTTGAGCTGCTCCTGTAATCATATTTTTTACATAGTCAGCATGTCCTGGACAGTCTACGTGAGCGTAGTGTCTTTTTTCTGTTTCATACTCAATGTGAGCTGTGTTAATTGTAATTCCTCTTTCTCTTTCTTCAGGAGCTTGGTCAATGTTTTCAAAATCAACTTTTTCAGCTAACCCTTTTTCAGCTAATACTTTTGAAATTGCTGCTGTTGTTGTTGTTTTACCGTGGTCAACGTGACCGATTGTTCCTATGTTTACGTGTGGTTTACTTCTCTCGAATTTAGCTTTTGCCATTTCTTATTTCCTCCAGATATTTTAAATTTATATTTTATTTCTAATTTGAAGACTTTCTATTCTATTGATAACTTAACAAATAGAAAGTCGTTCACATTTTATTTACTATTTTCCTTGTCTTTCTTTAATAACTTGATCTGCAATATTTTTAGGTACTTCTACATATTTTTCAAATTCCATTGAATAAGATGCTCTACCTTGTGTTTTAGATCTTAGGTCAGTTGCGTAACCAAACATTTGAGATAATGGTACTTCTGAGTTAATAATTTTCGCATTATTTCTGTCAGTCATTCCTGATACTTGTCCTCTTCTTGAGTTCAAGTCACCAATAACATCTCCCATGTATTCTTCTGGAGTAGTAACTTCTACTTTGAAGATTGGTTCTAATAATACTGCATTTGCTGCTCTTAAGGCTTTTTTAATTGCCATAGATCCAGCTATTTTAAATGCCATTTCTGATGAATCCACTTCATGGTAAGATCCGTCATATAATGTTACTTTTACATCTTGAACTGGATATCCTGCAACAACTCCAGCTTCTAATGCTTCTTGAATTCCTTTATCTACTGCAGGAATGTATTCTCTTGGAATAGCTCCTCCTGTAATTTGGTTAATAAATTCATAACCTTTATCTGGATTAGGTTCAACTTTAATTTTAACATGTCCGTATTGACCTCTACCTCCAGATTGTTTAGCATATTTTTCTTCAACATCAGCGCTTCCGTTGATTGTTTCTCTATATGCAACTTGTGGTTTACCTACATTTGCTTCAACTTTGAATTCACGTTTCATTCTATCTACGATAATTTCCAAGTGTAATTCTCCCATTCCAGCGATCAATGTTTGACCAGTTTCTTGGTTAGTTGTAACTTTAAATGTTGGATCTTCTTCAGCTAATTTAGCTAATGCTGTACCCATTTTTTCTTGGTCAGCTTTTGTTTTTGGTTCAACAGCTATTTGAATAACTGTATCAGGGAATTCCATTTTTTCCAAGATAATTGGAGCATTTTCAGCACACAATGTATCTCCTGTTGTAGTATCTTTCAACCCTACTGCTGCAGCAATATCTCCAGAGTAAACTGTTTCCAATTCTTCTCTTTTGTTTGCGTGCATTTGAAGTAATCTTCCCATTCTTTCTTTTTTACCTTTAGTAGAGTTTAATACATAAGATCCTTTTTCTAATATTCCTGAATAAACTCTGAAGAATGATAATCTTCCTACAAATGGATCCGTAATAATTTTGAACGCTAATGCTGAGAATGGAGCATCGTCTCCCATTTCTCTTTCGATAGGTTCTTCAGTTTTAGGATCAGTTCCTTTAATTTTTCCACCGTTGATGTCTAATGGTGATGGCATATAAGCAACTACTGCATCAAGTAATGGTTGAATTCCTTTGTTTTTAAATGCAGTTCCGCACAATACAGGTACAACAGTTCCTTCGATTGTAGCAGCTCTTAATGCTTTTTTGATTTCTTCTTCAGAAATTTCTTCTCCACCAAAATATTTTTCCATTAATTCATCATCAGTTTCAACTACAGATTCAATCATATGTTCTCTAGCTGCTTGAGCTTCATCAACTAACTCTGCTCTTATATCAACTATTTCATAGTCAGCTCCCATAGTTTCATCTTTAAATAAATATTCTTTCATTGTTACTAAATCAATAATTCCTTCGAAATTATCTTCAGCACCAATTGGTAATTGGATAGGTACACCGTTTCCACCTAATTTTTCTTTAATATCGTTAACGCACATATCGAAATCTGCTCCAACTCTATCCATTTTATTAAAGAAAGCCATTCTTGGAACGTTGTATTTATCAGCTTGTCTCCAAACTGTTTCAGATTGTGGTTGAACACCATCAACTGCTGAGAATACTGCAACAGCTCCATCTAATACTCTTAAAGATCTTTCAACTTCAACTGTAAAGTCAACGTGACCTGGTGTATCTATGATGTTAATTCTGTGTTTATTCCAAAATGCAGTTGTTGCTGCTGATGTAATTGTGATTCCTCTTTCTTGTTCTTGTTCCATGTAATCCATTGTAGCGGCTCCTTCGTGAACCTCTCCAATTTTATGGTTAACTCCTGTATAGAATAAAATTCTTTCAGTAGTAGTCGTTTTTCCGGCATCAATATGAGCCATGATACCAATATTTCTAGTATCTTTTAAAGCAACTTTTCTTGCCATTCTGATGTTTCCTCCTTCTAAATATTAAGCAGTTAAATAATTCAGATAATTAAATAAACTATACTTTAACGAATTACCATTTATAATGTGCGAATGCTCTATTTGCTTCGGCCATTTTATATGTGTCTTCTTTTTTCTTAATTGATCCACCTTCATTGTTAGCAGCTGCTACTAACTCTTTTTTCAATTTGTTTACCATTCCGTGTTCTTTTCTTTCTCTTGTGTATCTAACTAACCATCTAATAGCTAAAGTTTGTTGTCTTTCTTTTCTAACTTCAACTGGTACTTGGTAAGTAGCTCCTCCAATTCTTCTTGATCTAACTTCTAATTGAGGTCTAACATTTTCCATTGCTCTTCTGAACACTTCAATTCCCTCTTCTTGAGTTTCTTCTTTAATTTCATTTAATGCTGTATAGAAAATGTTTTCAGCTAATGATTTTTTTCCATCTTTCATTAATCCATTTATGAATTTAGTTACTACTTTATCGTTATATTGAGAATCAGGTAAAACATCTCTCTTTTCCGCTTTTCTTCTTCTTGACACTTATTTGTCCTCCTTACTTCTTAGTTTTAATTAATTAGCGCCTGCCGCTGGTTTTTTTGTTCCGTATCTTGATCTAGCTTGTCTTCTGTTTACTACTCCCGCAGTATCTAAAGCACCTCTGATTATTTTATATCTAACCCCTGGTAAATCTTTTGTTCTTCCTCCTCTTAAAAGAACGATACTGTGTTCTTGTAAGTTATGTCCGATTCCTGGAATATAAGCAGTAACTTCAATTCCATTTACTAATTTAACCCTTGCTACTTTTCTTAAGGCTGAGTTTGGTTTTTTAGGTGTAGTTGTATATACTCTTACACAAACCCCTCTTTTTTGTGGATTACCTTTTAACGCAGGTGATTTTTTCTTTTTCTCTGTTGTTTTTCTACCAAATCTTACTAATTGATTAATAGTAGGCATATTTTCCTCCTCCCAACTTTCTTCAAATTTTATATATAATTTCTCGTCATTTTTTATAAACTAAAACTTTTTTAAAAGCTCATCCCTTCAATCTACACCCTAATTTGTAGGGCATAATGTATACCCATTTATAAGTATAGCGATTTACTCTAAATTTACTAAAAAATATGTTTTTTTACATATTTTCTGAAGATTTAGTTTATGAGTTATAACTTACTTATTTTATACTATTTAAGCCATTATGTCAAGGTCTTTATTGAGTTTTTGTTAAAATTATCGAAATTTTATTATATAAATTATATATCTTTTATATAGTTAATATTTATATAATATATTTTTTGAAATAACAATTGTAATTGTAATAGAGAAGTGAGCAACTTGACTCACTCCCTAAAATTTTAGTTTCTAATAATTCCAACGTTTCAATATTACACCTTGTTTAGCTTTTAGACTAATATTAATTTTTCCATTCATGCTAACTTTTACAAATTTTTCTGAAATTAAATCTAGGAATCTTTCTCCTGGATAATCAGTTAAAAATTCGATATCTTTATAGTCATTGAATGAATTATTTATAACTGTTATTATTGAACGGTCTTCATTTTTACGTTCATAAGCTATAATGTCTCTTTGATCATCTGCTAATAATTCTTTGAATTTACCATATACTAGCACTCTGTTTTTTCTACGAATTTTTATTAATTTTTTGTACCAGAATAATAAGTCTTCGTCTACTTTTTGCTCATATCTTTCTTCTTTATTCAAGAATGATGGATTTTTTTCTTCATCATACATAAATTCTTTCCAAAGCATTGGTTTTCTACAATAAGGGTCAGTAGCTCCCCACATTCCCACTTCATCACCGTAATATAACATCGGTGCTCCAATATATGTCATTTGGAAAATTGATATTAATTTTAATACATCTTTTGGTTTTATTTTGCTATTTATCCAGTCAATTGATGTATTTGGATGATAGTTAGAAGCTAGGTCTGGTCTTATTGAGTTATAACCTTTTTCTAATTGTTTTCCTTCTTCTAAGTTTCTACCTAAAATATCATTTACAATTCTTGAATATAGTCTATCTGTATCGTGTGAACCATTTAAATTTTGTGATGCTTGTAGAGATTGATATGGATACCATGAACGTTTTTCTCTCAATTCATTGAAGAAATCAGTTGCTTTTAATTTGTATCTTTCTCCACCTTCTCTACTGTGATTTATAAAATATCCGATAACAGTTTTTAGCCATTCGTAGTTCATAACTGTATCAAATTTATTACCATAATTAATATCATTTGAAGCATTTCCCCACAATTCTGCTGTAATATAGGCTTCTTGTTTGCATCCTTTAACGACTTGTCGCCATTCATTCCAGAAATTTTGATTTTCAAGACAGTTTGGTACATCTAGTCTCCATCCGTCTATTCCATCATCTTCCATCCAGTTTTTACTTTCTTTTCCATCAGGTCCATACATCCATTTTCTTGTAATATTAAAGATATAATCCTTATATTGTTCATTGAAAGTATTGAATTCTGGTAACGAATTAAATCCTCCCCAAGCGTTATAAATTAAACGTTTTTTATTTTTCATAATCAAATCATATGCTTCTTCATCTGACAAATCGTCTGTCACAGGAATATGATTTGTAAAATCTTTAATTTTATACCAATCTTTATATTGAGAAGTTTCTCCATCAGCTAACACCATATTGAATGTCCAGTGTCTGTCACTACTATGATTGAAAACTCCATCAAAAATTACTCTTATTCCATTTTTATGTAATTCTTTTATAAAATCAACCATAATTAAATCAGATTCTGTCCAAACCCAAGTTTCTGGATCTTCAGTTTCACCATAACCATTTTTACCTTTATTTTCACCTTTTAAGTTAACTTCTAATAATTTTAATTCACTGTTATTAATTGCTTGTTTTCCTAGAACGTCGATGTATGTTTTATTGTTGTATTTATTGGATTTATTAACTTTTACATCGTATTTTTCACCACTTGTTCTGATTGTACCAAAGTCTGGTGAAATATGTCTGAAATCATTTGCACCATATTTATGATTTTGGTATGAGAAAAATACTGGGTTTAACCATATTGCGTTTATTCCCAATTCTTTTAAATAAGGAATTTTTTCTTTGATACCTTGAATATCTCCTCCGTACATTCTCGCATATTTCAAGCTATAATCAACTTTTTTCTCTCCAGCTTTTTCCCAATCAGTTCTATCAGAGAAATCAGAAGTCCATCTATTTCTATCAAATTTTCCATAGACATTATTTAATTTTTCCCATTTATATTTTTCGATAAATTTATTTTCATGTAATTCATTTATACTAAATTCTTCTGGTCCAAATTCATTGAAAATGGCATCATTGTAGTGATTCCCATTGTAGAATCTATCTGGGAAAAGATTATACCAAATGGCTTCTTTTGACCAATCTGGAACATCAAAAATTTGAATATCTTCTCTAGTTGTTTTGATAACCATTCTTTCTGGTTTTTCTTCATGTAATTTTCCATTAAAGTAAACTTTCTTTCCACCATCTTCCAAAATAAAATAATACATGATTTTATCTACTTTTCTACCACAATCTACTATTCTTTGGAAATAGTCAAAACTATTTGTTTTATCACTAAATCTTTCTAGCTCATAAATCATTTCATAGCTATCTTCTTCTGATAAAACAATACTTATGTAGGCTCTTTCCACATCTTCAATTTGTGTTCTTATTTTAAATTCATAGTCTCTGTCTGATATCTTATTAAAATATTTCAAACTTTTATAATCATGAACAATTGCCTTTAAATCGCTTTCTTTTTCTTTCGTATCATAAACAAATTTTCCATCACCCATATATCCTTTTGGGAATAATTCTCCTCTTTCTCCAAGAATTAATTTCAAATTTTCTCCTTCAGGATACCATTTTCCATCAATTACATATTTATACTCATAAACACCATTTCCAGGGATCATTGTTATTTCATAAATTGTATCTGACAGCTTTTTCACAGGTTCACTTATTGGTCTCCACCCTGTTTCTTCACTTGCAACTTCAACTTTTTCAACATCTTTCAAGCCATATTTTTTTATATCCACTTTCGTTCTGAAAAATTTTGTTTTTGATAAAATGAATTTTTCTCTTTCTGGATAATATTCTACTAAAATATCAATTCCTGCTTGGAATCCTGTTATTGCTTTTGGTCTTCCTGTTAATTCTACCCTTGCTTCAAAAACAGTAGCAAAAGGCGATGTATGGTTGTAGGTAACTGATTTTATAATTTCATCTTGATAACTTATTTCAAAATAATAACTTCCTGACTCAACGTCACTCCATTTATAAAAATATCTGACTCCATCAAATGAAGTAAAATTTTCTTCTTTATAAAATTTATTATTTCTGTAAATGATTATTTTGTAATCTAATAAATTCATTTTTCTCCCTTATCTTTCCATGTAATTTAATTGATTGTAAATCTTTTTAATTTTTTACAATCACTTATTTCTCATTTTCTCTTGCATAAATTTATATTTAAAACAATCCAAATACTATTTTATTCCAAAAAACACTTTATATGCTCGGTATGTTTCGTATAAATCTGCCTTTGAAGAAATTTCAAATAACGAATGCATTGAGATAAGTGCTGGCCCTGCATCTACAGTTCTTATTCCATAGTACGCCAAAAATTTTGCGACAGTTCCACCGCCACCTTCATCTGTTTTGTTGAATCCTCCAACTTGATATGCAACTTCATTTTTTTCAAATGCTTGTCTTATTTCTTGCATAATCTCTGCATCAGCATCACTTGCACCTACTTTTCCTCTTGAACCTGTATATTTTGCAAAAGCTAATCCATAAGACAATCTTGCTACATTTTCTGGATCATGAACTGACGAAAATACAGGATTTATAGCTGCTGTTACATCTGATGATAACGCTTTTGAATTCCATAAAGTTTCTCTTAACATTTGGTCATTATAATTTTTTTCTGTTAACGACAAAATTTTCCCAACAACATATTCTGGCAATGTAGTTTTCAAACTTGTCGACCCTTCACTTCCAATTTCTTCTTTATCAGTCAAATAAACCATTACTGTTTTTTCAGGATTCTCTATTTCGTATAATGCTTTTAATGATGTATATGCACAAATTCTATCATCTTGACCGTATCCTCCAATCATTGTTTGGTCAAGACCTACATCTCTTAATTTCCCTGCTGGTACGACTTCTAATTCAGCCGCAAAAAAATCATCTTCCTCGATACCATATTCTTCTTTTAATTTATCTAAAACCCACTGCTTAACTTTTTTTTCAATATTTTCATCTTTTACTGGTGTATTTCCAAATAATAATTTTAATTCTTCACCTTTAATTACTTCTCGTGCCTTTCTATCATCTTGCACTTTGTAAGATAAATGTGGCAAAATATCTGGAATGCAAAAAACTGGATCTTCTTCTTTTTCTCCAATCGCCAAAACTACTTTCGTATTATCTTTTAAATAAACTACACCATGTAAAGCTAAAGGCGTTGACGCCCATTGATATTTTTTTATTCCACCGTAATAATGCGTATTTAATAACGCAAATTCTTCTGTTTCTTGAATTGGATGTGGCTTCAAATCTAATCTTGGTGAATCCAAATGAGAAACAACCATATTAATCCCATTTTTAATATCTTCCTTACCAATGATAACTGCCACAAGATTTTTGTCTCGATTATTAAAATAAATTTTGTCACCTGCTTTTAAATCGCTTTTTTCATTTATATTAACAAAATTATTTTTCTTTAATTCTTCTTCTGTCACTACAACAAATTCTCTCTCAGTCTTTGCCGAATCTAAATATTTCTTATATCCCTCAGCAAAATCGAAAATTTCTTCTTTTTTCTTTTCAGAATAATTTTTCCACAAATTTTCTTTTGTCATAAATTTTCCCTTTCTTATTTTATTTTTGTAAAATTTTTTGCATTGGATTTGTTTACTTTTTTCCTTCTAACACTATTTTACAACTTTTTTTCAAAAAAGTGAACTATTATTATTTTTTTACATAAATTTATTTAATTTTTTAAAAAAAAATCTTGAAAATATATTCAAGATTTTTTATTATATATATTTAACTATTTTTTACTATTTTATAGAATTTAATTTTTCTTCTAATTTTTTACCTTCTTCTTCGTATCCAGGTTTTCCTAATAATGCGAACATATTTTTCTTGTACGCTTCAACTCCTGGTTGATCGAATGGATTTACACCTAAAACGTATCCACTTACTCCACATGCTTTTTCAAAGAAGTAGAATGCATATCCTAAATGATAAGGTGTTGCTTCAGGAATATTTACTGTTAAATTAGGTACTCCACCGTCAACGTGTGCTAAAATAACTCCGTCTCTTGCTTTTTTGTTTACATAATCTAAAGTTTTTCCTGCAACAAAATTCAATCCATCTAAGTTTTCTTCATCTTTTTCAATTTCAAATTCAACTTCTGGTTTATCAATTGAAACAACTGTTTCGATAAACATTCTTTGTCCTTGTTGAATATATTGACCTAAAGAGTGTAAATCTGCAGAAAAATCAGCTGATGAAGGATATAATCCTTTGAAATCTTTTCCTTCTGATTCTCCAAATAATTGTTTCCACCATTCAGAGAAATAATGTAATCTTGGTTCATAGTTAACCATAATTTCTACATTTTTACCTTTTCTCAATAAAATGTTTCTAACTGCTGCATATTGCAATGCTTTATTTTCTTCTAATTTTTTGCTAGAAAAATCTTTTACTGCATCAGCCGCTCCTTGCATTAATTCATCAATGTTAATTCCAGCTGCAGCAATTGGTAATAATCCAACTGGTGTTAAAACTGAGAATCTTCCTCCAACATTGTCAGGTACAACAAATGTTTCATATTTTTCTGTGTCAGCTAATGTTTTTAATGCACCTTTTGCTTTATCAGTAGTTGCATAAATTCTTTTACTAGCTTCTTCTTTTCCATATTTTTCTTCTAACATTTTTTTGAATACTCTGAAGGCAATTGCTGGTTCAGTTGTTGTTCCTGATTTAGAAATAACATTTACTGAGAAATCTCTATCTCCAACTACATCAATTAAGTGTTGTAAATAAACACCGCTCATATTTGTTCCAGCAAAATAAACTTCTGGAGTTTTTCTTTTATCTTTTGGTAAATTATTATAAAAACTGTGTGATAAAAATTCAATTGCAGCTTTTGCTCCTAAATAAGAACCACCAATTCCAATAACGATTAATACTTCTGAATCATTTTTTATTTTTTCTGCTGCTTTTTTTATTCTAGCAAATTCTTCTTTGTCATAATCTAATGGCAATGTTGTCCACCCCAAGAAGTCATTTCCAGCTCCTTTTCCTGATACTAATACTTCATTTGCCAATTCTACATATGGTTTGATTTGTTCTACTTCGTGTTCACCGAAGAAATTTTTTGAAAATTTGTAACTAAAATCTAATTTCATTTTAAAAAAACCTTTCCTTTCTTTTTTTCTACAAATTAAAAATCCCTTTTCTTTTTATACATAAAAGATTAAATTTAACCATTTTAAAAATTTTATTTGATTTATATAAATCAAAACTTATTTCTTCACTATTTTATCACTAAATACATTCAAAGTAAAGCCTAAAATAATATTTTACAATTTTTCAACTTATAAGAACCTATTAAAACTAGGTAAAACAAGGTTTTCAACAACTTTTGTTTCAAAGTTAATTTATCCAAAATCAATTCTTACAAAAATTATCGAGTGAAACTTTTTTGATATTTTTTCATATCTCGCTCTTGATCTTTTTGTTTCAATGATTCTCTCTTATCGTGTAATTTTTTACCTTTAGCAAGTCCAATTTCCATTTTCACTAATCTCTGTTTTGTATAAACTGAAAGTGGCACAATCGTATATCCTTGCTCTTTAATTTTTGATCCCCATTTTTCAATTTCTCTTCTATTTAGCAATAATTTTCGTACTCTCGATTCAGAAACATTATTAATATTCCCAAATTCATATGGCGTAATATGCATATTCATTGCAAAAATTTCATTTTTTATTATTCTGATAAAACTCTCTTTTATGCTCACTTTCCCAGCCTTCACAGATTTCACTTCTGTCCCAACGAGTTCAATTCCCGCTTCAAGTTTATCTTCGATAAAATAATCATGAAAAGCCTTTTTGTTTCTAGCTAATACTGGCATTTTTTCCTCCTTTTCAGTCATTTTTAATTCAATTTTTTATAAATTATTCTTTGTCTCCGTCATCTTCAATTTTCAAAATTTCTTCCTCATAAGGAATTACTTCTATTTCCATTTTTTCATACGAAGCACCTGTAACCACTACTTTTATTGTATTTCCCATTGTATAAGTTTCGTTTGTATTTGTGTTAATTATTTTAAAATTTTCTTCATCGTATACAAAATGATCTCTCGTAACATTTACATTATACACGACTTCAATGTGATTTTCCAATTCCATAAACACTTTATTTTTATTCATTCCACTAAGTCTTGCGATGTATGTTTTACCGATTTTATCTTGCATATATTCGATTAATTTAATTTTTACACTATCTTCTTCTAATTTGTCAGCGACTCTTTCTGTTCGTGAAATTGCTGAAGCGACAACGTCAAATTCTCCAAAATATTTACTTTTATCCTTATCATTAATGAATTTTTCAAGCGATCTTCCAAGCATTCTATGAACGACCAAATCCGAGTACCTTCTTATCGGTGACGTAAAATGCAAGTAATATTTCGACGCCAATCCAAAGTGTCCCAAATTTTTATTTGCATATCTTGCTCTTTGCATTGCTCTCAAAATCAATTTATGAATCAAATATCCTTCTGGCAATCCCGTCGTTCTATCAATAATCGTTTGAAATTTCCCTGGATGAATTTCATCAAGATTTTTTATTGAGAAACCAAATTTTACAAGCGTTTCATTTAATGCTTTTAATTTTTCTTTGTCTGGATCTTCATGAACTCTGTATATCGCTGGAATTTCTTCCCAAAACAATTTTTCCGCCACAACTTCATTCGCTGCAACCATGAAATCTTCAATCAATCTTTCTGCCTCACCACGAGAACGCAAAACAATATCCTTAACCAATTTATTTTGATCAAGAACAACTTTTATCTCTGGTAATTCAAAATCAATACTTCCACGACGTTTTTTCGTACCTCTAATTATGTGTGACAATTTCAACATTTCCTGCAACATTGGCACAATTTTTTCATATTTTTCAAAAACTTTTTTATTTTCTTCTAATTTTTCGATTTCTTTTTCACTCAAATCAGTTTTTTCTCGATTATCAATGTAATCATAAATTTGATTTACACCATCGTAAGTCATTCTAAATTTCGATTTTATAACTGATTTATAAAAATCATTTTTTAAAACTTTCCCTTTTTCATCAAAATCAATTTCCACAGAAAAAGTCATTTTATCCTCATCTGGATTCAACGAACACAAATTATTAGACAATTTTCTCGGCAACATCGGAATAACTCTATCCACCAGATAAATCGAGTTCCCTCTCTTCAAGGCTTCATTATCCAATTCAGTTCCCTCTTTAACATAATACGAAACATCCGCAATACTTACAATCAGCTTATATCCATCCTCTGTTTTTTCAACATAAACTGCATCATCCAAATCTTTCGCATCAGCTCCATCAATCGTAATAATATCAAGATCTCTCAAATCCCTTCTATTCGGAATTTCAGACGATAAATCTTCATCCAAGCTATCCAATTCCTTCAAAACTTCTCCAGGAAATTTCTCTTGAATCCCTTCACTTATTAACAATGAAGAAATTAATGCTTCCGTATCTTGAGGATCACCTAAAATGCTAACCACTTCTCCTTCAGGTTTTCTCGTATCATCTCCCCAAAAATACACTTTTACCGCAACCAAATCCCCAGTTTTCGCACCTTTTATCTTTTTCTTGGAAATGTAAATATCTTTTCTCGAATTTTTTACTCGCACAAACCCAAAACTCATATTATGCTCAAAAATCCCAACGACAACTTCACGATTTCTTTTTACAACTTGAAGAACTTCCCCTTCTCTTTTTCTGTCACCTTGAACATTTTCCTTCAAAACTCTAACAATAACAGTGTCTCCGTCCATCGCTGTATTTAAAAAAGGCCCAGGAATAAATACACTTTTTTCACCTTGAACATCTAAAAATCCAAAACTCCCATTTGCAATAGAAATTTCACCTTTTAGTAATCCAGCTTTTTCTGGCAGCGTATATTTCCCATTTCTCTTTAAATAAATTTCTCCATTTTCTTCCCAAGCATTCACAATCTGCTTATACAATTTACGTTTTTTTGGACTCCAATCCATTAATTGCAAAATTTCCTGAAACGTAAATTCATACTCTTGCAACACTTGTTTCAAATATTTTAACTCTTTTTCTATTTTCATTTTTTCACCTATTTTTCTATTGATTTGCAATTATCGCATTTCTAAATAATATTATGTTTGGATGAATTATAGAATCTTTCCCCAATAAATATTTCAATTTTTCATTAATTTCAAATTTTATTGCTGCATCCAAATCTGTTTTCGCTAATTCACGTGCTTCATCCACGCCTTCCCATGTTCTCGCCGCTTCAATCGCATCTGACAAATACACAATTTTAGCCAAAGTCGACATTTTTGGACTTCCAATTGTATGATATTTCACTCCATCCAAAATTTCCTCATCGTCAATTCCAAATAAATCGAAATTATTTCTCACAAATTCAGCTCCCGCAAAACCGTGTAAAATTGCAGTTGTTTTAGATAATTCATCTGATACTTCTGGATATTTCCCTTTAATCAAATCTATCATTTCTGATAAATCAAAAAATTTAGCCACATCATGTAAATACGCCGAAGCCTCCACTTTTTCCACATTCACATTATAAATTTTTGCCAATTCCACAGCACATTCTGCCACTCTTACTACATGATTATATCTTTTTTCATCAAGATATTTTCTTACATTTGTTTTTATTTTTTCGATATTTATATTACTCATTTTTATCTCCTTTTTAATAAGTTTTTTTCATGATACATTAACAATTTTATACTTTTCCTATTTACTATTTTATCTAAAATCTCATATTATTTCAATATACCAAATAAAAATTTCACTTTTTTCTATTATAATTTTTTATTATGATAAAAAGAAAAAGCAACTATTGAATAATTGCTTCTCCATCTATTTGAATTATAACCTTTTTAATATTACTAAAATTTTTCAAAATCGTATTTGATACTGATTGTGCAAATCCATTAAATAACGCTTGATTTGATCTCAATCCTGTAAATTCTGAATTTAATTTAACTATTGTAGTATTTTCTCCATCAATTCTCAAAGTATAGGCACTCATGAATTTCATGTTTTTAGTTAAAAAATTTGTATCTTTGATAACTTCATTAATATAATCTCCTTCCACCAAATTCTTCTGTTTCGGAATATAAGCTTCCTTTTCTTCAACCATTTTATTTGATGGATTATAAATGAATATATTTATTTTTTGTTGAGCATTATTAGATGATGCTTTTACTAAATTTTTATCTACTTCAACATTTATCATTTCAGAATTTTCTTTATCATAATAATTAATTGCTATCGACATTCCAGAAAGTAAAATTAGAATTATTATAGAAAAATTTTCCCTAAAAAAACTTTTTTTCTTTGGCATTTGTACATTTTTTGCTTTTTTCCCTTTTTCCATAAATTTCTCCTTCTTAAAACTTTCTATCTAAAATGTCTTCTAATCGCATCAGCAATTGCACTTGCTACATTTTCTTGACCTTCTGGAGTAAGATATTTTGATAAATCAGAATAATTTGAAATAAATCCTATCTCTGCAAGAATTGCTGGTGAGTTACTTCCTCTTAATACAGCAAAGTTAGCTCCCTTAACTCCTCTTCTTCTTAATCCTGTCACATTTATAATTCCATCCAATACCGATTCAGCAATTGCAGCACTTTTTTCTTGATTTACTTTATAGAATATATCTTTTAAAACATAATCAGAAAAAGGTGAACTTCCATAACTTTCATCTACTCTATTTTCAAATTTAGCTACTTCTGAAGCGTAATCGCTTGATCCTGTTTTACTATAATAATAAACTTCTGCTCCATTAGCTGAACTACCTCCTGAATTTAAGTGAATACTTATAAAAAAATCTGCATTTACTCTATTTCCAATTGCTGGTCTTTCATCCAATGTTACAAAATAATCTGAATCTCTTGTTGTAATTACATTATAATCTGCACTTAGATTTCTAGCTAATCTTTTTGCAACTTCTAAGGCAATATCTTTTTCTCTGTATCCATTTGCTACTGCACCAGAATCATGTCCACCATGTCCTGGATCGACTATAATTGTATATTTTTTGTTTCCAGTTCTAGTTGGTGCTGGAGTATATACATTTGTATTTGGATTGTTTGTATAATTTTTGTTAACATTGTTATAAGTATTACTGTTGTAATTATTATTAGTGTAAGTATTGTTATTACTATTGCTGTAAGTGTTTCTATTAGCATTAGTGTTGTAATTATTGTTTGTATATGTGTCATTACTACTGTTACTATAAGTATTTCTATTAGTATTATAGTTATTATTATTTTGATAATTATTGTTGTTGTAAGATTGTGTCGAGTAATTATTATTTGTTGTTCCTCTATTCGCATTATTTCCTACAACTACTGTATTTGTTGTTGCTCCTGCATTTGGGTTACTGAATGTTATCTCAATTTCTTTCCCTTTACTCAAGATTTTATACTCTGTTTGAGACTTCAAATAAAATAAAATTGATGATTTTCCTCCATTTTGTGAAGTATCAATTCTATTAACAAATTGGTCATACACGTTAGCCGACCCTTGACCAACGCCTCTTCCCAAATCTACATCATCATAATCTAATCTTAAAATCTTTTCTGAACCATTAACTAGAATACTTGCATTTGGCAATTTATTCGTATTTTCTTTAAATGTACCTGTATAAACACCATTTCCGTATGTTACTTTTTCCAATGTTTCCGCAAACATAAACGTACTCATCATAAGCAACATTACCGCTATAATTTTTTTCATTTCTCCTCCTTTTTATTCTTTCCCAACATTTCCCTTTTTAATATTTCTTAATTTTTAATGTGATACAATTTCATTCTTAGATTACATTTCAATTAATCTAAGAATAAAATTTACCACATCACTACTTTTTATTTTACAACTGATGAAATAGATGATTTTGAAATAGTCATTCTTGCATTTTTGTCTATTTTTACTTCTACTGTTTCAGTTAAAATATTAACAACTGTAGCGTGAATTCCTCCAGTTGTAATAATCTTATCTCCCACTTTTAATCCATCCATCATTTCATCAAAAGCTTTCTTTTTCTTTTTATTCGACAAATATGAAGGCAAAATCAATAGTGCCATTATAAAGATTATATAAACAATTAAAAATACTGTTTGATTCATAAAATTCTCCTCACTTTTATTATAAATTTACATTGTATTATACCATAATTGAAATCTTTTTTCAATTTTATACAGATAAAAAATTCTGTTTTATTGATGTGTAAAAAGTATTTATTGCTTTAATTTTTATGCTTTCATAAGAATGTTATAAAAAATTATTAAAAAATATTAAAAAAAAGTATAATTTGTTATTAGGTTTATTTAAAATTTAAAGTCTATTTTTTCTTGAAATAGTTTGTCTTTTATGCTATAACGTTAATAAAGATACATTATCTTAATAAAGAATTAAAAGGAGTAAATTTATGAAAAAATTAATTTTATCAATTGGTATTTTTGCGTTATTATCGTCTTGTCAAACAGCAGGTGGTGTAGTTAAAGCGGTAGTTGTTCCTGTAGCATTAACTGCAGGTTTACCAGTAGGTTTAGTGGCTACCGGTATTCTTTCACCAATTATCGAACACCAAACTAAAACTATAGATAATTCCACAGAATACGGTAATGACCATTTTGAATATACAAATACAAGAATTGCTCAAAAAGATGGAACAATTATCGTTAGTGGTACATTGAAAAACTATAAAAAATTGCATGAAGATGTTACTCTTGCCATTCCATGTGAAGATAAGGATCATAACAAAATTGGAGATGCAATAGCTACAACTAAAACATTAAAAGAAAATGAACATTGGAATTTTAATGCTACTTTAAAAAGTAATGATGTAAGATTTTGCTATCCTGAAAAATCAGTTATTACGACTAAAGAAGGTAAAAACTCAGATACTCCAGGCACAGAAACAACTTCACCTCAAAAATAAAAACATTCAACTGAGTGAAGTCTTCTTTCAATTATATAAATTCCATAAAATTATTGAAAAATTTTGATTAATGAATATTTAAAAAAAGTATAATTTATTATTAGATTCATTTGAAATTTAAAGTATATTTTTTCTTGAAATAGTTTGTCTTTTATGCTATAACGTTAATCAAAGATACATTATCTTAATAAAGCATTAAAAGGAGTAAATTTATGAAAAAATTAATTCTATTAACTGGAATTTTAGCATTATTATCATCTTGTGGTCCCACTGCCAGTGGAATAGCAGCAACAGTTATGGCACCACCATCACTATTATTATTAGCACCATCACTAATAAAAGATTCTATTAAAGAAAAAATAAACGGTGAAACAGACTATATTGATTCTTCAATAGGAGTTTTTGAATATAAAAATGCAAAAATTAGTCAACAAAATGGAATAGTAATTATCAATGGAACATTAATTTATAAAAGCTCTCCAGAAAATACAACACAAAATGTAACTCTTACTATACCATGTTATGATAGCGAACATAATGAAATTGGGAATGCAATTGCTAAAACTAGAATATCTAAAAAAGGAGATCCAACACCATTTAGAGCTACTATAAAATCTGATAAAGTTAGATTTTGTGCTCTTGAATACGGAACTATTACAGGTGAATAATTGAAAATATAGGAACTGTATCTCAATAATAAGAGATTGTTATATAAAAATGATAAAAAAAATCCCAAGTTATAATTAATTTTATAAACTTGGGGTTTTTATAATTGTATTTACAGTTAATATTGCAATTTATGTAAATAAAAAAATTTGAAACCCTTTACCAAATGTAGTAAAATACTCATAAGATATTATTTTTTACCATACTAATATGATGGCTTAAAACTGGGATTTTTTCTCAGTTTTCTTGTTACAAAAAATTTTTTCTCTTTTTATTAGAGAGAATTTTATCATATTTAAAAATTTTGGAAAGGAAGGAAAAATGGGAAAAACGAAAGCAATAAATGAACGAAAAACTAAATTTGGTACAGAACCTGTTGGAAAACTGTTGATTTCACTTGCGGTTCCTGCTATCATTGCTAACTTGGTTAATGCTCTTTACAATGTTGTGGATCAGATTTTTATTGGGCAAAAAATTGGGTTTCTTGGGAATGCGGCTACGAATGTGGCTTTTCCGCTTACGACGATTTGTCTTGCGATTGGGCTTATGACTGGAGTTGGAGCTGCGACTAACTTTAATTTGGAATTGGGAAGGAAGCGTCCAAAAAGGGCAAAAAGCGTGGCTGGAACTGCGGCTACAATGTTACTTTTAAGTGGTATTATTTTGTGTATATTAATTAATATTTTTTTAAGACCAATGTTGACGGCCTTTGGGGCTACTAATCAAATTTTTGATTATGCGATTGAATATACTCAAATTACATCTCTTGGAATACCGTTTTTATTATTCTCAATAGGAGCAAATCCTATGGTTAGAGCTGATGGAAATTCTTTTTATTCAATGCTTGCGATAGTTATTGGAGCTATTACAAATACGATTCTTGATCCGCTGTTTATGTTTGGATTTAATATGGGAATGGACGGTGCTGCTTGGGCGACTGTAATTGGGCAATTTATCTCAGCAATTATGCTAGGATTATATTTTTTTAGATTTAAAAGTGTAAAATTTGAATTGAAGGATTTTAAGATAAAAATACGAGAAATTTGGATTTTGTTTATGTTGGGAACATCGCCTTTGATTTTCCAATGTTCTGCACTAATTGTTCAAATTGTGACAAATAATTTATTGAAAATTTATGGTGCGAAATCTATTTATGGAAGTGAAATTCCTATTGCCGTTGCTGGAATTGTTATGAAAATAAATGTCATATTTATAGCGATTTTATTGGGATTGACGCAAGGAGCTCAGCCTATTGCTGGATTTAATTATGGAGCAAAAAAATTTGCAAGGGTTCGAGAAATTTTAAAATTATCTCTAAAAGTGGCTTTTATTATTTCTTTAGTAGCATTTGCAATCGCTGAACTTTTCCCTGTTCAAATAATTTCTGTCTTCGGTAACGGAAGCAAACTCTACTTTCAATACGGAACAAAATATATGCGAGTATTTTTATTCTTCATATTCCTAAATGGTATTCAAGGTGCTATTACAATGTTTTTAACATCAATTGGAAGGGCCTCAAAAGGAGCTTTTTTGTCACTTGTAAGACAAATTATATCACTTTTACCATTACTAATAATTTTACCATATTTTATGGGTATTGATGGAATTATGTTCGCATTTCCAATAGCAGATTTCATAGCTTTTGTTGTATCTGTGATTGTTTTGAAAGGGGAAATGAAGAGTATTCCGAAAGTGAATCAAGATGTATAAAAAATTTAGAGAATTGTAAGATTTGAAATTTTTTAAAATAAATTTTATTGAATTAAAAGCTATCTCATAAGAGTTATTTTATGAAATAGCTTTTTTATAATATTTTTGCAACGAAAAGCTTTTCGTTCCATTTTTTATATGTCGTAATATATTATATAATTTGTGTATAGAGCTATTTTTAAAATTTATCCTATCATTTTCCTCTATATTTCCACAATTTATACCAAAAGGTAACTATATAACAAAAAAGTGCATTCTTGCCATTTGTTTCATTATGTTATAAAATAAACACATAAAAGAAAAGGAGGAATCATATATGAAAAATTATTCAATAGGAATTGCGGATGGAGCAAGAACAGAATTCCATCAAACATTAGGATTAACAGGAGCGGAAGTAAGTTTTAACAGTTTACCTGCAGGTGTAAGCGTACCATTTGTTCATTCGCATAAAGAAAATGAGGAAATATATATAATTACAGAGGGTAAAGGTACTCTGACAATTGATGGTGAAGTTGTTAAAATAAAAAAAGGAAATGTAATTAAAATATCCCCTAATGGTAAAAGACAATTTGCAGCCGCAGATGATGAAGGTATCAGCTATGTATGTGTTCAAGTAAAGGAAAATTCATTAACTTCATATACTGAAAATGATGGTATTATATATTAATAGGGTTTGTCTCAAAAAGAAAATTTAAAAATAATGTGGGAGCTGTATTTTTGAATTATTTAAAATTTTAAAATTTTGAGACAGCTCTTTTTTTGTACTTACTTAAAGTATCATATGATGATATAATGAATACAAGAGGTGATTTTATGAGAAAAATATATACAGAATGTCCAGTTGAATATACTGCTTCAATGATAGCTAATAAATGGAAAATACTAATATTGAGGGATTTATTAACTGGTACAAAAAGATATAATGAATTAACAAAATCTATAGTCGGAATCAGTGCAAAAGTTTTAACTGAAAATTTAAGACAACTTGAAAGTGATGGAATAGTTGTAAGAAAAGTATATCCAGTTGTTCCACCAAAAGTAGAATATTCTCTTACAAAGAAAGGTAGTGAACTAAAACCCATTTTTGATTTAATGAACGAATATGGAAATAAATATAAGAAAAAATAAGTATACTGCACCAAAAATTTTGTACACACCCTATAAAGTGATATTACAAATTTTAAGCTAATATCACTTTTATTTTAAACTTATAACCTATTTCCTAAAAAATTCAATTTAAATCTCCTAATCTCTTCATCTTCTTCTCTCATCTGTGAATCATTTTCGTGAATATTTCCTTTTTCATCTACATATCTTACAATTTTTCCATTAGAATCAAAATAATATCTTGTTTCATAAATTCCAAGAACTTTAGGATTATCTATCCATATAATATGTTCTGTAGCTGTTAATTTTTGATATAATTATTCCCTGTATTCATTTCCTGTTTCAAAATAGAGATGACTCACTATTTTTTTCATAACAGGACAGCTCCATTTTTATTCCTCTCATCCGAATTCATTATTCTACTTCAATTATACCATGCATTTGTATATTCTCCGCTTTCTCTTTTCTTTTTAACAGTTTATTGCAGTATTTCTTATTTGACATGATGTAAAGATTTTCTATCAAACTATTAAACTCATCAGTACTACATTTTTATCGTTTTTTCTTGTTATGATTATTGCTTCTCAATCATCAATAACTTTGTCACAATATTTTTTCAAATCCTTTCTCAGACTCGAATAATTTGTAACTATCATTAAAACCACCTCTATATTATAGTATAGTCTTTTTGAAAAAAATCAATACGATTTATACTTCTGCAACGAAAAAATAATTTTCTCTTATTTCTTTAATTGATATTTTACAGAACGTCCTTTTCCCAACTGTTCAACAATACTTTTTTCAATTAGACCATTTATTGATCTTATAACTTTTGATTTATTATAGCCACTTAATTCTTCGATTTCTTTTCTACTTAATTTTTCACGCTTCTTAAGAATTTCAAAAACTTTTACTTCCCCATTGACTAAATTACTTGGAACTGTTTCAATTATTGGTAAAGTTATTCTTACGCTATTTTCATATATTTCAAAAGACGGTTTTACAAAATTTTCCCTGTATTCATATTTTATTCTTTTTATTCCTGTTCCAAATTTTTCAATTATTCCTAGTCTATAAAAAATATTTGCTATTATGGGATTTCTCAAAACTGAAACATAGCCTCTCATATATTCATCTTCTGACATTCCTGGAGGTAAACTTCCTGGCGATATAATCTCAATTTTATCATTTGACATTACTATTTTTATATTCGCATTTATATCCCACAATCTATGAACTATTGCATTTGCAACAGATTCCCTGAAAGCTTCTTTTGAAATTTTTTCTTTTGTTACACGCTCAGCTCCCACTATTTCTTCATATTCATAATATCTTTCAAATGTACTGATTGCGTCAGAATATTGTTCAAGTATGGATTTTCTTTCAATATTTTCCCTTAATAATATTTTATTTATATTTTCACCTAAAACTACTATATCAATTCCAGAAAATTTTCTATTATTATTGTCTGCAAAAAGTTCAGCAGCTATATTAAATTTTTTATTTTCATATAAATTCAATGTTTTTAGTATATCCAGGTTCAGTTCTTTTATTCCTACTACCTCTTTCATTTTCTTTTCTAAAAACTTAAATTCTAATTTTTCGTTTTCTATTTTAATTGCTTCATAATCTTTTCTCATATAAACCCTCCATTTATATAATCTACTTAAAACAATATTTTTACAAATTAATTATACTTCATTTTTATCACTTTTGCAACGAAAAGATTTTCGTTCCATTTTTCGTTTCATTTTGCAACGAAAAAAATACGCCAAATTTATGACGTATTTTAATATTTATTCTTTTTCTTTTCTATACTGCAATACTGTTTTCCCTATCCATCCTTTAAATGCACGATAAAATGAAGAAGTTTCAGTATATCCTACCAAATAGGCTATTTCCTCTATTGAAAGTTCTTTTGATTCTAAATAATTAAGGGTCATTATTTTTTGAACATTTTTAACTACCTGGTTAAATTTTATATTTTCTACATCCAGATTTCTTTGAACTGTTCGAGCACTTATCCCAAATTCTTCCACAACATTTTCAAGGCTAGACTGTCCACTTGGAATAAGCTGACAAAGTTTTTTCTGAACCCTGTCAGTAAAAGTTTCAAGAGTTTCACTTTCTTTTTCTGCCAGTTTCTGTTTTAATTGTGGCTCCAGATACTCCACCATTATGTTGTTTGCTGTCAAAAATGGCTTTTTCAAATCTTTCATGCTGAAAATGACTTCATTTTGTTTTGCTTTATTTATCATAGCGTTTATCTCTTTTGTCAATAATTCACCATATTCAAAAGGACTTGTAACACTTACTGGAGATATTCTCTTACCAATTCCTTTATTCAATAAATTTATCAACATAAGCTGTTCATTCAAGACTGCAAAACATGGTAATTCCTTTTCTCTTTGTTCAAAAAAATACTGTACTTGAACCATTTCTTCAAATTCTTTAATTTCCAGAAATACAGGCTCTATCAGTTTTTTATATTTTGCCAGCCTTTTTATACCTTCAAGTCCATTTTTAGAGGAAAGTGCCGCAAAAAACAAAGGAATAAACATATTCAAATTATCTACATTACTAATTACTAAAATCTGTTCATCTGTAATAACTTCATCAATTTCCTTTAAAAACAAATAATATTCCTCAGTAGAAAACTGAATTTCCTCTTTCCATAAAATATTAGGAATTCCTGCTTTTTCAAGTATATTTTCCATTGACATCCCAATGCTCTTTAAAAAATCCTGAAACTGCTTTGGTATAGTTATTTTCTTCTTTTTCCTATTTTTTATTATATCGAGTTTTTCTTTTCATAAAATGGCTTTTTATCTTTAACAACATCTTTTCCAAAACTATCTTTATATGAAAACATATCAATATATTTTCCATTCAAGTATGGAGTTATTTTTCTTCCTATAAATTCTATACTTTCTTTTTCATTTCCCATACTGTCAATAACTAATAGATAACTCTCCTGTCTCTCTTTATACATGAGCATTAACCATGTTCTTTTAATATTTTTATCTAATTTACAAGCACTTTTTAATGCTTCAAGCATGTCTTCAGGATATTCTTTCGCTTCTCCAATCATTACAGGTGTGTCCTTTTCTACTTTTGTTTCAACGACCTTAAGTCTTTCTTCCTTTTCCTTTTTCAAAATTTTAAGTTGTTCTCTTGTAAAGGTAAATGATGTAGTAAATGGATTAATAACAAAACCTTCTATATCTGGATTTAGCAATACCATTTCTGCATAATCATCAAAAGACAAAATAAGTGTCTGTATTTTATCAATGCCGATATTCCACTTATTCAATTCTTCCCAGTCAGTAAATGCTGGATAAAATTGTTTTCCATCAGACGAAGAAATCATATAGAAAGATACATTTGAATCTTCTTTAACAGTTCCTTTTCCAGTTTCATCAGTTTCAATAGGTTTATCAAAAAATACATAACTTAAAAAATAAGCTCTCATTATAATTTCATCTAAAATTTTATTTTGTAATTCTAAATCACTTTTCTGATTTTTTCCTATTCTACTAAACAATTCTTTTAACACAGGATTTTCCAATGGCTTATTTACATCAATCATAATTTTTCAACTCCTTCGTTTCAATATTTTATATTATACCCATTATAGCTTAAATCTCTTCCATCGTCAAATCCACAACATTCCCCTTCACAACTTCAACTAGTTTTTCTGTTTCCACTTCCATCTGCAGTCCTCGTCTGCCAGCCGAAACCATTATTTTATCAAATTTTTCAACTTCCTTGTCAAAAAAAGTTTTAAACAGTTTTTTCATTCCTACAGGAGAACACCCTCCAAGAATATATCCTGTTTCTTTTTCTAGTTATGAAAGTGGCAATAAATCAATATTTTTCTCTTTGCAGGCCTTTGCTACTTTTTTCAAATCCAAATGTGCTTCTCCATGAATTACACACACATACAAATTTTTACTTTTCCCTTTCAAAACAATTGTCTTAAAAACTCTATCCGCTAGTTCAGGCAACTTCTCAGCAACACCAAGCCCTCCACTTTTATCCTCACTCCACTCATAAGTGTGAATTAATATATGGAATCTTTTGTTTATCAAGCTGTCTTAATGCATTTGTTTTTGCAATTTTTTCTTTCATATATTTCAATTTTATCTTTTCTTGTTAATTTGCTCATAAAAACTGCACCTCCAATCTTGTGTCCAAGATTTTGGGTGCAGTACAGAATGACAATTTTTATTTACTTTTTCTATTTTCCCCTTCTTCTTTTTATTGCCTTATACTGTTCCGGAAATGCAACTCCAAATAAAGTAATATAAACACTTATCATCATTGCTGGCGGATAAAATATACACGATATTATTAACCCAATTATTTTTATACTTATATCAACTTTTATCCATCTTATCATTGTTTTTAATGATTCCTGCAATTCTTTATCATGTTTATTCACCTTTTCTATCAGATACAACGAAATTATATTGCAGAATGTAACAGCTAGAACTATTATCCCATAAAATCCTTGTGCTACACTACTGTTATAATATGAAGTTACAAAAGAAGTTACATATGGAAAAAATGAAGAAAAGAAAAGTATTACTACATTTACCCAGACAATTGACGGTGTAATATATTTTATTTTATGCCATTCATTATGCAGATTTACCCACATTGTTCCAAGCCAGAAAAATGAAAGCGTATATGCAAAAAAATCTACTCTCAGATTCCAAAGTGCTTTTAAAGTTGCTGTTTCAGGTTTTTTCAGTTCTAATATAAGAATTGTCATAATAATTGCAAGTATGGCATCCATAAAAGCTGCCAATCTTTCTTTATTCATAGTTAAACTCCATTCCATGATTTTATAATAATACAATTATATCATAAATCAGTAAGGAATTTAAATTTTTAGTTTTTCATATATAATCTCCTTCATTTTCTTATTTTTATTTCCTTATCTTCATGTAGTTATAATACTAAAATTTAAGATAAAAGTACAATACCGTTTAGAAAATGTGCTATAATTAAAATGCATACTAGAAATAAAAATTATATAAGGTGATTAATATGATAGAATTGGAACAACTAAAACAGCTTATTGCGTTTGCAACATATGGAACATTATCAAAAGCTGCTGAAGAATTGTATATTTCACAGCCTGCCCTTTCCCGTTCGATACAAAAGCTGGAAAAAACTTTAGGGGTTGAACTGTTTGACAGGAAAAAAAATAAGATGGAATTAAATGAAAATGGAAAAACTGTTATCCAGTACGCAGAAAAAATACTTAATCTTATAGATGAAATGGAAGAAAAAGTTAATAAAAATAATCTGGTTCAAAATAATTTTTCAATCGGTTCATTTGCTCCAGCTCCATTGTGGGATATGATTTCATTATTTGGAAGATTTTATCCTGAAAAATATATTCTTCATAAAATAGAAAATAATCTTCAGTTATTTGAAAAACTTAAAAATGACATTTATCAGATGATTATACTTTCTGAACCTATTGATAATTCTGAATTTTTCTGCATAAAATACAAAACTGAACAACTATTTTTATCAGTTCCTTTGCAGCATCCACTGGCTAAAAAGAAGGAAATACATTTTTCAGATATTACAGATGACAGAATGCTCTTATTCAATCCAATAGGAATATGGAAGGATGTAGTTTTAGAAAAAATGCCTAATATGAACTTCCTTATCCAAAGTGACAGGATTATTTATCAGGAATTAGCTGAAATGCAAAATTTACTACATTTCCGTTCAAATTTCACACTTGAACGTGAAGATAATTTTAAAAATAATATTTCAATTCCGATTATTGATAAAGAAGCAAAAATGACATTTTACTGTATTTGTAAGAAAAATATAAAAAATGAAATAAAAAAAATATTTGATAGTTTTAGTAAAGATTCTTAAAAAATAAGAGGGAAGATATCTCCCTCTTATTTTTATTATTTCCTTCCATTAAGCCATTTTACTATTTCCACATCATCATGATTTAAGAATAGACTTTCCTTTTTATCAAGTTCAGATATTTTCTCCATATCCTCACTGTTCAATTCAAAATCAAATACATTAAAATTTTCTTCAATTCTTTCTTTTCTGACTGATTTTGGTATTACAACTACATCTCTTTGAATTAGCCATCTTAAAATTACCTGAGCCACAGATTTATTGTATTTTTTACCAATTTCAGACAAAATTTCATTTGTAAATATTCCATTTTTTCCTTCTGCAAAAGGTCCCCATGATTCTATTTGAACTCCATATTCCTTCATTATTTCATTTGCTTTAACCTGCTGATTGAAAGGATGTGTTTCCACCTGATTTACAGCTGGCACTACTTCATTATTCATAATAAAATCAACCAGTCTGTCAGGATAGAAATTACTTACACCAATTGCCTTTATTTTCCCTTCCTTATACAGCTCTGTCATCGCTCTCCAAGCTCCATATACATCATTAAATGGCTGATGTATCAGATATAAATCAATATATTCCAAATCCAATTTTTTTAAAGAAGTTTCAAATGCCAATTTTGCCTTTTCATAATTTGCATCACTTACCCATAATTTTGTTGTAACAAAAATTTCTTCTCTAGGTATACCACTTCTTTTTATAGCTCTTCCCACAGCTTCTTCGTTTCTGTAGGACGCAGCTGTATCAATTAATCTATATCCTGCTTTTAACGCATTATAGACTGCTTCCTCACATTCTTTCATATCATCAATTTGAAATACTCCAAATCCCAATATAGGCATTTTTACTCCATTGTTTAAAGTTACGTATTTCATAATATTTCCTCCTAATTTTTATATGTCATTTTTTAATTACAGTTGTACTTTTAATTTTCTTGAACTTATTTTATCAATTTTTTCCTCTGAAGTCTAATATCAATTTTGCAAATTCACTATAACTAAAATGCATACTATAAAGTTATCCATCATAAATTGTAATATTAAATACAACATTCTTTTTATCTTGACAACAACAATTTTTGAGATACAATATATTAGAGAAAAATAAAGAAGTGAACTACTCCCGCTTGTAGAAGCGGGAGCTTCTTGGGAAGTATCTGCTTTTGCTAGCCAAATATATTTACCAAGCTCTTCGGACAGTCCCTGCCCTGTTTTTTTAATTTTCCTAATATTCCAACATCAATTTTCCAATGTTTTTTATATTCACTGCAGCATTATAATCTCTATCAATTTCAATTCCACAGCACTCACATTTATAACTTCTTTCTGATAATTTCAGTTCCTCTTTAATATTTCCACATTTACTGCAAGTTTTCGATGACGGAAACCACTTATCTATCTTCAAAAATTGTTTCCCTAAAAACATCAGTTTATACTCAAGCATTCTCAAAAATATTCCCCACCCATTATCTCCTACACTTTTCCCAAAATTTAATGCCTGGCTCATCCCTTTCATATTCAAATCCTCAACAACTACAGCATTATACGCTTCAGACAATTTTTTTGATAATTTATGCAGAAAATCTTTTCGACAATTTTTAATATACTCATGTAACTTTGATATTTTCGCTTTTTGCTTATACCAATTTTTAGAAAATTTTACTTTTCTCGATAATGATTTCTGTAATTTTTTCAATTTTTTCTCCAACATCCTAAAATATCTTGGATAATCAGCTCTTTGGTTTTCAGAACTGACAAATAACTCAGACATTGAAAAATCAAGTCCAATTATTTTATCATTACTTGGCACTTTTTGAATTTCTTTTTCAAATTCTGTCAAGATGGAAACATAGTAATTTCCATTACTGTTTGTCAATGTTACTGACTTTATCTTGTAATCCTTCGGTATTTCTCTATGATATTTTAATTTAACTTTTTTCAATTTTGGCAAAACCAAATATTTTGTTTCCTCAATTCGTATTGAATTGTTCACACAATTTGTCGTGTAACTTTTAACATTATTCTTTTTAGATTTGAATCTTGGAAACTTTGCTCTCTTTTGAAAGAAATTCGTAAATGATCGTTTTACATTTAATTGAGCATTTGAAAGTGCTAGACTGTCTACTTCTTTTAAAAATTGGTTTTCACTTTTCAAACTGGCAGGTGTAACTATTTTATTTTTTCCAGTTTCTTCATAAATTTTATTCGCTGTATACAAAATTTTGTTGTAAACAAAACGAACACATCCAAAAGTCTTATTTATCAATAATTCCTGATCTTTATTTGGATAAATTCTGTATTTGAATGCCAAATTATATTTCATGAAATTACACTTCCTTTTGATTTTGAATATTATTTTTAATTATTTCTCTTCGATATTTTATACAAAAATTGTATCATAAGAGTATCCTTTTTTCAATTTTTTTTACAAAAAAAGCAATTCATCTCCCACTTATAGAAGTCGGAGACTTCTTGCTATCTTTTGTTAAAATATCTGCCAATCTTGTATTTTTTTCAGCAACCGTTCCACCTAAACGATTACTCGTAGTGTCGACATCTTCAAATAATCCTTTAATATCATCTTCCGACTCAAATCCAACAGCACTTGCTTCAATAGCTTTAAAAATATTTGCTAAATCTGTATTCAAATTTTCATTGGCTCTCGCTGTTTTTACTACATTTTCAAAAAGTTGACTTGGTAAAATAAAAAATCCTTTATCTTCCACGGTACCAGCTCTAAAATCTTCTTTGGCTTCTTCATCAGAAATATCCGCATAATTAAATTTCAAATCTCCAGCTTCATGTTCTGCTTTATTGAAAAATTCTGTCATATTTTCTGAAATAAATCTATAAAATAATATTCCCAAAATATATTGCTTAAAATCCCAACCATCCACCGCTCCACGCACATTATCTGCAATTGCCCAAATTTTACGATGCAGTTCTGCTCTTTGTGCCGTTTCATTTGATTCTTTTGTATTTGCCACTTCTTTCTCCTTATATCTATTCATAATTTATTTTTTGTTAACATTATACCATAGTTTCACATAAAATTTATTTTCAGTACAAAACTTTTTTTAAATATTGATTTTTTTTCCCATTTTACTACGCAATCCTTTAAAATATTTAAAACTAATTTTATTTTCTATTTTTCAAAACTTAAAAAGCAGTATAAAATTAGAAATCTATTTTTTCTCTAAAACTATTGCATTTTCACTATTTCAAGGTAAAATCATATTAGGATTATATGATAATTTTAAAAAAATAATAAACTTTATTAGGAGGAATACTTATGAATTTATGGATACTTATTGGTATTGTTATTATTGTAGTGGGATTTTCTTTGAAGCTAGATGTGCTGGCTGTGGTACTTACTGCTGGTATAGCTACTGGAATTGCTGCAAAAATGAATTTTTTTGAAATTCTTGGAATTATTGGAAAGGCTTTTGTGGATAATAGGCTTATGTCAATTTTTTTGATTAGCTTGCCAGTTATTGCAGTCCTTGAAAGATATGGACTTAGAGAAAGAAGTGCAGCTTTAATTGAAAAATTAAAAAATGCAACTGCTGGTAGAATCTTAGGACTTTATATGGTAATCCGTTCGATTGCGAGTGCATTGTCAATTAGAATTGGTGGACACATTCAGTTTATACGTCCTCTTATTTACCCAATGTCTGAAGCTGCTGCAAAAGCTCATAAAAATAAGGATTTAACAGAAAAGCAAACTGAAGAGTTAAAAAGTTTAAGTGCCGCAATTGAAAATTATGGAAATTTCTTTTCACAAAACATATTTGTAGGGGCATCAGGACTTCTTTTGATTCAGACTACACTGAAGGAAAATGGATATGCTGTATCTTTGAAGCAATTGGCGCTATCTTCAATACCAATTGGGATAATTGCAATAATTTTTACTTTTATTCAAGTATATATTTACGATAAAAAAATAATTTTGAGCAAAGGAGGTAAAAAATAATGGAAATAAAAGCTCTTTTAAAACTTTTGACACAAATTATTTATATTCTTTGCGGACTTGTTAGTATAAGTACTGGAATTAGAGGATTGAAAAATGAAAAGGCAAAAATAGGAACATTTTTGTTTTGGACTATTCTTGGGATAATATTTATTTTTGGAGAAGCTATTCCATATAAGGTTACTGGCGGACTTCTTGTAATTCTTGCCATAATTACTGTAACAAAACAATTACATATTGGAAAATTTGAAAATATTTCTTCACAATTCAAAATCGCACAAAGTGAAAAATTAAAAAATAAAATTTTCATCCCAGCTGTATTAATTGGAATTGCCGCTTTTCTGATACTTCAATTTAAAATTGGAAAAACTGCTATACCACCTGCATTAGGTATCGGTGGAGGTTCGCTTGTCGCCCTTCTGGCAGCTGCAATTATCATAAAACCAAAATTCAGCGAAACAAACGAAGATACTTCAAAACTCCTTATGCAAATTGGTGCAACTGCCATTTTGCCACAGCTTCTTGCTGCATTAGGTGCTGTATTTACTAAAGCTGGAGTTGGAAAAGTAATAGCTGCCAGCATTTCATCTGTTGTTCCAACTGGAAATATCTTTGTAGGAATAGTTATTTATGCTATTGGAATGGTTATATTCACTATGATTATGGGAAATGCCTTTGCTGCATTTTCAGTAATAACTGCAGGAATTGGAATCCCATTTATTATCAAAAACGGTGGAAATCCAGCTGTTATTGGTGCTTTGGGAATGACCGCTGGCTATTGCGGAACTCTTATGACTCCAATGGCAGCAAACTTCAATATTGTCCCTGCTTCAATTCTTGAAATAAAAGATAAATATGGAATTATAAAAGTCCAAGCTCCAATGGCTTTATTACTGCTTGTAACACATATTATACTTATGCTGCTGTTATTTGGAGTAAAATAAAACTGAAAATACTATGTTTATTGAGATTTCTAAATTTTTACAAACAAGTAAATTAAAAAAAAATCTAGAAAGGAGAGTATGAAATTATAAATTAAATCTATTTTTATAAAATCATACAAAAAATACTATGAAAATATTAGTTACTGGCTTTGACCCTTTTGGAGGTGAGCCCATAAATCCTGCCATTGAATCAGTTAAAAAATTGCCTGATAATATTGCAGGAGCACAAATTATCAAATTGGAAATTCCGACAGTAAAAGGAAAATCTATTAAAAAAATTGAAAAAGCTATTGAAGAGCACAATCCAGATGTTATCTTGTCAATCGGACAAGCAGGCGGAAGATTTGATATTTCCATTGAACGAGTTGGAATAAATCTTGATGATTTCCGAATACCTGACAACGAAGGAAACCAAACTATTGATGAGCCAATTTTTCCAGATGGAGAAAATGCATATTTTGTAGATCTTCCTGTAAAAGCTATGGTAAAAAACATACAAAAAAATAAAATTCCAGCTTCAGTTTCATACACTGCAGGAACTTTCATCTGTAATCACGTTCTTTACGGTACACTTTATTTAATAAATAAAAAATACAAAGACAAGAAATCTGGATTTATCCATATTCCATTTTTACCAGAACAAGTTATTAATAAAAAAAATACACCATCAATGGAATTAAATACTATTGTAAAAGGTTTAATTGCCGCAATTGAAACTATTGTAAAAAATGATAAAGATATTAAAGAAACTGGCGGAACTATTTGTTAGCAACATTCTTCTAAACATTTAGATATATCAAAAATAAAAAGCCTGCTTTTATTTAAAAAAATTCTAAAGCAGGTTTTATTCTTTATTTTTTACTTGTAAAAGGTAAACTTTCTTTTAAAAAACAGAAACTAAATTTTATTCATTTGCTGTTAAGAAGTCAAAATTTTATTGTCAATTTTCTTTTTAGCCATAACAAAAACCTCCAAATATTATATAGTTATTTTATCATATATTATTTAGAGATTTACACAAAAATTTTTACACACCCTTTTAACAAAAGATTTAAAGCATATTGAAGGATTTTTATTTTATCTTTACAATCATCAATATTTTCAAATTCTAAATATCCTACTGTCATATACTGACCTGCTCTAAAATATTTTTTCTGAAACTTTTCATTTTTTAGTATATTTTTGAATTTTTTTATATTTTCTGGTTTATTTTCGCATTTTAGTATATCTTTCGACTCATTTTCTAATTTATTTTTTAATTTAGAAAAAAGTTCCTTACGTTTTTCGGAAGCAATTGTTACTTTCTTTTCGAAATCTTCTTTTGAAAGTTCTTTATTATTTTTATTTTTTTTAGGAACTGAATATTTTATTGCAATTATATTTTTCTGATTATATTGTTCTATTTGTAAATAAATATCTTCATCAGAAGTTTCTGTTAATTTATTAATTTTTTCTTCACTTAAAGGAAACCACCACATTCCCATAAATCCACCTGATGAGTTATTCACATAACCCCAACTACAATCTTTTTGTCTTCCAATAGCATGTTCTAATAAATTTTTTTCGTTTTTTAATTCTTTAAAAAATCCGATATAACAGTTTGAATTCCAGTCTTCCAAGTTCTTTTTTTCATATGAATTTACATCTGTTTCTATATTGCTCAAATAATTATGATAATTTTCAAATATTGAATTATTAATCTTATCCTTGTATTCTTTTAATAATTCTAGGATGTTTTCTCTTCCTAATATTACATTCACACCATTCTCTTTTAATCTTTCCGTATTATCTTCATCGTATATTTTATAATAAACTACTTTTATTTTAGCCCTACTTCCATTATCTTTTTCATTTTTTTCAGATATTAATTCTCTATATCTCTCAATCTGATTGCTATGTAAACCTATTCCCACTTTATCTTCTATTATTACATACATGTCTACTATTGGATTTATATTATTCCCTTTAGTTATAAATTCTGTTTTATTCTGAATTTCCAATAGTACGTCTATTTTCTGATATTGTCTTTTTATATTCACTTTCCTATCTTCGAGCTTTTCACCTAACATTTTTTCAATAAATTCAGTTGCAAGTGATTTTAATTTTTTTTCATCTTCTGATAAACTATTGTCATCAAAATTTACCCAGTTACATAACCAACATATAAAAGCATCCTGTGACAGCTCTGACGTTGCAAAATTAAAAATATTGTTTCTTTCCATTTTAAATCCCTTCTTTCTATAATATTAATTAATTTATTTATTTAACTGAATCTTCCACAATGTAAGCAATAATATTTATGAAATTTTCATTTTCTGGATATATTTGCAGTCCCCAAAGAAATGCCCGCTCATTAAGAATATTAGTCATTATTTTAGCAATCTCTTTTATCTGAGTCAATTCGATATTTTTTCCTGCTGTTATATTCAAAAATATTTTATAAGTTTTATTTTTATCAAAAGTTTCCAGCTTTAGTTTTAGGTTTTGCAAGAAATCATCAAAAGTTTCTAAATTTCCTTTTTCAAAAATTACGAAAGATTTTGAGGTTTTTTGAAATACAGTTTTTAAGTCCGCTAAATCAAGAGTAACCATTCCTTTTGCTGTTAAAGTTTTTGTTATTCCGTTGATTCCATTTTTTAAATCTTCTGAAGATTTGCATTTTATGATAAAGTCTGTTTTTGAATCAAATAGGTCAGTATAGCCATTTTCAATATCGTAAATGCCAGTAAAAATGTCGTTTTTTTCAGTGTTTCTGATTATTTCTAAGGCAAAATTTTTATCATTTTCAAAATATGTATTTAAAATTATCAAAATTACATCTGTATCTTGAAAATTTATTTTTAAATCTTTGTAGTCATTTTTAATTGTAATAATGCTTATATTTTCATGTGTAATTATTTCTTTCTCAATAGTGCTTAGAGCTGTTTCTCCTAAACTTATAATTTTTATTTTTGGTATTTTTTCCATAAATTTTCTCCTTTTTATAGAAATTTATTTTAAAATTTTGTATTCAATAACGTAATCTCCCTGACTTCGTAGCCACATTTCCGCTCCAAAACTTCCATAAACTTCGATTTTTACAGTATAAACTGTAGTTTCCCGATTATTTTCTTTAACTATTTTTTCATCCAATATTTCTGCAGTTGGAAATTTATCAAGCACATACTCGATATAGCCTCTGTATTTAAATTCTATTCTTGTAAGAGGTCCAGAATGCATAAAATGTATATATTTTCTAAATTCTCCATCTTTAAATTTGTCAGAATAATTTAGGATTTTAAACTTCTTGCCTGTATTTTCTATCTTTTTCATTCTATCAATTCTAAAAATTGCAGGATATTCTTCTTTATTTTCAATATATCCAATTAGATAAAAATAATATTCAGAAAACATTATTGATAGTGGCTTTATTCTGTATTCTTTATATTGTTTATCTTTTTTTGTATAATTTAAATGCACCCATTCTTGGTTTTTTATACATTGCGCTAATTTCCAAATGCTTTCGAGTAGTTTCTGTCCATGCTGTAAAGGAATATAATTCGCCTTTTCACTATTTATCAAATTTTTTATTATCTCCCTATCGTTTATTGAGGAATTGTTAACTAGTTTCGTTATTAATTTTTCAGTTTCTTCTTTATTAAAAGCCCGACTTTCAAGGATAATTTTACTTATAGCCAAAAGTTCTTCGTTTGTAAAAGCTATCTTGTCATTCTTTTCAAGATAATAACCTTTTTTTGAACTAGAATATTTTATATCCGATTCACCTTCTTCAAAAAAATAATTCCTCAAAGTAGCTATATCTCGTTGTATCGTTTTTTTATCAACTTTAAATTCATTAGCTAAATCACTTCTATTCACTATCTCTTTTTGATTCAACCTTTTCATTATTTTTAATATTCTAATCGATTTTTCCTCAGAATTTTTATTTTTCATGATTAAGATTAAGCCTTTCTAAAAAATTCTTCTCAACGTTTTAATTATACCTTGATTTGTCACTTTTTCAAAATTTAAAACTTTTTCCTAATTTTTCTATTACTTCGAAATCTTTTCTTTAATCTCTTTTCTTCAAAATATTCTACATATTCCTCTCTTATGTCTCTACAATTTTTCATTTTATTAAATTTCTCAATTTTTTCCGTTATTTTATCAACCATTTTTTTTATATCTTTTAATGAACTATCTAGATTTACTGTAAAACACATTAATGGAATTTCATTATTTTCACAATCAATATCTTCATAATTAACTTCCTTAAAATTAGGAAATATATCTTTTAATTCTTTCTGAATTAATTTTATTGTCTTTTCTTCGATTTTATTATCATTAAACCATTTTAACAAAAAATAATTATTTGTTTTTTTATCTTCTGCAATTAAATTTACACAAAAACATTCTATAAAAAATTCATGTTTCAACCATTTTATATAATCAAAACAACGATATACATCATAATCTTCAAATTTTTTATTTATATAACTTTCTAAGACTAAATATAAAGATAAATTTTCGTTAATACTTACACCGAAATTTTTCTTATTTTCTTGTTTGATTTGATTGTAATAACTGTCAAAAATACTGTCATCAATATATTTTTTTGAATTTTCAAATAAAGTTAAAAATTTTTCTTTATCGTATAAAATACTTATTTCTTCTACTTCTTCCTTTTCATACCTAGAAATTAAATCAGATGAAAAATGAACAATTTTTACATTATTCTCTTCGTTTTCTTTTAAATTCTCATATTTTTTTAATAATTTAATTAATTTCCCATTGTATTCATTAAAATCTTTTGAATATTCATAATAACTAAAATCTCTGAAATATATATATTTTCTGTTTCCATTTTGATTCCTATTTAAAATTAACAAAATCGGACAATTACCTAAAATTCTATCAATAAAGGTTCTATTTTCAGAATAATAATTTTTATTTGAAAAATGTATCTCAATATCTTCTGTAGTTAACTTTTCTCCTAAAATTTCCTCAATAAATTTTTTTGCCATATTTTTTAAAGCCACCTTACTGCTATTATTTGTAGTCTCAACATTTAACCATTTTATCATCCAATATAAAAAAATATCGGTATCAAACTCAGCGTTATAAAAAGCATCATTTTTAACTAATTTTACATTACTCATTTTCCCCATCTCCTCAACTTTATTTTTGTTATCTAATTATACTTTTTATATGAGACATATTTTGTCCCTTTAGAATAAAAATTTATTTTTTTAAAATTTTATAACTACAATATCAAATGCAACATTCTTTTTATCTTGACAACAATAATTTTCGAGATACAATTATATCAGAAAGAGAAAAAAATAATTAATATTTCTATAATAAAAGGAAGTGACTTGTTATGGTAAACCGTATCATTTTAAATGAAGTATCTTATCATGGATTTGGAGCAATTGAATCTATTCCAGGTGAAGTGGAAAAAAATAAATTCAAAAAAGCTTTTATTTGTACAGATCCTGGATTAATTAAAGCTGGAGCAGCTAAAAAAATTACTGATATACTTGATAAAGCTAATTTGAAATATTTAATATTTTCTGATGTTCAACAAAATCCTACGATTGAAAATGTAAAAGCTGGAGTTGAAAAATTTAAAGAAAGTGGTGCAGATTATATTATTGCAATTGGTGGAGGTTCTGCTATGGATTGTGCCAAAGCTGTAGCAATTATTATAAATAATCCTGAATTTTCTGATGTTCGAAGTCTTGAAGGAGTTGCAGATACAAAAAATAAATGCGTTCCAATAATCGCAGTTGCAACTACAGCTGGAACAGCTGCCGAAGTTACAATAAATTATGTTATAACTGATGTTGAAAAAAATAGAAAATTTGTCTGTGTTGACCCACACGATATGCCAATAGTTGCGATAGTTGATCCAGGAATGATGATGACAATGCCAAAAGAATTGACAGCTGCAACTGGACTTGATGCACTAACTCATGCAATCGAAGGATTTACAACAAAAGCTGCTTGGGAAATGACTGACATGTTCCATTTAAAAGCAATTGAATTAATAGCAAAATATTTGAGAAAAGCTGTGGAAAATGACGAAGAAGCTAAAGAAAAAATGGCTCTTGCCTCATATTTAGCAGGAATGGGATTCTCAAATGTAGGACTTGGAATTGTACACTCAATGGCTCATCCTCTAGGAGCATTTTACGGAACTCCGCACGGTGTTGCAAACGCTATAATTTTACCAACTGTAATGGAATACAATGCTGAATATACAGGGGAAAAATTTAGAGAAATAGCAAAAGCTTTTGGAATAAAACATACTAAAAAAATGGCTCCCGAAGAATATAGAAAAGCAGCAGTAGAGGCTGTAAGACAATTGGCACATGACGTAAATATTCCTGAAAATTTAAAGGGAATAATGGATATAAAAGATTTAGATTTTATCGCTGAATCAGCTTTGAATGATGTTTGTACTGGCGGAAATCCACGAGATACAAACTTGGAAGAAATAAAAAAACTTTATAAAAAATTGTTGTAATTTACAAAAAAACTCCATTCGTTTTAGAGTGGAGTTTTCTATTAATTTTAATTTCTAAATTTGAATATTTAATTTTCTTAAAATTCAAGTTTATTTAATAAATTCTAAAAATTCTTTTACTTGTTTTTTCAATATTTCTTTATGATATTCCTGTTTCCTCCCATTGCAATTCCTCAATTGTGATTTATAACATTGTAAGTGAAAATTCATTTAAACCTTGAATTTTTTCCCATTTTACTATACAATATTCTGAAGTATTCAAAACTAATTTTTTAAATTTTATTTCAAAATAAACAGAAAGGAAAAATATGAAACAATATGTTGTAGATGCCTTTGCAGACACTGTTTTCAAAGGGAATCCTGCTGCTGTGTGTATTATGGATTCTTGGATAGATGACGACTTGATGCTTTCGATTACTAGAGAGAATAATTTGTCAGAGACGGCTTTTGCTGTGAAGGAAAATAAAAAATATAGATTGCGTTGGTTCACGCCTGGCGGAGAAATCGACCTTTGTGGACATGCTACTTTGGCTACAGCTTTTGTGATAACTAATTTTTATGAAAAAAATATTGATAAAATCGTGTTTGACACATTGAGTGGCGATTTAACTGTTCATAAAAAAGGAGAATTATTTGAATTGAATTTTCCTTCTTACGACTTAAAATCTGTTGAAATTACGGAAGAAATAATTGATGCGATTGGAGTTAAACCACTAGAAGTCTTTATTGACAGGGATTTAGTTTGTGTTTTAGAAAATTCGGAACTTGTGGAAAAGTTTGAGCCAAATTTGGAAAAAATTAAATTGCTTGATGGACTTCTTTTACACATTACGGCTAAAGCTGATGAAAACTCAGAATTTGATTGTATTTCTCGTTCCTTTGCACCAAAATTGGATGTTGCCGAAGATCCTGTTTGTGGCTCTGGACATTGTCATCTTGTACCACTTTGGTCAGATAAATTGGGAAAAAATGAAATTGTCGCATTTCAAGCTTCCAAACGGACAGGAATTCTTTATTGCAAATTAGATAGAGAAAAAAATCGAGTTTCATTGAGTGGAAAAGCTGTATTATTTGCAGTTTCAGAAATTTTTATTTAAAAAATTAACGACGTCTTTTTACTTTTTTTGTGACAGACAAAAAAGAAAAATTATTTTAGGAGGAAAAAATTTATGACATCAACAAAAAAAGTTAATTTTCATTCTTTTTTTCAAAATAATATAAATAGAATGATATTTTTAATGTTTTTTTGTGTATTTTTATACAATCTTGGACATCCAGCCACGCCAGCATTAATCGAACTTAGAAACTGGAAAAAGAGTATTTCTGGAGTTTTATTAGCTCTTATGAGTTGCTCGATGTTCATTTCATCACCATATTTGGGATCTTTAGCTGATCACGTTGGAATGAAAAAAATCTTTAAATTTATGCCATTAATTTATGGTTCAGCACAGTTAATCTTTGGATTCTCACCGTATTTATCATTTATTTATTTAGCACGAATTATATCAGGATTCGCTTCTGGAGGAACTTATGCAGTCGCATTCGGATATGTTAGCCAAATTTCTTCAAAAGAAGAAAAAGCTAAAAACATCGCAAAAGTAAGTTCTGCCGCTATTATCGGTGGTGCAATCGGTCAAAAAGTTGGAGGATTAGTCGCATTAATTGATCCGCGATATTCATTTGGATTACAGTTCATTTGTGGAATTATCGCATTTTTACTAATTTTTATTATAATGAAAGAGATTAAAAGCGATAAATTTGAAGAAAATTCAACTGGAAAAACAAACGAGAAAAAAAATCTAAATCCTTTTTCAACATTTACTTATATCAAGGAATTAGATCCCTTCTCTAAATTTTTCTGCTTTATAATTTTTCTAACAGGAATTGGAATTTACACTTTTGGAAGCTCTATAAACTACTTTTTAAAATTTTATGTAAAAGTTTCTTCAAATACAATCGGAACATTTGTAATGTTTTCATCGCTTACTGCCTTTTTTGGAACAAGTGTTTTATTAAGTTTTTTATTAAAAAAATACAAAGAACTTTTACTTTACAAAGCATTACTTTTTATCGGAATCATGCTAATGGGAATTATTTTATTCAGATTAAATTCGCACGGATTAAATTTAACGCTCCCATCATACATTTTAATGGCTTTGTACACAATGACTTACGAAATCGTAAAATCACTTGGAAATACAATTATTGCAAAAAATTACAAATATGAGCAAGGTAAAATTTTAGGTGTTGCTTCAGCTGTGAGCTTTTTAGGAAATGCTGTTGGATCACTTTTATCAGGCTACATTTTATCAATTAATAGCTTTTTACCATTTATCGTAAACATTGTTGTAATTTCAATTGTCTTAATTTTACTAATTATTTTCCATCCAAAAATGAGATTAGCCTAAATTGGTTAATCTCATTTTTTCTATTTTTTCTTTTTTCCAATAACGTAATAAGCAAATCCAATAAATGATCCACCTACAATATTTCCTAACGTTACAAACAACAAGTTATACGCAAATCCTGATAAAGTAACTTTTGTCCCATCAATCAAAGCTCCAATTGTTAAAAGTGTCATATTAGCCACGCTATGCTCAAATCCTGCTGTGATAAACACAAATAGACACCAGAAAACCATAATTAATTTTGCAGTTTCTTCTTTTAATTTTATTCCAGCAAGTACTGCTAAACATACAAGGAAATTACACAAAATCCCTCTAAAAAATAACTGTCCAGCTGGTGCTGTAATTTTACTAACACTTCCTTTTACAATTGCTGCTGCTATTGGTTGAGAAGCAACTCCCGAATAAAAGAACAAAGCTCCACCAATAATCGAACCAATTAAATTCCCAATATACGAACTTACCCACATTTCAATTAAATCTTTTCCAGTTATTGCTTTATTCAAAAAACCTGCCATTCCAACCATATTATTCCCTGTAAATAACTCTGTTCCTAAAGCCACTACCAAACTCAATGCTACAGGAAATGCTACTCCCATTACTATTTTACTAGCTGGATTCCCTGCCATAAGACCTGCTATCACAAAAATAAGCATAATTCCAAATCCTATAAACAGTCCAGCCAATCCTGCTGACATCAAATATTTTAATCTACTTTCACGCAACAACTCAATTTTCTTTTTCGCTGCTCCTGAAATACTCGCTAATGTATCCTCGTGCATAATCTCTCTCCTTTAATAAAATTATTTTTTTCACTAAATTGAGTAAAAACTAATTTATAATTATTACATACTTTTAAAAATTTGTAAATTATTTTTTTTCATTTGCTCACAGAATAATTTGGTTATCTAAATATAATTTCCGACTTTTTCTTAATTTAAAAATCCTACAACTAAAATCTTCAATACCTCTAAAATAACTAAAAAAGAATTCTTCACAAACCAAAAAAGAGAAACCAAACAATTTCTCTTCTACTCTTAATTAATTGATATTTTACTTATTTTCATTATATTTTGATTGATACAATAACTAATTACTTATAATTCTTTTATTTTGGTAATTTACAAATTCCAGGTTTTACTTCTGCTTTTGGAGCTGGAACTCCACAAGTTGATGATGCAGGTTTTTCCACTTTTGCTGGTTTTGCTGCTGTTTTTTGAACTACTTTTTTTGGTGCAACCTTTTTAGGTGTTACTTTTTTAGCAACTGTTTTTTTTGTAACTCTGTTTCTTCTAGTAGTTTTCGCATTCGCAACAGAAAATGTCATCATCATCATTGCCAATACTGATAAAGTCAATACTTTTTTCATATCTTCCTCCAAATTTTTTTAATTTTCTTTTTGATTATTCTAACATTTTTCTCTTTATTTTCTATTTGGAATTTTTTTATTTTCACATACTATGAATTTATAAGATTCCATATTATTTTTTTGGAATAAGTAACAAAAATATTCAATAAAAATCAACTTTCATACTCTTTTTCATAACAAACAAAAAGAATTCTAAAAAAAATTGTAATCTTTTCTCAAATAGGATATAATCAAACTATCAAAAAGAAAGGAGCGATTCTATTTAAGAATCAAAATAATATGAAATTTAATGACTATAAATATGAAAAAATTAACATTGATGAAACAAAAGAAAAATTTTCAAATTTAATTAAGAGTTTTTCTGATGCAGAAAACCTTGAAGAACAAACAAAATATATGGATGAAATTATTAAGTTGAGAAATCATATTGAGACAATGGAAACATTAGTATCAATTAGACATAGTATTGACACGACTGATGAATTTTACGATAAAGAAAATGAGTATGTGGATGAAATTTCACCTATTTTATTTGGATTTATTTCTGAATTTTACAAAGCATTAGTAAATTCAAAATTTAGAGCTGATCTTGAGAAAAAATATGGAAAATTTTTATTCGATTTAGCTGAAAATACATTGAAAACTTTTAATGAAGAAATTATTCCTGATTTGCAAGAGGAAAATAGACTTTCTAGTAAATATAGCAAATTAATTGCAAGTGCAAAAATTCAATTTGATGGAGAGGAAAAAAATCTTTCTGAAATGGTTCCTTACACGCAATCAAAAGATAGAAATGTTAGAATTGAAGCGAGTAAAAAAGTAGCTCATTTCTTTAAAGAGAATAAAGATAAGTTTGATAAAATTTATGATGGTCTTGTAAAAGTTAGAACTACAATTGCACAAAAATTAGGATACAAAAATTATGTTGAATTGGGATATGCACGACTTTCTAGACTTGAATATGATTCTGAAATGGTAGCTTCATACAGAAAACAAGTTTTAGAAAATATTGTTCCTCTTCATACAGAACTTAGACAAAGACAAGCAAAAAGACTTGGTCTAGATAAATTAAAATTTTATGATGAGCCAATTAAATTTAATTCTGGGAATGCTGATCCACATGGAGATCCTGAATGGATTTTGAATCATGGAAAAACTATGTACAATGAACTTTCAAAAGAAACTGCTGAATTTTTCTCGTTTATGACAGAAAAAAATCTTTTGGACTTATTGTCTAAAAAAGGTAAAATGAGTGGTGGTTATTGTACTTACATTCCTGAATATAAATCGCCTTACATTTTTGCTAATTTTAATGGGACTTCTCACGATGTGGATGTTTTAACACACGAAGCTGGACATGCATTCCAAGTTTACCAAAGTCGTGGATATGAAATTCCTGAATATTTATGGCCTACTTATGAAGCATGTGAAATTCATTCAATGAGTATGGAATTTTTAACTTGGCCATGGATGGATCTTTTCTTTGAAAATGATGCTGAAAAATATAAATTTATCCATTTGTCGGAAGCTTTACTATTCATTCCATACGGAGTTACTGTGGATGAATTCCAACATTGGGTTTATGAAAATCCAAATGCAACGCCTGACGACCGTAGAGCAAAATGGCTTGAAATTGAGAAAAAATATTTGCCAACTAGAGATTATGGAGAAGTTGATGACTTGAAAGAAGGAATTTTCTGGTTTAGACAAGGACATATTTTTAATTCGCCTTTTTACTACATTGATTACACACTAGCTCAAGTTTGTGCATTCCAATTTTGGATAAAATCTCAAGAAAATCGTGAAAAAGCATGGGACGAATATTTGGCACTTTGTAAATTAGGAGGTAGCAAACCTTTCTTTGAATTAATGAAAGCTGCCAACTTGAAAAATCCATTTGAGCAAGGAACTATTGCTTCTGTAATTCCTAAAATTAGAGAGTTTTTAGAAAGTATTGACGATATGAAATTATAATTATTAAATCAATAATAATATATCTTATTTATATCACTATTAGATATTTATATAACTAAAACTATTGATTTTTTTTAAATTTATGTTATAATTTTTATGTACAAATAAATTAGAACTAAATATAGGGGGTAACTTATGATTTACGAAAATATTTTAGAACTTATCGGAAATACACCGGTTGTGAAATTAAATTTGAAAGGTCAAGATGAAAATATTGCTGACGTTTATGTAAAATTGGAAAAATTTAATTTAGGGGGAAGTGTTAAGGATCGTGCTGCTTTAGGAATGATTGAAGCTGCTGAAAAAGAAGGGCTTTTAAAACCAGGAGGAACAATCGTTGAACCAACTTCTGGAAATACTGGTATCGCTTTATCATTAATTGGAAAAGCAAAAGGATACAAAGTTATTATTGTAATGCCTGAATCGATGAGTGTTGAAAGAAGAAAATATTTACAAGCATATGGTGCTGAATTAGTATTAACTGACGCTGCAACTGGAATGAAAGGTGCTATTGCCAAAGCTGAAGAAATAGTTGCCGCAAACCCAGGTTATTTCTTACCTCAACAATTTGAAAATCCTGCTAACCCAGAAAAACACTATGAAACAACAGGAAAAGAAATTATCGCTGATTTTGGTACTTCTTTGGATGCTTTCATATCTGGAATTGGAACTGCTGGAACATTAACAGGAGTTGGAAAAAGATTAAGAGAAGAAAGTCCAAATACAAAATTAATCGCTGTTGAGCCAACTAATTCAAACGTATTATCTGGTGGAAATCCTGGAAAACACGTTATTCAAGGAATCGGAGCTGGATTTGTTCCAAAAAACTACGATCCTAAATATGTAGATGAAATTATTCAAATTTCTAATGAAGATGCTATTAAATATGGAGTTGAAGCTGGTAAAGAAGCTGGACTTTTCGTTGGTATCTCTTCAGGAGCTGCAATTGCTGCTGCATTCCAAGTAGCTAAAAAACTTGGAAAAGGTAAAAAAGTTCTTGCAATAGCACCAGATGGTGGAGAAAAATATCTTTCTGTTGAAGCTTATAAATAATTCAAAAATTTTTAAATACTGGCTGTCTTTGTTTATAGGCAGCCATTTTTAACAATAATGTTTTTTATTAATTAAAATTCTAGAACAAAAATAAATTCTGGAATGATAATTTATTTTTTCAAAAAAAATATAAAGGAGGAATTAATATTTTTAAAATAATTAAACTTGAAATGGATAATATTTTGGCAAAAGATCCTGCTGTAAAAAATAAATTTGAAGCATTACTTTATCCTTCTTTACACGCTGTTATAAATCATAGAGCTGCACATTATTTATACAAAAAGAGATTTTTCTTTTTAGCACGGTTAATCTCGCAAATTTCTAGATTTTTCACTGGTATCGAGATTCATCCTGGTGCGACAATTGGAAAGCGAAATCTTTTTGATCACGGAATGGGAATTGTAATTGGAGAAACTGCTGTTATTGGGAATGATTGCACTATTTATCATGGTGTAACATTAGGAGGAATTGCTGGAATTACAGGAAAAAATAAAAAACGACACCCAACTCTTGGAAATAATGTTTCAATTGGAACTGGAGCAAAAATTCTAGGAAATATTACTATTGGAAATAATGCAAAAATTGGTGCTAATTCTGTTGTTTTGAAAGATGTCCCAAATAATGCTGTTGCGGTAGGTATTCCTGCTCGTATCATTACAAAAGATACAGAAGATTATTATATGTGGCATATTTAAAAAAAATTCGGTAAATTTGAAATCACTTTCTAATTTATCGAATTTTCTATTTTATAGTTATCTCTTCTTAATTTTTTCATAAAATTTATTTTCCAAAAGAATAGTCAACTTCCTTAACAGTGAAAACTCCTTCATCAGCTTTTATGTGCAACGATACACCATTTTCATTTTCAAAATATTCACCACTTGCTGCTTTTGCTCTTTTTAATGTATAAGTTTTTCCAGAAAAATCAGTTACTCTCGCAGTATTTTGACCTATAAATTCTACTTTTATTTTGCCTTTAAGATTGTATTCCACTACTTTTGTTACAGGTGTTGCTGTAGGTTTTGCAGCAGTTCCAGCTTTTACGATATCACACGATATATCTTTTCCTCCAACTGTGTAAATAGCATCTTTTCCACTCGAATGAATCGATAATCCTTTTGAATTTGTATAAAGTGCTCCACTCGCAGCTTTTGCCACTTTTAAAGTATAAACCCCATCTTTATTTGTTAATTTTGCTATTTCTCCATCATATTCAACTTTAATTGTTTGACCAGCACAATTAAAATTAGTTACAACTTTTGAGTTTGTTTTCGGTTTTGCAGTAGTTGCTTTTGGAGTATTTGTTGTTGCCTTTTTTGGTGCTGGTGTAGTTTTAGGTTTTGATGTTGGTTTAGGGGCTGTTTTTGATGTTGTAGTCTTTGTTGGCGTTGTTTTTGACGCATCATTTGTTTGTGCTGCAAATCCTGATGCAGAAATTCCCAAAGTAAGTGCTAATATCGTTAATAAAATTTTATTTTTTCTCATCTTAAACTCCTTCTTTCTATTATAAAATCTCATAATTTAATTTACATTCGCTACTCTATTTTAAGGATATTTTACTCTAAAATCCATATTTTTAGATTTGTAATTTATTAGATAGAATACAAAATTACAAAAAAAATCGCTCACTTATAAAAATGAACGATTTTTAATATTTTAAAGTGTACTTTTTACTTTTTATACATAAGAAATTTTACATTACTAATTTATTTGTTTAATATAATAACAGCATAATTTCTATTTTTAACTATTAAATTTTTCCATATCCGTAATTTCATTTTCACTTCTTGCAACAACAATCGTACAAACAGCGTCTCCTGTAATATTTACAACTGTTCTAAACATATCTATTATTCTATCAACACCGATTACCACTCCAATTCCTTCTAATGGCAATCCTGCTTGTTTCAATACTAACGATAACATCAACATTCCTGCTCCTGGTACCCCTGCTGTTCCTACTGAAGCCAATACTGCTGTCAAAATAATTCCTAGATACTGTGTTGGTCCTAAATGAATATTATAAAGGTTAGCTATAAATACTGCTGCAACTCCTTGCATTATCGCAGTTCCATCCATATTTACTGTCGCTCCTAATGGTATTGTGAAAGAACTTATTTCTTCTGAAACACCAAAATTTTCTGATAATGTTTCGATATTTACTGGTATTGTTGCATTACTGCTTGATGTAGAAAATGCTACCGAAATAACTTTTAAGAATTTTTTGAAAAATTTTATAGGGCTCATTTTTGCCATACTTACAAGCATTATTTGATAAACTCCTGTATGAATTACAAATGCTATCAATGTTACTACAACAAATCCTACTAATTTTAGCAATACGTCTACTCCTGTTGATGCAACAACTTTTGAAATTAACGCAAATACACCGATTGGTGCAACTTCCATTATTAATTCAACCATTTTCAATACTAATTCATTTGCTTCCTCTAAAATAACTTTTATATTTTTTACTTTATCTCCCAAAGCTGTAATTGCTACTCCTAACAATAAGAAGAAAATTATAATTGCTAACATTTTTTCTTCAGACATTGCATTTACAATATTTTTGGGAACCATGTCAAGCAATACATTTATTAGTTTATCTTGCTCTGCAACCTTAAATTCACCAACAGGTAATTCACCCATCTTCATTCCTTTACCAACGCCTGTTATCTTAGCTACAAATAATCCTATCGCAACTGCAATCGCTGTCGTAGCAAAATAAAATCCTAAAACTTTTGTTCCAATTCTTCTAAGTTTTTTAATATCTCCTATCGATGCTGCTCCCATTGCTAATGAAACTGAAACTAATGGCACTATCATAACTTTCATTAAGTTAATGAATGCTCCTCCAAAAAATGCAAGAACTGAATCAATTACTACATCTTTTACAAATGGAGTTTTTGAAAAAGGACTCAAAATCAGTCCAAACAAGATACCTAATGCTAATCCAACCATTATTCTTGTTGTTAATCCTAACTTTTTCATAACGTAACTTCTCGGGCATCTTATAATAAAAATTTTCACTATAAATTTACATATTTTCTGAATTCATCTACTCTAAATCTATTTGATCATCAAAACTTTCAAAAATATATAACATTTATTTTTTGAATTTATTTTAATTATAAATGCCCTTCTCCTTTCTTCCGTTTTCTATCTTTTTATCCTTAAATTTTACCTTTTCACGGAAGAAAATTCAAATATATTATATATATAATTCTATAAATATTTATAATACTTAAAATAGTAATTGCCTTTTTAGTTCAATTTTTTAATTCTGTATATTCGAAAAAATATTTTTTAAATTAAAAATATTGCTAAAATTAATTTTTTCATCGATATTTTTCCTTTCTAAATTATAATCCTATAATTTCCCATCTGTCGTGTGATTTTCCATCAATTTTTCCACCTTTTACATTTTTAATGTAATCTATCATCATGCTTTGGATTCTTCCTTTATCTTGTCCCATTTCATCTTTCGATGACCAAACAAGTGGTATATTTTGTCCTTCAAAAATTCCACCTTTTTTAATTAATTGATCAAATCTGTAAGAATTCATTCCTACTTTTAATTTCATATCAGGGGTTATTTTTCTTCCATCAGCTAATTTCAAATCAACAATTTTATTACCTTTTTGATTTCTTAAATCAATTTTATAAGAAACTCCTCCAAAAATATCGAATGTTACATATTTTGATTTCCCTCTAACATCGTTATATCTATAGTTTGTATCACCTTTTTGAATTGTATCAAAGTAATCTGCTGCCCATTCCATATAGTCTTTTAATTGTTTTCCAGTCATTTCATAAACTGAAACATCTCCACCTACATATCTATAATTGTAGGCGATATCTTTTCTCTTAATGTCCCCTTTATCCAATTTTACATTTTCATAATCATATGCAAATGAAACTACATCAGCTTTACTGTAATATTTTTCCACATCTGTAATGAACGATGACATTCCTGTATCCTTCGCAAATGATATTGAAACTCCGTGAATTTTCCCTTGAGGAACCATATCATTTTCTGTTTCTCCTATTTTTTCATTTGCAATTTCACGCAATCTTTCATGATAAGGTTTATAAATTTCTTCTACTTTTTTATCTGCTTCTAAATTTTTAACAGGCGTTGTAGTAGCTGTTTTTCCTAATAATTTTACTTTTTTAGTCTTGTCATTTACATCAAATTTTAAATCTATTTCAGATAAAACAGTTCCGTATCTATGAGGTTCTGTTATCAATACACCATTTATAGTTTCACTCTTAACATCTTGGTGCATATGTCCAGCTACAATCGCATCAATTTCAGGAACTGCATTAGCTAAATCTCTCAACCCTGTTTCAGGAATATTATTTTCATTTTCAATTCCCATATGCGCCACAGCTACAATTGCATCAACTTTTTTAGCCTTCAAGTTTTTCACTTGTTTTTTAGTTTCTTCAATAATTGAAACATATTTATAGTCTTTTAAATTTCCAGTATCTTCCTCAAATTTAGCCGACATTGGTGTTGTCAATCCAATAATTCCAATTTTTACACCATCTTTTTGAATGATCGTAGTTGGTTGCAAATATCTTTTCCCATCTTTATGATACAAATTCGCCGCTAATTTTTTAGCTTTTATATCATTTAAAATTTCATTTAATACAGGCATCCCAAAATTAAATTCATGATTTCCTGGAACAAAAACATCATATTTCATATAATTCAACACTTTTGGAATTGGGTGATTTTTCGCTTCTTCTAAAGTCAATGCAAACAAATCTATCGAATTATCTTGTATCGAATCTCCAACTTCCACCAAAATTACATTTTTATTCTCTTTTCTTCTCTGATTAATCAATGTTGATAATTGTGCATAAGATCCTGATTTATCCTCAGTATCAGACGCATAACTCCAAGGAACTACTCTTCCATGAACATCTGATGTTCCTAATATTTTTACATTCACTTCCTTTGCAAATCCCATCGTTGACAAGGCCAATAATAACGCTGCTATTTTATTTTTCATATAAATTAAAATTTCTCCTCTCAAAATTTACTTCACTTTTTTATACATTTCCCTTGCTTCTTCCAAAGAAAATTCCCTTTTGTATTTTTCTTGATTCAACTTATCTTTCATTAAAAATACTTTTTCCAAGTCAATATCATATTCATTCGCAATTGCAATTATATAGTAAAAAATATCAAATGCCTCTTCTTCAATCGTACCCTTAATACTTTCACCTGTATATCTTGCATTTTTACGAATATTTTCCGCCAATTCACCAAATTCTTCTATCAATTTCAAAACAAGTCTTTGGATATTATCTTTCTTCTCGATTGCCGTTCTCGTATCTTCTTTTTCTTCAAGAGTTCCTAATTCAATATGTTTTATTAAATACTGTGCTTCCTTTAAAGTCATTTTTCCCTCCTGTTAACTAATTCCGATATAAAAAGTCTATAAAAATTAAAATAAACTTTTATTATGTTGATTATCACTAATTCAACTTTCTGTTTCATAAAGTTCTTATCGAATAAAATTGACAAGTTTTTCTAACTCTCCACAGACTTAAATTTCCGTATATCGAACGGTATGTTAATTTTTTATATTGTATTATAACTTGCTTAAATTAAGACTTGCATTATAGTCTCTATCTATTTCAAGACCACAGCAATCGCATTTATATATTCTATCTTTCAATGTTAAATCTTTTTTTATATTTCCACAGTTAGAACATTTTTTACTACTTGGAAAAAATGTATCTGCTAACATAAATTTAATATTTCTTAATTTACATTTATATTCAAGTTGTCTTCTAAATTCATAAAATCCACTTTCAGATATTGCTTTTGATAATCTTTTGTTTTTAAGTATATTAGAAACTCTCAAATACTCAACAACTATTTTACTTGGCTTGGTTTTTACCAAATGTGAAGTTGCTTGATGTATATGATTATTTCTGATATTTTTTTGTCTTCTAAACAATCGCCTAAGCTGTTTTAAAACTTTAATTCTATTAAAACTATTTTTTAAACACTTTGTAAGTTTTCTTTGGTATCTTTTTATTTTCTTGTAAAGTTTTTTTATTGTCAAAGTCTTATTTATATTTGGTATAATTTCATTTTGTGATGTTACTGCAAAATACTTTATTCCTAAATCAATTCCAAGTGTAAAATCATTTAATTGCTCTTTTATACACTCTGTTTCAATAGAAAATGTTAGATACCAATATTTATTGTCATATACAATATACGGATTATAATATTGTTTGGCTTCAGGTAATGGTTCGCTAGTTCTTATTTCTCCTAATTTTTCAGCTTTAAATCCTAAATTTGTTTTTTTCAAGCTCTCATAATTCACATAGAAACGGTCATTTTTGAATTTCTTTTTAAATTTAGGTTTTCCTCTTAACTTTTTGAAATAATCGGAGTATGCTTTCCCACAGTTTTTTATTGCCTGTTTAGGGATATTAGCACTAACTTCTTTTAACCAGCTGTAATTTTCTTGCTTTTTTAACTGCGTTACATATTTTCGCACATCACTCTCTTTAATAAACTTTTGGGAACTATTATTTAAACTAATCATTAGATTATAAGAAAATCTTGCAACACCTGCACATTTTCTAAATAATATTTCTAGTTCAGGAGTTGTTTTTATTCTGATTTTTTTACCTATCAGCATTTTCTTTTACACTCTTTATCAAATTAATTGTTTTTTTTCTTCTTGCTCCATACAGTTTGTTTGCAAAAACAGTTATAATTTGTATTAAATCTTCTGTTAGTTCCTGTTCCTTAGAAATAGTAGAATTATCTACTATTTCTATTTTAGTATCATTAAGTTTGCAAATGTATTCAATTAAATCATAGCCAAATCTTATAAGTCTGTCTTTATATAAGACAATTATTCTGTCAACTTCTCCACATTCAACTAAATTTATCATTTTTAAAAGACCTTCTTTTTTATAATTTGTTCCACTTCCAATATCAGTTTATCTTTTTTTAAAAGGGTGGCTCAACCACCTAGTCGTTGAACCTTCATCATAACTTAACTAGCCTTAGATGATTGGTAACTAAACACCCATTGTAATAGTTAAATACTATGTTATTGATTTTTTATATTTAACGTAATCTTAGGACTATATAAATAATCATAACCAAATCTCAAAAATTTCTAAAATTCAGTTGGGAATCTAATTAAATCATCAAAAATTAATATTTAAATTTAACATTTGAACTTGCTGGTCTTCCTAATTCTTTATGTTTTTGCAAATAATCGATAAATATTTTATCATCTCCTAAATATGTGTTTGTTCCACCTCTTTCAGAAGTAATTTTTCCAAGAGTTGTATATCCATCTTTTCCACCTGCGATATATGAGTTTGTTGCTAACATATATTTTTTGTTTGCATCAATTGGAACCCATTTGTTTGCTTTAAAGTCAAATACTTCTACTTTTGTAACTCTTGTTCCTAATTTTCCATCTTTAGTTGCTTCATATCTAATTCCTGCTCCATAAGGGAATGAACCTGTTGATCCACCTGTTAATGCATAATCAATTGCATCTTCTAATATTTGTTTCATTTCTGCACCAGTTACTTCCAATGTGTAAACTGTGTTTGTTGTAAATGGCAATAATGTGTAAGCTTCATCATAAGTAAAGTCACCTGGTTCAATTGTAATTCTTACATTTCCAGCATTTCCAAGAACAAAATCAACATTTCCAGTTCCTGTATTTCTTAATGTATCTAATTCTGCTTCCATAACCAATGTTGTAGCTAATGAACCTTCAGGATTTTTTGCACTTGGAACTCTGTTTTCAGAACCACCAGGAATCATTTCTTTTATTTTACCAACTGATTTTTTACCTAATTCTGTTTTTTCTTTTTGGTATCTATCTAATAATTTTTGTAAAGTTTCATCATTTTTAACAATTTTTAAGTTTTTATCTTTTTTAATTGCTGCTAAAATTGCTGCTTTTTCTTCTTTACTTGCTTGAACTTTTTTACCTTCAGCATTTTTCACTTCAAACAAATCGTCTCCAAGTAACAATTTTGGTGATGCAACTAATTCTGTAATTACACCTTTTTTATCGAATTTAGCTTTTAATTCCCCAATTAAATATGAATAGTTCCAAGCTTCAGCCACATAAACAGGTTCTCCAGAAGGCGAAGTTATTTTTTTAGGATATTGATCTCCACCTATTTTCAATCCATATTTTTCAAATTCTTTTCCTAATAAGTAGTGAGTATCTCCTGACACAATCAAGTCAATTCCTGAAACTTTTTGTGCAATTTCAACATTTTTTTCATATCCTGCATGTGATAACAAGATAATTTTATTAATTCCTTGATCTTGCAATTCTTTTACATATTTTTTAGCAGCTTCTATTTCATCAATAAATTTAATATCTTTTCCTGGACTAGAAGATTCAACTGTTTTCTTCACAACTTCCATTCCAATAATACCAATTTTTTCTCCACCAACATTTTTAATGATGTAAGGTTTCCATTTTCCTTCTAAAATACTTCCTTTATCTGGAACAACGTTAGATGAAATTACTGGTATTTTCAATGCTGATAAGAATTTTGCCAATACTTCGTTTCCATCGTCAAATTCATGATTTCCTAATGTGAACGCATCAAAATTAATAACATTCATCAATTCTGCATCTGCAATTCCTTTAAACAAAGTATAATACAATGTCCCTGTTACTGCATCTCCTGCATGAAGAATTAAAGTATTTTTATTATTTTTTCTAAAATCTTTGATTTCTTGTCCAACTCTTGGCAATCCTCCGATATCCAAAGTTACATCTTTCCCATCAATTTTCAATGTCATTCTCTCTTGCTCTAAATGAGAGTGATGGTCATTAATATGAGCAACATTCAATTCAAATGGTTGATTATTCGCAACCTTTCTCACATTTTTTCTAGCGTTTTTTCCTGCAGCCTGTAAACTTGTCGCAATCGCAACTGTAAGTCCTAATAAAAATAATTTTTTCATGATTCCTCCTAAAAGTTTCAAATTTTATAATTATAGCTCCTTTATTTCTCTAAAATTTAATAATTTTGCCATAATTATTCTCATACTAATAGTATAACCTAATTTCAAAAAAAAATCACTAAAAAATTACTTTTTAGTGTATGAAAATTTTAGTTAATTATTTTTTTGTTAAAAATACAAATATTGATATTCAACCAAAATATGAACTTGAATATATTAATTAATATTTATTGTCATCTTTATAAAAATCATCTATTATCGAAAATTTATGATTGCATTTCCATATCAAAAATGATATAATATTTTTAAGAAAAACCAGTTAAAAGGTAAATAAAAATAGCGAAAAAGAGACTTCATTCGATTGAATGGAGTCTTTTTTTATGTTATAATTATTCGTTGGTTCGCTACCAACAAACCTTTTAACTGGAGGTGGTAAAAATGAATTGGGATTTAACTGTTTTATTCTTAAGTGGAATGGCAGATTTTCCAAAAAAAAATTACTCACAAACCAACAATTGCGAGTAATTTCTCTAAATAAATAGTATAACTTCCAACATCGAACCGCTTTTCATCGACAAATATATTTTATCATTTATTTGTGTCATTTTTGTGTTTTTTCATTTTTATTTTAATATCTTTTCAAATTTTTCCCAATCATAATAACTTTGATTCAAGCTATAAGCCTTAAATCCCCTCTCATTCAAATATTTTGAAGCCAAATTTGCACTTCCACAATTACGACCTCTACAATAAAGAATTATCTCCTTATTTTTAGGAATCTCATTTATTCTATCTTCAAGAGTCTTCATCGGAATATTTATCGACTTTTCAATATGATTTGAATTAAATTCATCTTCTGGACGCAAATCTATTATTAAAACTTCATCTTTTTTCACCATCTCATAAGCCTTTTCCAACGACAAAGTTTTTGTATTATTGCAACATTCCTCAAATTCCATATGAATTTTTTTAATATCCTCCAATTGCCGCTCTCCAACATCCCTAAGCAAATAAACCAAATCAATTATCTGTGTATTCGAAATTTTATACTCCACAAAATTCCCCTTTTTCTCACAAGAAACCAGCCTTCCATCCTTCAATGTCTGCAAATGTTTTGAAGTATTCGCTATTGTCATACCTGTTTCATTCGAAATATTTTCCACCGTTTTCGGACCTTGTACAAGTAAATCTAAAATCTCAATCCTCTTTTCGCTCGAAAGGCACTTCCCAATTTTAGAAAGTCCATTATACAAATTATTTTTATATTCTTCCAAAATTTTTTTCATTTTTCCTCCTTTCTTTTTCCAAGGAATTTCTATTTTACCTAAATTTATAACTTTAGACAAAAATTTATACATCATCATGAAATTTTTTAAATTTTCTTTTTTTATCAACTGTATTTTCAAAAAAAAGTTTCTAATATTTTTTAGTATATCATATCTTTTCTAAAAATTGTATAAAAAATATTCTTATTGTTTCCCACGAAAAATAGCTAGATTAAAAATTAAAAAAAAACATTGACTTATTTTCAAAAATGTGATACTATTCAACTAATCAATTGAATAGATTAAAAACAATTGATATAAAATGAAAAAATTTAGAAAGCGAGTGATAAAAATGGCAAAAATTTTAGGAAAAGATAATTTTAATGATACAATAGCAAATGGTGTAACTTTGGTAGATTTCTGGGCTGAATGGTGTGGTCCTTGTAGAATGCAATTACCTATTTTGGAAGAAGTTTCTGAAGAAATCGGTGAAAAAGCAACTGTTGGAAAAATAAATGTTGACCACGAATTAGAATTAGCTCAAAGATTTGGAGTTCAAAGTATTCCTACATTGATTTTATTCAAAGATGGAGAAATCGTTGATAAAATGGTAGGAGTTCAAGCTAAAGAAACTTTAGTTGATAAAATTAATAACGCTCTTTAGTCTACTAAAAATCAATAATAATAACAATTATAAAAATGGGAATTAACATTAGTTTAAAATTATTTTTATGATTTTGACTTTTAAAAATTCCCATTTTATCATAGATTCATTTAATTTAAAATTTAAGATTATAAAATTACGACCACTTTTGGAGTGGATAAGAAAGGAGAAATTATGTACGATTCAGTTATTATCGGTTCTGGTCCAGCAGGATTGACAGCTGCAATTTATTTGAGTAGAGCTGGTTTAAAAAATATTGTTATTAATGGTTCTGAACCTGGAGGACAATTAACAACAACTACAGATGTAGAGAATTTTCCTGGATTCCCAAAAGGAATTTTAGGACCTCAATTGGTTGACGACATGAAAACACAGGCAATTAATTTTGGAACAGAATTTTTACAATCGAATGTTTCTAAAATTGATTCTGACTCAAAACCTATTAAAATTCATTTAGAAAATAAAAAAATTATTGAAACAAAAACAGTAATTTTGGCAACTGGAGCGAGTGCACGATATTTGGGAATTGAAAATGAAAAGGAATATATTGGAAGAGGAGTTAGTGCATGTGCGACTTGTGACGGATTCTTCTTTAGAGGAAAAAATATCGTTGTGATTGGTGGAGGAGATACTGCTATGGAAGAGGCTGTCTTTTTGACAAAATTTGCTTCAAATGTAACAATTATTCATAGAAGAAACGAACTTCGAGCTTCTGCTATAATGCAAGAACGTGCTAAAAACAACGAAAAAATTTCTTGGAAATTGAATTATATTCCAAAAAAAGTTGTTGTTGATGGTAACAAAGTTATTGGGATTGAGTTAATTAATAATGAAACTCAGGAAACTGAAACTCTTGAAATTGACGGTATATTCGTAGCAATTGGTAGAACACCTAACACAGCATTTTTAGGGGACAACATCGAATTAGATAAAAATGGTTACATCTTAACAAAAGGAAAATCTTCTGCGACAAATATTCCAGGAATCTTCGCTGCTGGAGATGTTCAAGATAGTAAATACCAACAAGCTATCATTTCTGCTGGAAGTGGTGCAATTGCAGCACTTGACGTGGAACATTACTTAAATGAAAATAATTAATTTACTTCAAACAAAATATCAAAAAATCTATTAAATTTAGAGGTTTTTTAATAAAATTTTTTGAACGAATCTTTCACAAAAAAAGAGACTTTCTCAAGAAATTCTAAATTTCTTAAAAGTTAGTCTCTATTTTTTTATTTCTTATTTTATTTCATAAAAGTGATGAATCACATCGTCTAATGCATCATCGTTATTTTCACGTACTACAAATTTTGATAATTCTTTAATTTCTGGTGTCGCATTTTCAACCGCAACAGGCATTCCAACAGTCTCCAACAATGCTGCATCATTTCCACTATCTCCGACAGCTATCATTTCTTCAGTCGAAATTCCTAACAATTCTCCTAATTTTTTTAAAGTTTTACCTTTATTTACCAAAACATTAGCTACTTCCAAAAATATTGGTTTAGAAGTTGCGATGAAGTATTCATTTCCATATTTTTCTTTCATTCTAACTTCTGCTTTTTTTACTTCTTCTGGCGACCCTAAAATCATGCATTTCGTAGTTCGCTCAATCCCAAATTTATCCAAATCTGCCAATGAATCAATTTTCTCAAATTTCATTCCTGTTAATTCGTATTCAACACCAGTATACTCATTTAGTTCATTCCCATAAATTGTGTCACTTCCGTACAAGATAAAACTCATTCCCATTTCCATTGCTTCGTTATACAACAATTCGATATCCTTTTGGTCAAATCCTTGATGAAAAATTGTTTCATTTGTTGCCAAATCCACAATTTGTCCACCATTAAACGAAATTAAATACCCTCCGTTTTCTTTCATATTCAAAATTTCTGCAAATTTATGCATTGCAAAGGTTGGTCTTCCACTCGCCAAAACAAATTTTACACCTTTTTCTTGAACCTTTCTTATCGCTTCAATATTTTTCTCTGTAACCTGATGGCTATCATTCAAAAGAGTCCCATCCATATCCGTAGCAATCAATTTATATTCCATTTTTCCTCCCTATTTTATAATTTTATTTCACATTTTTTGATAACCAATTATTTTTTTATCATTTCTAAAGGAATACTCGCATCATCCTTCAAAACTCGTTCTTGCTCATACAAAGGCTTGATTTCATCCAACAAAAGTAATCTTCCTAATTTTTTAGAATACTTTCCATTATATTTTTCCAAATACAAGTAATTATCAGTTCTCTCACCATTTTTTTTCACAAAAACATTGTAAACATCAATAGCAGGTCTTTGACCATAATTTCCATACGAAATCAACAAATCCATATTTTTGCTAATCTTTTTAAAATAATTTCCTTTTACTTCTGTAATTTCTCCATCTTTTAAAAAACACTGTCTTACGCTTCCGTCCTTCAATTTCCATTCACCAGCAGGTTTTCCGTTCACATCATAATGTCCAATATAAGTTTTTCCTTCAACTTTTTTCAAATTTTCTGACACTTTACAAGAATAATTTTTAGATTCTTCCATTTTTTTTATCAATCTTTTATCTTCTCTCGTAATTGTACCATTTTCAAATATTTTTGCTGTTCCACCAAAAATAGATAAACTCATAAGTCCTACACATCCTAAAATTAATTTTTTCATAATCTCCCTCTTTTTCTTTTCCTAAACACTAAAAATAATCATAAAAAACAAATTATATTTTCCAACCCAATTATATCATAAAAAATAGAAAAAGGTTATCTAAAATTAATTAGACAACCTATTTTTTCTCAAATTAAATCACATTTGACAAAATTTTATAAAATAATATCTTCAACAGGCAAAATAACTGCTCCCATCGAAATTCCACGACCTAAATCTATCTTCATAATTTTAATAATCCGTATAATCTCTTGTGCGTGCCTATCTTCCAAATAAGTAACTAAAATACTGTCTGTCCCTGGCCAAACATGTGTATTAAAATGTTTAAAAGTTTTACTCCAAGAACTATGAACAGCTGGAACTATAAAATATTGATCTATTCCATACTCTCTTAATTCTTCTTTCATTTTTTCCGTATAAAATGAATCAAAATATATTTCTAATCTTTTCACAAAATTCTCCCCTCTAATTTTTATAAATATAATTTTGTCTGATAACTCATAAAAATTAACTTTTATAAGTTACCAAACACTTTAATAAATCAAAGAATCGAATTATTTAGCATATCCTCTTCTTTCTTCTTCTTTTTCCTGTCTTCTCTTTTCTTCTTTTTCTTTTTGTTTTCTCTCTTTTCTTTCTTCAACCAACGAATATAACACTGGTGTAAAGAACAATGTCAAGATTGTACAGAATGAAAGTCCAAACATTACTGCAATCGCCATTCCTTGATAGTATCCCGAACTTCCTTTACTCGAGAATACCATTGGCAACCAACCTAATACTGTTGTAAGCGTTGTCATTAAAATTGGTCGTAGTCTTGAACCACAGGCTTCTACTAAGGCATCATGAATCGACCAGCCTTTTTTCCGCAATCCCGCAACGAAATCAAGCATTACAATCGCATTATTAACCGCCATACCAAATAACATCAAGATACCAATCATAACGAACATACTAAGTTGTACTCTGGTTATCGCTAATCCTAAAATTACTCCAATCATTGATAATGGCAATGTTGTCATAATCATAAGTGGCAAGATAAATGATTCCAACTGAACCGCAAGTACTGTATAAATCAACACAATCGCAAGTAACAAGTCTTTCTTAATTTGTCCACCCATTTCAGATTGGTTTTTAGCTTGTCCTGCTACCCCAATTTTGTATCCTTCAGCTGGATTTGCCTTCTTGAATGACTGTTGAATAAATGTCGCTGCATCGTTAAATCCTTTTGATTTATCCAAGTTTGCACCAACTGTTACAATTCTTTTACCATTTTCTGTTGAAATAGTTGACGCACTTTCTTCATATTGCATTGTAGCAATATCTCCTAATCTAACATAAGTTCCTTTATTAGTTTTTATCTCTAAATCCATAATTTTATTCAATGAATTTTTTTGATTTTTTTCCAATTCCAACACTACATCCAATGTTTCTGTACTTTGAGTTACATCAATTGGATTTGCTGATCCAGATGCTGTCATAAATAGCATTTGAGTAATATCTGTTACAGTTATTCCATAACTTTCTGCTTTTACTCTGTCAACTTCCAATTTAGCTTGTGGATATCCACCTTCAGTCGATGACTTAACATCCTTAAACCAAGACTGACTCTTCATATCATTCATTATCGAATTTGCAATTCTATTTAATTCTTGTGGGTCATCACCTTCTATTTGAAACGAATAATCTTTCTGCGATGAACGACCTCCTGCTTTTTGTGGTGAAACCGCAAGTGTTACATTTGGTAAATCTTTTAATTTTTCTCTGACACGGTTCATTGCCTTCATCGTATCTTTCTTTACATCGACATTTATTGTCGCTGCACTTTTTGAGGCAATAACATTTATATCTTTAGTCGCTGGATCTGCTTTTACAACAGCTTCCATTTTATTTGCAATATCTTTTGACACATCTAAATCTAATCCTGTCGCAAGTGTCGCAACTACCGAATATTGATTATCGTCAATCGTTGGAAAGAACGTAGTTTTTACCGTTTTTCCTATTCCAAATACAACTATAACAAATGTTATTGTAACTCCAATTACCATTTTCCATCTATTTTCCAATACTTTTGCCACTAATTCTTTATATTTATCTCTAAATGCATTAAATTTAGCAGCTTTTTCAGCATTATCTGATATTTTTTTAACATCTAAAAATAAACTCGAAGCCATTGGAACCCATAACATCGCAACAATAATCGAAGCTGACAACGCAAACATCATTGAAAATGCAATACTCTTAAATACTTCCTTAGCAAGTCCTTCAAATAATATAATTGGTAAAAATACACAAACTGAAGTTGCAGTTGACGCCATCATCGGAAGAATTACTTCATTTGTACCCCGTATCGCTGCTACATCTGCTGGTTCCTTATTAATCTGAATGTGATCAAAAATATTATCCAGCGTAACAACTCCGTTATCTACTAATGATCCAACTGCAAGTGATAATCCCATTAACGAAACCATATTCAATGTTATCCCTTGTGTTGTAAGTAAGAAGAATGTAAACATTGCTGAAATCGGAATCAATGTTCCCACAACTAATGACGCTCTCAAGTTTTTCAAGAATACAAAAAGTACTATGATTGTAATGATAACCGCTTGTATCCCAGAACTTGCAACATTTTTTATTGATTCACTAACTTTTTCACTGTTATCAACTATTATATTATAACTAGAACCTTCTGGAAATAATGGTTTTGCTTCTTTCAAAGTTTCCTTAGCCTTTTTAGCAACCTCCACCAAGTTACCATCTTTACTCTTTTGAATCATAACGGCAACCATTTCTTTTCCATTATATGTTACATATGATGTAGGATCCTCTGTTCCATACTCAACTTTTGCCACATCAGCCAATCTAACTGTTTGATTATTTTGATTTGAAATAACGATATCCTGAATTTGATCAAGCTCTTTTAATTCTCCATCAACTTTTAGGATAAATTCTTTCGTCCCATCAGTTATTGTACCTGCTGGTGTTACCGTATTAGCTGCTTTTATTTTACTATAAATTTCTGCCGCTGACAAATTATATTCCTTTAATCTAGCTGGATCCAGCCAAACTTTAATTTGTCTTGTCGCATTACCCATTACAGAAATATTACCGATACCTCTATTTCTCTTCAATCTAGGTTGTAATGTTTCTTCAACAAATGATGTTATTAACTCTTTATTTTTCCCAGTAATTCCAATCATTAACGCCATGTTGGAACTCCCTGCTATATCTAATTTTGATACTGTAGGATCTTTAAAGTTATCATCATCTGGCAATTGTCCTTTTATTTTATCTATTTGTGTTTGAACTTGTACTTGTTTAATATCTGTATCTACACCATAGTTAAACTCTATCGTAACTACTGATGAACCATAAGATGAAGATGTTGTAATATTTTTAATTCCATCTACATTCAATGCCGCATCTTCAATTTTTTTAGATACTTGTGTTTTTACATCTTCCGCTGTCGCTCCAGTCCAAGTGGCATTAACAACAACTATCGGTATATCATAATCTGGTATTCTTTCCTGTTTCATACCTGTCATCGCTACCCAACCAGCAAAAATCATAAATATAAGTATCATCGTTGTCGACACTACTCTCTTCGTTGCAAATTCTGCTACTGTCATTTTATCTCATACGATTGCAATAACCGTATGCTCCTTTCTCTATTTTTCTATTACTGCACAATATTTACTTTTTCATTCGCTTGTACAACATTTTGTCCATCAACAACTAACTGATCACCAGCTGTCAAGCCATCACCAGTCACTGCCGCATAAGTTTCATTTTGATTAGAAATATTTATCGGTATCATAACTGCTTTTCCATCTCTAATAACATAAATAACTTGCTGAACTCCTCTTACTACAATCGCCTTTTTAGGAATAATCAACCCATCTTCAGCTCCTGTTGCAATATTTGCTTTTCCATACATTCCACTTTTTAACTCTCTATCTGGATTAGGGAATTTAACTTTTACAATAAATTGTCTACTAGCTGAATCAGCTGAAGCTGCTATTTCATAAACTGTTCCAACAATTTCCTTACCATTCAATTCATCAACTTTTATAGTTGCTTGTGCTCCCATTTGAATTTTTTTAACAATTTCTGCTGGAACTCCAATTTCCAATTTCATTTCACTTTCATTAACCAATGTAAATAATTTTGCTCCTGCTGATACTTGTTGATGTCTTTCTAAATCCATATTTGCAATATATCCGCTAACTTTAGTTTTAATAACAGTTTTACTGTTAGTATCATTTGCTGTAGCCAAATTAGCTTGTGCCGAACTCAAACTGTTTCTTCTAGAAGATAATGCATTTACCGCTGTATTATAGTTACTTCTAGCTGAATTTAAGTTAGCTTGTGCCGAACTTAATTTTGTTTGTGCTGTCAAGAAATCAGTTTCTGTAATTAATCTTTTATCATATAACATTTTATATTTTTGATAATTAATTCTCGCTTCTTCCACTGCTGCTGCTGCTGAGGCAATATTTCCTTTAGCTGCACTAATATCTCCATGTGCCGAACTAATATTAGATTCTGCCGTTCTTACATTTGAAACAGCCTCTCTAACACCAGATCTTGCCGCTTGATTATCAATTGCCACAATTACTTGCCCTGCATTTACATAATCTCCATTTTTCCCGTTAATTACTACAACTTCCCCACTTGAAGTCGCTGTATACGGTATTTCTTCTATCCCTTTTATCGACCCACTTGCCGTGTATCCCAACGACATTTGATTTTGACCGATTACTTGCACTTTTACTGGTCTTGCTGTAGATGAATTTCCTTTTGGTTTTTTCTTTCCGCATGAAACAGTAAGCAATGCTAGCACCACCATCGCTACAATTATTTTTTTATTTATTTTCATTTTTCCTCCCTATTTTTTATTTTTTTCAGTAGTATTTATAAAAATCTATAAATTTAAATTATTTTTTAAATAACATATTATTAAAACTTCTTGTAACTCTTTATTTATAACATCTTTAATCCAAATATGCTCCATATTTAGAAACTAGGAAATAATAATTCAATTTAGCTTGTGCATAATTTACTCTGGCTTGTCTTAAATTAGTTTCAGATTGCAATAGATTTTCCATCGTAATTAATCTATATGAATATCTTTCTCTTTCCATTTCATAAGATTCTTCTGCCTTTTGAACCGCTAATTGCAATGCAGCTATACTTTTTTCCAATGCTCTTAATTGATAATAAGTTTTTTTCATATTTGTTTGAACAACCTCCAAAGTTTGATCCACTTGAAGTTCTGTTATTTCTTGAGTTTTTTTCGCATATTTTACGTTGTTTTTTCTTGTTCCCCAGTCAAATATGTCCCAGCTCCAATTCACACCAGCCGAAGTCGTAAAGTTTCTTGGTTTCAAAATATTTCCAAATCTATCTTGACTTTGCAATGTTCCGTAATTTATTACCCCACTAACAGTTGGTTTGTAACTTGCTTCTTCCAACTTAACATTTTTCTTACTCAAATCATTTTGTTTCATAGAAATTTTATACTCTGTATTTTCTGTTTTCAATTTTGATAAATCATCTTCTAATTTAACTGTTTTCGTAAAATTATCCTCAACTCCAAATGGAACAATTTCAATTTGTGAACTGTCTTTCATTCCAATCAAAATTCCTAACGATTCCTTCGAAACTTCAATATTTCCTTCTTGTTCTACGATTTGTGCTTCAATTGATGACAAACTTCTTTCTGCTTCTGTAAGCTCTGGCTTAGTCGTCATTCTCAAATCATACAATTCTTTTTGTGTTTTCAAATTTTCATTTAGTGTTTCCTTCGATTTTTGCAACACTCCCAAAGTACTCATTGCATTATAAACATCAATATACGCTTGAACTGTGCTTAAAATAGTATCTTTTCTAACTTTATCCAAATTAAGTTGTGCCAACGTCAAACTTTCTTTACTTATTTCATGATTCAATTTCAATTTACCACCTGTATAAATCGGTTGCGACAATGTTAAATAATGTTGAAAAGCCTCTCCTTTTTTAGAAAAATCTTTATCCAAAAATTCTTGAGCTTTCCCTGAATACCCTACTGTAAAAAATTTGCTTGCCCAGGCTTTATCTACATTAATTTTCCCTTGCTCTGCTTTCAACATTCCAATTTTAATATCTTTATTATTTTTAATTGCCATCTCTGCTGCTTCTTGTATCGTTATTTTTTGTGCAAAACTCGGAATTGCAATTAACAATAATAATGATACTATTATTCTCAATTTATTTTTTTTCATCTTTCCTCCTATTTAATCTATTTTAATGCATTATCGATGAATTTTAAAATTTCATTAATTAATTTCTGATTATCCTCTACTATCCCATCAAACTCTTCCTTTGAAGAAAAAGTATATTCTTTTTTACATACAATTTTTTTAATCAAATAATTATTAATTGCCGAAATTATAAAATCTGAAATAATTTCTATATCGTATTCCCTGTTACTTTCATATCTTAAAAGTACATTTTCTTTAATAAAACTCTTAAAAAATTTTGTCATTTCTTCATGAAATTTACCTACATTTGTATTCTGAGTAAAAGAATTCATTATTCCAATATCCACATTGTTCAAAAGTTCTAGAATACTTTTAAATCTTTCTTTAATAAAATTTTCTAAAGTTTTTTTCGGATTTTCATCAATTTTTACTTTCGAATATTTTTCCATTTCAGATTTTTTTTTACTTTCTAATAATTCACATAAAAGTTCCTCTTTCGTCTTGAAATACGTATAAAAACTTCCTTTTGAAATTCCTAGTTTCTTCGTTATATCCTCAACTTTTGTATCTGTGTACCCATTTTTTCTAAACAATTCAAAAGCCTTTTCCAATATCATCGTTTTTTTATTTGATTTCATTTGTTGTCGTTAACTCCTATTTATCTATTTTATACTATTTATTATTTATTTACCCTAAATAAAACCTCCTATTTTTCTAATTTTTTTAACCCCTTTTTTTAATTTTTCAAAAATGACTTCCAAGTCAATTTATTAAATATAATAGTACTTTTTTACATTTTTGTCAATCTTTATTTTTCTTTATTTTAAATAATATTAATTTTCCTTTTTCCAAATTATTATAAGTGAACTACTCCCGCTTTTAGAAGCGGGAGCTTCTTGGGAAGTATCTGCTTTTGCTAGCCAAATATATTTACCAAGCTCTTCGGACAGTCCCTGCCCTGTTTTTTTAATTTTCCTAATATTCCAACATCAATTTTCCAATGTTTTTTATATTCAATGCTGCATTGTAATCTCTATCAATTTCAATCCCACAGCATTCACATTTATAATTTCTTTCTGATAATTTCAATTTCTCTTTAACATTTCCACATTTACTGCAAGTTTTCGATGACGGAAACCATTTATCTATCTTCAAAAATTGTTTCCCCAAAAACATCAGTTTATACTCAAGCATTCTCAAAAACATTCCCCACCCATTATCTCCTACACTTTTCCCAAAATTTAATGCCTGGCTCATCCCTTTCATATTCAAATCCTCAACAACTACTGCATTATATGTTTCAGACAATTTTTTCGATAATTTATGTAAAAAATCTCTTCGACTATTTTTAATATATTCATGCAATTTTGATATTTTTGCTTTTTGATTATACCAATTTTTAGAAAACTTTACTTTTCTCGATAATGATTTCTGTAATTTCTTCAATTTTTCCTCCAACATCCTAAAATATCTTGGATAATCAGCCCTTTGGTTTTCAGAACTGACAAATAATTCAGACATTGAAAAATCAAGTCCAATTACTTTATCATTACTTGGCATTTTTTGAATTTCTTTTTCAAATTCTGTCAAAACAGAAACATAGTAATTTCCATTACTGTTTGTCAATGTTACCGACTTTATTCTATAATCCTTTGGTATTTCTCTATGATATTTTAATTTAACTTTTTTCAATTTTGGCAAAATCAAATATTTATTTTCCTTAATTCGTATTGAATTATTCACACAATTTGTCGTGTAACTTTTAACACTATTCTTTTTAGATTTAAACCTCGGAAATTTCGCTCTCTTCTGAAAAAAATTCGTAAACGATCGTTTTACATTTAATTGAGCATTTGAAAGTGCTAGACTGTCTACTTCTTTTAGAAATTGATTTTCACTTTTCAAACTGGCAGGTGTAATTATTTTATTTTTTCCAGTTTCTTCATAAATTTTATTCGCAGTATACAAAATCGTATTGTAAACAAAACGAACACATCCAAAAGTCTTATTTATCAATAATTCCTGATCTTTATTTGGATAAATTCTGTATTTGAATGCCAAATTATATTTCATAAAATTACACCTCCTTTTGATTTTGAATATTATTTTTAATTATTTCTCTTCGATATTTTATACAAAAATTGTATCATAAGAGTATCCTTTTTTCAATTTTTTTTACAAAAAAAGCAATTCATCTCCCACTTATAGAAGTCGGAGACTTCTTGCTATCTTTTTGTTAAAAAATTAGCAAAAAAAAATTGAGAACAACCTAATTTAAATTGTTCTCAAAATTTCACTTTTCTAAAAATACTTTGTAATATCACTAAACATCATCAACGCCATTAATATCATTAGCAATATCATTCCAACCATATGGATTCTTTCTTCTATTTTTTTATTCACTTTTATTCCCACAAATTCTGGCAAAACGAATAAAATTCGTCCACCATCTAAAGCTGGAATTGGTAACAAGTTCATTAATCCAATATTTATCGACAAAATTATAAAAATATTTAACAACGATAACATCCCACCTGAATTATACGCTGCTCCTATTAATTTTGGAAGACCTACAGGCCCTGTCATTTCTTTAAAAGGAACTTTCCCTGTTATCAGCATTTTAACACCTTTTAACATCATTACAAAATAATCACCAAATACTACAAAACTATATTTTACTCTTTCAGAAAATGTAGATTTTTTCATTTTAACTTGGATTCCTAAAACATAAGTCTTCAAATCTTTGTAATACGTCAATTTAACCTTGTTATCTAACATTTTCCCATTTCTAAGTACCTTTACGTCAATATCCTGATTCGCATACTTTTCACCATTTATTTTCTGAATTTCCTCTGAAAGCTCTCCCCATTCAGAAATTTTTCTACCGTTCAATTCTACAATCTCATCATTCGGCTGCAATATGTCTTTTACTTTCGAATCATTTTGAATCACATTTATAACTGGTTTCGTATGTTTTGACGGTACTATTCCAGTAATCGAAAATATTAAGAAAATCACTAAAATTGCAGAAATAAAATTCATCGCAATCCCAGCAATTAAAACAACAAATCTACTAAACGCCGATTTCTTATAAAATCCATTTTCTGAAATAGCTACTTGCCTTTCAAGCTCTTCTTCCATCTCAATATTCAACCGTCTTTCAGCTCTCTCAACAAACTCATCATCCGAGATTTCAATTTCAGCTATCTCCAAATCCTCTTTCAAATCCTTCGTTATTTCGTCAATTTTCTCTTTCCTAAACTCTTCCATATCAAATTCTTCTGGCTGCATCCCACCTATATTTACAAATCCCCCAAGTGGAAGCATTCTCACAGAATAAACAGTCCCATTAATTTTTTTTGAAAATAATTTTGGTCCCATTCCAATCGCAAATTCAAAAACTGGCATTTTATAGAATTTCGCCGTCAAAAAATGCCCCAATTCGTGTATAAATACAATTATTCCCAAAATCACAATTGATAAAATTATACTAAAAATAACTAACTCCTCCTTTTTTCTAGCAATCCTTTTCCTATCAAAATATAGCAAAAATTCAATAATTTTTCCAAAACTTTACCATATTTTACCATCATAATCGCCTAATTCCTAATAAAAAAGAGTTGTTAATAGAAAAACTTCTATACTATAACAACATCTTTTTAAATATTATAATAATTTGTTATCTTTATCTTCTTCTTCTAAAGCAGTATCAATATCTTCATATTCAATTCCATGAGGTATTGATGTTAATACTTTATCAGTTACTTTTGAAAGATGAGCATTCATTGCATAAGCAGCTCCGCTAACAAAATCTATCACCCTTTGACCTATTTCAAATTCTAAAAATTCCAAACTAAATGTAACCACTTTGTTTTCTTTTATTGAATCAGCAATCAATCTTGAATCCTCGAAAACTTTGGGTCTAATAATCGAGACATAACTTACTTTTGATGCCGTTGTTGTTGTTGACATTTTTGCACTTTCCTCCTTTTTACTTCCTACTCCAAAAATACTCATTACTTTCTTTTCCTTCTCTTTTTCTTCTTGTTGTGGTTTTTCAAAAACCTTATTTTGAGGTTTTACTGGTTGTTGCGTTGTATTCTCTTTTGTCTCTTCAAAATCGTTTTCTACTTCGTCATCATCTTCTTCAACATCATCACCGAAGAATTCCATTATTTTCTTTGTAAATCCACTCAAGACTTTACCTCCTTATTTACTAATTAATTTACTTCCTATTCTTATTATAGTCGCACCATTTTTTAATGCTTCTATATAATCGCCAGACATTCCCATAGAAAGCTCAGTCAAATAATCATATTTCTCTGCATACTTTCTTTTTAAATCTAACATTTTTGAAAAATATTTGCTTATTTCTTCTTCACTAGCACCTAAAGGAGCCATCGTCATAAACCCAATGATTTTTACATTATCCATTAAAAAATATTTATTACTATCTTTTTCAAAATCTTCCACATAAATACCTGTTTTTGATTCCTCTTTTGATACATTAATTTGAATTAAACCATTAACAGTTCTCCCATTTTCAATGGCTTTTTTATTAATATCTTCTAAAAGTTCATAAGAATCTATTGAATGAATAAGGTTTACGTTGTTTATTATATACTTTATTTTGTTTTTTTGCAACCTTCCAATAAAATCCCAAACTATATTTTTATATTTTTCTCCTGAAAATTCTTTTAATTTATCTCGATAAACTTGTGCTCGATTTTCCCCAAAATAATTGTAGCCCATTTCTATTATTTTTCTATGTTCTTCAATGTCATAATATTTACTCACAAATAGAATTTTTACTTTTTCTGGGTAAGGAGAATATCTTTTTATATCTTCTAAAATTTGATTGTAATTTTTATCAATCACTTCTTTGCTAATCTCTTTTTGCATTTCCAATTTTATACTCCTTGTCTAAATAATTCTTTCAATTATTTTTTATTTCACTTAATTATAACCTATTTTTTATACAAATTCAATAAATACATTATTTGCAAGTAACATTCCTTTTTTCGTAAGCCTAATTCGAGTATCTATTCCTTTCTCAAACTTAACTTTTTCAATCAAACCATCTTTCAAAAGTTTCTCCACTCTCTCATCCTCAAAATACTCAATTCCTTCTTGAATCAGCCTCAATCCAAGCATTCTCTCAAGTTTAATTTTCTCTTCTTTATCCACAATCTCAATCGAATTTTCATCTACTGGAAACTCATCTTTGTCAATACTCGCATAATATTTCCTAAATGTCCGTACATTACTGTGTCTTTCCCCATCAAAATACCCAGCCGCACTCATTCCAACACCAACGAATTCCTTATTCCGCCAATATTTTAAATTATGTTTCCCGGCATTTTTTTGCAATTTTTTTAAATCTTCAAAATTTTTCACTTTATAAACTTCAACATCTTTATCATATATTCTCGCAAAATTAGAAATTTCATACTGACAATATCCATTTTTCTCAAAAAAATCAATAATTTCTTCATACATTTCCGCTTCCAAATCTTGATCAATCTCAGACAAAATCCCCTTTTGCAACTTACTCCAAAATATCGTCCCTTCTTCCCAAATCAACGAATATATCGAAACATTATTTGGCGATATCTCCAATATTTTCTTTAAATCCTTTTTCAAATCATCCAAACTCTGATTCGGAATTCCAAACATCAAATCTATCGTAATATTATCAAATCCTGCTTTTCTCGCATCTTTAAATACTTGAATTGCTTCCTCTCCACTATGCTGCCTTCCAATAAACTTCAAGACATGATCCTGAAAACTCTGAATACCAATACTTAGTCTATTTATCCCCAATTCCCTAATCTGCTTCAATTTTTCAAACGACATATCATACGGATTCAACTCCAAAGTTATCTCTGAATTTTCTTTATACTTCAACTCTCCCATTATCGACGCCAACATCTCTATCGTCAATAATGACGGCGTTCCACCACCAAAATAAATCGTATCATACTCATATTTTGGATGCATCCGTATTTCCTTTATCAAATAATCTGTATATTTCTGATATTCTCTCTCCATTTTTACAAACGTACAAAAGTCACAATACTCGCACTTTTTATCACAAAAAGGAATATGCAAATATATCGCATCTATGTTTTTCGTTTCAGTCATTTTATTTTTACCTTTTTTTCTTTAAATTGCTTGATATATTTTACCATATGTGAAACGTAATTTCAAACTTTTTGTAATGATATTAAAATAAAAATTGAGAAAATATTAAATATTTTAAAAGGGAGAAATACAACTCCCTCTCTAACCTTCTTTTTAGTTATTTAAGTTCAAATTCAAACGATTTTGATATTGTACATTTCAAAGTTTCTGGATTTTTTACTTTTACTCTTATTTTACTAGCAGCCTTTCTTGCTTCTTGTTGAAAAATTGCACTTCCTCCTGAAGCCGAAATCACACTAACAGAACCACTACTATTGAAATGAAATTTTACTGAAACAGTAACAACTCCTTTATTCCCAAGCCTTCGTGCTGCAATAGGATAACTTAAATTCGGATTATACGAAACTGTAAAATCTTTTCCCTCATTACAAACATTTATGTTTTTTTCTTTATCTTTTTCATTATTTCTTTTCTGTTCATTATCATCATTTTTGCTAGATTTTTTGCTAATTTTTTCTAAATTTCTTACCTTTGAACTACCACTATCTTCAGCTTTCCTATTAATATTTCCTCTGTTACTACCATCTTTTCCACTGTTACCGTCATTACCTAATTTCTTAACAAAAGAATCACTTTTAACATTTTTATTAACACCATCTCCATGATTCCCAATTTCTCCACTAAAAATATTAGTTCTTGTCTTATTAATATGAGAATCATTTTGATTATTTCCAACAGTATTTTCTGAAACATTTTTTGAAATATTTGTAGGTGTTGATGTTGTATCTACCGCCTTTTCTTTTGAAACTACTTTCACATCCTCATTTTTTTGCAAAACTTTTTCAGTGTACTTAATTTCCTTCTGATCATTCAAGTTACTAATTTTCTTTGAGTTAGATTCAAATCTTGAGTTTGAAATTCCATCATTTTGTGAAATTTCTATTTTCTCAGAATTTCTAATATTTTTAGTATTATGAACATCCTTCACTCTCTCATTATTTACAAATTTGTCATTTACAGATTTATCATTTTCCTCTCCATTATTTTTATTTCCAGCCACTCCTTCTGGAACATCTGAAACATTTGTAAACACACTTTCACTCAAATTTACCGTCATTGGCTCATTTTTCTTATTTTCTTTTTCATTATTATTTGAAACATAATAGGCTACAGGAATAAATAAAGCCATAACATTTAAAACAATTGAAATTATATAAAATTTCATTTTTTCCCTTTCTTTAACGCTTTAAACAGATTTATGAAACAAACTCACTTTTCTAAAATTCATAACTTGCTCCGACGTAATAAGTTCGTTCATCAGCTGGTGAATACACTGTACTTCCTGTAAGAGGATCTTTCCCTTGAGCAACATTGTATTTTTTATTAAATACGTTTTTTACTCCTGCATTAAGTCCAAATCCATTTTTATGTTTATATTTCAATCCTAAATCTGTTGTAGAATATGAAGGTATTTTTTCATTGTAGGTATCCACTGAACTTGAGTAATAATTTAAGTTAGCAGTCGTTCTCAAACCATCTGCTATTTCATAATCAAGTCCTAATGTAACTTTTGTAGACGGAACTCCTGGTATTTTTTGTCCATCTTTGAAATTATAAGTTGTTGAAGCTAATACATCATCTCCAACTTTCTTAATTTTGGCATTTACATATGTAAATGATTCATTTACTCTCAATTTACCTAAATATTGTTCAGCAAATAGCTCTACACCTGTTCTTTCGGTAGCTTTTAAATTATGGAATGTCCATCTTGCTGTACTTGGTCCTCCTAACACTCCGTGATCCATATTCAAGTATATTTCGTTATTTGTTCGTGTATGAAATGCTGTAGCACTTACAAATGAATTCCACAACATATCTTTAAATCCTACTTCATATGTATTAAATTTTTCTGTTTTTAAATTATTTAAAGTATAATTTCTAGCACCTGGTGCATAATCAACAAATTCTGTTGCAGCTGGTGATCTAAATCCTCTTTCATATTTCGCATAAACATTTCCTGTATCAGAATATTTGTAATTAAGTCCCACTTCATAAGCACTATTACTATCTTTTCTCGAACCGTGCATTTCTCTTGCTGGAATAGTTACAAAACCTCTTCCCCCAGGTATCGGCATTCTTGTAGACGGAACTTCTTTATTTGTTTTATATTCTGCTCTTTCAAATCTATACCCTGCTGTCCCTTCTAAATTACCAACAAGTTTATGACGCCCTAACAAATAAAATGAATTCGTTTCTTTCGCTAAATCAACATTCATAATTGGTGTTCCAAATATAGTTTGTTCTCTACTTCCCTTATGATTAATGTAGTTATATCCAAAAATTATATTCCCATTTTCAAGTCCATAATTTCCCTTAAAATTAATTCCTTTTTTATTATCTTCAAATTTCGTTTTAGGCATTCCATACATAGTTTTATTTGTATCCTGTTTATATCCTGTCAATGACAATTTCAAATTATCAGTAACTTTTCCTTCGTATCCCAAGCTATACTCTTTTCTATCAACATCAATATCACTCAAAGTTCCAGACTGTCTTCTATCACTCAAAAGTTGTGATTTTGTTAAATCTGACGCCAATGTTTCTTCTGAATCATATCTCGACGCTTTAAATTTCAAACTATGATTATCTGTTATATTATATTTCAAACTCCCATTCAAATATTCATTTGCTTCTTTTGAACCTCTTCTATAACCTTTTCCATTAACATTTTCATATCCTAAATCAATAATAACTTTATTCCCGTAATTGATTCCTGCATCAAATCCTAATTTATTTGTCCCATAAGAACTATTTTGATAATAAACTTTACCAGAAGCTCCTTCTTTTGTTCTATCTTTTGTAATGATATTTACAACTCCACCTCGAGTTCCACTTCCATACAGAACTGTTCCTCCACCATTTATTATTTCCACTCTTTCTACATCATTAACAGATATTGTATTTAAAGGAATATACGCATGAGAAGTGTCAATCGTATCCATCGCAACATCCCCATCAATAAGTATTTTTACCGAAGAAACTGCTTTAGAAATATTCGCACTTGTCCCCAATCCAAATCTACCTTGCCCTCTAATATCTACTGCTGAACCAAATCCAGTTTGTGTTATATTGACTCCTGGTGCCTGTTTCAATATATCTTCTACCGTATTATATCCTTTTTCTTTAATATCCTCTGATGTAATAATAGTTACATTTTTTATCTGATTATCAACATTATCACTAAATCCTGTCGCCGTCACAACTGTTTTTTCAAGTTTCCCTTCATATTTTCCCTCTGCATATAAAGATAAACTAGCTAAAATTAAACTTAAAATTGTAATTTTTTTTAACATAAACTCTATTCTCGCATGACATCAGTATTTTTTGCCACGCTCTCCTTTCTCTATTTTATTATTTATCATTTTTTTGTATATTAAGACTAACATTTTTTACATTTTCATTACGTAATTTCGACATTACTTCTACAATATATCCATATTCAAGATGCTCATCCGCCGTCAATGTCACATTTTCAAGCATTTCTTTAGGTAATTTCAAAATTTCACCGTGGATATTCTCCTCTGAAATTTCTTTAGTATCATTACCCACCTTTAAAAAATATTTCTTGTTTCTATTTACTATTATTTCTACCTTCGTTTCTTCCTTCTTATCAAATTTAGCATTCGATTTTGGAACAGAAAGTTGAAATTGTGAATATTTATTAAATGCTGTGGCAATCATAAAAAATATTAATAACATAAATATGACATCAATAAGATTAAGCATTGATATTTCTACATTCTGCCTACTTCTTCTATTAGAAAATTTCATTTTTTATTCCTTTCAATACTTTATAATTCTATTTTTTCACTCTTCCCATAATATGCAAAGCTGTCCTCTCCATTTCCAACGCTATTGCATCTATTCTTCTATTAAAGTAATTATAAAAAATTAAAGAAGGTATCGCTACAATTAGACCAAACGCCGTAGTATACAGTGCCTCAGATATTCCAGCTGCAACTATTTTTGAACTTTCAGCACTCGCAGATAACGCCGAAAACGATGTTATCATTCCCGTTACTGTCCCAAGAAGCCCCAACTGAGGTGCCGTATTTACAACTGCTCCTAAAAGCCACATTCCTTTTTCCAATTTCCCTGTTTGTGCCAAAACAGCTTCCCTTATTATTTCCTCAAGATACTCCCTCTCTGATTCCTCAATCTTATCCAACTCCAAATCTATATTTTCCATCGTTTTTGTAACAATTCTAGAAACCGAATCTCTTTTTGGTTTTACAATTTCGATAATCTTTTCCCTACTTTCTGTTTTCAACGCTTTAAACAGCTGTTTCCTATACTCTTTTGTAAATTCCCTCTCTTTCGTAGAAAAAATCCATAATTTTTCTAAAATTACTGCAACTCCACAAATAGAAGCCAGCAGTATTCCCCACATAAATATTCCACCTGCGATAAAATAATGTAACAACATCCGTTTTCCCTTTCTATAAATTATTTTGATAACAATAATATTTTATATCAAAAATTTATGTTAGTCAAATATTTTTTTATTCTACCAATTTTAAAAATAAAAAATGGAACTGCCAAATTAAATTGTACAAATAATAAAATTCCTGTTATCCTTACAACTTTTTTAGCAAGTTCCACAACTTTTTTAAAATTTATTCTAAAAATTTATCTAAATATTCTGATTTCTATTCTAAAAACAAAAACCTTTTACTATTACTTAGCAATTTATCTATAATAATTATTTTTCAGCTTCATTTCTTCTAATTTCATCAGAAATTTTTTCTATCAATTCGTCTAAAGGAAACCCACCACGCATTGAAATCATATCAAGTGTCGCAACTTTAGACATTATCATATATTGAATTGGATCAAGCAGTTTCTTGTATGTAGGCGATAATGTTGGCATAAATTCTCTTATGTAGGGATATTTATCTATTATTTCTCCTATTACTGTATTTTCTGTTAGTCCATAAGGATTTTTATTTTCTTCAAAATCTTTTTCATTCTCTTGATTAATTTCAGATTTTTTAGGTTTTTCCCAAGTTACAAGCGTTCTCTTTCCTTCAAGACTTCTTATTCTCGTAACATCTTGCATCATCTCAAGAACCCCTTTAAATGTACCATTTTCATCTCTCACAGCAACATAATAAATATAAATAAATTTCCCATTCATTTCAAGCCAAAAGTCAACTTCATCTTGCTCATTATTTCTAAATGCATCAATTATTTCCAAAACCGAAGCAACACTTTCTCTCGGATGACAGTTTTTAACATCTCTTCCTATAACTCCTGCACTTCTAGGAAAAATTCTATGTTTTGTATCAGTGTAAAACTTAACAATCTCATTCTCATCTACAAAAGACAAATCTACTGGCATATGTTGAAAAATCAAATTTATTTGCTCCAAAGTAAGTTTTCCTTGCTTAACATCTAACACATCAGACTTTCCTCCACCTGTATTCATATTATATTTTGAAAGAAGCCCAGCTAAATCATTCATAAAATTACCTGTTTGAGACATATTTTCATTCAAATTTTCATTTTCCTCAGCTTTTTCTTCTTTTTTCTCAGGCAAAAATCCTTTAGGCTTATCAATCAAGAAATATCCTATCTCATCATCTCCACTTCTCATATTCCTAAATTCTTCCTCAGTAATCATTTTAAGTGAAGTTGGAAATAAGATTTCTTCTTCCTTATGCATTATATCCAACGTCAATTCCCAAGCAATTTCCTGTTTCGCATAAAATTCTTCCATTTTATCTTCCATTAACAGTTTTCTAGCCTCACTTATATTATCCCTAACCGCATTATCAAAAGTCCACATTATTTTAGACGGTCTGTCAAATCCTTTTCTTTCTAATATTGAAAATAATTGATGCTGTTTTCTAGCCAAATGTGTCAAATTAAATGTATAAAGTTTATCGTAAAACTCCAGCCATCTATTTTTTATAAATTTCTTATTCAATTCTTCCTTCATTTCAGCAATCAACTTTCTAGCCGCTTCATTTTCCTTCAAATAAGTTTTTATCGGATGTCCCTCAGGCAACGAAGAGTCCTCTCTTTCAATAATTTCATCAAACAAATCAAGCACATCATTCATCTTATCATGAACAGTCGCATCATCAAATCCTAAATCTTTTATTTTCTGCTCAGAATAGGCAAACTCAGCAGGAGTTATCTTTTTATCTTTAAAAGTCTCCCTTATCAATTTTCTCGTAGTCTCTACATCAACATTTCCTTCTATATAATTTTTCTTAATTTTCGTCATTTTCTCAATCAAATCAAAATTTATATTCAAATGATCCTTCATATTTGCTTTTTCCATAAAACATATCACCTCATATTTCGTTTCTTCTAAATTCAATTTTAAAACTATCATAACTTAATTTTGTTTAAAAAATATTTGACTATAAAATTTTCTTTTATTCTATCATGTTTTTATTTCTAAAACGTGTAACTTATGGTACATTTTTCAAAAATATTTTCCATTACAAATAAAAAAACAGGAAAATCATTCTCGCTACAAGAAATTTCCCTGTTTTCATCTATTTATTTACTTCAATTCTTATTCAATTTTATAAACTTTGTATAAAATTTTTATTTTCTCTAAGTCTATCAAATTTCTCAAAATATTTACTTCAAAAAATTATAATCCAATAAATTTAGAAAATTCTTCCATTGTTTTATCAAGTTTAGCTTTGACATTTTCGTTAGAATCTGCATTTACGCTGAAATAGAATTTAATTTTTGGTTCAGTTCCAGATGGTCTTGCTGTAATAAATGTATTATCTTCAAGCACGAATTGTAATACATTTTCTTTTGGTAAATTAATTTCTTTTTCTTCACCAGTTTCCAAGTTATGTTCTTTGTGTGAGAAGAAATCTCTTTTAATTTTAATTTTCTTACCAAGCAATTCATCTTTAACATTTTCTCTCAAGTTAGACATCAATGCTGCCATTTGTTCAATTCCGTCTTTACCTTTCAATGTTACTGATTTAATTCCTTCTAAATAATATCCGAATTTTTCATATAATTTTTGCAATTCTTTGTAAATAGAAGTTCCTTTTGAGTGGTAATAAGTTGCCATTTCAGAAATAACCATTGAAGTTACCAACGCATCTTTATCTCTTGCATGAGTTCCAATCAAATATCCGTAACTTTCTTCAAATCCAAATAAATATGATCCTTTTAATTCTTTATTTTCAAATTGTCTAATTTTTTGTCCGATATATTTGAATCCAGTCAATGTTTTCATAACTCCAACATTTTTAGCAGGTGCAACAACATCAATCATTGGTGTAGAAACAACAGTTGTAATAACTTGTGCATCAGCTGGAATATCTTTTTTGTAATTCAATAAATATTGCAATAACAATAATCCTACTTGGTTTCCGTTTGGATAATACCATTCATTTTTGTCATCTCTTATCGCAATACCGATTCTATCAGCATCTGGGTCATTTGCCAAAATTAATTGTGCTCCAATTTCATTTCCTAATTTTGTTCCCAATTTAAATGCTGCCACTTCTTCTGGGTTTGCATAAACTACTGTTGGGAAGTTTCCATCTGGTTCAATTTGTTCTTTTACAACTTCAAAATTGTATCCAAAATCAGATAAAATTCTCTTCATTGGTCTTCCACCAGTTCCATGAAGCGGAGTATAAACAATCTTGAAATCTTCTTTTCCTGGAATATCTGTATGTATAGTTTGTTTTTTAATCGCTGCTATATAGTCATCATCAATTTTATGATCAAGTTGAATAATTAATCCTTTTTCTCTTCCTTCTTCTTCAGAAATAACTTTTATTTCTTCCAATGTAGAAATTTTATTTACTTCATCAACAATTGCTGGTGCATGTGGGTCAACAACTTGTGCTCCATCATCCCAATAAACTTTATATCCATTGTATTCTGCAGGATTATGAGAAGCTGTAACAACAATTCCTGACATACATCCTTTATATCTTACACCAAATGACAATTCAGGAGTTGAACGTAAACTTTCATAAATATATGCTTTAATTCCATTTGCAGCCATTACTCTTGCAGTATTTAGTGCATACTCTCTCGAACCTATTCTACAGTCATGAGCAATTATGATTCCTTTTTCTTTTGCCGCTTTTTCATCAAAACTCAACATATAATTTGCAAGTCCTTGAGTTACTTTTCTAATTACATATTTATTCATTCTATTAGTTCCAATTCCACGAACTCCTCTAATTCCACCAGTTCCAAAACTCAAATCTTTGAAAAATCTATCTTCTATTTCTTTTTCATTCCCTGCAATGCTTTTCAATTCTTCTCTGTCTTTTTCGTCAATAGCAGGCGAATTTAACCAATACTCATATTTTTCTTTGTATCCCATAGTAATATTTTCCTCCCATATTTTTATTCTAACTAAAAATTTCCTTCTACTATAATTTTACCACATTTATTAAATTATACAACCTCTTTTTATAATAAAATAAAATTTTTTTATTTTTGTAAAAATTGATAAATTAAATTTTTTACAAAAAAAACTGTTTCATAAATTTCTCATATGAAACAGTTTCTTACAATTAATTAATCTGATATTCTTCCAAACTCATCGGCTCGTTTTTGTATTGCTTTTACTTTTCGAAAAACACATAATATATACATTTTTTACAATATGATTTCTTATTAGAATAATCCTGGAATACTTACTCCACCAGTAACTACTTCCATTTCTTTTTCAGCCATTTCTTCAGCTTTATCTAAAATTTCATTAATAGCATTTACTATTAAATCTGATACGATTGTTGAATCATTTTCTTCAATTGCATCTTTTAATACATCTAAAGAAATAGATAAATCAACTATTTTCTTTTGACCATTTGCTTTTACAGTAATTCCTCCACCTGCTACTGAAGATTCTACAAATTTATCTTTTAATCCTTCTTGGATTTTTAACATTTCTTGTTGCATTACTTGAGCTTGTCTAATTATATCTTGTTGACTTCCTCCAGCTGATTTATTAGCTCCTTTTATTTTTCTAACCATATTTATAATTCCTCCTACGAAATTCATACATTTTATTTATAATATTTATTTATTTATTTATTTATTTTATATTTTATTTATTTCACTAATTTATATTTAATATCTATATATTTTTCTATTACTTTATATCATTTAATTTATTTACAAACTAAATTTTTCCCCTATATAATAAAAAAATGGTGGAGAGAGAAGGATTCGAACCTTCGAAGGCTGAGCCGGCAGATTTACAGTCTGATCCCTTTGGCCACTCGGGAACCTCTCCACAACATTATTAAAATGGTGCCGCTTGTCGGACTCGAACCAACCACCTACTGATTACAAGTCAGTTGCTCTACCAGATGAGCTAAAGCGGCTAAATTGTTAAGCATCTTTGTACTTTTAAAAAATTAATGGCGGAAGTGACGAGACTCGAACTCGCGACATCTTGCGTGACAGGCAAGCACTCTAACCAACTGAGCTACACCTCCATAATGGTGGTCACAACTGGGCTCGAACCAGTGACCCCCTGCTTGTAAGGCAGGTGCTCTCCCAACTGAGCTATGCGACCGTTTCTTGGTTGGTACGGCCTAGGGGGATCGAACCCCTGTTGCCAGGATGAAAACCTGGAGTCCTAACCACTAGACGAAGGCCGCACACTTTAAATTTTTATTCGTTTATTTTTCTTGCTTTTCCGTTTCCTCTTACGGACAAGAAATATAATATCATAATTCAAAATAAATGTCAACACTTTTTTTTGATTTTTTTATTTTTTTCAAAAAAACTTTTAAAAACGTATAAAAAACATACTTTGAAATCAAAAATCACACTTAATATACTCAACTCTATTTAAAATTAAACTACTAAAAATTATATAAATTTTGGAGTTGAATAAAATAGTTATAGCTTTTTGAGTTCAATTTTAAGGTAGTTTTACTACAATATACCAAAAATAATATATCAAAAAATACTAATAAAAAAATTAAGAGTAGAAAAAATTCCACTCTTAAAAAGACATTTTTTATTTTTAAATTTCTTTGTTATACTTTATTTGATAATACATCATTTAATTATTGTTGTGAAATAACCAATCTAAATATGCTTTTGTATTTTTTTCTGTTTCAGAATTAAGTCTTTTTGCACTTTTAGATTTTAATAAAGCGTTTAATTCACTTTCTGAAAGCATTTGAAAATCAGTTCTTTCATATTTTTTACCTTTTTTTATTTCTGTCCCTGCACTAAATACATAATCAACTGTAATGTCATAAGAATCAGTAACTGGTGTATTTTGATTTTTTCTACTGTTTACATAATATTTTTTCCCAATTTTGTAACTTAATACAGGATATTTTTCTCTGTCATAAGATTTCACATTGTCAATTGGTGTGTATGAAATTCTATATTTGTTTCCAACAGGTACTACATTGACAAGATAGTTAAATTTTCTGCACTCTGTTTCGTCTGTTCCTGGTACTTCAGTACAAAACCAATCTTTTTGATTTGAAACATAAATTTGTGCCTTTGATGAGAAAAAACTTTGCACTTCACTAGTTGTAGTTTCAGAAAAAGTAAATGTTCCCAAAATGAACATTAACATTAAAATAATTTTTTTCATAATTTAAACCTTCTTTCTTTTTGATAATTTTTTCCATCTCTATAGTCTTAATAAATCTTGATTTATTTGACATTCTGTTTTTTATTATAGCATATTTTAACAAATTCGTACATTCAAATTTTTTTATATTTAATCCTTTTGATTTTTTCAAAATATTGCTATTTTAAAATTAAAGTGCTATAATTTTTATCATTTAAAGGAGGTAATTTATGAAATTTTCTGATTTCTTAAAAAGATTTTTTCTATTTACTTTAAAAGAAACTTATTCTTTTTTCTTAAAATTAATGTTGTTTTTTTTAATAATTTTTATTTTGGGGTTATCGGTAACTTCTATAATAAATTCAAAAATTAAATCTGAAAGTAAACAAAAAAAATCTGATTATGTGTTATTTAATGTTTCACAAATTAGTGAGGATAAAGTACTTGGAGCATCATTTTTTAATGATAAATACAGTATTTCTTATTCTGATTTGCTGAATAGTTTGGATAGAATAAAAGATGATAGAAAAGTAAAAGGGATTATAATTGATTTGGATCAAACTAACTTATCATCGAGTAAAATTGAAGAAATTTCCAAAAAAATGGAAGAATTGAAAAAAAGTGGTAAAAAAATATATGCTTATGGTGCATACATAGAAAATAGTAACTATACTTTAGCTTCTGTTGCAAACGAAATTATTATGACACCATCTGCTTCAGCTAGTCTTTCGTTGATTGGTTATCAGTATTCTGATTTGTATTTAAAAAATTTATTAGATAAAATCGGAGTAAATATGGAAATTGTTAGAATTGGTTCTCATAAATCTTATGGAGAAAATTATACTAGCAATCAAATGTCGCCTGAACTTAAAGCTGATTTAACGAGAATTTTTGAAAATAGATACAATAATTTTGTATCTAATATTGTAAAAACTCGTAAAATTAATAGAGATTCTATTAATTCTGATATCGTAAATGGAAATACGGTTAATATGTCACCATTTACTGCTAGAGATAAAAATTTAGTGGATAAATTAGAAAGTTATCAAGATTTTATGGCTAGATTGGGTATTACTGATAAAAATATTTCTGATATTTATGATTATTATGATAATAATGTTAAAGACACTGAAATTAAAGGAAAAAACGGTACTATCGCAGTTATTTATGCAGAAGGTTCGATTGTTTATGATGATAACGGAACTCAAAAAAATATTATTTCCCCAAATAATATTTCTACAAAAATTAACAAAGCTCTTGAAATCAAGAATTTACGTGGTATCGTTTTAAGAGTTAACTCTGGTGGTGGATCAGCACTTGCTTCAGAAATTATTTATCAACAGTTTTCTAAAGTAAATGTACCAATTTATGTCTCAATGGGTGATACAGCTGCTTCTGGTGGTTATTACATCTCGATGGTTGGTTCAAAAGTTTTTGCTGATAAGGCTACAATTACTGGTTCTATTGGTGTTGTTTCAATGATTCCTAAATTATACAATGCACAAAATAAATTTGGTGTAACTTCAAATTCTATTTCAAAAGGTAAATATGCTGATATTAACGATAGTTTTACTCCTTTGTCTGAAGAATCGAAAGCAAAAATTTCAGCGTCTATGAATGAAACTTACAATGAGTTTAAATCGAGAGTTATTAAAAATAGAAAAATTAATGATGATAAATTGGAAGAATATGCTCAAGGGAGAATTTGGCTTGGAGATGAAGCGAAAAATATTCGTTTAGTTGATGATATTGCTTCTCTTGATGAAGTTATAAAAAGAATGGCTAATGATTTAAATTTAGGAGATAGTTACGGTGTTAGTGATATTTTTGTTGAAGAAGATTTCTCTCAAAAATTAAAAGCGTTATCAGCCTTTGTTTTGGAAAAATTCAATATAAAATCACAAATTAAAGAGACAATTCCTGAAAGTGAAAAAGTATTTGAAGATTATGAACTTGCTACAAAAAATGTTAATAAACCTTTATATTACTTGCCTTATAGCTTGAAAATGTATTAATTTTATTACATAAAAATTATAAACATTATCTCTTTACAAAAAAAATTCGATAATCTAAAAAATTAGTTTTATCGAATTTTTTTATTTCTGTTAATTTCAATTATACAAATAATTTTGATAATTCTTCCATAAATTCAATATCCGTAAATGGTTTTGATAAAAAGGCTTTTGCACCAGCTTCTTTTCCCATTTTCTGATAATTTGGAAACATCATCATTGTACTACAAAGCATAACTTTCGCATTTTTATCGTATTCTGTTATTATTTGAGTCGCTTTTAATCCGTGAACTTTTGGCATATTAACATCCATAGTCACAATATCTGGGTTGTGCATTTTGTATATTGTTACCGCTTCCAATCCATCACCAGCTTCATACACTTTGTATCCTTGTTCTTCTAGTATTTCTTTTATTTCTGCTCTAATAAAAGGAGCATCATCCACAACTAATGCTACTTTTCCCATAATAATTCCTCCATATTTATTAATTTTAATATTTATTGACCTAATTCTAGTTGAAAAAATAATATTTTTATAAAATAAAAATTGGACTTAATCAAAAATCCAATATTTATTATTATATTACAGAACCGATAAATAATCTACTAATTCTTTTTCAATTTCAGTATTGTATTTTCCTGTTCTAAAGTTATATTTTATATCTTCAAATTTTTCTGGTTCTTCTTCCATCATTTTTTTTACTACTTTTGGAAATTCTGACAAGAAAATTTCATCTGTATCATCTGTGTATCTTATCAATGTAGGAATTCTTTCTATATTTCCATATTTTAAATCTTTTGCATCCTCTTTTGTTTTATATTTAATTTTAATATTCGGATTCAATTCAGCAAATTTTTGCATAAACGCAATTATTGCACGACAATCTGGACAGTAAACTTGCGCTACTGCTATAATTCTAATTTCATTATGTATAGTTTTAATTTTCTTTAAAGTTTCGTCTGAAAAAGTAATTTTTTCCATTATTCTCAATTGTTTTCTTTCATACTCCTCATTTTGGTCATACTTTAAATAATCATTAAATGTTGACATATTTCTATCACCTCTTTTTAATTTTTTATCTTTTTGATAATTCGATATAGATACATTATAAACTAAAATATCAAAAAAATAAAGTCCTTTATCGCATTTTTAGCTACTTCTAGAGTTTTTCTAAGCCTATAATAATTTTTGAATTTTTTTTCTCACCTTTTTTTCCGTAAATAATTACCAAATCCTTCTTTTTGTATTGATTAATCTCAATCTCCAAAATATTCAACTTATTTTGATAAATATATGAAAAAATATCATTCAACCTATCATTTGGCACTATAACAAAAAATTCTCCTCCATTTTTCAATAACCTTTTTATCTCCAAAGTTAATTCTTCTAAATTCAATGTAATTTCATACTTACTAATTTTTTCTTCTTCAGTGTTAGGCATTTTCCCAGAATTTGTTTTCATGTAAGGCGGATTAGAAAAAATATAATCATATTCTCCTTCAAGTTCCTTCACGTCTGAAAAAATCGGAATAATTTTATCCGTCAACTCATTATTTTTAATATTTTTCTCAAGATATCTAAAAATTTTTTCTTGAATTTCCACAGCATCAATCTGAGAAATATTTTCCAAATCAGACAGCAATATTGAAATTATTCCTTGTCCAGCACCGATTTCTAATGCTTTTTTCACATTTTCTCTTTTTTTCAAAAATATCTTTTTAATGAATTTTGCTAATAATAAAGCATCATTTGTAATCTTTAACCCTTCATCTTCAATTACAATTTCTTTATTCACACTCTCTAATTTTTCGATATAAGCCATCTTTCTCCTATTTACCAGTAAATCTCTCTTCCATATTTTCCAAATGCACACAAAATTCTACCTTCATCATTTGATTTTATTTGATAAAATTCCACTCTCTTTTTAAAAGTTTTATTCACTTCTTTTACCAATTCCCTAAAGTCCAAACGATTTTCAGCAGTAAAATAAAATATCAATTTACTTTCATCAAAAGTATACTCACCTATAACTAAATTCATTTCAGGTAAAATTCTTTTCACGATTTTTTTACACTTAAAATAAGCTTCATCCGCTTTTTTATCTAAATCCTTCAATTTTTCAACTTCTGAATCGCTTAATTTCCTTTTAACCTCTCTTATTTTAACTTCATCTCTGTCTTCGTTATCCTCTTCAAGTTTTTTATCTGTCGTCCCCAAAACAATACCAATCTGCTCTCCCCTTATTGTATCTACTATTACATAGTCTCCCTTTTTGTAGTTTTTTTCATCATTTATCAAAAAAGGATAAACTTTTTTTGTTTTTCTAAATTTAATATTCATTATTTTCATAATTCTCAGAAATTTTTAAATTTCGTAACCTGCTACTAAAAATGTGTTAAATTATTATCAACACACTAGAATGTTGCTGATTCAACGAACATACTTTTGATAAAATATCTACTTGTATTTGTTTTTGCTCTCCACAGCCGTGAATTCCCGACTAGCCATCGGTACATATAATATATTCTGTTTCGCTAAATCGTAGCATTCTCCTTCTTTTTTTATTTAGAATATATTATTTATGTCAATATTGTATATTGTGTAGAATTTCTCAAATTAAGACTTGCGTTGTAGTCTCTATTTATTTCAATTCCACAACAGCTACATTTATAAATTCTATCTTTTAATTTAAAATCTTGTTTTTTGTTTCCACAGTTACTACATAACTTAGAACTCGGATAAAATGTGCTTACAATTCTTAATTCAATATTTTTTTCTTTGCATTTATTCAAAAGTTTTGTTCTAAATTCATAAAATTTTTGTTGTGAAATTGCCTTTGACAAATGCCTATTTTTCATCATATTAGAAACTTTCAAATCTTCTATTGTTATACATTTTAACTTGGTTTTTGTTAACATATTAACAACTTTATTAATATAATCATTTCTAATACAATTTAATTTAAAAAACAATTTAGCTATCACTAATTTTTGTTTTTGAAAATTTTTACATTCATAAAGATTTTTTTCCATTTTTTTGCAAGACAAATATTTCCTTGATTTTTTTCTTTGCTCTCTTTTTAGTTTTTTTTCAATTTTTCTAACTTTAAAAGTTTTATTAATATTCTTAAAAACTTGTCCATCAGAACAAATTGCAAAATCTTTTATTCCTAAATCAATTCCTATTCCTTCTTTAGTTTGTAAATTTTTCTGAATTGAATTTTTCTCAATTTCTTTTTTCATTTCTAAAATAAGCGATAAAAAATAACGATTTCCTTCTTTTGAAATTGTAGCACTTTTTATATTTGTATTTTTAGGAATATATCCATATTCTTTTAATCTTACAAATTTTAAAGTAGGAATTTTTATTTTGTGCCTATAAAATTCAAAATCAGTTTTATTATTTTTAAAAAAATAGCATTTTTGATTATTATGACTTTTCTTTTTAAATTTTGGAAAGCTCGATATTTTGTTAAAAAATCTTTTAAATGCTTTTTCACTATTCATTATAGCTTGTTTATTAGATTTTGATGAAACATCTTTTATCCAAGATTTATCAGGATTTTCTTTTATAAAAATATTATTTATATATTTTGAAAATTCAAATCCTGTAACAAATCTTTTTTCTTTTTCGTAAATTTCTTTGTTATATGCTATGTAAAAATTATATAAAAATCTTCCTGTCCCAATAGTTCTGTTAATTTTTTCAATCTGTTCAGCTGTAGGTTTAATTTCAATTTTTATTCCTTTATAATTCTTCATCATTTTTTATCTTTTTTTTATATTTTTTAAGTCCATCTATTCTATAAGAAAAGATTTGAATAATTGAAATTAAGTCTTCTACAAGTTCTTGCTTTGGTGATAAAGTTTGATTATTTACTACAATAATTTCACTTCCTTTTGATTTTAAAAAATTATCAAACCAACTGTAACCAAATCTAACAAATCTATCTTTATAAGAAATTAATATTTTTTGTTTTTTTTCAGAATATAAAATGGAATTAAATCCTTTCCTGTTGTAATCTAACCCACTTCCAATATCTGTTATAATGCTCGAAATAATATAGCCTTTAGCATTAGCATATGTTTTTAGAAATTCTACTTGATTTTTTAGATCATCTTTTTGATTTTGGTTAGAAACACGAGCATATATAATTACATCGTTTACTTGATTTTCAGCATTTTCTTGTTGAATACCCATAATATTATAATAATCTTCTTCTGTATAATATCTTCTATTTGTTGGGGTTCTACGTGCTTTTAATATGCCTTCTCTATCCCATCTTTGCAACGTATTTACAGTTCTCCCTATCATTTTACCAAATTCATTTGGCTTATATATTTTATTCATATCAATATAATAACATACTTTTAAATATTTATCAATATATTTTTAAAAACTGTTTTTATCTCCTTCATTTTCCAAAAATTTTTTATTAAAATTTCACTTTAATTTCTTCTCTTGCCATCTCATTTGCTTTAAACAACTCAATATTTTTGTAATTAAACATTCCTGCAAACAAATTTCCTGGAAACATTTGTATAGCTTGATTATACTCTGTTACTGTATCATTGTAAAACTGTCTAGCAAATCTGATTTTATCTTCTATTTCCATAAGTTGAGTTTGTAACTTTTCAAAACTCGTATTTGCTTTTAATTCAGGATAAGCTTCAGATATAGCAAAAAATTTCCCTAAAAGTTCATTTAATTGATTGTTTGCTTCCATTTTTTCTTCTGTTGTACTCGCTGACATATATTTAGTTTTCGCATTTGAAATACCTTCAAGAGTATCTTTTTCATGTTTAGCATAACCTTTTACCGTCTCAACCAAATTTGGAACAAGACTAAATCTATTTTGCATTTGTACGTCAATTTGACTCCAAGAATTTTTTACTCTATTATCTAAAATTACAAATTTATTTTTGTAAATTATCGCCAATATAGCTAAAATTACAATAATTCCTAGTATTATTCCTATTATTAACATTTTATCCTCCTAATTCTTTACAGAATTTATAAAAAACTATGTAAGCTAGAAAGCTCCTCCACCACCGTGTGAACCTCCTCCACCTGATGAACCTGAACTAAATCCTCCACCTCTTCCAGATGAACTAGAAGATCTGCTAGCAGCCACAGCACGACTTGCTTTTTCGTTTGTTTTAGTAACAAAATTTTCCAAATTATCAAATGAACTATGAAATTCTCTATTAAATACAGGAGAATACACAAAACCATTCGCTCCATCAACATTTTTAACTAATCCTGTATCAAGTGCTTTTTTATACGCCTTTACTACTTTTTTAGACACACCCAATGCTATCGCATATACAAAGTATTGCTCCCAAAGATACACTGATGTTATTTTTGCCTCTTCCAACTGAGAATAATCTGATAAAAAATTTTTAAATGCCTTCCATTTTTTTCTAGCGTCAATCAATTCTCTTTTTGGAATTCTAACTACACCAATCACACTAATCAAAATTACTTTTAAAATTACTGCAATTAAAATTAAATATGGATTTCCTTCATTACTTATTAATAAAGATAATCTCGAACTTGACATAAAAAAAATTATCGAAAATAAAATAAAGAACATCAAAGTAACACTTCCAAAAGTTTCATAGTTTAATTTTTTTTGATTTATTTCATTTTGAATCATTGATTTCCAATTTTCAAATTTTTTAGCAACTTTTAAAGGAACTTTATGAAAAAATCCAAAACTTTTTAAATCTACAGACTTTCCATCTCCAAGATCATTTATATAAATTTCCACCAATAATTTCTCTTGCGGACTCAATTTTTCTATATCTCCAGTTAAAGTTATTACAGTCCTTTCATTATCATTATTAAGAGTTAAAACTTTTTTTCTAATCAAATCAACAATAGTTGCTAAAATTGCATTTTTATAAATATTTTTTGTCATAAATCCAGCAACAATCGCAGGTGAAAAATCATTAGGCAATTCTCTCAAATATTTTCCAACTATTTCTTTTGATTTATTTTTTCTTCTAAATATCCCACAAATATACAATATCATAAATCCCCAAATAGAAACTAATCCACCAAATAGAAAATTTGATTTTTTAAAAAGTTTATTTTTAGTTTGTTGTCTTTTTCTCTCATTATTAGCAGAATCTGCTAATCTTTTTTCCATATTCAATAATTCTTGTTTCTCATTCAAATGGATTATCTTAGACTTATCATACTCTGAAAAAATTTCAGGTTCCATTAAAATATGTGCTTCTAAAAAATTTCCTGGAGTATAGTCATTCAATTTATAAATAACCGTATTCCCTACTTTATCAACTTCCCCTGTAAGCGGTCCATGTCCAAAAACCAAAATTTTTGAATTATCATAATTTTTATCCACAGGAATTGTAATTTCAACAGTCACATGACCTATTCTTTTCTGCCAATCTTGCCCAACCATTTTTCTATTCAATTGAGCTACATCATTATAAACTTTTATAGCTTCTGATAATTCATAAGAAAATTTAAAAATTCTAGTATTATTTTTATTTTTTGAATAAAGTTTCAATCGATACACTCCATCATTTTCCGTAACCTCAAAATTCGAAGCATTCACTTCTTTAAATTTATTTTCTGGATAATTTATATCATTTTCAAAAACTTTTAAAGACTTTACGCCACCATATCCTTTTGCATCAATATCAAAATATACTCCATTTATATCGCCTATTTTATAAGTCACAGCCTCATTTACAAGCATCGAACCATCTTTTCTCAAAACCGCTCTTACATCTAAATTTTTAATGCTGTAATTCGCCGAAAAACTTACAATTGAAATAACAAAAAATAAAAAAATTCTCAATATATATTTTTTCATAAATCACCATCTACTTTCAAAACCTATGAACAAATTCACATCACTCAATTTCTAGAAACAAAATAATTTATATACTACAAAATTCACAATAATCCCCCTTCTAAAAAACTAAAATATCCCTTCTCACTTATAATTAAATGATCCAATAATCGAATTTCTATTCTCTCAAAAGTATCCTTTAATTTCTGTGTTAAAGTAATATCTGATTGGGATGGTTTTAATGATCCCGACGGATGATTGTGAACAATTATCACTGATTTTGCATTGTAATCTAATATTTTTTTTACTAATTCCCGAATATAAACTGTGCTTCTATCCAAAGTGCCTTTAAATAGTTCCTCCTCCTTCAAAAGCTCATTTTGCGTATTTAAAAACAAAACTTTAAATACTTCTATATCCCTTTTTAGTAACGAATACTCTAAATAATTCAATAGTTGTACATTACTTGATATCGTTATTTTTTCATTATGAATTTTTTTATACAATTCCTTTTCCAAAATTTGAAATATCACTTTAAAAAATACTACAGTTCTATCTGTCACAAAACTGTTTTTCTTCAATTCATCTTCAGGTTGCTTCAATAAAGTATACAAATCTCCATATTTCCCCAATAATTCCTTCGCAATACCTTTGCAATCCTTACGCACAACTACATATGTTAAAAGTAATTCCAAAATCTCATAATCATGAAATCCTGCAATCCCCGACATAAGAAACCTTTTCCTCAAACGTTCCCTATGTCCAAATTTTTCATTTTTCCCCCTCATTTTTCCCCCAAGTCATTATAAAATAATTTTTTCTTTTAAAAAAAATGGCGCACCTGTGAGGAATCGAACCCCAAGCCTTCTGATCCGAAGTCAGACGCTCTATCCAGTTGAGCTACAGATGCAAATTAATTATTTTATATTAAACTTTTAAAGAAAAAACGGAGCTATCCATAAGCAAATTACAAATATTCGAATTTCAACTTATGGAAAAACTCCAAAATATAAATTTAGTAATTTAAAATTATTATACTAATTCGATAATAGCTAATTCAGCTGAATCTCCTCTTCTTACTGCTGTTTTAATGATTCTTGTGTATCCACCATTTCTTTCAGCGTATTTAGGTGCTATATCATTAAAGATTTTAACAACTGCTTCTTCATTTCTTAAGAAAGCGAATGCTTGTCTTCTTAAATGTACTCTTCTTGCAGCATCAGTTGAAGCATTATATTTTTTCCCTAAAGTTATTGCTTTTTCAGCGAATTTTCTTAATTCTTTAGCTCTAGTAAGCGTAGTTTCGATTCTTTCAGCTTTTACTAAAGAAATTGTCATATTTTTAAGCATAGCTAATCTATGATCAGTTCTTCTACCTAACTTTCTATATGATTTATTATGGTTCATCTATTCCTTCCCTCCTTGATACAAAATTATATTATTCTCCGGCTTCTTCGCTTAAATCGTAGCCTAATTCTTTCATTTTATCAATGATTTCATTTAGAGATTTTCTCCCTAAATTTTTAATTTTTAATAATTCAACATATGACATTGAAGTTAAATCAGAAATTGTATTAATATTTGCTTTTTTCAAACAATTATATGATCTTACTGTGAAATCTAATTCTTCAATCTTCATATCTTCAATATTATTTTCTACTTCAGTATTAGTTTCTGTAGTTTCGTCTTCACTACCTCTAAATTTATTCATACTATTTCCAATATTAGTAAATGGTTTAATATGAGCTGTCAATAAATCTACTGCATATGATAATGCATCATGAATTTCAATACTACCATCTGTAGTTACTTCTAATTCTAATTTATCATAATTTGTAACTCTTCCTACCATTGTATCTTCAACAGTATAATTAACTTTTCTAATAGGTGTATATATAGCATCTACTGCTAAATACCCTATTGGCCATCCTTCAGTGTCAATTTCATCAGAAACTACAAATCCTTCACCAGAATCTACTAAAAATTCCATATCAACTTCTCTATCGGTAGTAACCGTAGCAATAACTTGGTCTGGATTTATAATTTTCACTCCAGGCTCTGTTTTAATATCAGCTGCCGTTATAACTTTAGGTCCTTTAACAGAAAGTGTCATTTTTTTCTCACCTGGCTCATCTGCTTCTACTACTATTTCTTTTACATTTAAAATAATATCAGTTACAGCTTCTTTTACACCTTCCATTGTAGAAAATTCATTTAAAACACCTTCTATTTTGATTCCTTTTATGGCAGAACCTGGTATTGATGATAATAATATTCTTCTTAAAGCATTTCCAATAGTGTTACCATAACCTCTGTATAAAGGTTCTAGTATATATTTAGCTGAATAATCGCTTTCTTTTTCTTCTGTTAATTTAACATCTTTAGCTATTTTTTCAATTTTTAACAAGCTAATTCATCTCCTTGGATTAAAATATTATTATCTAGAATAGAACTCGATAATCATCGCTTCGTCGATTTCAAAATCAACAGCATCTCTTCCTGGATTTTCTAAAACTTTACCAGTTAAAGTTCCTTCTTCTAAAGATAACCATCCTGGAACTGTTTTTTGTCCAACAGATTCTTTAATTACAGATAATTCTTTTGAATTTTCTTTAACAGTAATTACATCACCTTGTTTTACTCTGTATGAAGCGATGTCTACTCTTTTTCCATTAATTAAAATATGTCCATGACTAACTATTTGTCTAGCTTGTCTTCTAGTTGAACCGAATCCTAATCTATAGATTACGTTATCTAATCTTCTTTCTAAGTATTGAAGTAATAATACCCCTGTTACTCCTTCTTTTCTTGTTGCTTCTTCATATAATTTATGGAATTGTTTTTCTTGTACTCCATAAACAAATCTTGCTCTTTGTTTTTCTCTTAACTGTGTTCCATATTCAGTTAATTTTCTATTTGCATTTGGTCTAATATTTCTATTTGATTTTTTGTTTACTCCTAAAACACTAGGATCTAAACCAAGATTTCTACATCTTTTTAAAACCGGCTGTCTATCTCTTGCCATTTATCTATTTCCTCCTTAGTTTATAAAATTACGGTCTTCTCTTTTTAGGCGGTCTAGCACCATTGTGAGGTACTGGAGTAATGTCAACTATTCTAGTTACTTCTAATCCAGTCGCTTGGATTGATCTTATAGAAGCTTCTCTTCCTGATCCTGGTCCTTTAATTTTAACTTCGATTTGTTTCATTCCGTTTTCGATTGCAACTTGTGCTGCTTGTTCAGCTGCTATTTGAGCTGCAAATGGAGTTCCTTTTTTAGTTCCTTTGAACCCTGAAGTTCCTCCTGATTTCCAAATTACTACTTTTCCTTCTGCATCTGTAATAGTTACAACAGTATTATTGAAAGTAGAGTGTATATATGCTATTCCATTAGGAATGTTTTTTAATTTTTTCTTTTTTGAAACTGCTGGTTTTTTAGCCACTTATGGTTTCCTCCTTAACTTAATTATTTTTTCTTAGCAACTGCCATTTTAACTGGCCCTTTTCTTGTTCTTGCATTTGTTTTAGTTTTTTGTCCTCTTACAGGTAATCCATTTCTATGTCTTAATCCTCTGTAACTCTTAATGTCAAGTAATCTTTTTATATTAAGTCTAATTTCTTTTCTTAATTCTCCTTCAACTTTATATTCTTCTACAAAGTTTCTGATTTGTGCTACTTGTTCTTCAGTTAAATCTTTAACTCTGATGTTTTTATCAACACCTGCTTTTTCTAAAATTTTGTTTGAAGTACTTTTCCCGATTCCAAAGATATAAGTTAATGAAATTTCAACTCTTTTATTTCTTGGAATATCAACTCCTGCTATTCTAGCCAAATTCGTTCCTCCTCATTTTTTTGATATTTTTAAATCTTCTTCAATATGCCCTTACATAAGTTTTATAAGGAATAAGCTCTACAGCCAAACATACTTTTACAATTTTTACCTTCAATATCTTTTATAATATAAGTATATCTAATAAAAATCTTTATAGTTTGTTTATTTGTCAATCTTAATTATCCTTGTATTTGCTTATGTTTAGGGTTTTCGCATATTACTCTTACTTTCCCGTGACGTTTAACGATTTTACATTTGTCACAAATAGGTTTTACTGAAGCTTTTACTTTCACTAAAAACCCTCCTTTCAAATACTAGTTTATTTTTTTCTGTAAACTATTCTACCTCTTGATAAATCATACGGTGAAACTTCTACCGTTACTTTATCACCAGGTAAAATTTTGATGTAATTCATTCTCATTTTTCCTGAGATATGTCCTAACACTTCGTGACCATTTTCCAATCTTACTTGGAACATAGCGTTTGGTAAGGCTTCTAAAATTTCACCTTCCAACTCTAAAACATCTTGTTTTGCCATAAAAATCACCTCAGATCCTTTCAATTATAACAAAATTTTTAAAAAATGTCTAGTTTTTTTGAACATTTCATCTTTTCAAATTGCTAAAAATTTTTTTAACTTCATTTGAAAAGTTTTTATTTTAAAAATTATGGTAAAATTAAATTCATAAAATCTAATTTTATCCATGTTTTTTAATTATACGATATTTTTGGGGATTTGTCTACTTAAAAATATTAAAAAACTTATATTTTTTGCTAAATTTGTAAAATTATTTTTCTCCTGTCACTACAACTGGCATCGAATTATTAGCATCAAATTTTGACTTATCAAATCCACCATAAATTTTTATATTTTTAAATCCTACTTTTTCAAAATAGTCTTTTAGCTCATCAAATGAGATGTTTAGAAGTATTTCTTCGTTTTCTATTTCGTTATCGAGTATTGTTTTGAAAATGATGTTATTTTCTTCATTTAGATAATAGGCCCTCTCAAATTTTACATTTTCATTTTCAATTAATGGAAGATTTCCAAGAAAATTATTTTCATTTTTATTTTTTATAAATTTTACGAAATTTATAATTTGAATTATTATTTTCCCACCAATATTTAATTGTTTGTAGGATTTTTCTAGAAATTCGTAGATTTCTTTTTTGTCGTTTAAATGTGGCAATGCATTTCCTATATTTATTATTGTGTCAAATTTTGAGAATTTATCAATATTTAGCATATTTTCATTTAAAATTTTAATTCCCTTTTCAGATGCTTTTTTTATAAGTCTTTCATTTAAATCAATTGAAGTCAAATCCATACCTTTTTCACTCAAATATTTTGTCACTTTTCCTGTTCCTGCTCCAACATCTAATATTTTTTTACCTTTTACTTCTTCATCCAAAAATTTTTTCTGCATTGGTGACAATGGAAAAATATAGTCGTATTTATCTGCAATTGTATCATTAAACTTTTTCATACTTTTTTCATTTTCGATTTTTTTTAACATAAACTCAGCTCCTTTTTAATTTTATTTTTTCAAATATATTATACTTTTTTTATTGATAAAAATGCAATATTTCTCTTTACAAAGTAAAAAAAAATTTGCTATAATGTTTAGAAGTGAATAATACAGCCGTATTTTTATAACAATGACGTGCAGTATTATTTTTATTTTTTTAAAAATAAATAATTTATAGAAAGGAAAATTTTTAATGACTTTAACGAAAAGAAAAAGACCAGAAAACAAAATGGGGACTATGCCCATTAATAAACTTATAATTAATATGTCACTGCCTCTTATAACTTCGATGTTTGTACAGGCTTTTTATAATATTGTAGATAGCCTTTTTGTGGCTAGAATTAACGAGGATGCTCTTACTGCCGTTTCAATGTCGTTTCCTGCTCAAAATCTTATGATTTCAGCTGGAGTTGGTGTTGGAGTTGGGATAACTGCTTTGATTGCTCGATATTTAGGAGCTCATGATGAAAAAGGGATAACTCGTGTTGTACATAATGGGATTTTCTTAGGGATTTTAAATTCTATTTTGTTTGCACTTTTTGGAATATTTTTGGCAAAATTTTATTTTGAATTTCAAAAAGCTTCAGGAATTATTGAAACATACGGAATCCAATATTTGAGTATTTGTTCTATTTTTGCGTTTTCAATTATTATGGAAATTACTTTTGAGAGAATGCTTATTGCGTCGGGGAAAACGATTTATACGATGATTACTCAAAGTACAGGAGCTATCATAAATATTATTTTTGATCCGATTTTTATCTTTGGACTTTTTGGATTTCCAAAAATGGGAATTGTTGGAGCGGCTGTAGCTACAATTTTTGGACAAACTGTAGCAATGTTTATGGCTTTATATTTTAATGTTGTAAAAAATCATGAAGTTCGTATTTCTATTAAGAAATTTGCAGTGGATTTTAAAACAATTGTTAATATTTATGAAATTGGATTTCCATCAATAGTTATGCAATCTGCAGCATCATTTATGATATTCCAGCTAAATAATCTTTTAGCTTCGTTTTCTACGACGGCAACAGCGGTTTTAGGAGTGTATTTTAAATTACAAAGTTTTGTTATCTTACCAGTTTTTGGATTGAATAATTCAGTTATTTCCATTGTTTCATACAACTACGGTGCTGGGAAAATAAAAAGACTTTTGAAAACTGTGAAAGTTGCAAATATTTATGCATTTAGTATTATGCTTGCTGGATTTGTGCTTTGCCAGATTTTGCCAGTTCAAATTTTGAAAATATTTGATGCGTCAGACAATATGCTTGCGATTGGAGTTCCTGCACTTAGAATAATAAGTTTTTCATTCCTTATCGCACCTTTTTCAATTGTTTCGAGCGGGACTTTCCAATCTTTAGGTAAAGGTACATTTAGTCTTATTATTTCACTAATTCGTCAATTAATTGTAATTCTTCCACTTTCATATTTACTTTCTAGAGTAATGGGAATGAAAGGTGTTTGGATTGCTTTTCCGATAGCAGAAATTGTTGCTGGAATTTTAACAACTATTTATCTAAGAAAACTTTATAAAAATGAGATAATGAAGAGAAATATTAAACGTCATAGATAAAATTAGAAAAATAAATTTATAGAATAAAAAACGGTCTTTTAAGGATATAATATCTCCCATAGAGACCGTTTTTTTTTATTAAAATATCTAACTTTTAAAATAAAAAGCTATCTCAATACTTCTAAATAATCACGTCATACATACTCATAAATTCATTTCTACAAAATTATATACATCCCTGTAGATATTAGTGCTAGAAGTGCTGGAATTCCTTGAATGTAAAATATTTTCTTATTAGATGTTATAGAACCATAAATTGCAGCACAAAGAACACAAGTCAAAAAGAAAAATGATAACTGATATCTAAAAATACCTGTTTCTGTCAAACTCCACAACAGTCCTACTGCAAGAAAAGCATTATACAAACCTTGATTTGAAAATAAATTTTTAACACGTTCATCTTTTAGAAATTCTGAATCTAATCCAAAAGCTTTTTGAGCAGTTTCACTTTCATTGAAAAACATTTCTAATACAAAAATATAAATATGTTCCAATGCTATGAATAACGTTAAAAGTGCTGATAATATTAATAACAACATTTTTCCTCCTTTCTTTGCAAAAGCAAAATTTTTAATTTTTTCTAGTGATATGAAAAAACTGTCTAAAAATAGCTCTATTTTTAAACAGTTTTCATTATTTTTAGTTTTAGTTTTAATTTAATAAATTTATCAAAAAATTTTTTAATTTTAAATTCTAAAATAATTTAGTCATTTACACTTAAAATAACTGGCTTCCCATCAATAATGGCGATACTATGTTCGTATTGTGCTGATCTTTTTCCATCTTTTGTTACGGCTGTCCACATATCTGGCAAGATTTTTACTCTGTAAGTTCCTACATTTACCATTGGTTCGATTGTGATTACCATTCCATCTTCAATTTTTGCACCAGTTCCAGCTCTTCCGTAATTTGGTACCATTGGGTCTTCGTGCATTTCTTTTCCACAACCGTGTCCAGCAAAGTCTCTTACTAAAGAAAATCCATATTTTTCAACGTATTCTTGAATTGCAGCTCCGATGTCTCCTATTCTGTTTCCAGCTCTTGATGCTTCGATTCCAATTTCTCTTGCTTTTTCAGTTACTTCCATCAATTTTTTAGAAGTTTCGTCAATTTCACCTACAGCATAAGTTATTGCTGCATCTCCAAAATATCCATCTAAAACAGTAACTGTATCAATTGTCAAAATATCCCCTTCTTTTAAAATTTGTTTTTTGCTAGGAATTCCGTGTACAACAACTTCGTTTACAGAAATACAAGTTGCTGCTGGATATGGTGGGTAAGGTCTTCCAATGTCATATCCTTTTGTTCCTGGAATTGCACCTTTACTTCTTATAAAATCTTCTGATATTTGATCCAATTCGTAAGTGCTAATTCCTGCTTTTATGTATTTAGGCAATACTTCTTCAAATAATTGTGCAATAATGTGATTTGCAGCTTTTATTTTTTTTATTTCATCTAATGTTTTGTAAATTATCATTTTAATACTTCTTTCCTATTTTTCTAAAATTTCAATAATGTCTTTTGTAATATTTTCTAATCCTTGTGCACCGTCTACTTCATAAACTTTATTTTGTTTTTTATAGAAATCTAACACAGGTGCTGTTTGTTCGTTATAAACTGCCAATCTTTTTTTAACAGTTTCTTCGTTGTCATCTGCTCTTTGTTCTAAATCTTCTAATTTTTCATCTACTGGCGGATTATATTTAATGTGATAAATTTTTCCAGTCACTTTTGATACTCTTCTTCCAGTAATTCTTTCAATAATTTCATCATCGCTTACTTCTAAAGCAATTACTTTATCAATTTCTTTTCCAATTTTTTTCATAATTTTGTCTAATTCTTCTGCTTGTGCAACAGTTCTTGGAAATCCATCTAAAATGAATCCTTTTTCGCAATCAGCTTCTTGCAATCTAGCTTCTACTAATCCATTTACGATTTCATCAGAAACCAATTGACCTTGATCCATTAACTTTTTAGCTTCCAATCCAAGTGGAGTTTTATTTGCAATCGCACCTCTTAAAATGTCCCCTGTTGAAATTTGAGGAATTTCATATTTTTTGATTAATTCTTTCGCTTGAGTTCCTTTTCCTGCTCCTGGAGCACCAAATAATATTATATTCATTATCTTTCATAGTATGTTTGGTCGAAAACATACTCTCCTTTCTTTAATTTCTATTTTTAATAATTTTACCATATTTTTTAGTAAATTTGAATTGCATTTTTCTTGATATTTAGATTACTAGACTTAAACTTTGCTTTTTATACAAAATTTAGTACCTCATCTCTAAATTATAGTTTTTTGGATTATTTTGTAATATCCTTTTTTATAAACTTGTGATAAATTGTATCTACAACCACTGCAATCGCATTATCTCCTGAAACATTAGCTGCTGTTCCAAAACTATCTTGAGTTATATACAAAGCAATAAGTAACGTTCCTAATGGTCCTGCTGAATTAATTCCAACCATTCCTAAAAATGGTAATGCTGACATTATTGCTCCTCCTGGGGCTCCTGGGGCTGCTACCATTGCGACTCCTAGAGTCATTATGAATGGAACAATGATTGCTAAACTATGTGACATATTATTCATCAGTGAACTACTCCCGCTTGTAGAAGCGGGAGCTTCTTGGGAAGTATCTGCTTTTGTTAGCCAAATATATTTACCAAGCTCTTCGGGTAGTTCCTACCCTGTCTTCTTTTATTTTTTAATATTTCAACATTGCTTTTCCAATGTTTTTTATATTCAATGCCGCATTATAATCCCTATCAATTTCAATTCCACAGCACTCACATTTATAACTTCTTTCTGATAATTTCAGTTCATCTTTAACATTTCCACATCTACTACAAGTTTTCGATGACGGAAACCACTTATCTATCTTCAAAAATTGTTTCCCTAAAAACATCAGTTTATACTCAAGCATTCTCAAAAACATTCCCCATCCATTATCTCCTACACTTTTCCCAAAATTTAATGCCTGGCTCATCCCTTTCATATTCAAATCCTCAACAACCACAGCATTATATTCTTCAGACAATTTTTTCGACAATTTATGTAGAAAATCTCTTCGACAATTCTTGATATACTCATGCAATTTTGATATTTTCGCTTTTTGATTATACCAATTTTTAGAAAATTTTACTTTCCTTGATAAGGATTTTTGTAATTTTTTTAATTTTTTCTCCAACATCTTAAAATATCTTGGATAATCAGCCCTTTGGTTTTCAGAGCTGACAAATAATTCAGACATTGAAAAATCAAGTCCAATTATTTTATTGCTACTTGGCATTTTTTGAATTTCTTTTTCAAATTCCGTCAAAATAGAAACATAATAATTTCCATTGCTGTTTGTCAATGTTGCCGACTTTATCTTGTAATCCTTCGGTATTTCTCTATGATATTTTAATTTTATTCTTTTCAATTTTGGCAAAACCAAATATTTGTTTTCCTCAATTCTTATCGAATTATTCACACAATTTGTCGTGTAACTTTTAACACTTTTCTTTTTAGATTTGAACTTTGGAAACTTTGCTCTCTTTTGAAAAAAATTCGTAAACGATCGTCTCACATTCAATTGAGCATTTGAAAGTGCCAAACTGTCCACTTCTTTTAAAAATTGGTTTTCACTTTTCAAACTGGCAGGTGTAATTATTTTATTTTTTCCAGTTTCTTCATAAATTTTATTAGCAATATATAAAATCGTATTGTAAACAAAACGGACACATCCAAAAGTCTTATTTATCAATAATTCCTGCTCCTTATTTGGATAAATTCTGTATTTGAATGCTAAATTATATTTCATAAATTACACCTCCTTTTGATTTTGAATATCATTTTTAATTATTTCTCTTCGATATTTTATACAAAAATTGTATCATAGGCATATCCTTTTTTCAATTTTTTTTACAAAAAAAGCAATTCATCTCCCACTTATAGAAGTCGGAGACTTCTTGCTATCTTTTTGTTAAAACGGCGGTAACACAGCTTGTTATTGTGATAATACTTCCTGCCATATGAATTGTTGCACAAAGTGGTACGACAAAATCTCTTATTTGCTCTGAAACACCATTATTTCTTGCACATTCCACATTTACAGGAATTGTTGCGGCTGATGATTGTGTTCCTAAAGCTGTGATATAGCCAGGAATTTGATTTTTCAATAATTTTATTGGATTTTTCTTTCCAATCGCACCTGCTCCTACAAAAAGCGCTATTAAATATGCAATATGCAACAATAATACACAAATAAAAACTTTAATAAATATTGACATTACCGTGAAAACACTTCCACTATGAGCCATATTCGCAAAAGTTCCAAAAATGTAAAGTGGCAAAATTGGAATAATTGATGTTGACAAAACTTTTACTATTATTTCTGAAAAATCAGAGAATAATTGATAAATTGTTTCACCTTTTTGATATCCTGTTGTTCGTAACCAGCTTATTGCTAGTCCCATTATGAACGAAAATACAACGGCTGAAGTTACATCTAATAACGGTGGCAAACTTATTTCAAAAAAAGGTTTTAGCATGTTTTCTTCTGGATTTCCAATTTTTATTAAAACACTTCCGTCAATGATGTGTGGAAAGACTGTCGATGCCATTATGTAGGCAAGTGATCCAGCGACAACTGTTGAAGTGTATGCAATAAGTGTTGTGATTCCTAACAATTTCCCTGCACCTTGTGTTAAATCTGCAATTCCAATTACTACAAATCCAATAATCATTAACGGTATAATGAATGTTAAATATTTACTAAACAGTCCTGAAAAAGTTACTGCTATCCTAATAATCGGTTCTGGCAAAACTAATCCTGCTCCAATACCAAGAACTATCGCAATCAAAAGCCTCGATACCAATCCTATTTTAAATTTTTTCATTTTTTCTCCCTTCAAATTATTTTTATTAATTTTAAAATTTTTTCTTAAATAAATTATATCATAAAATCTCAATATTTTATCCTAAAACTTATATGAGTTTTTTTTGAAAAAAATTTAAAAAACAGGATGATAAAATTACCACCCTGTTATTCAAAAAACATTAATCTAAATCTTCTCCATTACTTGCAATTACCTTTTTATACCAGTCAAATGATTTCTTTTTATAACGATTTAATGAACCAGTTCCATCATCATTTCTGTCTACATAAATATATCCGTATCTTTTACTCATTTGAGCTGTTGATGCAGAAACTAAATCAATACAACCCCAAGAAGTATATCCTAGCACTTCTACTCCGTCTTCAATCGCTTCTCTCACTTGTTCCAAATGTCTTCTCAAATAATCAATTCTATAATCATCTTCAACTGTTGGGCCATTAGGTCCATCAACTAAAACATCTTTTGCTCCAAGTCCGTTTTCTACGATAAATAATGGAATTTGGTATCTGTCATAAAAATCATTCAATACAATTCTAAGTCCAACTGGATCAACTTGCCAACCCCATTCACTTGATTCTAAATATGGATTTTTCAATCCACCTAGCAAGTTACCTTTTCCACCTTGATAATCTTGCGGATTATGTGCTGCAGCAACACTCACATAATACGAGAACGATACAAAATCAACTGGATTTTCAGCTAATAATTTTTCATCACCTTCAGCAAATTCAATATTTATATTATTTTCTTTAAAATATCTTCTTGCATATGCTGGATATTTTCCTTTCACATGCACATCAGCAAATAAATAATTTTCTCTCTCAAATTGTCTTACTGCTAATGTATCAAGTGGATGCGATGTCATTGGATAAGCTGGCATTGATAGAATCATACATCCAATTTTGAAATCTGGATTAATTTCATGTCCAACTTTTGTAGCTAGTGCAGAAGCCACTAATTCATTGTGAACTGCTTGATACAATTCCTGTTTAGTAGGTTTCACTTCTCCATCAGTTGGAATTCCTCCACTCATAAATGGAGCGTGTAAAACAGAATTTATCTCATTAAATGTCAACCAGTATTTTACCTTATCTTTATATCTTTCAAACACTGTACGAGCATATCTTTCAAAAAATTCAATTAATTTTCTATTTGTCCATCCATTATATTCTCTTGCCAAATGAAGTGGTGTTTCATAATGTGACAATGTTACAAGTGGTTCAATCCCATATTTTGCCATTTCATCAAATACATCATCATAAAATTTTAGTCCTTCTTCATTTGGTTCCGATTCATCTCCTTTTGGAAAAATTCTACTCCAAGCAATTGAAAGTCTAAATACTTTAAATCCCATTTCTGCAAACAAAGCTATATCTTCTTTATATCTGTGATAAAAATCAATTCCTTTTAATTTCAAATTATCTTCTGTCGGCTCTTTCGTAATCAACACTTCTCCACCAACATTTGCTCCACCTTTTGGAGTTACATCTTGTACTGATAACCCTTTTCCATCTTCGTTATATGCTCCTTCAAGCTGATTTGCAGCAGTAGCTCCTCCCCATAAAAATCCTTCTGGAAATCTTTTATTAGCCATTTTTCTCCTCCTAATCATTTATTTTAATTCTAACCTTTTTTATTTTAAATCATTTTTAATAAAATATCAAAATTTTTTGAATTTTACTTTTAAAACTACCTAATTACTTAACAATTGTAATTAATTCATCTCCAAATTCAACATTTTTCTTTTTCATTTCAAGTACGTCTAAATATTCTGTCAATACATATCCAGCTTTCTTAATTTCATCAATGTCAATTTCTAACATTAAACACGAAAAAATAATCATATTTATTAACCAAGGTTTTGCCTGCCTAACAGTAACAATCCATTTATAAGAAAGTTATACTATTTTTTCAAATTTATCAATAACCCAAAATTTAAATATCCCTACTTGTCTTTTTACTGCTAAAATGATATTATTTACTTAACAATTTTAAAAAAAGTTAAGGAGAATAATTATGTTGTATCCAATGCGTTTTAAAAAAGTTTTTATTGAAAAAGTTTGGGGCGGTCGTGCGTTTGAGGAAAAATTAAATATGCAATTGCCTAAAGATAAAAATATCGGAGAATCTTGGGAAGTTTCAGCACATCCAAATGGAATGGGAATTGTTGAAAATGGGCCTCTTGCGGGAAAAACTTTACAAGAAATTTATTCCGAATACAAAGATAAATTAGTTGGTGAAAAACCTTACCAAAATTACAAAGATAGATTTCCATTATTGATAAAATATTTAGATGTTAATGATCGACTTTCTATTCAAGTTCATCCTAGTGATGAAGTTGCGTTAAAAAAACATAATGAATTAGGAAAGAGTGAATCTTGGTTTATTATGGAAGCTAGTGATGATGCTACTTTGATTATGGGTATGAAAGAAGGCGTTACGAAAGAGGAATTTTTGAGAAAAACAAAAGAAAATAATTTTGAGGGATTATTTAATGAAATTACTGTGAAAAAGGGCGATTTAATTGATATTGTGCCTGGAATGGTTCATGCTTCTTTGAAGGGAAGTGTAATTTTTGCTGAAATTCAGGAAAATTCTGATATAACTTATAGAATTTATGATTTTGATAGAATTCAAAATGGTAAAAAAAGAGAATTGCATTTGGATGATGCCGCAGAAGTTATTGATTTTAATCAAAAACCTATAATTACTCATACAAATTTCGTTGGTAATGAAACTAGAAAAACGATTATTAGGAAAAAATATTATTCGATTGATAGAATTAAAGTTTCTGGAAATTTTGATGATGTTTGTCATGAGAGTATGATTATTTACTCTATTTTAGAGGGGAAAGGTACTATTTCTCATAAAAATGAAAATGGGGAAATTATTTCGCTTGAAATTCAAAAGGGAGAAAGTTTGTTAGTGCCTGTAAATATTGAGGTTAAATTGAATGGAGAATTGGAGATTTTGAGAACTATTATTGAATAAAACTCTACAAAAAATGAAAGGTGTGATATTATGAAATACAACTTTGATGAAATTATTGATAGAAAAAATAATCATTCTGTTAAATATAATGAATTGGCTAGATTTGGATTTGAGCATAGGAAAGAGCCTGAAGACTTCATTCCTTTGTGGATTGCGGATATGGATTTTAAAACTGCTCAACCCATTATTGATGCACTTGAAAAAAAGGCTCAGCACGGAATTTTTGGGTATGTTTATCGTCCTGATGAATATTTTGAATCTTTTATTAACTGGCAAAAGAAAAGATTTGGATGGGAGCCTAGAAAAGAGCTTTTGAGCTTTAGTATTGGTGTTGTGCCCACGCTTGGATCGTTGATAAAATTATTTTCTAAAGAAGGGGATACTATTTTGATTCAGCCCCCTGTTTATTCGGAATTTTACGATATTAGTACTGACAACAAAAGAATTATTTTAGAAAATAAATTTAAAGAAAAAAATGGAGTTTTCACTGTTGATTTGGAAGATTTGGAAGAAAAATTGAAGCAACATCCAAAATTATTTATCTTTTGTAATCCGCATAATCCTTTGGGACATGTTTGGAGTCGTGAAGAATTGAAAGCGATTGGAAATTTGTGTATAAAATATAATGTACCTGTTATTTCTGATGAAATTCACGCTGATTTGACTCTTTGGGGAAACCAACATATTCCAATGGCAAGTGTTTCAGAGGAAATTAGACAAAATACGATAACTTGTACTGCTACTGGGAAAGCCTTTAATTTAGCTGGTTTACAATCTGCAACAATTGTATTCAATAATATCGAAAATAAAACGAGATTTGATAGATTTTGGAAAGATTTGGAAGTTCACAGAAATAATCCTTTTAATTTGGTTGCAACTATTGCTGCTTATACAGAAGGTGAAGATTATTTAATTCAATTAATCGACTATTTGGAAAAAAATATTCTTTTCTTAAATGATTTTATGAAAAAAAATATTCCGTTAATTAAGCCTAATGTTCCACAAGCTACTTACTTAGTTTGGCTAGATTGCCGTGAATTGATGGAAAAATATAATTTGAATCAAGATGAATTGGAAAAATTTATTTATCAAAAGGCAAAAATAGGATTAAATTCTTGTCGTGCATTTAATCATGGTTCGAATGGATTTATGCGTATTAACACTGCTTGTCCGAGAAGTGTATTGGAAAGAGCGTTAAAACAATTGGAAACAGCTTGTAATGAGTTAGAAAGTAAATAATCTCAAAATAATTTTTATTATAAAGTAAATTGAGAGTGTCCAGAATTTTGTGTAAACTAATAGATAAATCTAGTAAATTCAGTACTTTGCTATTCTATTTACGACAAAAATTTTACACTCTCTATAAATTTAGAAGATTTTTAAAAATTAAAAATTTATTGAGAGTGTCATTTTCAGGACACTCTCTTTTAATTTCGTTGTCAATTTCCTTTTTAGCCATAATAAAAACCTCCAAATGATATATAGTTTTTTTACTACATATTATTTAGAGGTTTACACAAAAATTTTTACATATCTCTACAATTTCTTTAAAAAAATTTCTTAAAATAAATCATTTGATAAATTGAATGACATTATTTTCATTAGATCTTTATTCTTTTTAAAATCCATTTGCGGAACCCATTCTCCATCAACTTTTTCAAAATAAATTTTCATATTTTCTTGAGTGTATTTTAAATCTTTTCTATCTAAAATTTTACTAAACTCTTTAACTGTCGTATCCATAATATTCCCAAAAACATCTTTTAGTTTTGTATTTTTATCTAAATTTCCAAATTTTGATTCAAAAGACTTTTCAATTTCACCACTATAGGAATTAAAATCAGGCATTTTCACAAATACTTCCACAATACCTTCATTCCCTTTTTGAGTAACTTTTGTTATATTATAACTCATTTTATCATATGCTTTCTTGTAAAAATTTTTCAAATCACTATTTTGATCTAATTGTAATAATGCTGGTGACATCTCTTTAACAAAACCTCTTAACTCCTTCGGCATTTCATTTATTGCTTCATCAATATCACTCTGAGTTAACTTATCTGTATCGTCTATTCCTTTTTCTGATTTTAAATCTTGCATAAATCTATCGAAACTAGCTCTAATCTCATTTTCTGCACTACTCTTTTTAGCCGAAAAACTTAACATCGCAACCATTAGAAATAGTGAAACTACAATTTTTTTCATAAATTTTCTCCTTTTTATTCTATATTTATTTTCCAAAATTTTCTAACACATATTCATAATATTCTTTATATTTCTTACCAATTTCTGTCAAATCTCTTTCTTTTGCAAGTTCATACGCATTTTTCACGATTTCATCTAAATTTTCCACTTCACCATTAACAACTTTTCTCAATTTTTCTATAAATCCTGTATTATTCTTAGCTTTAAAACAGTTAACTCCATCTTTTAGCCATTTATTATAAACAGGAATATCTCTGACAACTATTGGCAATTGAGCAGACAACGCTTCCAACACAACAATCCCTTCATTCTCCTCATATGTCATAAACAAAAAGGCTTTTGCAGCACTAAATGCTCCAATCAACATATCTTTCTCAACATATCCAGGAAAAATCATATTTTTAGGCGGATTTTCAATTATATGCTGAATTTTTTTCGGCAACATCGATTTTATACTCGACGAACCAAACCACATAAATTGATAATCTTTCCTTTTTTCTGCAAGTTTCATAAAATCTTGGATACCTTTTCTCTCAAACGGCAATCCTGCTGTAATCACCAACGGCTTATCAATCTTATATTCTTCCAAAAATTTATTTTTCAATTCTTCATTTTTACAAAAATTCTTCGTATCGACACCATTTGAAATTACCCGTATTTCCTTATCTTTTCTCAAATACTTCGTTTTAATTAAATTTTTTGTATACTCGCTCGGAGAAATCAAATAATCTGCACTATTGTATAATATTTTTGTCCAAAATTTTATAATCGGTGCAATTTGATTACTAAATTTCACACTTCCTCTAAAATCTTCGTAAGTTGTATGCGTGTGGTAAATTACTGGTATCCCTCTTTTTTTCGCTTGTCGCAACACTTGAAAAGATTTTAATCCAATCGTATTTATATGCGCTAAATCATAATCATCTTTTTCATCCAAAGTAAATTCAACATTATTTGCTCCAAGGGCTTCTTTTTGATGATTTAGGGCTTGCCCAACGCCGGATTTGCTGAATAAATTTTTCCCCTCTGAAAATAGTAAAACTTTCATCTACATCATACTCCTCTATCGTTTTTTTATATACTGCTTCCACCCTTTCACCAAATTTTTCAGATGTATAATCTTGTGAAACTTTAAAAGCATTTTTTATTATTTTATCTTTAAATTCTTTATCTTCTTTCAATTTTTTTAAATTAGCAATAAATTCTTCCTCATTTTTATAAACAAGTCCTGCTTCATTTTTTACTAATAAGTCTTCCAAATTCAAATCATATCTCGCATTAACAGGCACTTCTGCCGCCATCGCCTCAACAAAAGTCAATCCTTGTGTTTCAGAAATACTCGCATTCAAAAATACATCTCCAATTTGATAGTAAATCGGAACATTCTCGTGCGGAACCTCTCCAACAAAAATCACTCTATCCAAAATTCCCAAACTTTCAGCCTGTTCCTTCAATTTATCCCCAATATCTCCAAAACTTTTCCCAACAATCATAAATTTATAATTAGGATCATCAATTTTTGCAAACATCTCAATCAATAAATCAATACTTTTTTCTTCAGCCACTCTTCCAATGTAAACACACAAAAAGTCAGTGTCTTTTATTTTATAATTTTCCTTGATAAACTCTCTATCTTCATCTGTATAATTTTCTCGATAAAATTTCTTAATATCAAGTCCCGTTGGAATGACATTCATTTCCTTTTCAACATCATACGAATACAAAATATCTTCAACTTTTCTTGTTGGAACAATCAAAGCGTTACATTTATCACAATAAAATTTACTTATCGCAGCTGCAATTTTTTTTGCTTGAGCTACCATATGTCCTCTAAAAATGTAGTGTGTATAGTATTCATACAACGTGTGATAAGTGTGAACCAATGGTATATGCAATTTTGTTGCCACAAATCTCGAAAAAGTTCCAACTCCCCATTCCGTCTGCGAATGAATGATATCCAACTCCAATTTTTTTATCTTCTTAACAATTTTCGGCGAATACATCAATCCCAATCTATACTGTGGTGCCGGCTTAAACTCCACGCTTGGAATTCTCAACACATTTGGCTCGACAGTCGGTGCATCTGGATCAGTTGTCGTTATGATATAAACCTTATGTCCTCTTTTTCTCAGCTGTTGCTCTAAAGTTGTAATCGAGCTAACAACTCCATTTACTTGCGGTCTATACGTATCAGTAAATATCCCAACTCTCATATCTCACTCTCCTTCTGGCAATTCTAAAAAGAATTTCCCAATTTTTCCCATTCTATAATCTTTTAAAAGTCTTCTGGAAATAATTTCATAATTATGTTCATCTTGTTTTGTCACTCCCAGTCTCTTTTCTAAAATTTCTAAAATTTTGTGATCTTCCAATTTATAAATTTCTTCTTTCGTCACAGTTTCACTCAAAGTATACGATTTTATCAAATTCTCTAATTTTTCCAACTCTTTCAATCTATCAATAAATTTCAATGCTACTTGCTCCAATGGTAACACATTATCTTTAATCGATCCAGTTATCGACAAATTAAACGCCACTTTTTCATCCTCAAATTTAGGCCATAAAACTCCTGGGGTATCTAATAATTCTAGCTTATCGTCTATTTTTATCCACTGTTTCCCCTTCGTAAATCCTGGCGTATTTCCTACTCTCGCTTTATTTTTATTCACAAATTTATTAATAAATTTCGATTTTCCAACATTTGGAATCCCAACAATCATCGCTCTTACAGAAGTTTTTCTCAAACCTTTTTTCTTAACTTTCTCCAATTTTTCGTTATAAATTCTATCTGTTATTTTTCTCAATTCATTAAAATTCGTCCCTTTTTCCACGCTCAAAGCTACAAAATAATCTGAAATATGATTTTCCAAGAAATAACTTTCCCATTTTTTCAACTCTTTTGCATCAATTAAATCAATCTTATTCAGAATCACAATTTTCTGTTTTCCATTCGCTAACTTTGAAATATCAGGATTTTTACTTGATAACGGTATTCTCGCATCCAGAATTTCTATTACGATATCTATTATTTTTAAATTTTCTACAATTAGTTCCTTAGTTTTTTTCATATGGCCTGGATACCAGTTTATATTCATAATTTTCTCTCTTTCAATAAAATTTCTTCTAGTTTTTATTATTACAAAAAATAATAAAAAATGCTTTTAAAATAAGATTTCCACTAATCTTTTGCTCTAATAAACAAAACAATTTCCCCTTTTATAGGTTTTTCTTCAAGTCTTTCAATTATTTCTGAAACATCGCCTCGTATAATTTCTTCGTACACTTTTGTAAGTTCACGAGTAATTACAACGTATCTTTCACCTAAATATTCTCGTATGTCTTTCAATGTTTTCAAAATTCGATTTGGTGATTCAAGAATTACGATTGTTCTTTCTTCCTCTTTTAGTTTATTAAACAAAGTTTGTCTTCCTTTTTTCTTTGGCAAAAATCCTTCATATGCCATTCTTCTCATATCCAATCCTGATACACTTGCACCTGTAACTATCGAAGAAGCCCCAGGAATTCCAACAACCTTAATTCCTTCTTTCAAGACTTCATTTACAAGCTCATATCCAGGATCTGATATACAAGGCGTTCCCGCATCAGTTACCAACGCAATTTGCTTTTCATCCTTCAACAAATTAACAATATTCTGAATTTGATGAAGTTTATTATGCTCGTGATACTGGTACACAATTTTATCAATCTCATAAAATTTCAATAATTTTTTTGTAACACGAGTATCTTCTGCAAAAATGTAATCGACCTCTTTCAACGTTCTCAAGGCCCTAAACGTTATATCCTCTAAATTTCCTATTGGCGTACCAACAACATAAAACATAATTTCTCCCATTTTCTAATTTATTCTTTAAAAAAAAACTGTCTTGAACCAAAAAAATTCTTTCTTAAATTCAAGACAATTTATCCAATTAATTACTATTTTATACCTAATTTTTTATTCATTTCTTGGATAGCTCTTTTCATTTGAACATCTCCAGCTGCAATAATTTTTTTAGCTTCTTCTGCACCTTTATCTTTTATTAAGATATCTTCAATCTCTTTTTGTCTATTTTTTATAGCTTGTTCACTATCATTTGCATAACCTTTTAATGTCAATAATTCTTCCATATCCACTTTTATATCAGGCGCAATACCTTTTCCATGAATATAGTTCCCTTTCGGTGTGAAATATTGAGCAATAGTTAATTTTATAGCATCATTTGTTCTCAATGGTATAACTTGTTGAACAATTCCTTTACCAAATGTATTTTCTCCAATAATAGTCGCTCTCTTATAATCTTTTAATGCACCTGTAACAATTTCAGAAGCTGAAGCACTTCCTTCATTTGTCAATACTATTAATGGGAAATCTCCTAAATACGGTAAAGTTCTGTTATAATCTTTTCTTCTTCCATCTTTATATTTCAAATAAACAATCAAATTATCTTTTACAAATAATGAAGTAATATCTTGAGCTTCTTGTAACGAACCACCTGGATTAGATCTTAAATCAAAAATCAACCCTCTCATTCCTTTTGCTTTTAAATCTTTTATAGCTTTTTCAACTTCTGTCCCAACATTATTTCCAAATCTCAAAAGACTCACATAACCAATTTTATTTTCAAGCATTTTGCTTTCAACCATTTCAAGTTTAATTTTAGCTCTTGTCATAGTAACTTTGAAAGGTTCTTTTCTACCTTCTCTTACAACTTCTACTTCTACTTTTGTATTTTCCTTACCTTTTAATAATTTTACAGTTTCAGTAGCTGTCAATGGCAATATATCTTTTCCATCAACTTTGGTAATTTTATCTTTTATTCTCATACCAACTTTTTCAGCTGGACTTCCAATAAATGGTGATGCAACTTCTAATGGCTCTCCTTTTTTCTTACTTACACTCATTCCAACACCGACATATTCTCCATCCATATCTTCAGCAAAATCTTTCAAATCTTCTGTTGATAAATATTCAGAATAAGGATCATCTAATTTTCTAACAACACCTTCTACAGCTCCTTTATACAACTCTTCTTTACTTGGTGTTGCAACGTTTTCTGCTGTTTTTTCACCTTTATCATTTTTATTTGTTTTCGTTCCAACAAAATTAGTTTCAATAATATTAATTACATCTACTATTCTATTCAATTCTATTGAATCTTTTGAATATCCTGCGCTCACATTTTTATCATTTACAGCTGATTTTATTACAGTTGTTGCTGCAAATAATGGTGCTCCTGCTAAGATAACTCCCAATACCGCTTGAAGCAATTTACTTTTTTTCATCGTTTCCTCCTTATTTTACGACTCTTTTTCTTAAAATTAACATTTTTTGTTTGTTACTAACATTAAAAATTCGCTATTTCCTTTCGCTCCCTTTATTGGCGAATCTTTAACGCCTACTAATTCGTAACCACATTCTTTTGAAAAAGCAATAATTTTTTTAATAGCCTCATCGTGATATTCTTCTTCTTGAACAACACCATTTCGTCCTATTTTCTCTCTACCCACTTCAAATTGTGGTTTTACTAGCATTACAGCTTTTCCATTTTCTTTTAAAAATTTCTCAAAATAAGGAATAACTTTTGTTAAAGAAATAAAAGATACGTCAATTACAATATAGTCAACTTTATTGTTTTCAATATTTTCTGGTGTTAAGTCCTTTATATGAGTCTCTTCTATCGAAACAACTCTGTCATCATTTCTCAATTTCCAATCCAACTGATTTGTCCCAACATCGACACTATAAACTCTTTTTGCACCATTTTGCAAGGCACAATCTGTAAATCCACCTGTAGAAGCTCCAATATCCAAAACTAATTTATCATTAAAGTCTAATTCCCACTCTTTAATGGCTTTCTCCAACTTTAATCCACCACGGCTCACATACCTTAATTTGTTTTTTATTCTTATATTTAATTTTTCATCATCTTTAAAGTTTGTCCCTGCTTTTGTAACTGCTTGTTCGTTCACAATTACATTTCCGACCATGATTTCTCGTTTAGCCTTTTCTCTAGTTTCAAACAATCCTCTTTCTACAAGTATTAAATCTAACCTTTTTTTCATACTCAAATTTCCTCTATCTATAATTTAAAAATCTCTTATTATTTCAATTTCTTCTATTCAAAATTTATTTATTTGAAATTCTTGAAAGAAGAAAAAAGATTCTCACTTATTTATTAAGAAATATATCCTTTATGATAAATCATATATCTTATATTTCTATTTATTTTTTATTATTTAATTTTTATCCTAAAATATATCCTTTAAATAGTAACCCAATAATTATACCTAAAATACTTCCTACTAAAACTTCAATTGGAGTGTGTCCTAAAAATTCCTTAAATTGTTCGTTTATTATTTCTATTCCATCTCTTCTTTCAATACTTTCAATAAGCATATTCAACGCCTTAGCGTGTTTCCCAGCTTGTCTTCTAACACCAGTTGCATCATAAAGTACAATTGAAGCAAAAACCATCGAAATCGCAAATTCTATAGAACTTGCTCCTTTTAGTATAAATACTCCTGTTACTAGCGACACTACTGTTGAGGCATGTGAACTAGGCATTCCTCCTGTTTCTAGAAGCCTAATCCACTGTATCTTTTTCCCTCGAAAAAGGGGAGAGAAAACTTTATAGAATTGTGCTGCAAAACAAGAAATTAAAGCTACATCAAGTAATCTATTTCCAAAGACAATTCCACCACTCATTATTTTCCTCTCTTTTTCTTTTTAAATTCATTAAACTCTGGTGTTATTTTAGCATCCTTCGCTTTACTTGGCTTAAATAAAATCAAAATCTTACCGATACTATCCACAAAAACTGATTGAGTTTTATTAGCAATTTCTGTCCCCAATTCTCTTTCCACTTCAACTGTAGAATTTTGTAAAATTTTTACTTTTATTAATTCCCTTTTATTTATAACATCAGAAATACTTTTTAATACATTTTCATCTATTCCATCTTTTCCAATTCTCACAATTGGATCTAAATTATGTGCCAATTTTTTCAAAAAAGCTCTTTCTTTACTTGAAAGTTGCATTTATTAAACCTCCATAATTATTGGAAGAATTATTGGTTCTCTATCTGTTTTCTTATTTAAAAATTCTCCCACTTTTATTTTTAATTTTTGTTTTACTTTACCAATTTCTTTTATTTCTTGACTTTCCATGTTTTCTAATTCTAATTTTATCAATTCTTTAGTTTCAGCCAATAAACTTTCTGCATCTTTATTGTATACAAATCCTCTAGTTACTAGCTCAACTTGTCTACTAAATTTACCAGTTTTATATTGAGAAACCGAAATTATTACTATTCCATCATCTGCTAAATTTTGTCTATCTTTCAATACTGCATTACCAATATCTCCAATTCCAAATCCATCAATTAAAGTTGCTCCACTTGGTACTCTTCCAACCGATCTAAATTTTGAGTTTGTCAACTCTAATTTCATTCCATTTTCTGCTAATAAAATATTGTTTGAAGGTATTCCAACTGCTTCAGCTAATTCTTTATGTTTTTTAAGCATCATATATTCCCCATGAACTGGCATAAAGAATTTTGGTTTTACAAGATTTAACATTAATTTTTGTTCTTCTTGGCATCCATGTCCAGAAACGTGGATTCCTACTACTTTTTCAAAAACGACATTTGCATTTCTCTTCATCAATTGATTAATATTTTTATAAGCCGCTTTTTCATTTCCAGGAATTGGTGTAGCTGAAATCACAACTGTATCCCCTTCTCTCAACGAAATATGTTTATGTGAACCATTCGCTATTCTCGACAATGCTGCAAGTGGCTCCCCTTGAGTTCCTGTACAAATAATTAACACTTGGTTTGCTGGTAATGATTCAACACGATTTATATCAACCATAATTCCTCTAGGAATTTTTAAATATCCTAAATTTGAACAAATTTCAAATATTTTTACCATACTTCTTCCATCAATCGCAATTTTTCTACCATGTTTTTCTGCGATATTAATAATTTGCTGTAATCTGTGTACATGCGAAGCAAATGCCGCTAAAATAATTCTTCCTTTTGCTTTAGAAAACTCTTCTTTCAAACTTTCTCCAACTGTTCTTTCTGATGGTGTAAATCCTGGTATCAATGCATTCGTACTATCTGATAACAATAAATCTACTCCTTCTTCTCCCAATTGTGCCAATCTTCCAAAATCAAATCCTTCTCCATCAATCGGTGTTAAATCCACTTTGAAATCTCCCGAATGTAAAATCGTTCCAGCTGGAGTTTTTATACAAATTGCATAACAATCTGCAATACTATGTGTTACACTTATAAATTCAACTGTAAAATATTTTGAAATTTTCAAAATACTTCTTCCTTTTATAATTTTTTCTTTTGGTAATTTTGCATCTTTTCTCTCAAATTTAGCTTTTGCCAATTCTAGCGTCAATCTACCACCATACATAGGAATATCTTCTGAACCTAATTTTTGATACAAATAAGGTATCGCTCCAATATGATCCTCATGCCCATGCGTCAACAATAACGCCTTAATTTTATCTCTATTACTTTCCAAATAAGCAAAATCTGGAATAATCACATCTATCCCCAAATGCTCATCTTCTGGGAATGTTAATCCTGCATCCACAATAACTATCTCATCTTTATATTGAAACGCAGTCATATTTTTCCCAATTTCTTCTATCCCACCAAGTGGAATAATATACATTTTATCATCTTTCTTTCTCGCATCAAACTTCTCGTTCCTATTATTATTGTGATGTTTCGTCTTTTTATTCAGTAAATATTTAGAATTTACTGTATCACCTAAATGTTCGTCATTATTCATTCTTTTCCTTTTCGCAGCTGCCTTAACTCTATTTACTTTGGCAGAATTTTTAGAAAAATTTCTTTTAAAAGGACTTTCTGATTTTTCTGCCCCTTTTTTCTTTTCATCTGACATTATTTAGCTCCTCCTTCTTTTCTCTTATTTTAAATTATCTATTTCTACAAAAATCTAAATTTTTCAATTAATTTTAATTTTTCGCTACTACTTTTTTATTTTTATCATCTTTTTTATCATTATTTTTTCCATCTTTACCGTCTTTTTTACTTCCATCGTCATTAACATTTTTTTTCAACACATATTTTTCTCTATATTTCAAGATAAATTTTCTTGCCATTTCTCCAGAAGCTACTCCTCCGTAACCTCCTCCTTCTACTAATGAAACGAATACAATTTGAGGATTATCTGATGGGAAAAATCCTGCGATCCATGAGTGGTTATCGCTAAACCCTGTATTTTGTGCTGTACCTGTTTTAGCTGAAACTGGATATCCATCTATTCTCAACAATTTAGCTGTTCCACCATATCCAACAACTGGTAATCTCAAAGCATCTTTTACTAATTTCAATGTTTTTGCACTAATATTCAATTTTTTAGCAACTTGTGGTTTATTTTCTTCCACTTTTCCATTGTAACTTACAAATCTGTCTACAACAGTCGGTTTCATTTTTACACCGTTATTAGCTATTGTTTGATAAACACTCGCAATTTGCATAGGCGTTGCTAAAACGTAACCTTGTCCAATCGACATATTAATCAAATCTCCAGGCAACCAAGTTTGATCTTTTGCCTTTTTAAATCTTTTCTTTTTCCATTCAGGACTTGGCAATGTTCCTGCTAATTCCCCAGGAATATCTACACCTGTTTTTTCACCAATTCCAAATTCTTTAGCATATTTTATAATATTTTGAATTTTTACTTTTTGAGAAAATACGTAATAGTAAGTATTTACTGATTCTTCTATTGATTTAGCAAAATTTGTTATACCATGTCCGTATTTATGTGAATCTCTAAAAATAACTTTCCCATATTTATATTGTCCTGTTGAATTTACTGTCGCATAAGGTGACACTCCAGATTCTAATATAGCACTTCCTGTTACTGCTTTAAATGTTGATCCTGGAGGGTATAATCCTGCAATTCCTTTATTTACAAGTGGTTTCGATGAAGATTTTGCCAAAGCATTCCAATCGCTATCAGAAATTCTAGAACTCAATAAATTCAAGTCAATTTCTGGACTACTTACAAATGTAATAATTTTCCCAGTTTTAGCTTCCATTGCGATAAAAGCTCCACTTTTCCCAGAAAAAGCATCTGTCATATATTTTTGTAAATCTAAATCAATTGATAAATAAACGTTTTTCCCTGCTGTACTTTCTGTCGAATTTACTTGTCTTACAGTGTTTCCTTTCGCGTCAACTTCGACATTTTCCATTCCGTCTTGACCTTTCATTTCTTTATCATAACTTTTTTCGACACCTTTTTTCCCAATCAAATCGTTGTTTTGATAACCTTCATCCTTAAGATCTTTATATTCTTTCTCGTTAATCGGTTTTACATACCCAATTACATTAGAAGCAATATTATTTTCAGGATAAAATCTCTTATTATATTCAACAATATCAATTCTATCAGTGTTATTCAATTTTTCAATCGCTTTCAACGCAACATTTTTATCCAAATCTTCTATAACCAATATTTTTTTATCAGTACCAACTCTTTGTTGTTTAAAAAATCTATCTAAAAGATAATCTGGAGTGTATCCCGTAACTGCACTTATTTTTTTAACATCCATTATCGTATCATATAATTTTTCAGCCACAGGTTTTCTTTCAGTCGACAATCTTTCAGAAATTTGTTGCTCATTCATATTTTTAAGCTGATTCAAAATTTCCATATCTTTTGGTGTCAATGGTTTCGTATCTGTATGAATCAATTGATAACCAGTAATATTTTTTGCTAATAATTTTCCTTCTCTATCAAAAATTTGTCCTCTTGTCGCCTTTACAATATTTGTTCTAATTCTATTTTGTAAAGCTCTCTCCTCGTACACCGCCGCATTCAAGACTTGTAATGTGAATAGTTTTGAAACTAAAATTAAAAAAGCTATACCCACTACGGCAATAAATGCAATATATCGGGGATTTTTCTCCTCTTTATCTAATTCTCTCATTTCCGTCCTCTTCCTTAAAAATTACATTTCTTAAAATTCTTCGTCGTCGTGGTTATTTACACCTTCATAAAAGCTATCTAATTGATAGTATTCTCTAGCATCTTTACTAAAAATACTAATGATAATGTCTCCTGAATCGATTAAAACCCAGTTACATTCATCTAATCCTTTCACATTTCTTATATTTTCCAAACTTTTTTTAATATCAGTAGCTATTGCCTCAATATTTCTAGACGAACTACCTGTACACACAATCGAATAATCGAAAAATGGCGATTTTCCTCTCATATCGTAAACTTTAATGTCTTGTCCTTTTTTGTCTTCAATAATATCAATAATTGAAGATACTTCTTTTCCATAATTTGTTGTTAAACTCATTCTCTCACTTTTCCTTTCTTAATATTTTATACATAATTTTTTATTTGTGAATTTTATCTCTATTGCTTAATAAAAAGCATTTTTACTTACTTATTTATAAAAAGCTATTCGCAATCACTCCTCCTAATACAATAGCCGCTGTTTCTGCTCTCAAAATTCTTTTTCCTAAACTCACTTCCACAGCTCCTACTTCCTTTAAAAATTCAACTTCTGATTCAGTAATTCCACCTTCAGGTCCAATCACATACAATATTTTCTTACAATTTTCATTTATCAAATTAACAACTGATTTCGCTTCATCGCTATTTTCATAAGCAAAAATCACTTTCTCATATTTTTCGTAATCAATTTCTTTCAATTTTTTTACAGGCGATATTTTTGTAAATTTTACTCCTCGACATTGCTTTAATGTTTCCCTTACAATCGTATCCCATTTGTCTTTTTTCTCATTAATTTTTACGACAACTCTTTCTGTTTGTAACGGAATTATTTCATTTATTCCAATTTCAGTTAGTTTTTGTATTGCCAAATTCATTTTATCATTTTTCAAAATTCCCAACGCAATATCAATCTCAACTCCTAGAGAATACTCATCTTCCTTCTCTTCCAATATTTCTAGCAAAACTTCTTTTTTAGAAATATCTAAAATTTTTGTCAAATATTCTCTTTCTCCATCGACAACTCTTAATTCATCGCCAACTTTAAGCCTAAAAACATTTTGTATATGATTACAATCTGATTTATCATTTATTAAAATCTCATTTTTGCTTATATTATCTTTTTCCGCTATAACCGTTAACAATCTCAACCTACCTTATTTACTCATTTTACAACTTTATTTTTCTAAAATTTCTATTCTAATATTTTTTCCAATCCTAAATGATTATAACCTAATTCTGTAACAACTCTTCCACGTGGTGTTCTTTTTATAAACCCAATTTTCACTAAATAAGGCTCATAAACCTCTTCCACTGTCCTTCTATCTTCACCTAACAGCAATGACAACGTTTCAATTCCCACAGGACCTCCGTTATAAACACTTACTATTGATTTCAAAATTTTTCTATCTAATTCATCTAATCCTTTTTCATCGACTGCCAAAAGACTTAATATCCCATCAACACTCTTTTTATCTAGAATTCCCACACCTTCAACCAATGCAAAATCCCTAGCTCTCTTCAAAAGTCTATTCGCAATTCTCGGTGTTCCTCTACTTCTTTTCGCAATCTCTGTTATTCCTTCTTCATCATACGAAATATCCAAAATATTCGCTCCACGACGAATAATTTCCTTCAATTCTTCAATTTTGTAATATTCCATTTTATGCGTCACACCAAATCTATCTCTTAATGGCGTACTCAACTGTCCTGCCTTAGTTGTCGCACCAATCAAAGTAAATTTCGGCAATTCAATACGAATGCTTCTAGCTGATGGACCTTTCCCAATCAAAATATCCAATTCTCCATCTTCCATCGCTGGATACAAAATTTCTTCCACAGAAGTATTTAATCGATGAATCTCATCTATAAATAGAATATCATTTTCTTCCAAAGATGTCAAAATAGCCGCTAAATCTCCTGATTTTTCCAACACTGGACCAGTCGTTATTTTCAAATTAGCTCCCATTTCTGTTGCAATAACCCCTGCCAACGTCGTTTTCCCAAGTCCTGGAGGTCCATATAGCAAAATATGATCCATCGAATCATTTCTCATCTTTGCAGCCTTTATAAAAATATTCATTTTTTCTTTTAAATTTTCTTGCCCAATATAATCACTAAACGTCTTTGGACGCAAATTTTTTTGAATATTGTCCTCTTTTAACTCTGCTGACTCCAATATTCTATCTTCATTCATTTTTACACCTCATTTTTTATATAACACCTAAAATCTAAACCTAAAAATTTATATTAATTTCTCAATTTCCAGATTGATTTACCTTTTATCAATTCATTTTTCCTATATTTGTTTCAATAACACCATAAACAAAAATTGGAACACTGCTATTAATCCACCTAAAACTCCACCGATTATTTCTATATGTTTTAACTCATTTTTCGATATTGAAAGAATAATTTTCTCGATTTCTTCCAAAGAAAAATTCTTCATTTTTTCCAAAATAATTTCTTTAAAATCAATTTTTTCCTTACCAATTTTTATCATTTCACTCAAAATTTCATCTTTGTTTTCCAATATCATATTTTTAAAATATTTTTTTATTTTATCAACCATAGAATCGTTAATAATCATCTTCAATAATGGATTTTTTTCCAAAATACTTTTTTTCAATTTTTCTTCAACCAATTTATCTAGTACTTTCTCAATCATTCCATCATCAAATTCAACTTCTTTCAACTTATTCTCAATATCGTCTACAGAAATTAATTCTTTTTCAACAACATCTGCAATATTTTCAGAAATCTCATCTCTTCTTTTTGGAATTAAACCTTGTATTTTAAAAAAGAAAAAATTCATTTCTTTGTAAGGTCTAAATAATAATTTTATTGCTAAATAATTAGTAAACCAACCTATCAATGTCCCAACTGCTACCATCATTAAAAATTGTAATATCAAATGTTTCAATCTTCCCTCCAATTATCCTCGTCACTTATCAAAGTTTTCTGATAAATTCATAAATATTCATTATATGGTATCATATTTGACCATTTTTTTCAATCTAAATATTTGTTTTTACATTTGAAAAAAGGTCAGATTTTGCCCTTATTAATCTAACCTTTTTTATATTTTTATTTTACAATTTCAATTCCATAATTTTTACATTTTTCGATTTTTTCATCATCATCTGGAGTCAAATGAACTATGCAACCTTCGCCAACTACTTCAATATTTTCGTTTTTCAATTCTTCAATCCACATATTTATCCATTCACCAAATCCCCAGTCATACGATCCGAAAACACCTATTTTCTTTCCAACTAATTTGTCTTTTACTCTTTCGATATACTCAACTATTTCTGGCGCCACTTCTTCTGATCCTGTTGATGGTGATCCAAGTGCAACAAAATCTGCTTCTGCTAAAGATTCTTCTGCTGCTTCAACTTGACTTTTCACTACTTCTACTCCAGCACTTTCTGCACCTTCTCCAATTAAATCAGCCATTTGTTCTGTATTCCCTGATCCACTATAATAAATAATACTTAATTTTGCCAATTTTCGTCCTTTCCTTGAATTTGAATAACCTAAATTTTAATTTTTTTCAAATCCAATTTTTTCTTTTAAATTTTAAAATAAATTATTTTGTTAATCTATAAGTATCTCTTGCAATTACCAATTCTTCTGCTGTCTCAATTTTATAAACTTTAACTTTAGAATCTTTTGTCGTAATTTCAACATTTCCTGGCAACCATTCTCCAGCTTTTTCATCATCTAATTTGATTCCTAAAAATGTTAAATCATTACAAATATCTCTTCTTACATAAAATGCATTTTCTCCGATTCCACCTGTGAAGGCAATAGCATCTATACCATTCATAGCTGCTACATACGCTCCAATGTAAGATTTTATTTTGTAACAGAACATATCATATGCTAATATTGCTCTTTCATTTCCTTTTTCCATTTCAGACGCTAAATCTCTAAAATCAGAACTTGGTCCAAAAATTCCTTTAATTCCTGATTGTTTGTTCATTCTCGTATCGATTCCCTTTAAATCAAGTCCTCTTTTTTCCATTACATAAAATGCTGCGGCTGGATCAACATCTCCCGTTCTAGTTCCCATCATAACTCCTGCCAACGGTGTTAATCCCATTGAAGTATCTACAACTTTACCATTTTGCACAGCCGAAATACTCGCTCCATTTCCTAAATGACAAACAATTATTTTTGAATCTTCTTTTCCTAACATTTCCCTTGCAACTTCACTTACATATTTGTGAGAAGTACCGTGGAATCCGTATTTTCTAACTTTCAATTCAGTGTAATCTTCATACGGTAACGCATACATAAATGCTTTTGGCTCCATTGTTTGATGGAATGCAGTATCGAATACAGCAACATTCTTTTTACCTGGTAACAATTCACGCATAACTTTTATTCCCATAACATTTGCTGGATTGTGAAGTGGTGCCAATGCTGATAATTCCTCTAAATTTTTCAAAACTTCATCGTTTACCAAAACAGAATCGTCATAATATTCTCCACCATGAACCACTCTATGTCCAATCGCATCAATTTCATCAACATTTCTTATAACTCCATTTTCAGGATCTTGCAATTGTTTCAACACAACATCAATCGCAATTTTATGATTTTCCATAGGTTCAGGTCTATCTTTTACAACAACACCTTTCACCAAATTTTTGTAAGTGAAAATCGGATTTGAAATTCCAATTCTTTCACACAACCCTTTTGCAATTGATTTTTCATTTGTCATATCTATTAACTCAAATTTTAAAGATGAACTTCCACTGTTTATAACTAATACTTTCATATTTTCTCTCCTTATGCTACTTTTTTAGAATTTTTTTACATTTTCAAAAAATTATTACAAGCTCCTCAAAATATATTCTTATTGTTCTGATTCAACCGCTGTTATCGCTACAACTTCTACGATATCGTCCACATTACATCCTCTTGACAAATCATGCACTGGACTTGCCAATCCTTGAATTAATGGTCCCAATGCTTTAGCTTTTGCCAATCTTTGTGTTAATTTGTATCCAATGTTTCCTGCATTTAAGTCAGGGAAAATTAATACATTTGCATGTCCAGCCACTTTTGAATTAGGTGCTTTTGAAGCTGCAACTTCTGGAACTATTGCTGCATCCAATTGTAATTCTCCATCAAATTCAAAATCAATATCTCTTTCTCTCAAGATTTCCATTGCTTCTCTAACTTTTGTAACTGACTCTCCATCAGCACTTCCCATTGTCGAGTACGACAAGAACGCAACTTTTGGCTCTTTAATTCCTGCTGTAAATCTTGCTTTTTCTGCTGCCGACACTGCAATATCTGCCAATTGTAACGCTGTAGGATTAGGAATAACTCCCGCATCTGAATAAACAAATACTCCATTATCTCCAAATTCAGTTGCATTCGTAATCATTATAAATGAACTCGAAACCGTTTTCAATCCTGGTTTTGGTCCAATAACTAAAATTGCAGCTCTCAACACATGTGCTGTTGGTGAATTTGATCCAGCAACCATTCCATCAACTCTTCCTTGTCTAACTAACATCGCTCCAAAAAATCTTGGATCTGACAACAAGATAGCTTTTGCTGTTTCAAATGTCATACCTTTTTTCTCTCTTCTTTTTCTCAATTGTTCTGCCATTTCATCTATTGTCTTACAATTATTCGGATCATAGAAAATAGCTCCTTCCAATGAAACACCTAATTCTGCAGCTTTTGCCTTCAATTCTTCTTCATTTCCAACTAAAGCAATTTTAGCTACACCTTCTGCCATAGCCTTTTCTGCCGCTCTTAACACTCTTTCATCTTCAGTTTCAGGTAAAATTATAGTTTTTTCTAATTTTTTTGCTCTCTCTTTCAATTGTTCTAACAAGCTACTTACCACACAATTCAACTCCATTCTGTTTTAGTTTTATTTATTAATTATAATATGCAAAAATTATTAATCTTCAAACATCGCTTCAACGAATTCCTTCGTATCAAATGTTCTCAAATCCTCAATTCCTTCTCCAACCCCAATAAACTTAATTGGTTTCTCAAGTTCCGCAGTTATTGGGAAAATTATTCCACCTTTAGCAGTCCCATCAAATTTTGTCAAAATAATTCCAGTCAAATCAACAATTTCATTAAAAATTCTCGCTTGTTCAAGTCCATTTTGCCCTGTCGTACTATCAATTACAAGCAATGTCTCAAATTCATCTTGTCCAGATTGCTGTCTAATTATTTTATTAATTTTTTCTAATTCCTTCATCAAATCACGCTTATTATGCAATCTTCCGGCCGTATCCAAAATTACAACATCATAATTTTTGTTTCTAGCTGTACTCACTGCATCAAAAATAACTGCTGCTGGGTCACTTCCATGAGCTTGTTTTATAACTTCAACACCAACTCTGTTTCCCCATTCTTCAACTTGCTCAATCGCCGCAGCCCTAAAAGTATCTCCAGCTCCAATAATTACCTTCTTACCTTCATCCTTCAATTTTTTCGCAATTTTTCCAATCGAAGTCGTTTTCCCAACACCATTAACTCCAACAACCAAAATAATATTCAACTGCCCATCTTTCAGCTTCAATTCAGTATTTTCCTTATTGTTATTAATCAATTTCTCTTTTAGCAATTCTTTCAACTCTTCATAAACTGCTTCCGAAGTTTTCAATCTTTTTTTAGCAACCGATTTTTCAAGCTCCTCAACAAGCTTTATCGTCATATTCATCCCAATATCTGATTGAATCAACAATTCCTCCAACTCTTCATACAAATCGTCGTCTATCGTCTTCCCAAGCAACATCTCTTTCAATTTTCCAAAAAATCCCTTTTTCGGTGTCGCCAATCTATCTTTCAAAGGTTTCAATTTCGGTTTTTCCTTCGTTTTTTCTATCTTTTTATCTACTTTTTCTAAAGAACTATCAATATCCTTTACGATTTCCTCACTAATTTTTGAAACCTCTTTTTTTATTTCCTCTTCAATTTGTGCCTTTTTTTCTTCTAATTCTTCTGCTACTTCCAGCTCTTTCTCAAACTCATCTTCTTTCTTCTTTTTCCTACCAAATTTAAATAAATTTTTTAAAGCCATTATTTTTTATCCCTTTCTGCCTGTGATTTTTCCAGATAATCTGGTTTTAAGTCAATAATATTTGTTTCCTTCAATTTTTCGTTAAAAAACATTTCTGTAAATGTTGTCGTACTAATTTTCAAAGAATTATCCTCAAAAATCTTCACTTTATCTGCTATTTTCTCAATAATTTTTCCCTTATAATTTAAAACTGCATCCCCAACTAAATAATTTTCCTTATTTTTAGAATTATTAATTTCCTCAATAATATTATCCAATTTTTTTACTTCATAATCTTTAATCTGTTTCAATTCAAATTCATTCTCTAAATTTTTCTGAACTTGATAAACTGCTGCATAAACTTTTTCTTTTCGTGAATCAATCAACGAATAAATTTTCACATTTTCAATATCATTTTTTACGCCTTTCAATTGATAAAAAGCCTGATATGCCAACGCATCCAACTCATTCACTTCAAAAAATCTCACATTTTTATTAAAAAATAAACCTTTCACGACTGCAATTGCTATTCTCACACCTGTAAATGATCCTGGCCCTATCGAAACAAGCACATTTTCCACTTCATCAAGCGTCGTTCCTGTCCACTCAAACAATCTATCAAGTTGCTCCAAAATCTTAGTCGAATGAGTTTTTGCAACCTCAACCTTCACTTCTCCTAAATACTTTCCATTTTTATGCAACGAAAGTCCTGCCAATTTAGTCGTTGTCGTTATCGCAAATGTCAACATATTTTTTCTCTCCATCTTCTATTTGATAAACTGATACCTCTCGAGTATTTTCTCCATTATGATTAATTTCCACATAAATCGTGTCCTCTGGCATCTCGTCAATTATATTATTCGCCCATTCTACAATTACCACGCTATTTTCCTCACCGATATAATCTTCAAATCCAATTTCGTAAATTTCTTCAGAATTAATAATCCGATACGCATCAAAATGGTAAACCGTAACATCTCCACTCTGATACTCAATAACATAAGTAAAAGTTGGACTTTTTATATTTTCATTTATATTATATTCTTTACAAATCTTTTTCGTAAAAGTCGTTTTCCCAGCTCCCAAATCTCCAATAAGCCCAAGACAACCACCTTTTCTCAATTTCCTAGCCATTTTTACTGCTAGTTCATCTATTTCCTCAAAATTCAATACTTTCCTATTCATCTCTCCCCTTTTCTATAAAAATTTATTATTCACACACTTATTTATATGACGCCTACTTATACGCTTCCAATATTCTATTTATAATCTCCGTTGTCGAAATATTGTCCACAAATGACAAAATCTTCACTTCTCCACCATTTTTCTCAACAATTTTCGTCTCTGGCAAATCCTCTTTCTTATAATCTCCACCCTTCACATGAATATCAGGTTTCAATAAATCAAGCACTTTCTCAGGCGTCTTCTCATTAAAAATAACTGTATAATCTACAAACTTCGTACCCAATAGCATTTTTGCTCTATTTTCCTCACTATTTATCGGTCGCTTATCTCCTTTATTTACCTTCACAGAAGCATCACTGTTAACCGCCACAACCAATACATCTCCCAGCGATTTCGCCTCTTCAAGATAAGTCAAATGCCCAATATGCAAAATATCAAACACTCCATTTGTAAAAACAACCTTTTTCCCCTCTTTCTTAAACAATTCTATTTTCTCTTTCATCTCTTCCTGCGTTAATAAATTATCTTTAAAACTCATTCTATCTCCAATCTTTACTTCTTGCCACCAAATAGTAACAAAAAAGACTTTACTCGCATTTTTACTAAATCTTTCTAAAAATAATCGCACTAAATTATAACACATTTTTTGTAAAAAAAAAAGAACCGTCAAAAGACGATTCCTTTTTATTTATTTTATTCTTACTATCTGTTGATGAATTTAACATTGTTAAAGTCAACGTTTTGGAAGAATAATTCAACTCTTCTGTTGTTGTATCTTCCTTGAACAGTTTCGTTAGTATCAACTGGGTTAGTTTCTCCTTGTCCAGTGATTGTTCCGTAAGAAATTGTATTTTTCAATCCGTATTCTTTCAATAATCTAGCTACGTTTTGAGCTCTTGCTACTGATAATTTTTGGTTATAAGCAGCTGCTCCAGTTGAATCTGTATGTCCAACGAAGTCGATTGATCCACCGTCAGCGAATTGGTTAATAATTCCTGCGATTGTTCTCAAATCTGATGCTTCAGCTTCATTAGGTACTCTTCCATCAACTTTAAATCCTCTAATTACACATTTTCTTTCATTAGCAGCACAGCTAAATGGTAATTGAACTGTATTTCTTGTATCAATATCAGGTTTTACTTCTGGTTTTGGTTCTGGTGCTGGTGCTGGTGCAGGCACAACAACTGTTTTTTCTATAATTTTAGGTGATCTGTCATTTTTCAATTGACCGAATCTATATCCTACTCTTACTCCTGCTGAATCAATGTGATTTCTTGTTCTAAGATCAGTAGTTGTATCTTTCAATTTAACATCTGATCTTTCATAAATAGCTTCTAATGAAACTGGTCCAAATTCTGTACCAACTCCTGCTGCAGTGTATAATCCACCTTTAGCTTTAATTCCTGCATCTTTTGCAACATTGCTTTCTTTAGCAAAGTTGTATCCTGCTCTACCTAATAAGTATAAAGCATCATTTCCATTTTTAGTAGTAATTAAGTTAAATTTACCTACTGCATAAACTGGAACAGTTCTTAAAACTTTTGTTTTAGTTTCTTTATCTTTTAATTTAGATGAGTTGTTTGAGAATTTGTATTCTGATCCAACTCCCCATTCAAATTCACCTTGGTTATCGAAAAGATATTCAACACCTGCTGTAGGTCCTTTTACTAATTTTTCTCCTTTATTTCCAGAAATTCCTATTCCTGATTTAAATTCTCTGTAATAGTCATATCCACCTTTAACTTGCACTTCTGATGCAACAGCATTTAATGCTAATAAGGCAGTTCCTAAAATAACTAACTTTTTCATAATTTCCTCCTTAAAATTCTTCTAAAATAAAACAATTTCTTGAATTTTCCCTAACTTTCCACTAAGATTATACTACATTTTAAGACTAAAATCAACACTTTTTTTTATTTTTCTGCTAATTTATTTCATAACCTTCGTTAAAAAAGCGGTATTTCTTGACTTTTTAGTCATTTTCTATTTTTAAATTTTTTTCGAAAAATATTAAATATTTATCATTTTATCAATAGAATTTTCTAATTTTTTCAATGTAGAAATTCTATTATTTTTAATTTTTTTATCTTCAACATTAATTATAACGTTATCGAAATAGTTATTAATTACATTTGCATTATTCAATAAAACTTGAATGTAATTTGCAAATTCTTCATTTTCAAGAAATTCCAATTCATTTCCTAATTCAAATATTGCTTTTTCCTCGTCTTTTTCAAATAAGTTTTCTGAAATTTCAGTTTCACCTTTGGTATCTTTAACTATATTTTTTACCCTTTTCAATAAGTTAATTAATGTTTCGAAATTTTCTGTTTTTGATAATTCCAATAACACTGATAATCTGTCATTTAATTTTACGATATTGTTTTCAAGATTAATTTCATATGAAATCAAGTCTTTACTATATTTTTCACCTAAAACATTTGATAATCTTTGTTTAAACAATTCTACCACATTTTCCACAACATCTTTATCCAACACTTTTTTGTCAGCTGCAAAAATTTCGTAAGCCTTTTCGACTAATTTTTCGTAATTTAACTCTAATTTAGAATCCAATGCTACTTGAATGATTCCTTGAACTGCTCTTCTCAACGCATAAGGATCTTTTGAACTTGTTGGTTTTAAACCTACTGAATAACAACCTACTACAGTGTCGATTTTATCAGCAATTCCAGCTAATGCTCCTTCAATAGTTGTCGGCAAAATATCGTTTTGGTATCTTGGCAAATAATGTTCAAAAATTCCAAGTGCTACTTCTCTATCTTCACCTTGTTTTTCAGCATAAACTGATCCCATAAATCCTTGTAATTTTGTAAATTCTTTTTCTGCAATTACATTCGAAACCAAGTCTGCTTTTGAAAGTTCCACTGTTCTTAAGATATTTTTCTTTTTCGCTCCATATCCCAATTCATCTGTCAAATATTCAGCGATTTTTTTACTTCTTTGCATTTTTTCGTAAATTGTTCCCATATCTTTTTGGAATGTAACTTCTTTTAATTTTTCCACATTATCGGCAAATTTACCTTTTAAATCTTCGTCAAAGAAGAATTTTGCATCAGCAAGTCTTGGCTCGATAACTTTTTCATTACCTTTTTTCACAACTTCCGAATACTCAGGTGCATTTCTAATTACAATAAATTTATTTGTCAATCTTCCATTTGCATCTTTCACTGGAAAATATCTTTGGTGTGTTTCCATAGTTATCGTAATAATATCTTCTGGAAGGTCCAAATAATCAGGATTGAACTCACCTTTTATCGCAAAAGGATATTCCACCAAATTCACAACTTCTTCCAATAAATAATTATTGATAATTGCAACATCACCATCATTTTCACAATTTTCTTTTATACTTTTCAAAATTTCTGCTTTTCTATCAGCTTTTCTAGCAATTACACTATTTTCTCTCAATTTTGAAACATATTCGTCAGGATTTGAAATTTCAACATCTTGTGGTGCAAAATATCTCATTCCACGAGTTTTGTTTCCACCTTTTAATCCTTCAAACTCAAAAGGCAATACTTCTGTTCCAAGCAAAGTCACAAACCATTTTATCGGTCTTGCAAATCTAAATGTTCTATCTGACCATTTCATTGATTTTTCAAACTCGATTTTTTTAATAACATTCGACAATATTTCTGGCAACACTTCTTTTGTAGGTTTTCCAGCAATAAATTTTTCAATTGAAATATATTTCCCTTTTTCATTTTCGATAATTTTTACATCATCAGGTGTCGCTCCTTGTGATTTTATAAATCCTTCTCCAGCTTTTGTCAATGCTCCATCTTTATAAGCGATTTCCACTGAAGGTCCAACACTTTTTTTATCCAAATCCGCTTGTTTTTCAGCAATATCTTTAACAATAATCGCCACTCTTCTAGGCGTACTAAAAGACTCTATTTCTGAAAACGCAATTCTTTCTTCTTTTAACTCTTTTTCCGCAATTTTTTTCAAATTACTTTCAGCCTCGTCTACATATCTCGAAGGCAATTCTTCTAATCCTATTTCAAAAAGAAAATTCAATTTTTTTCACTCCTTTCGGTATTTACACTCTTCTTTTTTTATTTTTTATAAATTTTCGCCCAAAAAGAAGTAAAAAAGACTTTATTTTTTATTTTAATTTCTCATATTTTCTTATAAATTTTTCCTCAAATTCCTCTTTTGAGTAGGTGTGTACATTTTTAAAACAATAATTTTTAAATTTTTCAAGTCCAAAACAAATGATTTCATCTTTACCAAAAGTATTTTCTCCAACTGATAAACTGCTTCCCTGATTTATAAAATAATTTCCAATCTCTGAAATGGAATTCTTTTCATTTGGTAAATTTTTTTCTTCATTATAGACTAAAATATAATTTGTAATTTCTTTTAAAGTATTTAAAGATTTTTCTTCAATATCTCCTAAAACAAACATACTATTAAGAATCTTTAACTCTATATCCTTTAATTTTTTTATATCAATTCTATTAGACTTATCAAGTAATTTCCCATTTTTAAATTCAATAAAAGTATATCTTCTATCGCTATGTAAAAATAAAACATCATTTGTTTTTAGCTGAATTCTCAAATTATTATTTCTAGTGTACTTATCTCCTCCAACACTATCAAAATTAATTACTTTAATTTGACTTTCTGTCATATATTCTTCATTGTTATCATCTTTTGAAGTTTGCTTTAATGTAGAAGTATTGTATATTTTCAAATTAATTTTTTTACTCATCTAAATCACTGCTATATCTAATATTTTCTAAATCCTGAATCGGTCTTGCTAATTTTCTATAAATTTCTCTTGTATTTCCTGTTACATCTTTTATAATACTACTATTTCCTTCATTTTCAGCCACATAATATTTACATTTATCATCAATTTTATGTCGTTCCGAAAAAACTTCAATTGCATTTAAAAAATATGGACTATGTGTTGTCAATAAAATATGCATTCCAAACTCTCTTTGCAATAAAACTATCAATTCAGCAAATTTTAGTTGCCATTCTGGATGTAAATGAATTTCTGGCTCATCAAGAATTATTGTTCCATTTTCTTCCAAAGTTCCATTTTGCAATAACATTTTTATAATTGCAAAAGTTTTAAGCCCTGTAGATAAATTTTTTAAGTCAATATCTTCACCATTTTTTCTGTAAACAAATTTAGAATTTTTATTTTCCAAAATTTCTCCACTCAAAACACTGTTTAATTTTTGGTAAATATTATTCAATTTTTTCTTCACTTTTATTTCAGAAATAACACTATTTTCGTTTTCTGAAAAAACATTGGTTGCTAAATGTGTCTGGTGATTCTCACCCTCGAAATCATAACTATCCAAAATAAATGGATTGTCAATATACATTGTTTCTTTATTTATTAAAAAATAATTTTGAACATCTGAAATTTCATTATTTTCAATTTTTAAATCTATTTCTTTATCTTTTATTTTAAGACTTATTTCTCCAATATTCATTTTTTCTTTAGAAAAAACGGCATTAATTTGATTATGAAATTCTTTATTCATAATTCGTGAAACAATAACTTTTATGATTTCTTTGTCTGAAATTTTTAAAGTTTCATTTATTTTTTGAACAAAATTTGAAATATTTTCAATTTTTAGATCTTTTTTATAATTATTAATTATAATTTTTATCTCATCTTCTGAATAATTTTTATTATTTTTTAAAAGTTCAATAGCAATTTTTTCCCTCGTACTGTTAAAAATTTCAAAAAAAGAATTATAATCCATTGAAAGATTTTTATAAACATTTTCTTTTATGATTTCATCTATAATTTTTTCTAACTCAGAAACTTTTTCATTATAAACTTTCTCATCAATTTCATAAAATCCATTAAAAACACTCCACAAAACTTTCCCAACCGTACTTTTCCCAGTATCATTTTCACCAGTGATAACCGTTATTCCATCAATTACAACTTCAGCATTTTTTAATTTCCCGATATTGTTTATTGTTAGTTTCATCGCACACTCCTTCCTTCTCAAAATCTTTTGAAAAGCCCCCTTTTATATTTCTTATTTTTTCAACAATGGATATCCCAATTCTTTTCTTGTCGCCACAAATTGTTCGGCACATTTTTTAGCTAAATCTCTTACTCTTAAGATGTAAGACATTCTTTCTGTTGTACTGATTGCACCTCTTGCGTCAAGATTGTTAAATGTGTGTGAACATTTTAGCACATAATCGTAAGCTGGTAATACCAAGTTATGATTCAAGCAATTTAATGCTTCTTTTTCATACATATCGAATAATTGGAAGTGCATTGGCACATCGGCTACTTCAAAGCTGTATTTCGACATTTCGTACTCGAATTGGAATCTTCTTTCTCCGTATTTTACACCTTTTGTCCACTCTAAATCTTTTACATCATCTTTATTTTGTAAATAAAGTGCGATTCTTTCAAGTCCATAAGTTAATTCTGATGGAACAATTTCAACTTCTAATCCTCCAACTTGTTGGAAATAAGTAAATTGAGTTACTTCCATTCCATCTAACCATACTTCCCATCCAAGTCCCCATGCTCCTAATGTAGGACTTTCCCAGTTATCCTCTACAAATCTTATATCATGCTCTTTCGGATCAATTCCTAGTGCAACCAAACTTTCTAAATATAATTCTTGTATATTTTCTGGCGATGGTTTCATTATTACTTGAAATTGGTGATGTTGATAAACTCTATTTGGATTTTCTCCATATCTTCCATCTTTTGGTCTTCTCGATGGCTCAACATACGCAATATTCCAAGGTTCTGGTCCTAATGACATCAAAAATGTATCAGGGTTAAAAGTCCCCGCTCCAGTTTCCACATCATAAGGATTCCCAATTACACAACCTTTTTCTCCCCAAAATTTTTGAAGAGTTAATATAATTTCCTGAAAAGTCATTTATCTCTATCCTTTCTCTTTTTTATTAATTTTATTTTCAAAATCACTGCTACTAAAGTCAATAATACTATAGTTGTATATTTAATAGTATTAAACGTTGTTATATTTATTTTATTTGATAAATAATTATCCTCTATAAATTTATAATATGGTGATAATTTCTTTTTTTCTCCATATTGTCGTATAACTTTAAATGGATATTTCAAATCAAGGTTTTTTATTTTTAATTTTTCTTTTAATTGTTCTTCTGTTAAATTAAATATTTCTTCTTTTGAATTGATGATAAAATATCCTGATTTTTTATCTATTTTTTTTCTTTCTTTTTCAGTTAATTCATCATATCCCGCCAAATAAAAAATATCACTTGGAAGCTCTTCAATTTTATTAATATAGCCAATCCAATTATTTTTTTCTTTTTTTAAACCTTCTAAATAACCGACATTCGTTAAATAATAAGCAGTATGTTCAAAATCTTCTATTTCTACCAAATATCCATTTTTTAATTTTAAAACTGTATTTTCTTTAACAGGAAACCAAACAAAGAAAAATAAGAGCACAAAAATTAGTATTCCAATATTTATTTTAAATGTTGTTCTTAGTTTATTTTTTGAAATTATTATGCTTATAATCAAAATAATCACTACTATAATTAGAACAAAAAATAACAATACTAAGATTAGCCCTCCAAACATCAATTATTCACCACTCTTTTTCTCTCTACACTTTCTCACTAAATAATCAATAACAATAATATAAATCCCAATATGAACATACATATCTGCAACATTGAACACAAAATTCCAAATTCCACGAAAATCTATCATATCAATTACAAAATTTCTAAAAACTCTGTCAATCATATTTCCTAATGCTCCAGCTGCAACGATTGAAATACCAATTTTTGTCCATTTTGTATAATTTTTAAAATTTTTAATTTCTGTCGCAACGATATAACCAATCAAAATTAAACTTCCTATCGTAAAAAGATTTATTTTCCCTTGAAATAATCCAAAAATTCCTCCGTGATTTTCAACATAAGTTAAATTAAAAAAATTTTTGATTATTGGGATAGAAAATCCTATTTGTCCATGTGCTGCTTGATACATGGCTTGTTTTGTGATTTGATCAATCGCTGCTAACACTACTAAAATCACTACGTATAACATCTATTACCCTTCCAGCTCAGCAAGAACTTTAGCACATCTTGGGTCTACATCTGGATATCTTTCATCTTTTCCAACTTCTTCGCTGTATTTCCAACATCTTTCACATTTTTTACCTAATGCTTTTGTTACACCGATTGAAACTCCTTCGATTTCACTTTTTTCTAATTCATCGTCTACAAATTTAGTTTGTGACACGATAAATAAATCAGAAACTTCATCTTCTGTGTAATCTTTTAAGAATGAATAATCATCGTTTGTGATGTTTAAAAGAACTCTTGCATCAAGCGAATGTCCGATTAATCCTTCTTGTCTTTGTGCTTCGATTTTTTTGTTTACTTCTTTTCTTAAATGAGCGATTTTTTCCCATTTTTTCGCTAATTCTTCATTTTTGTAAGCTGGATTTGGATCAATCCAAGATGCCAAATGTACACTTTCTTCATCTTTCAATGACGCAGGAATTCTTTCCCAAATTTCTTCAGCTGTAAATGACAATACTGGCGAAATTATTCTTACTAACACTTTCAACACTTCTGTTAATACAGTTTGAGCACTTCTTCTTTCAAGCGATTTAGGTCCTTCACAGTAAAGTCTATCTTTTACGATATCCAAGTAGAATGAAGACATTTCGATTGAACAGAAGTATGTAATTTCTTGGAATAGGTTGTAAAATTCGTATTTGTCGTAGTACTCAGTTGTTTTTTCTTTCAATTCTTCCAATTTATGCATTGCCCATTTATCAATTTCAAACATATCGTTATAGTCAACTTTTTCAGTCGCATAATCGAAATCATTTAAGTTACCCATTAGGAATCTAGCTGTATTTCTAATTCTTCTATACGCATCTGACATTTGTTGTAAAATGTTTTCAGAAATTCTTACATCTTCCCTGTAATCTACTGATGATACCCAAAGTCTTAAAATATCTGCTCCATATTTTTCAATAATATCTTTTGGAACAATTGTATTTCCAAGCGATTTAGACATTTTTCTACCTTGTCCATCCATTACAAATCCATGAGTTAAAACTCTTTTGTATGGTGCATCTTTTGTACTTGCGATTGAAGTTAATAATGAAGATTGGAACCATCCTCTATGTTGGTCACTTCCTTCTAAATACAAATCAGCTGGTCTTGGCAAGTTTCTTGGTACTAAAACTCCTCTGTGAGAAACTCCTGAATCAAACCAAACATCCATGATACTTCTTTCTTTTCTAATTTCTATATCTTTTAAGTTTAATTTTTCCAATAATTCTTCACCGATAATTTCTTTAGCTTCATATTTCCACCAAATATCAGTTCCTTCTTTTTTCACTAATTCGATAACTCTATCCATAATTTCAGAATCGTAAATCACTTCATTTGTTTCTTTGTTATAGAATAATGGAATTGGTACTCCCCAAACTCTTTGTCTTGAAATTGTCCAATCTGGTCTTGTTTCAATCATCGCATTAATTCTATTTTTACCCCATTCAGGCACGAATTCTACTTTTTTCAACGCATCTAACGCATTTTGTCTGATGTCGCTTTCATCTACGCTAATGAACCATTGTTCAGTCGCTCTAAAAATAACTGGTTTTTTACTTCTCCAATCATGTGGATAAGAGTGAACGAAAGTTGTGTGATACAACATATGTCCGCTTTCAGTTAAGTCTTCAACAATCGCTTTACTTGCTTTTGCATAGAACATTCCTTCATATTTTCCAGCTTCTTTAGTCATATGCCCTTTATCATCTACTGGCGACAAAATTCCAATGTTATATTTCAATGAATAATTATAGTCATCTGCCCCATGTCCCGGTGCTGTATGAACTGCTCCTGTACCTGCATCTATTGTTACATAATCAGCATTCATTACTAACCCTTTTCTATCTAAGAACGGATGTTGATAATGAGTGTATTCCAATTCTGTCCCTTTAAATTCTTTTAATAATTCATACGACAAGTCCAATGTTTTAAATACATCTTCAGCCAAGTCTTTTGCAACTACAAGATTACCTTTTTCAGTTTTATACAATCCGTAATCAAATTCAGGATGTAAGAATACTCCCAAGTTTGCTGGCAATGTCCAAGGTGTTGTTGTCCAAATTAAAATACTTGCTTCATCCACACCTAATTTATCAGTCAAATCTTTTTCCCCTTCAAATTTTACATAAATTGAATGAGAAGTTACATCTTTATACTCAATTTCTGCTTCTGCAAGTGCAGTTTCAGTAGTTGGCGACCAGTATACTGGTTTTAACCCTTTATAAATATATCCATTTTCATAAATTTCTTTAAATACTTTTAATTGTTCTGCTTCAAATTCTGGTTTTAATGTGATATAAGGATTATCCCAATCTCCTAAAACTCCAAGTCTTACAAACTCTTTCTTTTGTTTTTCTACCCATTTCAAAGCATATTTTTTACATTCTTGTCTAATTTGAAGAGGAGTCATTGCTTTTGCTTTTTCTCCCAATTCTTCCATGATTTTCCATTCGATTGGAAGTCCGTGAGTATCCCAACCTGGAATATATGGAGCATTATACCCTCTCAATCTTTTATACTTCAAAATTATATCTTTTAACACTTTATTCATCGCATGTCCAATATGAATATCTCCATTTGCATACGGTGGTCCATCGTGTAAAATAAAGAACGGATGACCTTCTTTTAATGATTTTTCATAAATGCTAGATTTTGTCCAATCTCTTAAAGTCAATGGTTCTTTTTGTGCTAAATTAGCTTTCATTTTAAAACTTGTTTTTGGCAAATTCAGTGTTTTTGCATAATCTACCTTCTCAACATTTTGATTTTCTGACATTATTTCCTCCTATATTAATTGATACCTCTCTTAATTCAATCTAAATCATTCAAAATTTCAAATTTATTCATTTTTTAGCTCAATTTAAAAAGGTTCATTTTATTATCTTTTCTACATTATTTTTTTATTATATCACGATTTTACTGTTTTTTAAATACGCTATTATTCTTTTTGTCGTTATAAAATAATAAGGAGATACTAGAACCTTTCTCTTCAATTCTAATATTCTCCTTTTTTTAATATTTATTCAATCTCAAAATTTATAAATTAAATAAAGTTGATTATCCAAGCATTCCTGCTCCGATGAATGTTAAAATACCTAAAATAGCTGCATAAGCTATCGAATATTTAACAGTAAATTTAAGCATATCTCCTTCTTTACCCATTAATCCAACTGTTGAAGCGGCAATTGCGATATTTTGTGGAGAAATCATTTTTCCTCCTGTTGCTCCACCTGTACCAGCGGCAATATATAATGCTTTCAATGCATCATGCGATCCTGCTATATTTACTTGAACTCCACCAAATAATAAGTTAGATGCCAAGTCACTTCCTGTTACGAATGTACCAATAGTTCCTAAGAATGGCGAAATAACTGGGAATAATTTTCCTGTTGCAGCAAATCCTTTTGCTATACTTTCAATCATTCCACTATGTTTCATTACTACTGACAATGCTACAATTCCCATAATTACTACAACTGAAGGCAATTTACTTAAAATTGTTTCTTTTAAAGTTTCAGCCATAACTTTTGGTTTTACTCCTTGAATAAATCCTGCAATTACTGTTGCAACAAATAATGGTGCAGCTGGTGCTAAAATCCATTTGAATATTACACTTGGATTTCCTTTATCTTTAAACCAAGTTGCTTCATGTCCTAAAGCAAAATTGAATTGAGTAGTTGTTGGTTCTAAAGCTTTATGAACAGCTTCTACAACTGGACTTGTTCCAATAATTAAGATTATCATTAAAATATATGGAACCCAAGCCATAAATGCATCTTTTCCAGTAATAGCTTGACCTTTATTAGATTTTGCACTTTCATCTTCTTTAATAAAGATTTTAGTAGCAACTATCATTAAGATCATTGCAAATAAACTTGATAAAATTGTTGGTAATTCTGCACCCATTGCTTTTGCAATAAATGGTTGTGTTAAGTAACCAATGATTGAAGCAATAACTACTGGTAAAATTCCTCTTCCAAATGCTGCGTTTTTTCCACCATCAATTTCTTTATTAGCCATTATTACTAAGATAAATGGTATAATACATGTTAATAATAATAATAATAATGATGTGTAAAATGCTGTTTCTCCTGCATTCAAATGAAAGTTTGAAATCATTGTTGTTACAGGTAATCCAACTGTCCCAAACGCTGTTGGTGTTGAATTTGCAATTAAACAAATTAAAGCGGCATTCAAAGGATTAAATCCTAATGAAACCATGATTGCTGCTGGAATAGCAACTGCTGTTCCATATCCTGCAATACCTTCTATAAATCCACCAAATCCCCAAGCTAATACTAACGCTTGAGCTCTTTTATCTGTCGAGATACTTCCTAACATTGATTTGATTGTTTCGATTTTACCAGTTTTTACTGATAAATCATAAGCAAATAATGCAGCAAATACTACGAAACCAATAGGCATCCATGCTGTCGCAAATCCTTCAATAATTGAAGCAATAACTCCTTGAACTGGCATTCTCCATCCCGGCATAACAAAATTTAAAATAATTGCCACTACTAAACTGGCATACGCACTAAACATTGCTGATTTCTTTAAGAATGTCAACAATATCAAAAATACAACTATTGGCACTAATCCAACTAAAAATTCCATTCCTGAACCTTCCTTCTTTCTTTATATTTTTTTAATAAACTAACACTTTGTACCGTTATATATTATCAAATTTTTTTAAAAAGTACAAATATTTTTTTCAAAAATTACCATTTTTATGATATTTTTCATATTTTTATACTTTCTAATTTTTTATAACCCTTTTCTTGTAAGCCCAACTCTTCCTCTAACCTTATCTAACGAAAGAATTTTAACTTTTATAATTTGCCCAACTGATAACTCTTTTGTAGGATCAGCTACAAACTTATCTGATATTTCAGAGACATGAATTAAGGCATCACTTTTTAGCCCTATATCCACAAAAGCCCCAAATTTAGCAACATTTCTAACTGTTCCTTCTAAAACCATTCCTTCTTGCAAATCGTCCATATTTAAAATATCCGATCTCAATAATGGTTTTTCAAACTCATCTCTTGGGTCTCTTCTATCTTTTAGCAACGCTTCGTAAACATCTTTTGCAGTTTGTGGTCCAAAATCATTTTCTTTTATAATTTTGTCCAAATCCACTGTTTTCAATTTCTGTCTAACTTCATCCAAATTAGATTTTAAATCGTCAACCTTACAATTTGCTTCCTTCAAAATAGTTTCAGCGATATGATACGATTCTGGATGGATTATCGTATTATCCAAAGGATTTTTACTATTAGGCACTACAACGAATCCTGCCATTTGTTCAAACGCCTTCGTTCCAAGCCCTTTTACCTTTTTCAATTCTTTTCTATCCTTAAAATCTCCATTTTCATGTCTATAGTCTACAAGATTTTTTGCTACATTTTTCTTAATTCCTGAAACAAAACTAAGTAATGCCCAAGAAGCTGTATTAATATTGACTCCAACATTATTTACAACATGCTCAATCGTTTGTTCCAATGTTTCATTCAATTTTTTTTGATTTACATCATGCTGATACATTCCAACTCCAATTGATTTTGGATCAATTTTTACAAGCTCAGCCATCGGATCTTGAATTCTTCTAGCAATCGAAATCGCTCCTCTCGCCGTTACATCCAAATCAGGAAACTCCTCAATTGCAATTTTTGAAGCTGAATAAACTGAAGCTCCTGCTTCACTTACAATCAAGTATGACACAGGTTTTGACGCCTCTTTTATGACATTTGCCACAAAACTTTCAGTTTCACGAGAAGCTGTCCCATTCCCAATTGCAATAATATCAACATCGTATTTTTTTATGTAATCCAATATTTTTTTCTTTGCCATTTCAAGCTGCTTTGGATTATGCACTCCTTCAACCAAGAAAAGTACATCATTCACTTCATAAAATCCATCTTTATTGATAACAACCATTTTACAACCTGTTCTATACCCTGGATCTAATCCCATCAAAGTTTTTTTACTTAATGGCGGCTGTAATAACAATTTTTCAAGATTTTCAGAAAAAATATTAATTGCTTCTTCTTCTGCTTTTTCCGTGTATATGTTTCTCACTTCATTCTTAATCGATGGATAAGCTAATCTATCTAGCGAATCTTTAATAATCTCTTTATAGAATTCCACCAAATTTTTGTTCCCAAACAAAGTTTTCAAAATGAAATTAACTACAAAATTCTCAGTTTTATCATCAATTTCAATATCTACTTTCAAGATTTTCTCTTTTTCTCCTCTGTTAATCGCTAAAATCCTGTTCGATGCTGATTTTGAAATGGGTTCTGAATATTCGTAATAGTCTTGATAAACTCCATTTTCATCATTTTCTTTGTTTTTCTCAACAACTTTTGAAGTCAAAATTCCAAATTTTGAAATTTTTTCTCTCAAAAATTCTCTAATTTTCACATTTTCTGAAATGTCTTGTGCAATTATTAAATGCACACCTTCAATTGCCTTTTCAACCGTGTCAACTTCTTCATTCAAATACTTTTTAGCCTCTTCCTGAAGTGCTTCCATTGTTGTTTTTGGCAATAACGCAAATGTCGATAAAGGCTCCAATCCTTGCTCCTTCGCTACATCCGCTTTCGTTTTTTTCTTTTTCTTATATGGAAGGTACAAATCTTCTACTTCCTGTAATTTCTTTGCACTTTCGATACTCTTTTTCAGCTCATCAGTCAATTTTCCTTGCTCTTCAATCAACCTCAAAACTTCTTCTTTTCTCTTTTCCAAATTTCTGTAATAAGTTACTTTTTCTATTACATCTCTAATCTGTTCCTCATCCAAATTACCTGTAACTTCTTTTCTATAACGTGCAATAAATGGTACTGTTGCGCCTTCATCAAAAAGTTTCACAGTATTCTCGATTTGCGTCAGCTTAAATTGTAGCTCATCTGCCACACTACTTAAAATCTCCACCTTTTTCCTCCGCTTGCAGATTTAAATTATACTCAATTAATCTAAAAATTTTCAATAACTAATGGTTAGTGAGTGATATTTTTAATTTAATTGACTACATTTTATAATTTTAATAACACACAACTATTATTTTACCACAAATTATTGAAAATGACTAGTTTTTCTAAATAATTTTTTTAATTTTCTTTGAAATTCTATTTTTTCTTGCTAAACTCTTTCTCAAACGAACTCAAATCCATATTTTTCAACACTCTCTCAAGTAAAAGTGGCAATTTTTCAGGATTACAAGCAAAACATGGAATTCCAAGTGAAGCGATTTTTCCAGACATTTGTGAATCATAATAAGGTTTTCCATCTCCAGATATTGCTAAAAGACAAACTACTATTACTCCCGAATCTTTCATTTCTTGTAATCTTCTTAGCATTTCACCACGATTCCCACCTTCAATTAAATCAGAAATTAGAAAAAATATTGTTTTTTTCGGATTTTCGATATATTTTGTACAATATTTAATTGATTTATTGATATTTGTTCCACCACCTAGCTGAAATCCGTATAGTAAATCAACTGGATCATCTGATTTTTCTGTCAAATCTACAATTTCAGTATCAAAAGCTACCACACGTGTTTTCAGTGAAGCGATACTCGCTAAAATACACGCCATCACTGAAGAATAAATTACAGATTCTCCCATCGATCCACTTTGGTCAATATCCAAAATGACTGTAAATTTACTTGTGGGGTTAATGCTTGCTCGCTCGAAAAAATAATAATGCTCTGGAACAATTTTTTTTAATTCCCTGTTGTAATTTTTTATCCCTCTTCGTATCGTTGTTTTAAAATCCAAAGATGACGCAGATGGAATTGGCGAGTGTTGTTTCTTGTTAAGTGCTGCTCTAACTGCTCTTCTAATATCACTTTCCAACAATTTATTAATTTCCTCTACAATTTTTTTTATGAAATTTCTAACACTTTCTTTACTTTTTTGTGGGATTTGCTCTTTCAAAAGCATAATTGTTGAAGCAAGATTTATATTAGGCTCTACTTGATCCAATATTTCAGGCTCAAAAAGCAATTGTTTTAATCCACATCTTTCCATCGCATCCGTCTGAATAATTTTCACCAATTCTTTATCAAACAAAGTTCTAACATCTCCGAGCCATCTACTAATTTGCGGATTAGACGGACCTCGCCCAGCAGAATCTCCACCCATAAATTGTCCTGTTGGATTATAAATCGCATCCAACGCCTTATCCATCAACCAATCTTCCTCTGTAAAACTTGGAATAGCTTCTGAATCCATAGACGAAAATTCTTCTTCTGTATCTTTTCCAAGAATTAATCGCCAACGTTTTATATCTTCTTTATAGTCCATTTTTTCGCACCTCCTTAATATCTTATTTTTTTATCAATTACCTTATTTTTCAATTTTTCTTTCAAAAAATTATTTTCAATCAAATATCATCAAAATCAAATTCTTCTAATCCTGCAATTATTTCTTTCTCATTTTCTCCCAGATCATCATTTATTACAGCACTTACATCATTTTTATTCAAGCCCCATATTTCTGCGATATTTTCGGCAATATCATGCTTTTCATTTGAAGTAAAGTCAGCAAAAGCTCTTCTTAAAAATAATAATGCTCTTTTAAATTCTTCCTCGTCTAAGTTTGAAATATAGTTTTGGAGTTTTTCCCAAAGTCCAAGTCTTGCAATTAAGGTGTAATGATTTTTCATCGATAGACCTTCAAACCAAGTTGCCCCTAAATCTGCGGGAACTCCTTTTGATAATCTTTTTTCGACTTCTTTTCCAAGTACTTCATTATCAATTTTTCCAGCTTCTAGTAATATAGCCATTGCAAGTCCTGAAATTTTTGTATTTAAATCGTCTCTTTTTGAAATTTCTAAAAGAAGTGAATACCATCTTTCTCTATCTAAAAAATCATGATTTTCAACTACAGTATGCATTATTATTATACTTTTAGCTAGTTCTACTGCTGCATTATTGTCGCAAAAAGACTCGCTTGGCAATATTAAGCAAACTCTTAAAAAGAGTTGCTCAAGAATAGGAATCAGAACTTTTGTATCTAATTTTCTGATATCGCCATAACGAAGCATTAGTGATAAAGTCGACATCGTCTTGGCTATTTCGTCGATAGGGACGTCACCTGTTATAAAATTTTGTAATGCTTGAAACGCTTTTTCTAGTGCTTTTGGCATTCCGCAATAAAAGGCATCTTTCACTATTTCTGCCATTTCTGACAGTGTTTTTGCACCTTCTATTCTTTGCATCAATTCAAAAGCTGTTGCAAATTCAATTGTATCTCCTTTTAAGATCGTTTCCACAATTTCAATTTCTGTTTCTGGTTTCCATTGTAACATCCATTCTTCTGCCCAAGTTGTATTTTCTTGGCGATTCCCAATAAGTTTTGCAAACGAAATATTCAAAACTCTCAATTTATGAAAAAAGAATGAACGCTCCAAGTCCATAAATGCTAATTTTTCTGATTGAACCCTTAATTTTTCCCTCAAATCTAATTTTATTTCTGTCGCTGTTAATGAACGATATTTTTCAAGTTTCAATTCCTTCAATAAATTATAAAAATCTGACTGTATTGACGTTTGAATAGCTTCCTTTGGAATACTTCCTATTTTTTTCCCAACTTCAACATTCGCCATTGCTAAAACTAGTTCTGAGTAGCTTCCGTGTGCCATACAAGTAATCGCTGCATCCTTTATATCCTTCAACGTCGGTATTTTCCCATCGTGCAAATTTGCCAATGAAGTTGCTAGATGGACTGCCTCTATAATTTGAGCTGACGATACCATATTTCCATTTTCCCTTTGATATTCTGCAATTTTACTTAAATACATATATGTCGCAAAAAGTGGGTCTCCTTTTTCTAAACCATTCCACAAAAATTCATAATACCCTGGTGCCTTATTTCCAGCTCCATAATTTGAATAAGTCGACAGTTTATAGTAAGAATAAGGCATTAACGTTTTTTTAGATTCTAATTTTGGTAATTTTTTGATTTCCTTTTCAGTCAAAATCAATTTGCCACTTTCTATTCCTTCAACATGAAAAGCCCCAACAACCATAGCAATTTCATCTATTTTGTAGCCTTCTTTACACACATCAGAAACGACTTTACACATGTACGACTCTCTAATAATATTTTTCGCATCAGACACCGTATTTGATAAAGTCAACTCCCTCAAATGTTTCCCATAATCTTTCGCTCCACTACGATATGCCTTATAATCAGAAGCCTGTTCCACTACTCTTTCCCAAAAGACTTCATCATCTGAATCTTCCGAATATTCATTAATTTTTCTATAAATGTAGGCATTCAAATTTTCCTCTGGATTCTCATCTAAATTTTTCTTTACACTTTCTATACCTAAAAAAATTGAAGATGGCAAATCGCAAAATCTGCACTCTACTCCATTTTCCTTTGCCCATAAAATAGCTTGATATTCTGGAGAAAACTCTGCAAATGGATATACTATTGTCTGAATAGGCGCTTCTAAAGTGTAAGCCATTATAGCAATAGGCGGAATAATATTTTTTCCAGTAATTTCGCTAATAAGGTCATTAAAATCAGAAGGCCCTTCTATCAAAACGATTTTTGGCTGTATTTCATCTAAATAATTTTTCAAATAATGTGCTCCAGCTGGTGAAAAATGCCTAACTCCGAATATATTCGGTTTCCCTTCATTTTGTTTTTTCATTTATTCCACCGCCTTTATTTAGTAGCTTTGTTAAGTGCCTTACATTCTTTATAAAGATCCAGCCATTCTGAACCTCGTTTTTTCATAATATTTTCCAAATATTCTTCCCAAATTTGCCCATCTTTACTATCTTCTTTTACTACAGCTCCCTGCAATCCTGCCGCCAAGTCATAATCTGATATCTCTCCATCCCCAAAACTTCCAGCCAACGCCATACTATTCGCTAAAAGTGAAATAGCTTCTGCAGTCGATAACACATTTGCAGTCGGCTTTATCTTTTGTCTTCCATCTAACGTAACACCTTGACGCAATTCTCTAAATACCGTACAAACTTTTTCAATAACTTCCTCTTCAGGCAATTTCGCATTTAAATCCAAATTTCCTGCAAGTTGCGTAACTCTACTTCTAACAATATCTATCTCTGCTTCAAGTGTATTCGGACTTGGTAACACCACAATATTAAAACGTCTCTTTAACGCTGCCGACATTTCATTAACTCCCTTATCACGAGTATTCGCAGTTGCAATAATAGAGAACCCTTTTTTAGCTGGAATTTCTACATTCAATTCAGGTACACTCATTCTTTTTTCTGACAACAAAGAAATCAACGCATCTTGCACTTCTGACACACAACGAGAAATTTCTTCTACTCTAGCAATCGCCCCATCTTCCATCGCTTTATAAATCGGACTTGGTATCAATGCATCTTTTGTAGGCCCTTCTGCAATCAACATCGCATAATTCCAAGAATATCTAATCTGCTCTTCAGTCGTTCCCGCTGTTCCTTGAATAACTCGTGTCGAATCTCCATTTATCGCCGCCGTCAAATGCTCTGACAACCAAGATTTCGCAGTCCCTGGCTCCCCAATCAGCAACAATGCCCTATCCGTAACCAAAGTCGAAATTGCAATCTCAACCAATCTTTTATTTCCAATATATTTAGGCGTTATCACTTTTCTTCCAGCTTTCCCTCCACAAATATATGTCAACACTGATTTAGGTGACATTTTCCATCCAGTAGGTATTGGATTTTTTTCCGCCTTAATTAACGCATCAATTTCATCTTGAAACATCTGTTCTGCTGTTAATCTTTGTAATTCTTCTTTTTTAGCCATTTTTTACAACTCCTTCACTCTCATTCCACTATTGAATTTTTCGCTTTTAATTTTTTAAAATTTTTTCAATCTCATATTCATTATATCGATACAATTTTTTATATAATTTCACCATCTTATCTGTAAGTTTATTTTTAGTACACGAACATAATATTGAAATTTCTCTTTGAACATTATATTTTTCCTTTTTGTCAGACAAATCCCTATTTTTCAATCCTTCAACATATTCCTCAACATAATTTTCCAAATAATTCTTAACCCATTGCTGCTCTGTTCCCGCCATATATTCCATATTTTCAAACGGTTTTTTTCTAAAAAATTTATCCCACTCTTTTTTGACTCTCTCATCATCCATATACGCAAGACTTTCAAAAACTTTATTCTTCAATTTCCCACGTTCTTTTTTCATTAAATCTAAAAGATAATCAACGTTATCCTGATCATATACCAAAGCTCCAATTGCAACTTCTTTCACTTCTTTTCCACCATTTTCAACACAATATTTATAAAATTCATTTTCATCACCTTTACAAATATCCTCGATAATTTCCAATCGGGCAATCATTTCCTTTTTACCTTGAGGATTAAATCCTTCTTTCAATAGCGGAACTATCTCTTTCCCCTGTTTCTTTAACATTTTAATCATTAAATCTATAATTCCAGAATAACTATCATTAAGTCCGTTTATCATAAATTTCTTCACTCTAAAATCATTCACTATTTCAGGATTATCCCATCGCAATGTCGAATCAATAACTCTAAAACGGCCACCACCAGTTCCTTTAAATGCAGCAATTAATTCGCTCAACTCACTGTAATGAAGTTCTTGATAAAAATTTTCTTTTCCAGCAGTCGTTTCTATTTTTTGCAAATTACCACCAGTATAAGTTGTCGCTTGGGTACAAAGCACCGCATCAAGCAAAGCCAACAAATCTAAGAATAAATCACATTTATCTTCCTCATCGCCTTCAATCAATTTTTGCCCCATTTCATAAATTTGCTTAAATACTTTGGCAGCCGAAGCATACCCCTTCATTTGATCAATAGCTCTTTGCAAACGAAAATCATCTTTCACCAAATTTATCCCAACAATCGAAACATTTTCAAGCCTATTTTTCAATTCATATAACGGTTCTAAATTCATTTTTTCTCCTTCCTAAACTCCACTCTAAAATCCAAAACGAATAATTTTATCATCAGTTATGATGCTTTGTGCTTGAGCATAAATATCTCTACCTTCATAAAATAATTTTACAAACATCACTTGATTTTCCAAACATTCATTTGGCAAAAGTTCATAAAAATTTTCTGAAAATTCCTTGTTTTTCTTATCTCTAAGCTCTATCATCTTTTGATTTTTATCAATTAAAATATATTTTTTCTTACCTTCTTCTTCAACAAACATAATTTTTTCAAATTCTAGTAATAAAGCCACTTCATTATTTGTCAAAATATTTTTTAATTCATTTTTAGCAATTTTTACAGCATGATCTATACTTTGAGCATGTTTTTTTATCTCTTTGTAACAAGAACTTTCAATTTTATCAAAACTAGCAACATCCCATCTTATTCTCTTATTAACTCCACCTGGATAAAAAGTTAATGTAGGCACCGTCAATAATGAAAAATTAGAATTTTCCTGCTTAATATATTTCATCGCCGAACGAGGTCTATAATTGGCAGTATATGACACTTCCCCACTCTCTAAATCAATCCAGTATCCACAATCTGTAAAAATCTTACTAGCCTCATCATAATTCACTTCAAATGAAAGCTGCACCAATCTCGCATTTTCCTTTTTTAACCCCAAATCATTCAACTGAGTTAACTTCCACACGCCTCCTAAATCCTCATACAACGTATTATCCGTCAATTCTGGATCATTCTTTTCAAGTTGCTCATTCAAAAACTCTCTACCTTTTTTCTCAATCGCCCTCAACTTTTTCAAACATTCTAAAGCCGTCTGATAATGTCCCTTATCTTGATCCTCTTTATACGCCTGAATTTCCAAAAGTAATCTTTGAAACAAAACTTGTGGTCCTGGCAAATAATAATCTCCCAATTGTTTTACAATATCTCGATACTCTGTAATCGAAACACTCCCCATTGCAGAAAGTCCAACTTTCAATAATTGCGAACTTATTTTCTTTATCAAATCTAGCCCTTCAAGTTGCTTTTTAATTTTCTTTGTTCTAGCTGATTTAGATGCTTTTGAAGAAGTTTTTTTCTTAACTTCCTTTTCCTCATTCGCCCTTTTCGCCTTTAATTTTTCCTTTTTTTCTCTTTTCGCCAAAATATCTTCTGGTATTTCACACTCCTCAAATTTTTTCCCTTTCAATATCTCAAATAACAAAGCTAATCCATGCTTACAAGGAAATTGTCTACTTGGACAAGTACATCGTGTAACAGGATTTTCTTCATCAATAAAATCCACTGAAACCGTATAATTCGATTTCCCACTTCCCTTACACTCGCCCATATACAAAGTATCGTCAACCGAACGCCATAATTTCAAAAATGCCCCTTTATCGCACAATTTTTTTGCATTTGAAATCGCCGAAGCATTCGGAGCCATAGCAAGAATTCTACTCTCCTCTAATTTCTTCACAATACAAACCTCCTTCTTTTTTATCCAAAATTCACTCAATTTTTCTAAATTTATCTAAACAAATAACACTAAAACAAATATTGAAAATTTAAGTAAAATAATTTTAATTTATTATAACACAATTCACCCTAAAAATATGAAAATATTTTTGCATAAAAAAAGTTCCCACTTTAATAATAAAATGAGAACTTCTATACGAATATTAAGGGTGTAAAAAATTTTGTGTAAATAAAATAGCGAAGTACTTAATTTACTAGATTTTCTATTAGTTCACACAAAATTCTAGACACTCTTGCAACATTAATATTTTTCAAAATATTTCTTATTTCTATCAAAATTCTGATGTTTAGTATCCTTATCAGAAATTGTCAATTCACTAGGATCAATCCCAAATTCCTCAAATTTCCAGTCAATCCCAATAGTTTCGTCATTCCACATAATTCCACTATCATATTCTGGCGAATACAAATCCGTACATTTGTACATAAATTCTGTATCATCTTCCAATGTCAAAAATCCATGTGCAAACCCTTCTGGCACATAAAACATAGTCTTATTAGCTTCTGTCAACAAAACTCCATACCACTTACCAAAAGTTTCGCTATCTTTTCTCAAATCAACAGCAACATCGTAAACACTACCTTTTGCAACCCTAACAAGTTTCCCTTGAGTATTTTGAGTTTGAAAATGCAACCCTCTCAATACGCCTTTTTTCGATTTTGAATGATTATCTTGAACAAATTCCATCGTAAGTCCCAATTCCTCAAACGACTTTTTATTATATGTTTCCAAGAAAAATCCTCTTTCATCTCCAAAAACTTTTGGCTGAATTACTACTAAATCTTTTATTGGTGTTTTAATTACTTCAAAATTATTCATAATTTTCTTGTATGACATTATAACAAATGCCATATTCTCCTTTCTTTTTCATTTTTTTAATCTTTAATCCTTTTTATAGCAAAATCCTTCTTCTCAATCTAAAATCAAAGAATTATAATTTATAAAAATTCAAAACTTTGTTATTCAATATCCCTATTTATTTCCATACATTTCATCATAGTATTTTTGATAATCTCCAGAAGCCACTTCATTTACCCATTCTTGATTTTCTAAATACCATTTTACTGTTTTTCTAATTCCTGTTTCAAAATCAGTTTCAGGATACCATCCCAATTCTCTCACAATTTTTGAAGGATCAATCGCATATCTCATATCGTGACCCAATCTATCTTGAACATAAGTTATCAAATCATAATTTACATTCGCCAAGTCAGTTTTCAACACCTTTTTGTATTCGTCATTCGCAGTAATTTCATCCTTCAAAATATCAATTACCAATTTTACAATATTAATATTTTGCTCTTCATTAAATCCACCAATATTGTAAACTTCTCCCAATCTTCCGTTTCTCACAACCAAGTCAATTCCTTTACAGTGATCCTCAACATAAAGCCAATCTCTTACATTGTCACCTTTCCCATAAACAGGCAATTTCTTCCCTTCAAGCACGTTTTTTATCATCAAAGGAATCAATTTTTCTGGAAAATGGTACGGACCATAATTATTCGAACATCTTGTAATATTTATCGGCATTTTGTAAGTTTCTCCATATGCAATTACAATGTGGTCAGCTCCTGTTTTTGAAGCAGAATAAGGACTTCTAGGATCAAGCGGTGTCTTTTCTGTAAAAAATTTATCTCCATAAGTTTTCAAATTAGTTCTATTTTTTACAACCTTTTTCACTTCTTCATCTTCAATTACCAAATCAATCGCTGTTTCATAATCCTTAGACAAACTTCCATAAACCTCGTCAGTAGATACTTGCAAATATTTCACACCATCTTTGTAAATTGGATATCCATTTTCATCTTTTGAAACAGTCCAAGCTTTTTTGGCATTTTCCAACAAATTCTGAGTTCCTAAAATATTTGTTTCCAAGAAAATTTGTGGATTTTCAATCGATCTATCAACATGCGATTCCGCCGCAAAATTCACCACAAAATCAACATCATTTTCAGAAAAAACTCTCTCAATCTCTTTCCTATCCCTAATATCAACCTTCTCAAATTTTACTCTTTCATCCTTCAATTCCTCTTTAATCGTCCCCAAATTTCCCGCATAAGTCAATGCATCAACAACTACAACCTTTATATCTTCTTTCCCTTCATACTTTTTCAAAATATATTTCAAGAAGTTTGCACCAATAAACCCCGCTGCTCCTGTCACTAAATATGTTTTCATTTATTTCCCTCCTAAACAACTCATATTTTATAATTATATCACTTTAAATTTAAACCTCAAAACTTATATTTTTTTCTTTCAAATACTAAAAATAGCATAAATATTAAATTAAAAAATTTATAATCTAATACTTATGCTTAAAATATTTTAATATTCTAAATTTTAAATTTCTTATTTTTTATTTTCTTTAGAATATCTTCTTCTAGTTTCATCATTTTTAATTTTTCGCTCTTTATCAAAAAACCATCCCCATTTATTAAAATACTTAATGGCAGATTCTATATGGTATATTAATAATTTCTTTGATCTATACGAACCTCTTCCATGTTTATGAGCTATCTCTGAAAAAGGATAATAAACAGTCTTGTATTTTTGTCCTATTCTTCGACATAAATCATAATCTTCCAGGTACATAAAATATCTTTCATCAAATCCACCTACTTCTCTTAAAGCTGAAACCCTTGCAAAAATAAAACATCCTGAAAGTAAAGGAACTTCCATTATTTGATTAAAATCTGACCATCTCATTTCATAGTCATCATTCATTTTACCCATAATACTTTTAAATGGAAGAAAACGCCTAAAAATCAAATTCATTGGCGTTGGAAATAATTTGTTCTGATAACTAAAATTTCCATTTTCATCTGTAATCTTAGGCCCTATCTGTCCAATTTCCTCATGCTCTTTCATGTACTCGACAATTTTTTCAATTGTATTTTCTTTAAAATAAATATCTGCATTAATTGCTAAATGAAATTCAGATAATTTTGGATCGCCTGCCACTTTTTTAATAATTCGGTTATGTCCTTCTCCAAAACCTTTGTTCGCATTATTAAAAATATATTCTATTCTATCGTCATTTATTTTCTCAAAAAAACTTCTTAAAGCATCCGTCTCAGAATTATCTGAAATCCACAATTTAAAATTCAACTTTATCTTTTGAAAACATTTTATTATTTTTTCTAAATCTGTTGTTGGAGTATTGTAAGTCACTATACTCGCTGTAAAATCATACATAACTATACCTCTATTTTTTAAATAAGTTACTTACTTCTTTTCCAGTAACTATTCTTCTTAATACCTCTCCAAAAATTTCATTTGTTGACAAAATTGTTAATTTATCAAATTTTTTATCCTCTGACAATTCAATTGTATCTGTCACTATAATTTCTTTTATTGGAGATTTTTTCAATCTCTCAACAGCCGAATCAGAAAAAATCGCATGTGTCGCACAACAGTAAATTTCAGTTGCTCCATTTTCCATCAATGCATCTGCAGCCATTTCTATCGTTTTTGCCGTATTTATCATATCATCAATTATAATAACTTTCTTTCCACGGACATCTCCAATTATATTTTCAATATCGTGCTCACCATTTTCATTTTTTCTTTTCTCAATTATTGCCAACGGTATTTCTAACCATTTTGCCAATTCTCTCGCTCTTTTTACTGAACCAATATCTGGTGCAACAACAACAGTATTCTCATCTTGCGAAAACCCTTTTTTCTCAAAATAATCTGCCAAAATAGGTAATGCTTCCACATGATCTAACGGAATGTCAAAAAATCCTTGTACTTGCTTTCTATGTAATTCCATCGTAACAATTCTAGTCGCTCCAGCTGCTGACAATAAATTTGCAATTAATTTTGAAGTAATAGGATCTCTCGGATCAGCTGTTCTATCTTGTCTAGCATACCCAAAATACGGAATTACAGCTATTATTTCCTTCGCTGAAGATCTTTTCAACGCATCGATAAATATCAACAACTCCATAATATTTTCATTCACATCACCAGAAGTCGATTGTATAACAAATGCCTTACTTCCTCTAATACTTTCCAGCGATTTCGTAAAAATTTCCCCATCAGCAAACTTCTGAATCTTATTTTCTGATAATTCTACTCCCAAATATTCAACTATTTTTTTTGATAATTCCAAACTAGCTGAACCAGAAAATATATTAATCTCATCCTTATTAAATTTTCTAATTTCCACTAAATTGTTCTCCTTCTATTTTTTCTTGTAAACTCTTACATAATCTACTTTCATTTCTGTAGGAAAATCCACATCTCCATCGCTTCCAGTTTTATTTTCTAATGCTACATTTATCATAATAAAATAAGGTTCTTTAAATGGATTCTGCCCACCTTCTTTTTCCATTTGCTTCATTGTTCTTCTTTTGAAAACTCTACCGTTAAATAACCATTTAATTTCATCTGAATTCCATTCTATCGCATAAGTATTAAATTTAGTCAAATCCTCATTTTTTCTGATTTTTTCACTATTACCTGTAAACATTTTATAAGTATTATCTGCTTTTAAAACATGTGCAGTTCCTGTTACTTTTGTTAAATCTGAACCATAAATTTCAAAAATATCAATTTCACCTAAAGCTGGTCTCGAAGAATTTCTACTATCATAACTTTCTGGCCACAACCAAAATGCAGGCCAAGTTCCCACACCTTTTGGCATAGCTGCTCTCATTTCAATTTTTCCTTCTTGCACAGAAAACTTCCCTTTAGTATGAACTGCTCCCGAACTATATAAAATCCTTCTTCGTTGCCCATTTATATCAACTGTTTTCCCATTCTCTTTTTTTACTTCTAAAATTAAATTTCCATCTTTTTCTTCAACATTCTCTTTCAAATAGTAGTGTTTTACTTTAAATCCTGATTGGTCAACCAAATTTCCATTTTCATCCAAATAATTCCCAGCACTCCATGGCAAATTGTTATCTCCCCAGTAAGACCATTTTGATAAATCTAAACTATCTCCATTAAATTCGTCACTCCATACCAACTGCCAAGAATCTTTATCGTCTTTCTTGAAAATTTTACCTAATACTGTTTTCTTCTTCCCTTTTGAATTTTCATTATTAGTATTTGTTTCTTCTGTTTTATCTTTTACTTCATTTTCCGTTGTTATACTATTATTTGAATTTGAATTTACATTTGTATCTATATTTTCCTCTGATTTTTTCCCTTTTATTTTGTTTTCTATCTTCTCAACTACTCTTTTTACTTTACTTTTCTTTTTGGCCGCTAATCCTACACTATTTAAACTCAAAATACCGATTAACACTAATATACTTAATTTCTTCATTTAATTCCTTCCTTAAACTCACTTTATTTTATTTAATTTCTCCATCAATTCTTTCAAATATTCTTTCGCTCTGTCCTTCAATTCAGGATGTCTCAATCCAAACTCCACATTTGCCACAAACATTCCAAATTTATCCCCTGTGTCATATCTAAATCCATCGTAATTATACGCATACAATTTCCCTTTATCATTCTTCATATCCAAAATTGCATCTGTCAACTGAATTTCTCCACCTTTTCCAGGCTTCGTATTTTTCAAATATCCAAAAATTTCTGGTTCCAATACATATCTTCCCAATGCAGCTAATCTACTAGGTGCCTCTTCCAACGATGGTTTTTCCACAAAATTTTCTACTTCAACTGTTCTCTCATCAATTGTTTTCAAAGGCTTAACAATTCCATATTTATTAACATCTTTTTCAGCAACCTTTTGAACTCCCAAAATATTTCCACCATTCAATTCAACATATTTATCAATCAATTGTTTTGTAACAGGAGCCTCACCTTTACTCTCATCAGTATAAATAATGTCATCCCCCAACACTACTACAAACGGTTCATCTCCAATAAACGCTTCTGCACAACCAATCGCATGTCCCAATCCTAACGGTTTCTTTTGTCTAACATAATAAATATTCGCCAATTTTGAAATATCATCGACCACTTTCAAAAGCTCTAATTTCCCTTTTTCCTCCAACGTTTTTTCCAACTCAAACGAATAATCAAAATGATTTTCAATTGAACTCTTATTTCTCCCCGTAACAATAAGAATCTCCTCAATTCCAGAAGCAATCAGCTCTTCAACCAAATACTGCAATGCTGGTTTATCTACAATAACTAACATTTCTTTAGGCTGGGCCTTTGTCGCTGGCAAGACTCTTGTTCCTAATCCTGCTGCAGGTATTACTGCTTTTCTTATTCTTTTCATAAATTTCTCCTTTTTCTTTTCTATATTTTTAAAATTTTTCAACTTTTTATGTATAATATTTTTTATTAGGAAAATCTCTTTTTTTATTATTTCTACTATTCCAAAATTTTTTTAGAGATCCCTTTTAATTGTACCATATTTTTAACTTTTTACAAACAAAAATAGCTCAAAGAAGTAACAAAATTTTATAATTTTTCCCAATTTAAATCAACTTTTTTACCACAAAAAGCTATCCCGATACATAATATTTTTTCTACACCGTCATTTCGCATTTTTGTGTCATATTTTTTTTGTTTTATTTGCTTAATAGCCTCTTTCGTTGCTCCTTCTAAGTCTTTTTCTTCTGAAACTACTTTGAACTCAAATATATATCCTAATTTTATTTTATCTTTAGGAGTCAATGTCAAATCTGTTCTCCCAAAACCTCTCTCTATATTTGAATCTATCTCATACCAATCTTCTAAATACAAAATACTTCCTAAAATTAAATTATGATAAGGCTTTTCATTAATTTTATCTCCATCATGATAACTATAAAATAATAACATAATCTGTTGTAAATAATACTTGTACATGTCTATATTTCCATCTAATAATGCATTTATCATTTGATTAAAGGTACTTTTATCACTAAAATTCTCATTAATAAATGAATCTTTAAAAAAAGACTGTACCTCATAATTTGGTATTTTTAGTTCATATTCTTTATTACTAATTTTTTTAGAAATCGTTAAATATCCACTAAATAACATTAACTGCCATATTTCTTGAGGATTTCTCAAATTTGACATATTTGAAGTCAAATTTATTATTTTTGAAACTGATTTCCCTTCAAATATTTTTTTTAAATCTTCAAACATACTTATCTGTGAATTTTTAATTAATCTATTTATTGTATTATCATTCGAAGTATTTACCCAATATTCAACTAATTCTTCACTACTTAAATAATTTATTATACTCCAAGGATTATAAATATTACTTTCTCCAAATTTGTAACCATTATACCATTTTTTTACTTTTTCCAATTCTTCTATTAATTTGTATTCTTTCAAACTTTTTTCCACTTCCTTTTCAGTAAGCCCGAAATAATTCGAATACTTTTTATCTAGGATTGTATAAACTATTAAGTTGTTCAAATCTGAAAAAATCCCTTCTCTAACAATTCTCAATATTCCTGTCAGTACCCCTTTTTCTAAATACTTATTCCCCTTCAAGGCTGACCCATATAAAGTTCTAAAAAAATTTATTGCCTCTTCATAATAACTAAACTCATAAGCATATATTAATGGTGTATCATATTCATCTATCAATATTATCGCTTTTTCCCCATAATATAAATACAAATATTCACTCAATTTTTCCAGTGCCAACGACCATATTGGTTCCTTTTTTCTTAGTAAAATATCATTGTATTCTTCTTTTTTTATCTCATCCAATTTATCCAAAACATACCTATGTTCATAATACAAATCATAAATATTACTTTTTATCAACTCATAAGTCTCTTCCCAGTTCTTTTTCTTTATATCTTTAAATGATATGTAAATCACAGGATATTTCCCTTGCTCTCTTCTATACTCGCTTTTCGATATATACAATCCTTCAAACAAACTTTTATTCTCTTTACAATTTCTAACATCAAAAAAATACTTTAACATCGACATATTTAAACTTTTTCCAAATCTTCTTGGTCTCGTAAATAATACTACTTCAAAATCATTTTCTAGTAACTCTTCAATCATTTTTGTCTTATCGAAATAATAGTAATTTTTTGTTATTAAAGTTTTAAAATCATCAATTCCTATTGGCATTGTTTTTTTATTCTTCATACTGTTCTCACTTTCTATCTCTATCATTCCCTCTCAAACTTCATCTCAAACTCTTTTCCATAAAATGCAATCCCAATCTTTAAAACTTTCTCAATCCCAGCATTTCTTAGAACTGAAACATATTCTTTTTCTTCAATTTGTTTCAACGCAATCTCACACTCATTTTTAAGTTTTTCCCTAATTTGATCTTTATCTAATTTTTCAGTCACATTTACAATTTTTAATTCAAAAATAATGCCTTCTTTCCTTCTTAAAATATTTTTCGGTTTCAACAATAAGTCATAGCGACCTTTCCCCGAAAAATTATTCGATGTGATTTCATACTCATTCTTCAATTTTAAAATTAATCCTAAAATTAAACCATGATAAAACTGTTCTTTATACGCTCCACTCACATCAAAAATTCCTACATTCTCCAACAAAATTTTATTCAACTCTAATTTGAATTTTTCAATATCTCCATTTTTTAACGCATTGGTCATATACAGAAAAGTTTCATAACTCTCAAAATATATTTCAATAAACATTTCAGAAAACATTTTTAAAATTTCTTCATTCGGTATTTTTAAATGAATTTCTTCTTCACTTTCATTATATCCTTCATTCAAAGTCAAATATCCGCTATGAAAAAACAAATTCCAAATATTTTTTTCAAAATTAGCCTCCAAATTCCCAAAAGTCATATTGTCATTAACTCTTTTTAGAATACTTTCTTTATTCAATAATTTTGAAAAATCATCAAAAATTTCATCTTTTAATTTCTGCAAATATAATTTAATTAATCCATTCCCACTCGTATTCACCCAATAAGGTTTTAATTTTCCACGTTTTAAAAAATTAATAATCGACCATGGATTATACACCTTCATTTCTCCAAATAAATATCCATTATACCACTTCTGAACATCAATTAATTCATACTCCAAATCAAAATCTTTAAGGGAGTCCTCCACTTCATTTTCCATAATCCCAAAATACTCTGTAAATTCACTATCCAAAATCGTATGAACTTCCAAATTATTCAATCCTGAAAAAATATTCTCTTTCGCAACTCTCAAAATACCAGTCATAACTCCCATTTCAAGATATTCATTATCCTTCAAAACCAATCCATAAAAACTTTTAAAAAAACTGATGGCTTTATCATAATATCCCTTAATATATGAGTCTATTATTGGTTGATCATACTCATCTATCAACACTACTACTTTTTTCCCATAATATTCATACAAATATTGCACCAAATTCCTCAATGAACCTTCCCAATCTCCATCGTCCTTTTCTAACCAAATATCCTCAAATTTCTGTAGTTCCCTTTTATCTAAACTATCCATTAAAAATTTATTCTCTGCATACATATTAGCAATTGTTGTTTTTATAGTTCTAAAACCTGTTTCCCAATTTTCTTTATCGTAATTCCTAAACGAAATTGAAATTACTGGATAATTCCCCTGTTCTCCAAAATATTCACTTTTAGAAACTTCCAAATTTTCAAATAACTTCCTATTTTCTTCTTTATTTCTAACATCAAAAAAATACTTCAACATCGACATATTCAATGTTTTCCCAAATCTTCTTGGACGAGTAAACAGCTTTACTTGTGCTCCATCTTCCAAAATATCTTCTATAAATCTCGTTTTATCAAAATAATAATAATTTTTTTCAATTATATCTTTGAAATTCGATATTCCAATCGGCAATTTTTTCTTCTTTTTCATATTTTCTTCATTTCCTTTCTAAAATTCCCTATTTCTTCTAACATACGTTCACCTCTATTATACAAAAAAGACTAGAACAAATCTAGCCTTTCTCAATAAAAATTCTATTTTACAATTCTCCATTTTCCTTCATTTCTTCAAGAAATCTATCAATTCCTGACTGCCATGTAGGAATTTTTTCTCCTAGCAACTTTTCTACCTTACTAGAATCCAATTTTGAATAAGCTGGTCGTTTTGCAGGAAGATTAAAATCAGCTGTTTTTGCCCTTCCTAACGTTCCTTTCCAACCAATTTTTTCTAAAACATACTTAGCTTGGTCATATTTACTCGCAATTCCATCATTTGTAATGTGACACAATCCAAATTTTTCAGTTTGGATCAATTTCCATGAAAATTCAGCTAAATCCATCGAATAAGTTGGAACTGACATTTGATCATCCACAATATTCAACTCATTTCGAGATTTGCTCCAATTTATAACTTGCTTATTAAAATTGTTATTAGCTATCCCAAATACCCATGAAGTCCGTATCACAAATGATCTATCATACGCCTCCAAAACGTCTTTTTCTCCTTGGGCCTTCGATTTTCCATACTCTGAAACACCATTCGTTTTATCATCTTCCATATAAGGAGAATTCTTCTCCCCATCAAATACAAAATCTGTCGTATAAGTAACAAAAATCGCCCCAATCTTTTTAGAAAATTCAGCCAATTTCTTAGGTGCCTCAGCATTTAACAACCAAACCTTTTTATCAGTTTCAGCTTTATCAACATCATTGTATGCTGCACAATTTATCACATGAGTAATTCCTTCATTTTCTTGAAAGAATCTGTTTAAATCTTCATCATTTGTAATGTTTAATTCTTTGTGATCTGTTGCAATGTATTCGATATTTTTTCTATCAAATATCTTTTTGAAATCGTGGCCTAATTGGCCATTTGAGCCTGTTAGTAGTATTTTCATCTTGAAAAATCTCCTAATTTATATTTAATCTAGTATCTTCTATTATTTTCCCATTTCCAAGCTGAGTTAATAATTTCTTCTAATGAATATTCAGGCTCCCATCCTAATTCTTTCTTAGCCTTTTCACTATTAGCAACTAATACTGCTGGATCTCCTGCTCTTTTCTCTACAGTTTCTACTTTAAAGTCTTTTCCAGTTACTTCTTTTACTTTTTCAATAACTTCCTTAACCGAAAAACCTTCTCCACTTCCAAGATTGTAATTTAAACTTTTATTCTCTTTCAACATTTTTTCCATACCTAAAATATGTGCTTTTGCTAAATCATAAACATGAACAAAATCTCTTATGCAAGTACCATCTTTTGTTGGATAATCATCTCCAAATATTTTTATGCTCTCTCTTTTTCCACTAGCCGCCTGTAAAATTAATGGTATTAAATGAGTTTCCGGAATGTGACTTTCTCCAATTATTCCATCTTTATCACTTCCACTAGCATTAAAATATCTCAAAACAACACTTTTTAAGCCATATGCCGTATCATAATCTTCAAGTATTTTTTCTACCATTAATTTACTCTTACCATATGGATTAATCGGTAATTGTTGGTGAGTTTCGTCTATTTTATCTTTAACAGGTTCTCCAAAAGTTGCTGCTGTAGAACTAAAAATAAAGTTTTTAACTCCTGATTCAACCATTTGATCTAATAATTTTGTTACTTTAACAACATTATTTTCATAATATTTAGCTGGTTCCTGAACTGATTCCCCAACTTCAATAAATGCTGCAAAATGCATAACTGCTGTAATATTTTCTTTTTCAAATACTTCTTTTAGTTTTTTTCTATCTCCCAAATCACCTTTTATAAATTTTACATTTAATATTTCAGCTACATCTTTGTAACCTTTTGATAAATTATCATAAATTATTGGATTATATCCACTTTTTTTTAATAGATTTACTGTGTGAGAACCGATGTATCCTGCTCCTCCGATTACTAGTATATTTTTCATAAACCTTTCCTTTCTTTTTTGGTATTTTTTATTTAATAATTATCACAAAAAAACAACCAAAAATTACTGTGTCTATTTACTGAATTTAAATTTTTTACCTTTTTTCATCTAATGATGCCCCCACTCTATAAAAAGCTCTCTTTATATCAGATTGTTTTGTCTCTTTATACAATTCCTCATCCTGTTCTTGAATGATTAATTCCCTTAAATACATATCCCTCAAGTTATTACTTGGTTTTGCATACTTAAATTTTATATATCTGTTATTTGGATTTGTTGTAGAAAATACTATTTTCTTTTTATCAATTTTCTCAAGAATTCTTAGGTTATGAGAAGTAAATATTACTTGACCTTTTATCTCATTAGATAACACTTCCAGTATTTCTCCTAACAAATATTCAAAAATTCCCGAATCCAATTCATCTATTGCCAAACAGACTGAACGTTGATTATAGACTGCTATAAGTACTCCCAATATTGAAACAATTCTTTTTATCCCTTCTGATTCATATCTTAATGAAATAGGTTTTCCTTCTCTTATAGAACGTAAATCTGCTATTATGTTTTTTATCCCATCATTGCTTATTTCTTCTTTTTGCTTTTTCAATTAAAATTGATTTCAAAATAAATAATACATCTATAACTTTGTTTTTCCAGAACCATTTTGACCATAAATCCCTAAAATGCCTCCCAATTCTAACTTCAATATATTTTTTATATCTGAATTTAAAAAAACTTATTTTACCATTTTGAAAATTTTTCAAATTTTATATTCTTATATCTAATATTTTTACAATTGTATTTTCCATTTTAGACCCCTATTTTTTATTTATAAATCAATTATATTATTAAAAAAAGATATTTTTTTTACGTTTTTTTATTTTAATTATTCGATTCATTAAGAAAAAAATACGACTAATATTCTTTCATAATTTTCATTGAATAGATGTTTATTTACCTCTTATCTCATACACTTGTTTTCAACTCTTTGTTCTTATTTTTATTTAACAATTTATACTTTAAATTTATTATATTTTTTTCAACAAAATAATAGAATAAAAATGATGTTATTAATAATAATATAATGTAATACGATATATTTAACCCACTTAAAGGATTTTTAACTTTTAAATAATTCATTAATTCGACAAAACAAGGATGTATAAGATATATTGAATAACTTAATTTCCCAAGAAAAGACACTTTTTCTAATGCTTTTGAAATAATTCCATTTTCATAAGCAAAGATAAATACTAAAATTCCTGCAAAAATAGGAAAAACATACTCATTTTCACCATTGTAATGCTTTGAATTATAAACTCTAATTATAAAATAAATTATTGTTATTTCTAATATTGTAAAAATTTTCCTTTTATTTTTAAACTCTATATTTTTAAATTTTTGATAAAGAATTGAACATAAAGTTCCAATACTGTAAGAAGCTAAAAGCCTTGAAATAATTATCGGAACATCAAAATATCGAAATATTTTAGCAGCTATAAAATTTGTTGAATAATGTCGTAATATTCCAATAGAAATTATATATGTCATAATAGAAATAAAAATTAATCCTTTATCAAATTTCTTTTTAAGAAAATAAACAAATGGAAAATAAATAGTTCCTATCCAATATTCTAATCCCAAAGCCCACGCTACTCCAATCATACCTCCAGTAACATTTCCATTTAATCCTAAAATTTGTAACAAAAATAAATTTATTATCCATTCATATAAACTTATTTTTATATGTCCCATAAATTTAACAAAAATAATTTGATAAATAGTAACTAATATCATATATGGTATTAACAACCTTATTGTTCTTCCAAAAAATAATTTATTAAGATATTCATCTACATTTAATTTTTGATCTTTTAAATTTTGTGTTAATACAAAACCACTTAATACAAAAAAAAAGTCTACTGACAGCATAAAAGAACGTGGAATTACATCATGATTACCATTCCAAGTAAATAAATGTCCTAATCCAACTAATAAAGCTGCCAAAAATCGGAAGCTTTCTAAAACTTTAAAATTTCTTTTTTTCATAAAATTTACCTTTCCAATTTTTATAATAATTTAATATTCAGATTTATGTAAAAATAAAATGTTTTGAAAAAATATAATTTAATACTATAACTATAATATTCGATATTACTTTTACAAGCAATGAGAATACTGACCTATTTTGGATTGAAATAAATCTATTTACAAAAAAGTCTATCCCCACTACAACAAAGATTTGATCAATAATCGCTGTTATACCTCTCGCTAATATAAATTGAATAAATTCTTTTATAGCTTCTTTACCTTTATTTTCACTTTCAAAAACCCATATTCTATTAGTGAAATATTGAAATAATATACAAATAATATTATCTAATACATTACCTAATCCTATTGACATTTTAAATACATTTATAAATAAATAAAATAATATAATATTTAATAATGTAACAGTTATTCCAAAAATAAGATATAACAATATTTCCTTATTTAATATTTTCTTTATATTAACTTTCAACATTTAAATTACCTCTACTAATAATCTTATTAAATTGTTTTTCAACCCAAATAAAAAGATATCCTATAATTAAGGAAGCTATTATATTAATTATAAATGCAAATATCATTTTTAATTGCCAACTAAACTTTAAAAAAGGTAAAATATAAAATAAAATAGAAGCTCCTATTCCTTGACTCATATAAAAATATAAACTATTACACCCTACAAAACTCAAAATAGGAATTTTTAAATTTAAAAATGTTGATTTATGAAAAAAATGTAATATTAAAAATAATGATATCATTGAAGCTACTACATAAGGAATACCTACTGGGAATTTATAATCCTGTAAAACAATTTTTTTAGATAAATAGATAGATAGATAAATCAATATAGATACTAGAGATAGAACTATATACAGATATTTATATTTTTTCATTGCTCCCAAATAACCTATCAAAATACAAGAAATAAAAAATAAAATTGAATAATTAAAATTATAAAAATTAATTTCTATTTTTGTAAAATATGTAAATAAATAATAGAAAAAAATTAAAATAATAACTGTAAATAACTTTTTAGGTGAATATTGTTTTATTAACATATAAGATACTAATAATGCTATTACATAAACAGGAACAAACCAATAACTTCCACTAACAACTGGAAATTTATCCAATACAGCATTATAAAAAAATAGTGCTGAAAAGAGATTATTTACATTAATATCCATAAATAAAATTTGATAAGCTAAAACTAATATAAAAAAACTAAAAATTAATTTTGTTACTTGTTTTATAGGGTTTATATTCTTTACCACAGACATTAACATTCCTGTCAATAAAAAAAATATCGGAACATCTATTAATAAAGATAAATTTCTCATATATTCTGGAACATATGAACTTCCACTCCAAAAAACCGTGTGTATAAATACTACAGAAATTGTTGCTAAACCTCTTATATTATCAATATAATAATTTCTATTCTTTTTTTTATTTCCCATTTTTTATTTCCTTTCATCCCATTTATAATTATTTTATTCTATACTTTCTACTGGAATTTCAAATAAATCACTTATTGCTTCACTTGTTGTTATTCTCTTAATCGTTTCAGCAAACATTTTACTCGTTGTTAAAACTCTCAATTTATCAAATTGTTGATCTTCTGACAATTCAATTGTATCTGTTATTACAACTTCTGTAAATGCTGAATTTTTTAATCTTTCAATTGCTGGACCTGAAAATACTGCGTGAGTCGCACATCCATAAACTTCTGTCGCACCTTTGTCTATCAATGCTTGAGCTGCGTTACAAATTGTTCCAGCTGTGTCGATCATATCATCTATCAAAATTGCTTTCTTACCTTTTACATCTCCAATTATGTTCATAACTTCTGACACATTCGCTTTTGCCCTTCTTTTATCAATTATTGCAAGTGGTGTATGCAACCAATTTGCCAATCCTCTAGCTCTTTTTACTCCTCCAACATCAGGTGATACTACAACTGTATCTTCTGGACTGAATCCGTATTTTATGAAGTGTTTTGCTAAAATTGGCAATGCTTCCATATGATCTACTGGAATATCGAAGAATCCTTGAATTTGTCTTGCGTGTAAATCCATTGTTATTACTCTTGTCGCTCCTGCTACTGTCAATAAGTTTGCCACTAATTTTGATGTAATTGGCTCTCTGGGACTTGCTTTTCTATCTTGCCTTGCATATCCATAATAAGGAATTACTGCTGTTATTTCTCTTGCTGAAGCTCTTCTCAACGCATCAATAAATATCAATAATTCCATTAAACTTTCATTTACTGGTTTTGAAGTTGATTGAATAATAAATACTTTACAACCTCTAACACTTTCATTCGATTTTACAAAAGTTTCTCCGTCTGCAAATTTTACTATCTGATTTGAAGATAAATCTATTTCAAGGTACTCTGCTATTTTTTTTGCTAATTCTTTACTCGATGACCCCGCAAAAATTCTTATTTTTTCTTTATCTTCTTTACTCAAAGCTACCATTTTATTTGTTCCTTTCCATCAGTCCATTTTTCTATTTTTTCTCCTTTTACAATCCAAGCATTTTTAGAAATCAAAAACATTGGCGTATCAGAATAATGATCTGAATAAAAATTTTCTATTTCTCCATTTGGAAATTTTTTTTTAAATCTTTTTACTTTTTCTTTACCATAACAATTTAAACTATTAAATCTCCCAGTTTCTTTATTAACTTTAGTTGCAATTAAATTAATTCCTAACTTATTAATTATTGGACTCAATAACCATTCAGGAGAAGCAGAGATAACTACATCTTCTTTATTTTTCTGATTTAAATACCACTGTTTGATTTTTTTTTCATTTCTTAACCAAAATTCTTCTATTTCTTTATCAATATTTTTTATTCCTTTTAAAAAAGAAAAAAATTTTTCTTTATACTTTTCTTTTGTTACTTTTTTTAAATGATATAAAATCATATAAAAAACTTGCTTAGGAAAGTATCTTATTAATGTGAAATCCTTTTTTATCGAAAATAAATAAAAATCTATCGTGCTATCTCCATCATAAATAGTCTTATCAAAATCATATACATTCATCGTTTATCCTCCTATAAATAAACTTCTATAAAAAAGTATTATTGTTGATAATATATATAATATAACTAAACCTATCAATATTTTATCAGACATTAAAACCTCTACTGGATCTCCATCACTTTCTCCTAATTCAATAGCATAACTGTATCTTAAAAAAATAACAATAACTAAGGGAACTGTCCAAACAAAAATATCACTTCCAACTATTTCTGTTGTTCTCGGATCAACAGTCCACAAAGAATAAAAAACCAATGTTAATGCCATAAAAATATTCATATTTTTATCTAAAAATTCATAAGAATATTTTTTTAGGACTTCTCTTGTATTTTTATCACTCTTTATTTCTAATTCTCCACGTCTTTTACCAAATCCCATATAAAATGAGAACGTTATCACAATTAAATATAACCAATAAGAAATTGGAACATTTACAATTGCACCACCATATAAAACTCTCAAAAGAAATCCTGAAGATAATAATACTAAATCTAAGACTGGCTTATTTTTCAATCCTAAACTATATAATAAATTTATCAAATAATACATAACTAGATATAACGTTGATATTGTAAGTAATTTATGATCATTTCCATAATAATGAAAACAAAAAGATACCACAAATAAAAATATTGAAAAAACTATCGCATTTCTTTTTGAAATTTGACCAGAAGCTATTGGTCTTTTACACTTTTTAGGATGCTGTCTATCTTTTTCAGCATCCATAGTATCATTTATTATATAAATTGTCGAAGAAAGAAAAGAAAATGCTAAAATTGCCAAAAATACCGACAATAATTTATTAAAATCTGTAATTCCTTTTGAAAAAAATAACGGTACCAAAATTAATCCATTTTTCAAATAATGTTTCGGACGCATTAATTTTATATAATTTTTCATTCTATATTTTCTCCTTCTACTAACAATAAATTCTTTCCTTTTCTTAATCCTATTAAAATAATTATAATTCCAAGAGGTATCAACCATAAAGTATATTTCCAACTGGCTGGAAAATATTTTATTTCTAATGTTGCTTTATCTAATCCTTTTGGAACATTATCAAGCTTTATCAATCCCTTTTCGTTTGAAACGTTAATCTTTTTACCATTTATATAAGCTCTGTAACCTCTCCAATAAACTTTACTCATTATGATGTATCCATTTTGGGTTGATGAAATCAAATATTTTTCTTTATTAGCTTTATCTTCTAATAAATTATTTGCTTTTATTCCTTCTGATAAATAAGAAATATTTCCTACTGTATTTGATTTATCTTTAACAAAATATATTGCATTGGGATTTTGTACATTTCTAGTTGAATATCCACAACCTTGAATTTTATTTTTCATATCATCATTCAATTGATCCTTAAATATTGCTATTGAACCAATATTTAATAAATCAAAATAACAAACATTACTATATTTATTTGATAATGCATTTACTGTTGATTCTTGATTAAAAATATGGTGTGCTGATTCTGGATATCCTAATAACTCCATAATTTTCTTATTTCCAACAGGAGAGTATCCATTTATAGTTTTCATGTTAAAATATAGAAATTGACCGTAATGTAAATCTTCCAAATTTTCCACAGGAGTCTTCCCATTCGTCAAAGATAATAAATACCCATTTTTTTGAAAACTATTTTCCAAATTAATATTAGGAGTTACTCCATCTAGTGGCAAAATTCCATTTGTAGATTCTTGAATAAATAATATTAAAAACAACATGAATATTGTATACACTATAGAAGAAACTAATTTAAATTTACCTTCTTTCCAAACAGTATAAATATAAAATATAGTTAAGATAAGAAATACTAAATTAACTTGAAACATTTTAGCAAAATGTTCCTCGACTACAAAAAAAGACAAAAAAGCAGACACACATAAAGTCCCAATAAATATTTTAAATCTATATTTAGTAATTTTTAAATCATTTATACTTAAACTATACATCGAAAATATTATCAATATTTCACTGAAATAAGGTAAAAATCTAAACTGCCAACGAAGCGGTCCTAATTGAGTTGGAAGTTGAGAAGACATGAAAAATAATAGAATTAATATTCCTAAAAATTTTACATTTTCCCCTTTAAATATTTTTTTTATATCTTTAATAAAACAAATTAAAATCAATATATATATTGATGAGTATGCAATAGGAATTTTTATTATCGAATAGCCACCAAATTTATTTATAAATGTATAGTAATTTGGGATAAATGTCATTAAAATAGAATTAAAACTAGGAGTTAAAAAATTACCATAATTCCCAAATCCATTAGGACGATCAATCAATTTTGAAGAAATAACATATTCTGAATAAATATTAATTCCTATCAAAAATATTCCCAAATGTATAAATAATAATATCATTATTTTTTTATATTCTCTTTTAAAAAATAATTCTATTAAGTATACCGTTATTACAAAACCATATGATATTACTGAATGTGGCCATCCAGAAGCTAATATACATAATACAGATATTACATTAAGAACCAAATACTTTATTTCAAATTTTTTTCTTAACAAAAAAATACTTGCTAATGCAGCAACAAACCAAACTTGACCGGCTGCGCTATTCCACCAAGAAGCTAAATAAAAGTATAAAAAAATAGGATTTATACAAAATAAAAAAGCTACTACTACTTTATTTTTTATATTTAAAGCTTCTGATATTTTCTGTGCAAAAAATGCCATTAATACAAAATTAACAAATGCTACTAGTCTCGATATAGTTAAGAATGATTCTATTTTAACTGACAAAATAGATAAAATAATATTTTGTGGCAAAAAAATCCCTCTATCTATATCAATCATCATATTTTGACCAATAAATGTATTTTTTATTATCAAAGGTATTTCCTTATTTAACCACATTCGTCCCACCGCACGATAATACGGTAAATAGGAATTCTGTGCATCATCATAAAAAAAGAAACTTTTATCTGATAACGTACACACGAGAACTATAAATAACGCTATTATTAATGAGTATAATAAATTTATTCCATTTCGTTTCCAAAAACTTTGTTTTGAAAAATTTTCTTGTTTAACTTTCATCATAATAGTTTCATTAGTCATTATTGTCCCCCGTTCTATTAAATTGTTTTTTCCAAAATTCTTCACTTGTAAATTCATTGTATGTTGCTCTGTAATCTTTTCTTAATTTTCTATATTTAAGAGTTAATATTGTAATTGCCTTTAAATATCTAAATACACATTTAAAGAAAGTTCTCTTACTATGAGCCACTACATATCCTTTTTTAGTAGGTTGATGAATATAAAGTACTTTAGGATATCTATAAACTTCTTTCAATATACCACCAAATGATTTATTTTGTGCAACTATTCCTTTCTTAAAGAAAATTTTAGGTAAAAGATGCCCATTCAATGTTATTCTTATTAAGAAATTTTTTAGTTTATCTTTAGGACCATTTGTCCCTTCTTCTCCTGTTACACTTGGATACTGTTTAGCTTGTGATATGACTTCAAAAGGAACATCTATTACTTTCTCTTTATTGACTAAACTTAAAATTTCTGGTCTTCTTTTCATCATATCTACATTATTTCTCCAGAAACTACTTCCTTTATTAACATCTTCTATTGCACAAACTGAAGCCAATGCTGTTTCATACTGATAAGTTAATAATTGTCTTAAAAGCATTCTAGCTGTTATTTTTAATGTAGGTATTAATCCATTATTAGGAACTAATCCATGAAAGTATTGCATAATATGATTTCTTGTATCTAAATAAAATGGTAATGGACCATTTTTTAATGCAAAATCTTCTTGCCAAGAAGAAATACCGTTCATTGTAATTATTTTAAATTTATGAACTAATCCAAATCCTATATCATCTCCTCTTACAAAGTATGGAAATGCATAATGTTTTACTTTATTTATAGGAAATGCAAAAAACCACCATCCAGCATAATCTATCGGTACTTCTTGTTCATTAATAAGTAAATCAACAACATGCCTCAAATCAAGTCCCAATTTGTTTGGTCTACAAATACCATCAAATCTAGCTCCATTTTCAAATTGTCTAAATGGCTCAATTTCCCTCAACATTGCTCCACCTATACATAGTTCTGGATCTTTAGCATATTCTAAAACATTAATTGTTCTTTTTAATCCTTCTACTTCACACGAAGCATCATCATCCATAAATAAGCAATGAGTGAATTCACCTCTTTCTTTTAATTCCATTAATCCTCGAGTAAATCCACCAGATCCTCCTAAATTTTCATTTGGAACTATTGTTATTCCTTCAGTTTGTGGTAAATTTTTACTATTATCTACTACGAAAATTGATACTTTATTTATAAAATCCTTATCTGTTAATAATTCTCTTTTTAATCTTGCCATTGCTGGAAGAACATATTGTTGTCTATTAAAATGTGTTATAGAAATTCCTAATGATATCTTATTTTTTATTTCCGTATTTGTAAAATATGAAAAATCATATATTTCACTTTCATCAGATGCCTCTATAACAAATGCTAACATTCCATCTTCTAAGTCATCCCAAAAATCCAATGCTATATTTTTTTCTTCTATACTTTTACTTTCTAAATAATCTTCTTTTAAAATTTTCATACCATAATGTAATCGATGTAATATCCATGAGATTTTTATTTTCCCTTTATATTTTATATTAAAATTCAGATCTTCTATACAAGTATATTTTTTCCACTTCCCTATACTAACACTATTAAAATACGTGTCTGTGTGAACTTTTCCATTTTTTTCTAAATATATAATTGAATCACTCATGTTTATGATTGCAAAATTATTTAACCTAAAATATAAATCTTTTTCTGTACACATTCCTATTTTAGGAAATACACTTCTTTGTAACTTATTCATAAAATTTTCTCCTTCAATTAATCGCATTAACTTTTATTTATTTTTATTTATTAAATTCTTCTTCCACCACTTCCAAAGCAACTTCAAACACATGGTGCATATCATAATATTTATAATTAGCTAATCTTCCACCAAATATTACATTTTTTTCTTGTTTTGCTAATTCTTGATATTTTTTAAATATTTCAGCATTTTTATCGTTATTTACTGGGTAATAAGGTTCATCTCCTTGTTTCCATTCTGCTGGATATTCTCTAGTTATAACCGTTTTTGGTTGTTTTCCAAATTCAAAGTGCTTGTGTTCTATTATTCTTGTATAAGGTACTTCTCTTTCGTTATAATTTACTACTGCATTCCCTTGGTGATTTTCTTCATCTAATGTTTCGTGTTCAAATCTTAAACTTCTATATTCTAAAACACCAAATTTATAATCAAAATATTGATCTATCATACCTGTAAACACTACTTTATCAGCTTTAGACAATAATTCTTCTTTTTTTTCAAAGAAATCAACATTCAATTCTACATCAATTCCTTCTAACAACTTATCAAAGATTACATTATAACCACCTTCAGGAATTCCTTGATACTTATCATTAAAATAATTATTATCATAAGTATATCTTACTGGTAATCTTTTAATAATAAATGCTGGTAATTCTGTTGTACTTCTTCCCCATTGTTTTTCAGTATAACCTTTTATCAATTTTTCATAAATATCTTTTCCTACCAAAGAAATTGCTTGTTCTTCTAAGTTTTTAGGTTCTGTAATTCCAGATTCTTTTATTTGCTCATCAATTTTAGCTTTAGCTTCTGATGGAGTCACAACTCCCCATAATTTATTAAAAGTATTCATATTAAATGGTAAATTGTATATTTCACCTTTATAATTTGCTATTGGTGAATTTATATAATTATTAAATGTACAAAATTGATTTACATAATCCCACACTTTTTTGTTACTTGTATGAAAAATATGTGCTCCATATTTGTGAACATTTATTCCTTCAATATTTTCACAATACATATTTCCACCAACATGATCTCTTTTGTCAATCACTAAAACTTTTTTCCCTCTCTTATTTGCTTCATAAGCAAAAGTTGCTCCAAAAGGCCCTGCTCCTACTACTAAATAATCATATCTCATCTCTACTTAAATTTCGTAGTTGAAAACTACCACTACTACTTTTTCTCCTTTCTTAATTTTTATTTTATTATTTTTTATCTAACTATTTTTATATGCCTCACAAACCTTCTCTGTATCTCCAACCATCTTTAATTTCCCTTTTTCTAGCCAAACAACTCTATCGCATAATTCCTCTACTTGTTCAATCGAATGTGATACAAACAATATACTCGTACCTTTGGACATCATTTCCTTTATTTTTTGTTCACACTTTTCTTGAAAGTGAAAATCTCCTACTGCAAGAATTTCATCAGCTATTAATATATCTGGTCTAACTACTGTTGCTATTGCGAATCCTAACCTTGCATACATTCCTGAAGAAAAATTCTTTAATGGCGTATCCAAAAATTCTCCTAATTCTGAAAATTCCACTATTTCATCAAATTTTTCTTCCATGAATTTTTTATCATATCCTAACACAGCACCATTTAAGAATATATTTTCTCTTGCTGTTAATTCTGGATCAAATCCTGCTCCTAATTCTATTAAAGGTGCCACTTTCCCTGTGACTTCTACACTTCCTATAGTTGGTTCCAGTACTCCCGCTACTACTTTCAATATCGTACTTTTCCCAGAACCATTAAAACCAACTATTCCTAATATTTCTCCCTTTTTTAAAGAAAAAGAAACATCTCTTAACGCCCAAAATTCTTTAAAAAATAGCTGCCGTTTTATTAATTTTATTATGTATTCTTTAAAAGAGTGAATTATTTCTGAACTCATGTTAAACCTCATAGAAACGTTCTTCACTTTTACTATTTCTTCCACTATATTCCTCCTATATATGAAGTATAAATTTCTTTTTATTCATATTAAACGTCACTACTCCAATAAAAAGTGCGATGATAATAATAAATATACAATTTAGATGCTCATCTAATGTCGGCATTTTCCCATAATATACCATATCTCTAAATAAATCAACAAAATAAACCATTGGATTTAAATCTATTAAAAACATATATTCTTTCGGAACTATTTCTTTTGGATAAAATAATGGCGTTAAATAACTTATAGCTGTTAAGAGAACTCCGTATAAATGAAACATATCTCTAAAATAGACAGCTACAGATGCTAATAATAGCCCTACTCCAAGGCAAAAGAAAAGAACATATATCACTGGTATTATTGAAAATAATACTGAGGTTTTTATAGGTGCTTTTGTTATAATTATTACTAAAATCAGTCCTGGTAATGATAATACAAAATTGACACAACTTGACAATACTTTAGCTATTGGGAAAATGTGTTTAGGAACATATACTTTTTTTATTAAAGAGGCATTTTCCAATATTGATCCCATTGCAGTACCAGTTGCTTCTGAATAAAAATTGAATATCAACTGACCTGTCAATAAATATACAGGGAAATTTGCAATTGCAAATTTAAAGAAACTCGAAAACACCATCGCCATAATTAGCATTGTCAAAAAAGGATTTAACATACTCCATAGTATTCCTAGTACAGATCTCCTATATTTTTTCTTTATATCTCTTTTTACTAGCTCTATTAAAAGTGCTCTATATTCAAATATTTCCTTCATTTTTCTCCTTTCTATCTAAATAAAGTATAACTCCTTCTTTTACATTTATATTTTTTTTATCTTTCAAATATTCTATAAATGGTAACATCATTCTTTCAGATAAAAACCCAAAAACTCTCATTTGATAAGGATCTGAAGGAATTTTTATCTTCTTCTCTAATTTAAATAATACATCAAAAATAAATTCAGAATACTCAAAAAAATATTCTTTTTTCATAATAAATACATTTAAAGGATATATTTTATTCCCCTTTTTTATTCTTTTTTTATAATATGGATATATCTCTTCATGATCTTCTTTTATTATTTCCAACAATTTATCTAAATGCTCTACTATATGAGCCTTTTTATACTGTAAATACACACTTTTATTAAAAATCTCTTTTTTTGGTAAAATCACATCATATTTTTGCATTTCACTCGTAATATTTTTAGACAGCCTCTTTATTTTTTGCTCCATTAATTTTTCATCACTAATCTTTATTTGAAATAATTCTCTCATATCAAGCAAATTTATTATTGGTTTTAAATAAAAAAGTCTTGAAAAAATATACAATATCCTCTTTAATCTGTATTCTAATTTATTTTCAAGAGAAATATATCGTCTATAGTGCATCATTCCATAAAAATTAGCATCTATATTTTTCCACATCCAATAAATACCTGTCAATTCACAAAAATTCTTATTTTCCCCTGAAATATTATCTCCCGAAGAATCTTTTAGATACTCCAAATTTTCTTTACTTTCTTTTGAACCAACATGAATTGGAACAATAACATCATCTTTGTAGCTAAAAAATTTTTTATGAAAAGCTACTCCTATAAATCCTTTTTTCTTTAGCATATTTTATCCTTTTATTAATAACACTAATCTTTTTAGTAATTTCATTTGAAAATACTTACTTAACCAAAATCTTTCCAATCTATTTTTGTTTCTATCTGTTACTTCCAAATATTTTTCAATATCATTCAAATCTCTTTTTCTTAAACATTTTATATATTTTTCTTTTATTTCTTCAATCAATTTTCTATCTTCAACATAAAAATACTTTTTACTCATTATATTTTTTATTATACTTCTATTCGCTCCTATTTCATTTCTTTCATGTTGTCTATATTTTACCAAACTTTCATCTATAAAAACTCTTGTTCCTAAAAATTGCGAAAGCAAATGAAAATAACGATCATGCAAAGTGACATTTTTTAAAAACGGAAGACTTTCTTTTATCATTTTTTTATTTACCATAGAAGTTGATCCTTGTACGATATATTCAAAAAAATATATATTTGAATTAGTTTTTTTTGCTATTTTTGAATCAATAAATTCTTCTTTTATTATTTCTAACTTATCATCACAAACTAAAGAATTACAATGTATCAACAATGGTTTTGATAATACTTTTTCATCCAGATCCCTTATTTTTTCAACAAATTTCTCTAATTTATTTTTTAGCCAAAAATCATCTTGATCTGAAAATAAAACAAACTCTTCCTTTGCATTAAAAAGTAATTCTTCAAAATTTTTTAAAAACCCTAAATTCCCTTTATCATCTCTCAAAATCTTTATTCGCTCATCTTTTTTTTCATATTTATTCAAAATTGTTACTGTTTCATCTTTTGATCCATCATCTCTTATTATTAATTCCCAATTTTTATATGTTTGATTAATAATTGAATCTAATTGTTCGCTTATATATTTTTCTCCATTATAAGAAGCTAAAAGTATACATAACTTAGGATTTTCCAAAATTAAAACCTCCTAGATATTATTTTAACAAATCCATCAAATATTTTCCATAATCTGTTTTAAGCATAGTATCTGCTATTTGTCTTAATTGAATTTCATTTATCCATTTCTTTCTATAAGCTATTTCTTCTATACATGCAATATAATAACCTTGTCTATTCTGTACAGTCTCTACATAATTAGCCGCTTGTAACAAAGATTCATGAGTTCCTGTATCAAGCCAGGTTATTCCTCTTCCAAGTTGTTTTACATTCAACTTACCTTCTTTTAAGTATTCCTCATTTATTGTAGTAATTTCTAACTCTCCTCTTGCTGAAGGTTTTATTGATTTAGATTTTTTAACTACAGTATTATCATAGAAATACAATCCTGGTATTGCATAATTTGATTTAGGATTTTCTGGCTTTTCTTCTAATGAAATTGCTTTTCCATTCTTATCAAATTCTACTACTCCATATGCTCTTGGATCTTTTACAGGATATCCGAATACAACTGCTCCTTCTTTTAATTTTGCAGTCTCTTCTAATAATCCAGAAAAACCTGCTCCATAAAACACATTGTCTCCTAAAATTAAGCAAACATTGTCATCTCCTATAAATTCTTCACCAAGTATAAAGGCTTCTGCTAATCCATTTGGATATTTCTGTACCTTGTATTTCAACTTTATTCCCAATTGACTTCCATCACCTAACAATTCTTCAAACACTGGCAAATCTCTAGGAGTTGAAATAAGTAATATTTCTCTTATATTTGCTAACATCAATACCGATAAAGGATAATAAATCATAGGCTTATCATATATCGGCATAATTTGTTTTGAAATAGCTTTTGTTAAAGGATACAGCCTTGTTCCGCTTCCTCCTGCTAAAATAATTCCCTTCATAAAAACTCCTCTTAAGATTGAAAATGTTTTTAACCTCTACAAATAAATCTTTACTGATAACCAACACAATATTGAAATCATCAATATTTTTATATCCTATATATAGCACATGTAATTTCTTTATTTTTAATTATAATCTTAAACAATAACAAATTCAATACATTAAATATTATCAATATAATTATACCACTTTTTATTTCTTTTTTCAAATTTAAGATTTTTATGCTTTTGCCCCTTTTTATACTTTTTTCTTATCTTTTTTCAATAAAAAATTCAATTTTTTTTAAAAATAATATTTTTAAAAAATGGCTAAAATTGTACTTTCTTATGGTTATCTTAGTTAATATTTTTTAAAATTATATTATTAAAAATAAAATATCTTTGAAATCAACTATATATTTTCTTAATATATCATTTTTATTTATTTCTTAATTTTTTTGCAAAACCTAAAATATTTTTGCATATTTCTGATTTTAAATCATTTTCCTTCAATTTTTCAATATTTTTCAATCCATATCCTGTTTCCACTAAAACTGTTTTAAATCCCAATTTATCAGCTGGTATCAGATCTGTCACTCTATCTCCAATCATATACGATTTTTCCACATCAATATTGAATTCCTTGATTGCTTTTAAAAAGTTCCCAGTATTCGGCTTTCGATATTCGCAATCCAGCTTGTATTTTCCAATTCCATCTGGATGATGTGGACAAAAATATGTTTTTTCTATCTTAATCCCATTTTTTAATAAATCTTTTTCAATAAAGTTCTGTAATTTAAAATAGTCATCCTCGCTATAATAACCTCTTGCAATCCCAGCTTGATTAGTTATTATTGCAAATTTATACCCCAAATCTCTCAATATTTTTAATCCTTCCAAGACTCCTGTTTCATACTCAAATTCATCGATTTTATATAAATATGACTTTTCAACATTAATTACGCCATCTCTATCCAATAGTATAAACTTATTCTTCATAAAAACCTCTCTAAAAAATCAAAATTCCCCTACGGGTTTTGGTATCTTGTGTTATTAATTATAACAAAAAAGGCTGGAAGTTTCTAGCCTTTATGCCAAATTTTATTTAAAATATTTAGTATCAAAATTTTTATAATTTTTAATTTTTTCTTTTTCCAATAAAAATTAAATTTTATAACTATTTCAATTTTATAATTGCTCTATTTTGTGATATAATATCTCTATCTTCTAAAAGTAAAATTTAAAAAGGAGTTTTTATGATAAATATTAATAATTTGAAAAAACGGCTGAATAGTTTTGATTTGGAAGTTGATTTGCACATAGAAAAAGGGGAGATTTTTGGGATAATTGGGAAATCTGGGAGTGGTAAGTCGACTTTATTGAGAATTATTCAAGGAATTGAAAAAGCTGATGCTGGGGAGATTTTTTTGGAAGAAAATACTGAAAGTTCTTATATTTTTCAAGAATTTAATTTGCTGTATAACAAAAATGTATTTGACAACGTTGCTTTGCCACTTATTTTGAAAAGGAAAAAGATTGATAGGAAGAAAATTGAGAAGACGCTTGATTTTGTTGGACTACTTGATAAGAAAAATTTTTTTATCTCGGAATTAAGTGGTGGAGAAAAACAGCGGGTTGCGATTGCTCGAGCTTTGGTTACAAATCCAAATTTGCTTTTATGCGACGAGGTTACAGCTTCTTTGGATAAGTTTATTCAAAAAGAGATTCTCGAATTATTTTTGAAAATTAATCGTGATTACGGGACTACAATTATTTTAGTTACTCATGAGCTTGATGTTGCTAAAAAGTTATGTAACCGTGTTTCTGTCATTGAGAAAGGGAAAATTTTGGATACTTTTGATGTGGTGAAAGATGATATCATCAACCATAAAAGTGAATATCTAGAATTTGTCAAAGAATTTTTGGGATAATTTTTTAGATTATTTTCTTTAAAAAAATAAATTTTATTGGAATTTTTTTAGTACTCTGTATTATTTTGAGTACTTTAAGCACCATTTTATACTAAATGAAAGGAGTTTTTTGAAACAATGAATTGGGAAATTTTAAATGCGTTGAAAGATACTTTAATTATGATTTTGATTCCTACTTTATTTGCTATTTTTTTTGGAATTCCTCTTGGTTCGTTGCTTTTTTTAACGAATAAAGGGAGCATCAAGGAAAATATGCGGATTTATATTCCTGCAAATATTTATGTTAATGTTGTGAGGAGTTTTCCATTTCTAATATTGGTTGTTGTATTAATGCCTGTTGCAAGATTGATTTTTGGGACGGCTTTTGGATTGATTCCTGCGAGCTTTCCAATATGTGTTGTAGCAGTTGCACTTTATGCAAGATTTGTAGAACAGTCTTTTTATGATGTGGATAAGGGGATTCTTGATGTGGCTCTTTCAATGAAAGCTACGTCATTTCAAATAGTTTGGCATTTTTTAATTGTCGAAGCAAGAAGTAGCTTAGTTCTTGGACTAACCTCGTCTATTATTAGTTTTATTTCATATTCGACAGTTATGGGGGTTGTTGGAGGTGGTGGAATTGGCGATTATGCAATGAGATACGGTTACAATGAGTACAATTATGCTCTTGTATTCAAAATGGTTGCAATTATGATAATTATTGTCTTTTCCATTCAAATATTAGGCAATTACATTGCAAAAAAATTAGATAAAAGAAGGAGAAATTACTAATGTTAAAAAAATTATTTTTATTCGTTGGGCTAACAATTTTAGCCTTGAGTTGTGGAAAAAAAGAAACTATTAAGGTAGCTGCAGCTGGATATCCGATGGAGGAAATCGTAAAAATTGCGTCTGAAGATTTAAAGAAAGAAGGTTATGACACTAAAATTACGCTTTTGACAGATTATGTCACTGCAAATGTTGGATTAGCTAATAAGGATTTTGATGCTAATTTCCATCAACATGTTCCTTTTATGGAAATTTTTAATAAGAAAAACAATGCTCATCTTGTGAAAGTTGCTGCAATTTATGATGTTTATGTTGGTTTTTATTCAAAAAAATATAAAAGCAAAAATGAAATTCCAAACGGTGCAAAAGTTGTTGTACCAAATGACCCAACAAATCAAGATAGAGCCTTGAGAATACTTGAAAAACAAGGATTAATCAAACTTAAACAAAAAAATGGATTATACAACTTAAAAGATGTGGATAATTCTATTAAAAACTTAAAAATTACAGCTTTGCCTATTCCTTCTCTTGTACAAGCATACAAAGAAGCTGACCTTGTATTCAACTGGCCTTCTCATATGCTAAAAATTGGAATTACGCCAAAAGATGCTCTTTTCTTAGAAGAAGGAACTAAAGGACGATATGCTATTGTTCTAGCTTCTAGAGAAGACAACAAAAACGACAAAAAAATACAAGCACTAGCAAAAGCAATGACTTCAGAAAAAGTAAAAAAATTCTTGAAAGAAAAATATTCAAAAGAAGGTTATCCTGTATTTTAATATTTAAGAAGAAAAAAATAAGGTTTGAAAGTAGCGATTAATTTCTAATAAAAATTTATTGACAATGTAAAAAATCAAGGTATACTTCTATTACGAATAATATAAAATATAGAAAAGGATGGAATGTAAATGAAAAAATTATTACTAGGTATTTTTTTAATTGCTGCTTTTGCATCATTTGCAACTGAAAATGATGTAACAACAAAACCAAATTTGTATTATCTAAAAAGCTCTGAAGTTGTAGATAGCTACAAATTATTACCACCTCCACCTGCAGTAGATAGCATTGGATTTTTAAACGACAAAGCTATGTACGAAAAAGGTAAACTACAAAGAAATACTCCTAGAGGAAAAGTTGCATATGATGATGCAAAACTTGAAGGAACTGGACTTCCAAACGCTTTCTCAGAAGCATTCGGATACACTATTTCACCAAAAACAACACCAGAAATTTATAAATTAGTTACAAATCTTATTGAAGATGCTGGAGATTTAGCTACAAGATCTGCTAAAAAGACTTATATGAGAACTCGTCCATTTGCGTATTTCAAGGAATCTACATGTCGTCCAGAAGATGAAAAAACATTGTCTACAAATGGTTCTTATCCTTCAGGACATACATCTATTGGATGGGCAACTGCTTTAGTTTTAGCTGAAGTTAACCCTGCTAGACAACAAGAAATTATCCAAAGAGGATTCGATTTAGGACAAAGCCGTGTAATTTGTGGATATCACTGGCAAAGTGATGTTGATGCAGCTCGTATAGTTGCAAGTGCTGTTGTTGCTACATTACACACAAACCCTAATTTTAACGCTCAATTAGCAAAAGCAAAAGCTGAATTTGCAAAATTAAATATTTCAAAATAAATAAAAGATTTTATTTTTTGTCATAATTTTGACATAACTAAATGTTATTATATCTCTGTTGATAAAAAACAACAAAAATAGAAAAACGGAGATGATATAATATGAAAAATACAATGAAAAAATTAATTTTAGCTTTAGGAATTTTAGGAGTTTCAGCTACATCATTTGCAGCTACTAGAAAACAACCACCTAGACCAAAAAGAAACATCGTAAAACATGAAAATAAAAAACCTACGAAAAGAACAGCACCTAAAGCTCCAAAAAAAGTTATAACTAAAAAAAATCGTGACATAAAACATGAACCAAGAAGATAAATTATTATAAAAACCCTTGAGAATATTGATTCTCGAGGGTTTCCTTTTTCTTTAATGATATTGAAGACTACGCAATTAATTAATTATCTTCCACCACAAACTGTTGCTGATCTATTATTTGCACAATAATTTCCATAATATGCTCCTGCTCCTGCTGCACCAGCTGCTGTGGCTAACAAGCATGAATTTAAGCTCAGAAGTGATAATATCATTAATATTAAAAATCTTACTTTTCTCATTTTTTCACTCTCTTTTCATCTCATAAATATAACTTAAATTGCAAAAATATTTTTTGCTTAATTATTTTAACATATCGAGATTAAAGTTTCTAGTCTAACATCTTATATTTTTTTGATACATTCACAACTCGATTACTCAATAACAACAATGCAATTAGATTTGGAATTACCATAAATCCATTAAACATATCAGCCATTTCCCAAACTAAATTAACTTTTTGCATTGAACCAATTACGATACATACCATTACTAAAACTCTATAAATTAAAATTGCTTTTTTTCCGAATAAATATTTAATATTTGCTTCTCCAAAGAAATACCATCCGATAATTGTTGAAAATGCAAAGAAAAACAATGCTGCTGCAATAAATATTCCTCCAAAATTTCCTAACGCTCCTTCAAACGCTTTTTGTGTCAATGAAATTCCTGTAAAGTTTGATAAATCTTTTTGTGTTGTCAAAATTACAAGAGCTGATAATGTTAAAATTACAAAAGTATCGATAAATACTGTTACTATTGCAACGTGACCTTGTTCTTCAGGATTTTTTACTTTTGCTACGGCATGTGCGTGCGGTGTTGACCCCATTCCTGCTTCATTTGAGAACAATCCTCTTGCAACTCCATATCTTACAGCTTTTTTTACACCTTGTCCTAAAAAACCACCTAAAATCGCTTGAGTCGAAAATGCATTAACAAAAATTGCTTCAAACGCTTTTAAAATATTCATATAATTAATTCCGATAACAATTACAGAAGTTAAAATGTATAAAAATGCCATGATCGGTACTATTTTTTCTGTAACTGCTGCAATTCTTTTTACTCCTCCAAAAAATACAAATCCTGCTAAAACTGCTACCGCTACTCCAGTTATTACACGTGGAACATGGAATGAATTTTGGAATGCTTCACCAATTGAGTTAGATTGAACTGCATTTCCCATAAATCCTAATGCCAAAATACATGAAATTGAGAAAAATATTGCCAATCCTTTTGCAAATTTATTTCCATTGAATAATTTTTCGATATAGTAAGATGGACCTCCTGTTACTTCTCCCTCTACTTTTCTTTTAAATAATTGACTTAAAACAGCTTCTGAATAAATTGTTGCCATTCCAAAAAATGCACTTAGCCACATCCAAAATATTGCTCCTGGACCTCCAGAAATTACTGCTGTGGCCGCTCCTGCTAAATTCCCAGTTCCTACTTGAGCTGCAATCGCTGTTGCCAAAGCCTGAAACGATGACATTCCGTCTTCTCCAGCTTCTTCTCCATTCATATTAAACCCTTTAGTTAAATGCTGTACACCTTTTTTAAACTCTCTAACTTGGATAAATCTTAATCTAATCGTATAAAATAATCCTGTTCCTAATAGCAAAATGATTAAGATACTTCCCCAAAAAACTTCATTGATTTGTGAAATAATCGATTCTAACATTTCTTCTCCTTTGTAATTTGATTTTTAGCCTTCTATTTTTGTAATTAGCTAATTTCTGTATTTTTATATTTTTTAATTTCTCGGAATGTTTATTTGGATTTGATTGAATTCTCTTTATTCCTGAATTTCTTTTAGTTTTATGCTAAATTTTTAATGATTCTTTTGAAAAGAATTTATTTCTTTAAATAAAAAAGGTCTTTAAAAATTAAGACCTCTGCAATAAAGAAATTCACGAAAAATGTAATTTCTCTGTCCTTTTACCTGAGAGTTTAGGTTTACTAAAATTTAGTAAACTTTGCTCCTTCGGTGTTCCTTTGCTACGGAATCTCTCCAGAGGTTCGTCCAATATGAGTCCTTTTACCTGAAAGAGTCACTTCTTCGGTGTTTTGCTATATTGCAAAATCTCTTCTCATATTTTCATCCGATTAATATTAATGAACTATTGTACTAACAAAAATATATTTTTTGCTACTTTCATAATTCTTTGAAATTGTATCACTTTATTTTATAAAAGTCAATAGGAAAAAAGATTTTTAGGAACATACAAATTAACCTTAAATCCCCCATATTCACTATGTTTCATCTCAACTTGTCCATTATGGACATCCATAATTTGTTTTACAATAAGAAGCCCTAAACCGTGCTGCTGTTCTGTCGTATTTTTGTCACAAACCATATAATGTGGCGTATTATTGAGCTTTTCTAGCTCTTCATCAGAAACTCCTATTCCATTATCTTCAACACAAATTATACAATTTTTTTCATCTTCTTTTACTGAAACATAAATTGTGCAACCATTTTCATTGTGATTAATACTATTTTGAATTAAATTCGCCAAAGCTCGTTTTATCAGATTTTTGTCAACATTAACAAAGCAGGATACAAATTCATTTTTCGTCTTCCATTCTATCGGAAATTTCTCGTCAATATCCATATTCAAAAAATCAACAATTACTTGCCGAATGACTGCAACTGCATTTTCTTTTTTCTTCTCAAAAGGCTGCATATTGTATTCTAATTTTGAAGCAAGATTCAAATCATTTATTAGATTTTTTATACGCTCACTTTGTTTCAAAATAACAGAAAGTTTTTTTGCCATTTCTTCTGATAAATCTGAAGATGTTTTTAATTGACTTGCATAGCCCATTATCATTGACAATGGAGTACGAATGTCGTGGGAAACTCCTGCAATCCAGTTTGCTCGTGCCGTGTCTTTATTTCGCAGTTGTTCTCTTTGATTTTGCAAAATTTCAGAAGTTTTATTTATACTTTTTGCAAGTTCAGATAAAACGCCTTTTTCATCTATGTTTACTGGATTATCTTTTGGCAAATCCTGTATACCTTTTATTATTGGATTTACTGATTTTAAAAGTTTTGAATTTGAAAAAATGTAAATCAAAAATACAAAGAATATATTGGATAGTAAAAATATAAGAAAAAAATTAGGAACATTTTGAATTAAACGATAGTTCCAGGTAGCTGTGGAATATTTCCAGTAACTGTCTTTTGGATATCCTAATACAAGTAAATCATTTCTAATTTTTGTTGTAAAAACTGGATAGCCTTTTATGTAAGCGTGTGAAAATAGCGCTATATCGAATACCGAATATTCTTTTGGAATCTCACCTGGCAAGTTTTCTGTTTGCCATATCACTTTTTTAGAATCATTTCCAATCACAATTGCCCAAATATTTTGCTTTTTCAAATTGGAAATTTCTTTATCTGGCAAAAAATATTTTCTGTCTTTAAATTTTATCATTTTCGCTATTTCAAAAGTTTTATCTGAAGGAGAATCATCTGTCGAATATTTGAAAAATATAAATTCAAACAAAAAAATATTTAAAAATAGAAGCAAAAATATGCTTAATATTATTGTTATTACAAAACGGCGTATAAGTTTTAATATATTTTTCATGCTATTTTCCCTCCACGATTAATTTATAACCTAATCCTTTCATTGTTATGAGAGAAACTGGATGTGACGGCTCTTTCTCAATTTTTTCTCTAATCCGTCTAATATGTGTCATCAAAGAATTTGAGTAAACATAAGCATTTTCGCCCCAAATAGCTTCGCATAGCGAATCAATCGTTACAATTCGTCCAGCATCTCTGTATAAGGTTTTTAATAGTTCATATTCCTTTGCAGTTAAGGAAATTTTTTCCCCATCCTTTACAATTTCTCCCCGTGAAAAATCAATCTGACAGCCATTTAAGTTCACAATAAAATTCTCTTCCTTGTAAGTCCGTCGCAAAATTGCCGTAATCCTAAACAAAAGTTCTTTTGGCAAAAAAGGTTTTACAATATAATCGTCCGCTCCCAATCCAAATCCTTTAAACTTGTCTTCATCCTCCCCTCGTGCTGTTAAAAATAAAATCGGATAATTGCTGTCCTTTCTCAACTTTTCAAGCAACTCAAAACCATTCCCATCTGGAAGCATCACATCCAATATCACAAAATCAGGTTTCTTTTCTTCAACACATTTTAAAGCCTCTTTCACATTTCTAGCAGTCCTTGTATTTTCATAACCTCCATCTTCCAAAATCGACACAACCATATTCAAAATTTCCTGCTCATCATCCACAATTAAAATACATTTATCTCTCAAATATTTTTCAACCATTTCCAACTTCCTCCAATTATCACTAAAATTCATAAATCATTATATCACAAAAATCACTCCCAACTTCCCAAATTTCCAAAAAGTAAGGTAAATGTAAAGTAGCAAAAATGTTGCCGTAAGGTTGATGTGGTAACATATGAATATAGAAAAGGAAGAAACAAAATAAAAAAAATAATGAGAGGATGATTTCTATGAACAATGAAGTAATCAAAAAAACAACTGAAAAAAGAGTTTTTCTTTCAGACAAGGAACAACATCAAAAAATTAGTAAAATTGCATTAATTATGAGTTTAATCCCAATTTTAAGCCAATTTATTGCATTTTTTAAAGTGCATTATACAGTGTCACATATATTTGCTATTGTAAATATTTTATGTATTTTATGCTCTTTCGTTCTATCTATTTTATGTATCAAAAATCGAGAAAATCGAAATTTGATGAATATTTTTTCAATGATATTAAGTGGACTTTTTATGGTAATCATAGTTATAATTGCTTTTGCGGTTGTGGTTTATGCAGTAAAAGGATAGAAAATTGATATTAAATCAAAAAGAGACTTTGTTCAATTAATAAACAGAGTCTCTTTTATGCTATATTTGATAATCTTTTTATTGGGTTTCTTATTAGTCTTATACTACTTTTTTATAAAAATTCAATACAGTACAAATACATTTTTTATTTTCCGCATTCAACTTTTCATATCATAAAAATTCTCCAAAATCAGCAAAAGCTCCTCCCCGTAATCTCTAACTTTCCGTTTCCCCATTCCCCTTATTTGCGAAAGTTCTTCAACAGTTTTAGGATTTGCCTTTATTATGTCAACTAAAAGCTGATTTGAAGCAACGATGTAAGGTGGATATCCCAGCATTTGTGCTTCTCCAGCTCTCCATTCCTTCAAAATCTTATACAGTTCAGCTTCTTCCTCTGATAGATATTCTTCATGATTTTTGTTAACCTCTTTAATATATTTTCCATTTTGCAAAAAATTATTTTTCTCTAAATTTTTATCTATATTCTCCGCCTTTTCATATTCAACAAAAGCCGTCCAGTAATATTTCCCCTCAATTTTCACTAGCTCAGCCTGATACTTTACAATCTGGACATTTCCTAATATCCTTTCCAGCTTCCCTTGCTCAAATTCTTCTTTCCTCTCATTAAATGGCAAAGTTACAATTTTTAACACCTCAATTTCCCCCTTTTTGTTTCATTTTTTTAATCCGATACTTAGCAATCTTAAAATTGAATTCTATCTTCTACTTTCTCAAAACCGCTCCATAATCTTTCTCAACTTTAGCCACGATTTTATTTGAAATATCAACAATTTCCTTTTCTTCAAGTGTTTTGTTTTTATCTCTCAAGATTACACTAATTGCCACACTCTTCATTCCTGGCAACACTCCTGCACCTTGATAAATATCAAATAATTCCACTTTTTCAATCTTTTTATCAACTTTTTGAATAGTTTTTAAAACATCTCCAACTAAAATATCTTCTCTCATAACGAACGCAAAATCTCTTGGAACAGCTGGATATTTTACAATTCCTTGATATTTAATTTTCTTACCAATATATTTTTGAATCAAGTCAATGTTAAATTCTCCAACTAAAACTGATGTTTTTCCTAAATCAAAGTTTTCCAATACGTCTGGATGAATTTCCCCAAAGCTTCCAATCAATTCACGACCAACAAATACGTCAACTGAACGACCTGGATGGTATTGGCTTTGTTCAGAACGTTTTATCATATAATTATTGAATTTTAATTGTGTGAAAATTTCTTCCACAATTCCTTTTAAGTCATAAAAATCATAAGGAACTGGTTTTGGATTCCACAATGTCTTATTATTTTCTCCAGCCAAAATTATTCCCAATTTTACTTCTTCCTTCGCCAATTCTTCCGCTTTCACAAAAGTTCTACTAACTTCAAAAAATCTAATATTTGTAGCATTTCTATTCATATTTTCTTTAGCATTTTTTAACAAGCTATAAAGCAATGTTGGACGCAATGTTACAAAATCTTCTGTAATTGGTCTCAATAAATCAATTAAATTTTCTCTTTCAACGCTTGTGTATTTAATTTTTTCCATCGCATCTTTTGGTACAAAACTGTAATTAATAACTTCTTTAAGCCCAGCATTTGCCGCAATCAATTTCACTTGTGTAGAAAGTTTTGTTGTATCAATAACTGGTTTTTCACTAATATCCAATTTTGGTAAAATATTTTCAATATTATCAAAACCATACATTCTAATAACTTCTTCAAAATAATCTTGCTCATTTTCCAAGTCGTCACGGTAAGTAGGTGCAGTCAATGTCAATGTTTCCCCATTATCTACAACCTCGATTTCAAGTCTAGTCAATATCCCAATAACTGTTTCACGTGGAATATTTTTCCCAACAAAACGGTTCAATCTCTCAAAGTTTAATGTAGCTGTTTTTTTCTTGTATGGAACAGGATAATTGTCAACTACTCCTTCTAAAATTTCTCCACCTGCCACTTCTTGAATGATGTTTGCAAGTCTATTTATTACATTAATTGCATTTTCTTCATCGACTCTTCTTTCAAATCTGTATGAAGATTCACTAAATAATGTCAATCTTCTTGAAGTTTTTCTAACATTTTGTGAATTGAAGTTTGCCACTTCCAACAAAATATTTTTTGTATTTTCAGTAATTTCTGAATTTTGTCCACCCATTACTCCACCAAGTGCAACGGCTTTCACACCATCAGAAATCACGATATCATCGCTATTCAATTCTCTTTCTTGCTCATCAAGCGTAACTAATTTTTCATTTTCATGTCCCGCTCTCACAACAATTTTTCCACCTTCAATTTTATCCAGATCAAAAGTATGATTTGGTTGATTCAATTCCATCATTATGAAATTTGAAGCATCTACAATGTTGTTAATACTTCTAATTCCAATAGATTCCACTCTTTCTTTTAACCATTTTGGACTTTCTTTAACTGTAACATTTTTAATTATTCTAGCCACATATCTTTTCGCCAAATTACTGTCTTCAATTTCAACCGAAATATTATCAGCCGTTTTTTCAGAACTTTCTGAATTTATCACAAAACTTGGATATTTAACCTCTTTATTGTAATAGGCTCCTAATTCTCTTGCAATCCCAATATGCGATAAACAATCAGGACGATTCGGAGTGATTTCCAATTCAAAAACTGTATCGTTAATTCCTAAATACTCTTTCATAGGCACTCCAACAGGCGTATCTTCAGGCAAAATCATAATTCCATCCGAATCTTTCCCAATATTTAATTCTTCTTCAGAACATAACATTCCGTTCGATTCTACACCTCTAATTTTACCTTTTTTAATAACAAAATCTGGAGCTAATTTTGCTCCAACTTGTGCCAACACAACTTTGTCTCCAGCCTTATGATTAGGCGCTCCACACACGATTTGCAAAATTTCTTTTCCATTATCAACTTTACAAATTGTCAAGTGGTCAGAATCAGGGTGCATTTCTTTTTCAATAATTTGTGCCGTTACAACATTTTCTAAATTCTCCCCTAAAACCTCGATTTTTTCTACTTCCTGACCAATCATAGTCAAGGCATTTTCCATTTCATTTATTTCTATTCCATCTAAATCTATATATTGCTTTAACCAGTTTAACGAAATTAGCATTCTATTTTTGTATGACAAACCTATAAATTCTCAATTTATAGATTATCACACTCTCCTTTCTTTAATTTATAAATTACGTCTTTTCCACAATAATGTGGATAACTTTTTTTATTTAATAACAATCCCAATTGTAGAGAATTTCTGTAAAGTCTTTGTTTTTCAACTTTTCACGATTTATGAAAAAATTTAATACTCCAGCATCTCCAATGCAAACTTTCCATTTTTTCGTATTTTCATCATATTCACTGTCCAATTGAAATAGTACCGTATCATATTTTTTATATTTTTCTTCAAATTCTCTCGGATCACTCTGTGTAAAAAATGCAAATCCATCACATTGTGAATGAGGTTCTTCTGAATATTCCATTTCAATATTCAATATTTTACGATAAAGCCAATCTTCTTGATGTCTCTCCAACTTTTTCTCTTTACAAAGTTTATCAAACACACTATAAATTGCCTCTTCAAATCTTTCCTTCTCTGTTCGTAGCTCAAACTCTATTTTATAACTTTCATTATTGTTTGTAAGAAAACTTTCCTCATAATTATGCGGTTTATAAATGTTTTCAAGCTCTTTTTCATCATAAAATTCTTTAATCTCATCGTAATAAATCACACGAAAAGTATCTTGAACTGTCGGACTATCAAAATCAAGTCCAAACATAGCATCATCGTCATCAAATACAAAAAACTGTAAAATTCCCTTTTGGGGAAAATCCTTAAGTCCCTTCAAATCCTCGCAATTAATCTGTGCAATCATCAGCATTTCTTCACCATTAGGTGCTTTTGGAAATTCTGCTCCTTTTGGAAGATATGGCAATCCCACAATTTTACTGTCTGTTATTTTCAACTCATCTTCTACCAGCTTTATTTTTGCAAAAGTTTTAGTTGGTGAATTTTTTTCATAATCTTCACGAATTTCTTCGTAAAATTTTTGCACATACTCATCATCAATTTTGATTTCTTTATCATCCATTTTTAACACTCCAATTGATTTTTTCTATTCTACATTCAAATAAATTTTCCATCAAAAATTTTAGCTAAAAATACTATTATAAACTATTAGAACTGATCCAAAAATCTCTCATCATTTTCAAAAAATGCTCTTAAGTCATCAATTCCATATTTTAACATCGTAATTCTTTCAAGTCCCAATCCAAATGCAAATCCTTGATATTTTTGTGGGTCAATTCCAACACCTGAAAGCACTTTTGGATTTACCATTCCACTTCCAAGAATTTCAAGCCATCCTGTCCCTTTACAAACTCTACATCCTTCACCTTTACAAACTCCACATTCTACGTCCATTTCTGCAGAAGGTTCTGTAAATGGGAAAAAGTGTGGTCTAAATCTTACTCTTCTGTCTTCTCCAAATATTTTCTTTACAATATTTTCCAAAATCGCTTTAAAATTAGCAAAAGAAACATTTTCTCCAACCATAAGTCCTTCCATTTGGTGAAACATTGGTGTATGCGATACATCGTAGTCTGGACGGTAAACTTTTCCAATCGAAATCATTCTAAATGGTGGTTTTCTGTCTTCCATGTATCTAATTTGCATTCCAGAAGTTTGCGTTCTCAATACAACTTCATTTTCTTTAATATAGAATGTATCAGTAATTTCCCTCGATGGATGTGTTTTTGGAATATTTAATGCATCAAAATTATATTTTACATACTCAACTTCAGGTCCATCAACAATGTCAAATCCCATAGAAGAAACAATATCTTTAATTTCCATAACTGTTTTAGTAAGTGGATGAAGCGATCCAACATTAGCTTTTCTTCCCGGCAAAGTCACATCTATTGTTTCATTTTTCAATCTTTCCTGTTTAGCAATTTCCTTCAAGCCAGTTGTAGTTTCATCAAATTTCGCCAACAACACATTTTTTATTTCATTCGTAGTTTTTCCAAACTCAGCTCTTTTCTCAGCAGCAATATTTCCCATTTCCTTCATTATCGCCGTAAATTCCCCTTTTTTCCCTAGGATTTTTACTCTCAATTCATTCAATTCCTCAAGATTTCCAACTTTATCAAGTTTTTCTAACACTTCTTCTCTCAAGTGTGCTAATTTTTCTAACATTTTTCCTCCTATTTATTTTACTTTCTTTATCTAATAAAAACTTTATCAAATCTAAATCATTTTATTATAACACAAATTATTTTAATAAAGCAATTAACAACGCAATATCGTTATAAGTCACTCCACTTATTCTGCTCGCTTGACCTATTGTTCTTGGCTTTCCATAAACAAGTCCCGAAATAGCGATATTACTCAATCCTTGTACTTTTTCATAATCAAAATCTTCTGGAATAATCATTTCTTCCAATTTTTTAAATTTCTCAATTTGTGCTTTTTCACGCTCAATAAAAACCCTATATTTTGCTTCAATTTCAACTTGCTCTTTCGCCAACGAATCTAATTCAACCGTTTCCACAAATTCCGACAAATTATCATAGTTTATCTCTTTTCTCGCCAAAAATTCAAATGCCGAAACTGGATTATTCGCCCCCGTTTTCACAAATTCCTCATTATTTTTCTCTGCATACTCTTTCCCAAGCAAAAATAATTTCTCATTTGTTTCCTTCGTTGGATAAACCGTAATTCCCTTCAATCTCTCAATCTCTTTATCCATTTCTTTTTTCGCATTTTCAAGCTCATTCAATTTCTCTTCACTCAAAAGCCCAATTTCTTTAGCTTTATCGAATAATCTAATAAAAATATTGTCTTGTCTTAATGTTAATCTGTACTCCGCTCTTGAAGGCAACACTCTATAAGGCTCTGGCGTCTTTTTATTAATAATATCATCAATCAAAACTCCAATGTAACCTTCACTTCTATCAATCACAATTTGCTCTTTCCCTAATATTTTTCTAGCAGCATTCACACCTGCGATAAATCCTTGACAAGCCGCTTCCTCATATCCACTTGTTCCATTAATCGTACCAGCCGTATAAATTCCTTTAATCACTTTAGATTCCAAAGTCAAATTTAATTGATGAGCAGGAATAAAATTATATTCTATCGCATATCCATGTCTCACAATCTTTGCATTTTCAAGTCCAGTTATCGTTTTTAACATCGCTTCCTGTGCAAATGGCGGCATCGCAGTCGTAAACCCGTTAATATACACTTCATCCGATTCAACTGATTCTTGCTCCAAGAAAATTTGATGATTTGTCTTTTCAGGAAAATTCATTATTTTTCTGTCAAGCGACGGACAATGTCGAGGACCTTTTGTACTAACAATCCCAGTAACAATCGGTGAATATTGCAACATCTCCTTACCAACTCTTATCGTTTCTTCAGTCGTAAATGTCAACCAAGTCGGCAATGTCTGATTATACTCTTTTTTCGTTTCATATGAAAAATATCTAGGATTTTTTTCACCTTTTAATTCCTCCATTTTTGAGAAATCTATTGAATTTTTAGCAATTCTCGGAGGTGTTGCTGTTTGGTATCTATCTATCTCAAATCCCAATTCTTCTAATCTATCCGATAATTTGTCACTTGCTGGTTCTCCTTGACGTCCTGCCGAATATTTCACATCCCCAATTATATACTGCCCTTTCAAAAAAGTTCCAGTACACAAAATAACCGCTTTTGCTCCGTATTTTACTCCTAAATTATCTTCTATCCCTTTTATCTCACCATTTTCCACGATTAAATCGCTCACAATTCCTTGAACAATTTCTAAATTTTCTTGATGCTCAACGATTTCTCTCATTTTAATTCTATACCAATATTTATCAGCCTGTGCCCTAGTTATTCTCGACGCCAGACCTTTCGTATGATTCAAATTCTTCAATTGCAAGTTATATCTGTCAATATGCCTAGCCATTTCTCCGCCTAACATTCCCAATTCTGAAACCAAATGGCTTTTCCCTGGTCCTCCAACTGAAGGATTACAAGACATCATTGCAATACTATCTAAATATATCGTAAACAACGCTGTTTTCAAGCCTTGACGAGCTGAAGCTAAAGCTGCCTCTACTCCTGCATGTCCTCCTCCAACTACTATCACATCATAATTTTTCATTTTTTCTATTTTTCCTCACTTTCTTTGAGAATCCTCTTATTTTTTCAACATTCTTCTAAACGGTCTCGTGCTATCTTTTATAAACACTCTAAATTTATGTTTCTTAATAAAATGATACAATTTTTTAAAAACTTCCTCTTCTGTGTATCTCGTACAAAATTCCGAATACGCCTTTGAAAATTTCCTTGCAAAAACTTCTTCTTCCATCATTTTAGAAACATTTTCCATTCGTGTCGTCAAACTTAATTTCGTATTAAAACTCATTCTATTCAAATCTACCAAATAAAACTCATATTTATCTCCATCTTTTTTTATCAAGACATTCCCTGGCGAATAATCATCAAATTTTACACCACTTTCATGCAATTTTACTGTGAATTTTGCAAATTGCCTAATCACTTCATCTCTATAAGGCATCTGTTTTTCCATTTCCTCGTCTGAAAGTCCAAAATCATTCCACAAAACTTCCCGACAAGTAAAATCATATTTCAATTCTTCGCTCAAATAAAAACTTCTTTTATCTTCACCAAAATCATCAAAATACGCAATCGGTTCTGGTGTCTGTATCCCTAATTCAAGCAATTTATTCCCATACTCATAGGATCTTCTAGCCTTAGAACCTTTCCCATATTTATAAATCAATTGCGAAAAAAATCCTTTTTTCTTAAATTTTTTTACATTTACTTCTTTTTCTTCGCCATTATTCTTAATCTTTATCCTCTTTATCTCATTTCTTCCTGGCTCGACAACATAACTTCCCAATTTATCAAAATTTTTCAACATTTCAATCAAAACATTTTTATCATAATTTTTATTTATTTCGTAATTTTTATTTTTTTTCATTTAACTCCTTCGCTTTCCTTCAAAAAGCACATCTGCTATACTCGTTTCTTCATCTTGTTCTAACTGTAAATTATTTTCTTTCTCTTTTTCCATCGTTTCTTTTTTTCTTTTTTCTTCCATCTTTTTCAAACGACCATACTTTCTCTTCAAAGACATTATTCTATTTCTAGTAGCCTTTATTTTTTCAACATCATCTGTGTAGTTACTCGCTTTATAAATATAGTCCAATGCCTCATCATATTTATGTTGCAATTCCATAACATACGCATAATTAAAGTACCCTCTTGGATTTTCTGGAGACAACATAATCAATTTTTCGCAAACTCTTTCAGCTCTTTTAAAGTCCTTTATTTCCAATGAAAAACGACCTTCTATATCCAAATATTTTTTTCTTCCATCACTTGAATTTTTATAATTTACTATTAATAATTCAATTTCATCGTATCTCTTTTCAGATATTAGCAAACTATAAAAATTTTCAAAAATATAATCTGGAGTATCTTCATAATTTATCGAGATATTGTAATAATGAATTGCTTCATCTATTTTTCCAGCTCTTGCCATTACATCTCCCATTCGCATGTAAAGATAATACTCCTCAACATTGTTGCCTTCTGCTTTTACCCTATCTTCATATATTTCTAAAGCTCCTTTATAATCTCCCATTTCAGCCAAGTACTCAGCTTTTGCCATATATCCTTCTGACTTTTCTGGCTCAAGTTTTATCGCTTCATCAATTGTTTCCAACGCCTTTTTCCAAAAATTTAATTCAGTATAACAAATTCCCAAATTTAACAAAACATGATAATTTTTCTCTATTTCAAGAAATTCTTTATAATAAAAACTTGCTTTTTTATTTTTTCCAATTGATTGATACAAAAGACCCATAGAAAATATAACGTCTAGATTTTTATCGAATTTTTCGTAGGCTTCCTCACAATATTCCATTGCCAGCTCATAATTTTCCATTCTTAAATAAATTCTTATCAACATTAAAAATGCTTCTAAATTATATCTATCTATCTCTAAAATCGTTTCTAAATAAATCACTGCATCCTTTATTTTTTCATCTTGAACCGCTTTCCAAGCCTCTTCCAATAACTCTTCTACATTCATTATAATTTTACCTTTCTTGTATTTATTTATCCCTTTTTCAACACTTTTCACATATCTTACATTATACAAAAAAATATATTATAAGTCTATTTTTATTTATTTCCCAAAATCTTTTCTCTTAAAACTTAATTCTTTATTCAAACGCTTCAAAACTTTTTTTTGCTCAATAGCCAAAACATCTTTATCATCTGAACCAATTTTGTAATAAACATAATTTTTTATAAAATCTGAAATTGCCTTTCTTGCCTCTAATTTTATCTCATATTTATAATCTTCACTACACTTTATCTCCTCATCCTTCTCCAAACAAAAATAAAGCATATCCTCATACACTTCCTGTGCCAACTTGTCCCTAACCCTATAATACGTCGAAGCATCTAGATTTGTAATCTTTATAGCCCTTTTTTCACTAACAAATGGCTCCCGTTGTATCAATCTTACCATTTTTCGAAATTTATCTTCCTCTTTTTTCCCATAACATTCGTAACATATTCTTTCATTCTTATAAGGCAAAAATATTTTTCCACATTCTTCACATTGCTGATACCCATTTGCCAACAAATATTTATCTTTTTTTCTTCGATTTATGGCAATTTCTTCCAACTTCTGAGCATACTCCACATATTTCATTTTACCAAGACTCTCATAAATCTCTTCCAATTCCTCGTCAGTCAAACTAATATCTTCCCATCTAACCTTTTCCATCTTTTTCAAATTCTCTTCAAAATCTTTTTTCTTAAATCTTTTCGGAATCTGATTAACTGGAACATCTCCTCTTATTTCATCATTTTCAATTAACTCATCTAACAATCCTCTATGAATCTTGTAATTTAGCTTTCTCAAATCAATGCTCTCAATCGCTTCCATCCCCAAAAATTTATTCGTCTTTTCTTTTATAACATTCAAATACGTGCTCATCATATGATAAAGTGTCGTATCATTCGTATTTATCTGCAAAACTTTTTTAAATAAATTTTTCGGATTAGATTTTTCTGCAAGAGGTTTTCCCACAATTTTTTCCCAATTTTTCTTAATTTTCCACAATAAATATTTTTCATTCCTAAATATAAACGATTTCGCTTCATACGAATTTTTAACCAAACTTTTTAAATTTTGTACTTTTTTTGATTGCTCACTCATCCAAAATCACATCCCCTCCATCTACAATTATTTTTTTCCCTGAAATTTTCAAATCTTCAGTTGAAGTCATAAAACACTGTATTTTCTTATTACGAAAGTACTCCAAAATACTATTTTTCCTAATCTCATCAAAATACGATGCAATATCATCCATCAAAAAAATCGGATATTCATTTTTTTCCTTCAATAAAATATCAATCTCTGACACCTTCAATGAGAAAATTATTGATTTCTTTTCCCCTTGTGACGAAAACGATTTTGCATTTTTCCCATTTAATTCAAATACAAAATCATCTTTTTGTGGACCAATCAAACTATATCCTTGTAGTTTCTCTCTTTCCACCTTCCTTTTACACAATCTTTCAAATATTTCCGTCAATTCTTCCTTCGTCTTTTTTTCAACCTCTCCCAAAAAACAATCATACTTCAATTTTAATTCTGATTTTTCATCAAATAATTTTCGATAATTCAAATTTAACAAAATTGACAATTTTTTTATAAATTCTCGTCTGTGGATAATTATTTTTACCCCTTCTTCTATAAATCTTTCATTATAAATTTTATAAATTTCTTCTCCTGTCTCTTTCGCCTTTATCATTTTATTCCGTATTCTCAATATTTTCTCAAAATTAACAATCGCTTCCAAATAATCTCTTCTCGCCTGTGAAATTTCATAATTAAAAAATCCTCTCCGAACCCCTGGATTTCCCATAATTATCTCAATATCCTCAGGAATAAACGAAATTATATTTAATTTTCCCACATATTCAATATATTTATCTTTATTTCTATTGATATAAAACGTCTTTTTGTCCTCATTCAAATCAATCGCCAATGAATTTTCATCTCCGTTTTTGTCAATATATTTTCCAAATACAATAATTCTATTCGTATTATATTTCAACATTTCCTTTATCTTTTTCGTCCTAAAACTTTTCCCCGTAGCCAAAAAATGAACAGCTTCAATCAACGATGTTTTCCCCTGTCCATTCTTTCCGTATATTAAATTAAAATACCTATCCAGCTCAATTCTCTTGTCATTCAAACAACGAAAATTATTAAAATTTATCTGACTCAAATACATTTTTTCCTCTTTTTATAGTTAAAATTTTTTTTCTTTCAACAATATTTTTAAAACTGCCTATTTTTGCACCTTAACCGTGATTTTTTCACCATTAAATTCAACAATATCTCCCTCATGGATTTTTTTTCCACGTCTCAATTCAACTTCTCCGTTAACCTTCACATCTCCATTCAATATAAACATTTTTGCTTCCGAACCACTTCCTGTCAAATTTGTCCACTTCAACAATTGATCCAATTTTATAAAATCTGTTTTAATCTCCACTATTTCTACGTTTTCAGCTATTTTTTTATCCATTTTTCTCTCCAATCTCTTATTTCAATTATATATTTTATTAATGTTTAATTTTTTAAAATTTCCACTGTGGAAAACTCTAATTAAAAGTTTTCCACATCTTTTCCACAATTCTCCTCAAATCCTTTATTTATCTAGCTTCTAATTTCCACATCTTTTCCACATTCATATGTGGATAACTTTTTAACTAATGTGGATAACTTGAGTTTCCCACATTAAAAATTAAATTTTATAAATTTTTTATTAATATATATTTAACTATTTTTAACAATCCACATTTTGTGGAAAACTTATGTGGATAACTATGTGGAAAACTATTCAAAATATATTTTTTCCACATTTATATTTTACTAAATTTCATTTTTATTAATATTTATCATATTTTCAAGGATTGTTAGTTCATATATCAAATGTGGAAAACTTTCCACATTTTGTGGATAACTTTTTAAAGTTTTCCACAATCAATTTTGTTTTCTTATATTTTTAATTTTAAATTAATGATATTTTTATCATTTTTTTATGATTTTTTTTTCCACATTCTCTTCATAGAAAATGTGGAAAACTTCTTTTAAATCCCTCATACTTTTCCACAAAGTTTTCCACATCTTTTCCACATTATTGTTAATAACTTTATCTATCTGAATATCTTTCGTCTTAATGTCTCTATTTCTTTTCTGAAAGCCATGTCTTCATTGACTTTTGCCTCAATTTTTCTTATGCTGCTAATCACTGTACTATGATCTTTCCCACCAAGTAATCCACCAATTGCGGTCAGACTTAATCCTAATTTGTCATTATTTTTCAGCAAATACATCGTAATTTGCCTTGTATCCACAATTTTTCTTAGTCTCTTTTTAGATTTCATATCTGCTACACTGACATTATATTCTGTAGATATCATTTCTATTACTTTCTTCGCACTAACCTTTGACTCTTCACGTTTTGCATTATTGGAAATCATTTCTTGAACTTGTTCTAATGTTATTTTCTCATTTAATAATTTTGATCTAGCATTTAAATGTGTCAAAATGCCTTCTAGCTCCCTTACATTCGTATGTACAGAATCTGATATATACTCAAGTATGCTATCACTTATTTCGATTTCTTGTGTTTGAGCAATATTTCTTAAAATCATCATTCTCGTTTCAAATCCAGGTTGCTGAATTTCAACTGACAACCCTGATAAAAACCTTGATTCCAGCCTCTTTGATAAATTTTTAATTTCTTTTGGGTATCTGTCACTTATCATTATTATTTGTTTTCCCAACTCTTGAAGCTTATTAAAAGTGTGGAAAAACTCTTCCTCAACAGTTCCTTCTCCTCTTCCAAAAACTTTTTCAAAAAATTGAATATCATCTAAAAGCAACACATCCAAAGCTCTAAATTTATCCCTAAAATGTTGTATTCTCCCTTCTTGAAGCACTTTAAAAAACTCATTTGAAAATTCTTCAGAAGTTGAATAATACACTCTTTTATTTGGATTTCTTTCTAAAATAGCATTTCCAACAGCTTGCATTAAATGGGTTTTCCCCAATCCTGATCCACCATAAATAAATAACGGATTATACACAGGCGTAGGATTTTCCACAACTGCCAAACATGCGTTAAAAGCTAATTTACTATTTTCTCCAACAACAAAATTATCCAATCTATTTTTAGCATTTAAGCCTGTTCTAATTTTTTCTCTAGGTACTTCGACTTTATGATGATAAACGACTTCTTGTGGAATAATCTCTTTTTTTACAACAAATTCCACCTTTATCTCTTCATCAAACATAAGTTCAAGATACTCTTCAAATTGTTCTTTATACTTTTCCACATTTTGTCTTACTAAATTTGATTTACAAGTTAAAACTAACTTATTATTAGACAAATCCGTTGCCTCAACATTCTTAAAGAAAGTGTTAAACTCCATTTCATCTACTTTCTTTTTAAACATTTTTTGAATTTTTTCCCACGATTTTGAGGCTGTCATTTCCATATTAACAACTCCCTTTTTTTATTTTCTTTCCAAATTAAATATAACATAAAAAATATAAATAATCAATAAACTTACAAAAAGTTTTCCACATTTTTATTTACTCTTAATTACTGAATAAATAAGGGTTCTAGAAGTTTTCCACATTTTTTAATACTTTTCCACATACATTTTGAAGAGCCTATTTATCAATATTCCCACAGGTTATCCACATTTTTTCCACATTCCCACAATTAGTGTGGAAAACTATGTGGGAAACTTTGTGGAAAAAAGTTTTCCACAATTTAGGCAAAAGTTTTCCACATTTAAAAAGTTGGCAAACCCTTGTCAATTCTACATTCCCACATTTCCACATTCTATAATAATAATATATATACTAATATAAATAAATTATATTATAATAATATTGTGGAAAACTCTTTTTCTGTTTTTTGTTTACTTTAATTTTTAAAATTA